>NZ_CAJMZJ010000002.1:0-711069 GCF_905220295.1 Paraburkholderia sp. J76
CGGCCACGCGACGGGGCGAACGGGCGCCATCGTTGCGATGGCCGTGACGGCACTTGCCGTCGCTTCGGCGGCAATCGAAGTCATGCGCGCCGAATGGCCTGGATTCTTGCCCCTGCTTTTCGATTCGCTAGCAGTGCTAACCGGTCTTTGCGCCGTGATCGGCATTATCTATACCTGTGCAGCCAGCGCGTTGGTTGGCCGTTTCTTCGCGCGTGAGGTGGCAACGCCATTGCACTTTCCGGCAATTACGCTAATCAAGCCGTTGCACGGCGACGAATGGCATCTGGAAGAACACCTCGCCAGCTTTTTCGAGCAGGACTATCCCGCACAAGTCCAGTATCTCTTCGGTGTTCACGATGCGCGCGATGAAGCCCTCCGCGCCATCGAGCGGCTACGCGTGCGTTATCCCGATGCACACATCACGGTGGTCGCCGATCTGCGTCTGTACGGTCCCAATCGCAAGGTCGCCAATCTCGTGAACATGCTCGAACAGGCCGAGCACGACGTGCTGTGCTTTGCCGATAGCGACGTGTTCGTCGACCCGAACTATTTGCGCCAGGTAGTCGGGGCGCTGCAGCAGCCGGGCGTCGGCCTCGTGACCGTGGTGTATCGCGGCCTGTGCGCGCCTGGTTTCTGGCCTCGCGTGGCGTCGGCATTGACCAACTACCATTTCCTGCCCGGTGTGATTACGGGGCTCGCAATCGGGCGCGCGAGGCCTTGCTTCGGACAGTCCATCGCGATGACGCGCGAAATGCTCGAACGCATTGGCGGTCTCGCGCAATTCGCCCATCACCTCGCCGAGGATCATGCGATTGGTGAAGCCGTGCGCCGCGCCGGGGCGCAAGTGTCCATTCCGCCCATTCTTGTGCGGCACGCATGCGTGGAGAACACGTTCGCTCAACTCTTTGTGCATGAATTGCGCTGGAGCCGCACCGTACGCGCCGCCGACCGCGCGGGGCATCTGGGCGCAATACTGATGCATCCGTTCGCGCTCGCCATGCTTACCGCGGCATTGTCCACGGGAGCCGCGCCCGCATGGGTTCTGGCCGCGGTGGCGCTGTGCACGCGCGCGTGGCTGATCTGCCGCATCGATCGTGCGACCGGCGAGCGGTCCAGCGGACTGTTATGCTTACCCCTTTGGGAAATGGTCCAGTTCACGATCTATATTGCGAGCTTTTGCTCGTCTGGCGTCGTTTGGCGCGGCACGCGCTTTCGCGTCGACAGGAACGGCATGCTTTCGCCAGTCCACGAGACCTGAGCGTCATAGTAGATGGGGGAGACAATGAGACGGGAGCATCCACAAGCGAGCACCCGCAGATGAAGCACATGGGACGTATCGCAGCCCTGATCGGTCTTGCGATTGCCGTATGGCTCGTATGGCGCGAGCATCCCGCGACGGTGCTGCAACTGTTGCGCGGCGCGGGCATGGGCCTCGTGCTGGCGGCCGCTGTGCATATCTTCCCGATGTGCGCGAACGCCTGGGACTGGCGCACGCTCATTCGAGCGGCGCAGCGTCCGTCGTTTGCGGTAATGCTCAAAATCGTATGGATTCGCGAGTCGATCAACGGCTTGCTGCCCGTTGCGCGCGTGGGCGGGGAACTCGTTTCGTTCCGCCTGCTGGGCCGTGCGGGCGTGCGGCCGCCCGTGGCGGTCGCGAGCCTCGTCGCCGATATGCAACTTACGCTGATCAGCCAGGTTCTCTTTGCGCTGGTCGCCGCGGGCTACCTGCTCGAACATTCGTCTTCCGATACCGCGCGATTCGTTGGCCGCCTCGCATGGGGCCTTGCAGGCTTCATACCGCTGCTCGTGCTGTTCGCGCTCGTGCAGCACGCGCGGCCGTTCGAACGGGCGGCGCGCACGCTCAACCGCGTCACGAGCGGCAAGGTCGTGGATCTCGTGGGCAAGTCCGCGCGCGTCGACCTATCCCTCAAACTGATCTGGCGGCAGACCGGTGTGGTCGTGCGCTATGTGCTCATCTGGCAGACGCTTCAATGCCTCGGCTACGCGCTTGAAATCTGGATCGCGCTGCGCGTGCTGGGCACGGATGCGACCTTCATGCAGGCGTTCGTGATCGAAGCGCTGATCCAGATGTTGAGCAGCATCGCGTTTCTCGTCCCGGCCGGCCTCGGCGTGCAAGAGGGCGGTTTCGTCGTGATAGGCGGCGTGCTCGGGTTCGACGCCCCCACATGCCTGGCGCTCGCGGGCGCAAGGCGCGTACGCGATCTGTTGTTCTATTTGCCCGGGCTGCTCGCCTGGCAGGCAGCCGAATACGGCTGGCCGTTAAAGCGTCGCCCGGAACGCACCGCCGCGCGTGCCCGCACGGAATAATTCCCGGTAGTGACCTGTTATCGAATACAGGTCGCTTCACATTGCCTCGTTTTATACTGCCTTACTGTCGGCAAACTCCCGAAAGGACTCGACATGACAAGGGATTTCCGTGCGCTGAACAAGTATGCCCACCGGGAATATAAATTCGTTCAGCGCGAATCTTATAGCCAAGTCGAGGCGAATTACGGGAAAACGATGTCGAACGGGGTATGCATGGGCGTCGTATTGAATTGGGTGAAGGAAAAGTTGACCACGTCAAACGGGCTGCGTCGTTCGGACGGCCCCTTGTTAAATCCGGCCACCAGGCGGTTTTCGAATTCCCTGAATCCGCTTTCCCGCATCCGTAACGGAATCTCTCCGCCTACGCATTCTGTGCTGGGTAAATTAATGGGAAAGCAGCCGGACGAACCGCGCGGCAGGAAGAGCGGTCCGCGCAATGAAACGGCCATGCTGGAGGGCGCGCATACACAAAAGGATTACCGGCACAAAGCCTTTGATCAACTGGTGAGCGATCTCAAGCTCGTGCGGGGCGCCTATAAGCCGGACGAAAAAACGCGCCAGGTAGTGTACTCAGGAAAAAATGAACATACAGGCCGCCCCAACCGGCTATACCTCTCTGAGCGCGCGCACGACGAGATGATCGCAATGGCCGGGCATGATTTACCCAAGGGCAATGCGATTGTGCTCGACTTGAAGCAACAGGCGGAAGGACCGGGGCACGCGGTCGCGTTTTACAAAAGCCGGGGAGGGACGCTGTACTTTTTCGATCCCAATGCCGGCGTGTACGAGATATCTCGTCCGCACGGGAAGAACCTTTCAGGATTCGTGCAAGCGTGGCTGGAAGTGTATACGAACGATAGAGATGCGAACGGAAACGCAACCCCCAGACACTGGATGACAAGAGAGGGGGAACGCTGGTATTCCGTTTATATCCGTACCGGAGACAAACGTTCAGAAAATCAGGCCGAAGCCGACGCACGCGCCGGGAAATGAAAATTCGACAGATGCCGGCGCGTGCGCAAACACACAAGTCAGTACGCAATATCAGTGGGCTTCGTACACGGTCAGCTTGCTGGTGACCGACTGAACGCCCGGCACCTTCGCCGCGGCGTCCTGCGCGATCTGCTCCTGCGAGGCGTCCATGATCATTCCCGCGAGAATGACCTTGCCCGTACGCGCTTCGGAAAACACGGCGATATCCGTGTCTTCGAGACCCTTCGTCTTGTAGACGGCCTGCCAAACGGTTTTGGAGAAAGCCTTGTTCGCGGCCTTGTCAGCCTTCATTTGCGCGCGGACTTGGTCCTTGGTTGAAGCCGCCGGGGCGGACGCCGCGGTTTGCGCGAGAGCGGAGGAAGAAAGCAGCACGGCGAATACGCCCGTGAGCGCCTTGTTGCGAAGGGTCATGATGCACCTCTTGACATAGGGATTGGATAAAGCTGTTTCGTCAAACGACCGTGACGACGACGTCGATGTTGCCGCGCGTGGCCTTCGAGTAGGGGCAGGTCTGATGCGCCGCGTCCACAAGCGCCTGTGCGAGTTCGGCTTCGACGCCCGGCACGCTCACGTTCAGGCGCGCCTGCAGCGAATAGGCGCTGTCGGCTACGGCCAGATCGATCTCTGCGTCCACCGCCGTGTCGGGCGGCAGCGCCACTTTCATCTTCTGCGCGGCGAGACCCATTGCGCCAATGAAGCACGCCGACCAGCCGGCGGCCAGCATCTGCTCGGGATTGGTGCCGGGCGCGGCCGAGCCGGGCGCTGAGAGTTTCACGTCCAGACGGCCGTCGGCGCTACGTGCGGCGCCGTCGCGGCCGCCGGTGGTGTGAGTTTTGCCGGTGTACAGCACTTTTTTTTCCTGGCTCATGAGCGGTATCCGTTTGAACACGTTGAAGAATTGGCGTGGAATGCATTAGAACCGCGTGACGTATCGCGCATGTGTCCAGAGAAGCGGCCTGTGCAATCTTGCGTATCAAAAGCGGCCCCGTACACATTGGGATACAAATCAGCGATGGCTCGTACGTAGCTGAAAACGCCAACGTTCGAGATTCGAGTGTTCATTCATGGTCTCTTTCTCGATGTCGCCGCGAATGAGGTGATGAATCGTGAGCCGCCCCTGCTGCGTTTCCAGGATCTGCACGAGCCGCGCTCGCTCGCGTTGGCCTTCGAAGCCAAGATCGAAATAGACGACACGGCGCGCGTATCTCCGGTGACGAGGCTCAGGCCGCCCCCGCCGCCAGTTCCGGCAAGAATGCCCATTCGAGGCTTGTCCCGAATGTGGAGATTCCAGCTAAAGCCGTTACGCGCAATCCACTTCTTTGCGTCTTCCTCGCTCTTCATCGCCGCGAGTGCGGCGGGCGGACGGTTGGTCACGTCGGTCGCGATCATATAACGCGACCTTTGCCAGTTCCAGAAGGTTTGCGAGTCCCGATTGTGCGCGTACATGTTTCTCGCGATTTCGCCTGCGAACGCCCATTGCTGGTTCGAGGTGTCGAATCTGAACCATTCGATGCGTTCATTCCACTGGAGTTGAGGGCATTCGATGTCGTTGGCGACGAGGCGGCCGAGCACGGGCGCCTTCACCTCCACGCGAAACGTCAGGTCGAATTGATGACCTGCGGCGGTGGTGGAAAAGCGCCCGCCAACAGGTTTGATGCGCTCCAGTGGCACGGAAAGATTCGATATCGTCATGCGGGATTTCATGGCTGGCCTCAGTGCAATCGCGGATGCAGCCATAACAGCCTGGCGTTTCCCGCTATTCCACGCATCCAGGCGAAAAGCGGCCAGGCAAATGGAATAGTTCCTCGCGCCGGGCTGTTGTGGAAGGGCGGATCGAACTGGAGCGACGCGTTTGGCCAGGGAGAACCATTGAACGGCGGTTTCGCTGAAGCCATTCATTATCAATTGATATGGAATGCGAAATAAACTATCCGGCTTGCCATGACCATCGAATTCATCGCCTGTGAGGACTGGGCGGCGTGGCTCGAACCCCTCAGCCATGCGCAGCCTTGCGGGCCAGACCTTGAATATGACGCGCAATTCCGCGAACTCGAAGAGGCGGTACGCGGCCAGCCGGAAGCGGAGTACGGCGCTACGCTCGTGGCTGCGGTGCCGCCCGACTGGGAAGCTGCCGATGCGCTGGCCAGCGCGTTGATGACCCGCACGCGCGATCTTCGCGTGCTGATGCATCTGGCGCGAGCGCGCTGGGTTCGCGAGGGCGTCGCCGGTCTCGCGGACGGGCTCGTCCTGACCGCCGCGCTGCTGGAGCGCCATTGGGACTACGTGCATCCGCAACTCGACGCCAGCGAAGGCGACGACGAGATCGACGCCACGGCGCGCATCAACGCGCTTGCGGCGTGGACGGAGGCGGAGGGCGTGCTCGCAGCCCTCATGGACACCCCGCTACTGCAGGGCCTTTCCACGGTCACGCTGCGCGAGTGGTCGTACGCGAATGGCGAAGCCGTCGCACCGGCGGGACACGAGGTAATGAGCATCGCACAGATCGAAGCGTCGATCGCCATGTCGCCTGACGCGGCGCGGCGCGCGAAGAAAACATTCGATGCCGCGTATCACGGCGTGCGCGCAATCGAAGCGACGCTCGCCTCGCGTGTACGCGCAACGCAATCGCTCGATTTCGCCGCATTAAAGGCATTGCTGGCGCGCGCATCGTCGCTGCTCGAAACAGACGTGGGTGTGCATCGGGAGGAACCCGTGGGCGGGGCCGCTGCCGCAACACCTGCCGCTGCCGACGGCAATGTAACGCCCTACGCAACCAGCGCAACCAGCGCGATAGGCAGCCGCGCCGACGTAGCCGCGGCGCTCAACCGGATCTGTGCCTGGTACGCGAAACACGAGCCCGCGAGTCCGGTGCCGTTATTGCTCGAACGGGCGCGCGGTCTTGTCGACAAGTCCTTTGTCGATCTGTTGAAGGACCTTGCGCCAGAAGGGCTCGCGCAACTGACTCAGGTAGTCGGCGCGGCTGCCGTCGAAACGCCGGCGCAATGATCGAGCCGCACGGCAACGCAAACTCAACCAGGAGAACGGTCAAATGGCCAAGGAGAGCAGTCAGAAGTTCATTGCGCGCAACCGCGCGCCGCGTGTGCAGATCGAGTACGACGTCGAGGTGTACGGTTCTGAAAAGAAGGTCAGCCTGCCCTTCGTGATGGGCGTGCTGTCCGATCTCTCGGGGCAACCTCATGAAGCGCTGCCGCCTGTTGCGGAGCGCAAGTTTCTCGAGATCGACATCGACAACTTCGACGAACGGTTGCGCTCGATGAAGCCGCGTGTCGCGATGCAGGTAGACAACACACTGACCGGCGAAGGCAAGATCGGCGTTGACATAACCTTCGCGAGCATGGACGACTTCGAGCCGGCCGCGATTGCGCGCAACGTCGAACCGCTCGCGAGGCTGCTCGAAACACGCAGTCAGTTGCAGAACCTGTTGACCTATATGGACGGCAAGACCGACGCGGAAAAGCTCGTCGCCCGTCTGCTCGACGACCCCGCGCTGATGAACGCGCTTGCCGCCGCGCCGAAGCCCGTGGGCGCGGCCGCCTCCGAATAAAGGACTCCTGATGGCAGATACCCAACTCGACCCCGCCGCGCTCGCGCAACCGGCAACGCACGAAGCCGAAGCGGCGGATGCTTCCGGCGAGTTTCAGGCGCTCCTGCAGAAGGCATTCCGCCCGCGCACGGAGAAAGCGCGCGAAGCGGTGGAAGGTGCAGTACGCACGCTCGCCGAGCAAGCGCTGCTCGATACGCACCGTGTCTCCGACGACGCGCTCGCCACCATCGAAGCGTTGATCGCGCGCATCGACGAAAAGCTGAGCGCGCAGATCAACGTCATCCTGCACGCCGAGCCCTTTCAGCAGCTCGAAAGCGCGTGGCGCGGGCTCCATTACCTCGTCACCAACACCGAGAGCGACGAGAGTCTGAAACTGCGCGTGATGAATATTTCGAAGGTCGACCTGCACCGGTCGCTGCGCAAATACAAGGGCGTGGCATGGGATCAAAGCCCGCTTTTCAAGCGCCTTTACGAAGAAGAGTACGGTCAGTTCGGCGGCGAGCCCTACGGCGCACTGGTGGCCGATTACTACTTCGACAACAGCGGTCCCGACGTCGATTTCCTCACGCAGATGGCGAGGATTTCCGCGGCCGCGCACGCGCCGTTCATCGCGGGCGCGGACCCTGCCGTCATGCTGATGGACTCGTGGCAAGAACTTGCGAATCCGCGCGATCTCACGAAGATTTTCCAGACGCCCGAGCACGCGGCATGGCGCTCGCTGCGCGAATCCGAAGACTCGCGCTATATCGGTCTTGCCATGCCGCGCTTTCTCGCGCGCACACCCTATGGCGCGAAAACGAGCCCCGTAGAAGAATTCGATTTCGAGGAAGACACGGCGGCTGCGGACGCATCGAAGTATGCATGGGCCAACGCGGCCTATGCGATGGCGGTGAATATCAACCGTTCGTTCAAGACGTGGGGATGGTGCTCGCGCATTCGCGGCATCGAGTCGGGCGGGGTGGTGGAGAATCTGCCGGTCCACGCGTTTCCCACCGACGACGGCGGCGTCGACATGAAGTGCCCGACGGAGATCGCTATTAGCGATCGCCGTGAAGCCGAACTGGCGAAGAACGGTTTCATGCCGCTCGTGCACAAAAAGAACTCGGATGTCGCGGCTTTTATCGGCGCGCAGTCGCTCAACAAGCCAATCGAGTACGAAGACGCGGACGCTACGGCGAACGCGAACCTGGCCGCGCGCCTGCCTTATCTGTTCGCCTGCAGCCGCTTTGCGCACTACCTCAAGTGCATCGCGCGCGACAAGCTGGGAAGTTTCAAGGAGAAGGACGACATGCAGCGCTGGCTGCAGGACTGGATTCTCCAGTACGTGGACGGCGATCCCGCCAATTCGTCGGAGGAGACCAAGTCGCGCCGGCCGCTCGCGGCGGCGGAAGTCGTGGTCGAGGAAGTGGCGGGCAATCCGGGCTATTACACGTCGAAGTTCTATCTGCGTCCGCACTATCAGCTCGAAGGCCTAACGGTTTCTTTGCGGCTCGTTTCGCGGCTGCCGTCTGCAAAAGCCGCCTGAATTCGACCCGCCAGTTAAATTTGCACCAATTCGATCAATAAGGAATCCAAATGGCAGTCGATATATTTCTGAAGCTGGGTACGGTCACGGGCGAGTCGCTGGATTCGACGCACAAGGACGAAATCGACGTGCTTTCGTGGAGCTGGAGCATGGAACAGTCGGGCACGATGCACCTCGGAACGGGCGGTGGCGGCGGCAAGGTCGACGTGCACGATCTTTCGGTCACCAAGTACACGGATCATGCAACGCCGGCCATCATGACCGCCTGCGTGACGGGCAAGCACTTTCCCACCGGCAAACTTACCGTGCGCAAGGCGGGGGGCACCAAACCATTGGAGTACTACACGATCGATCTGGAAAAGGTGCTCGTCACGAACTATTCGACTGGCGGGTCGGACGGCGAAGACCGCTTCACCGAAACGGTCACGCTCAACTTCGAGAAGTTCCACGTGACCTATCAGCAGCAGGATCCGAATACCGGATCGGCGCTTGGCGGGGTGGTCGAGTGCAAGTGGAATATTCCGGCGGGCGCGCCGGCGTAAGCGGATCATGCGCACGAAAAACGCCGAACGCGTGCAGCCCTCGCTGCTGGAGCGGTTGACAGATCACGCGCCTGAAGCAACGAGCGAAGTCCGCGAGCAGCGCGCCAGTTCGACGCGCGCGCAACGCTTGAGCGTCATGCGCGATATCGGCTGGCTCCTCAATGCGCGAGGCATCGCTTCGGCGCAGGAGATCGCGCGCGATCCGTGGGTGGCGGCCTCGGTGCTGAACTTCGGCTTCGCGGACCTTGCGGGCAGGAGCGCGTCGGATGTGGAAGTCACGCGGATCGAACGGCTGATTGCCGAGGCCATCGGCGCGTTCGAACCGCGCATCGTGCGCGGCACCTTGCGCGTGCGCGCCATCCAGTCCGATGGCGCGGCTATCGCACACAACGCGCTGGCGTTTATCGTCGAGGGCGATTTGCATGCGCATCCGGTTCCCGAGCGGCTCTATTTGCGAACGGAACTCGATCTGGAAGCCGGCAAGGCAAACGTGTACGAGGAAAGTGCGCCAAGATGAACCCCGATTTTCTCCAGTATTACAGCCGCGAATTGCAGCACGTTCGCGAGATGGGCGACGAGTTCGCTAAAGCATTTCCGAAAATAGCGGGGCGCCTCGGGCTCGAAGGATTCGAATGCGCCGATCCCTATGTGGAACGCTTGCTTGAAGGTTTCGGCTTTCTCGCCGCGCGCGTGCAGATGAAAATCGAGGCGGAATTCCCGCGTTTTACGCAGCATCTCGCCGAACTGGTGTATCCGCACTATCTCGCGCCGACGCCTGCGATGACAGTCGTGCAACTTCAGCCCGATCCCGCTCACCCCGCGCTCGCCGATGGCGTGGCGGTGCCGCGCGGCACGGCGCTGCAGGGACGCTTCGACGGCGAGGGCGCCACACGCTGTGAATTTCGCACGGCGCACGCGCTCACGTTGTCGCCGCTTGAACTGGTGGAGGCGCGGCTCTTTACGCATACGGGCGCCGCCGCGACGCCGCGCGGCGTGAAAGCAGGGTTACGCCTCAAACTGCGCGCGCTCGGCGAGCGCACCATCGGCGATATCGCGATCGACCATCTGCCGATTTACGTGCGCGGCAGCGACGGCGTGGCGGCGAAGCTTCACGAGTTGCTGATCGGCTCGACGCTCGGCATTGCGACGCCCGGTGGCGTGCTGCCGCCTTCCTCGCTGCGCCCGCTCGGCTTTTCCGACGAAGAAGCGCTGCTGCCCGTAAGCGGGCAATCGTTTCC
This sequence comes from Paraburkholderia sp. J76, assembly GCF_905220295.1. Classification (NCBI taxonomy): domain Bacteria; kingdom Pseudomonadati; phylum Pseudomonadota; class Betaproteobacteria; order Burkholderiales; family Burkholderiaceae; genus Paraburkholderia; species Paraburkholderia sp. J76. The sequence goes on from NZ_CAJMZJ010000002.1 coordinate 10,192, forward strand.
CGGCTATCGGCTGCTTCAGGAGTACTTCGCGTTTTCTCAGCGATTCATGTTCTTTGGAATCGATGGGTTGCGCCCGCATTTCGCTCGTTGTAACAGCAACGAAATCGAGCTTGTCATACTGCTTTCGAAGGGCGACACCGCACTCGAACAACGCATCGACCATGAGAATTTCGCGCTGCATTGCACCCCGGCGATCAATCTCTTTGCGCGCCGCGCCGATCGTATCGCCGTGACGGGCGAGCAGTTCGAGCATCACGTCGTGGTGGATCGCACACGTCCGCGCGACTTCGAAGTGTATCGGGTGCAGAGCGTGACGGGCTATCGTTCGGGCGGCAGCGCGCCAATCGAGTTTCAGCCCTTCTACCGGATGAACGATATTGGCGCAGGCGACGCCGATGCCGCGTTTTATCAGGTGCGGCGCGAAAAAAGGCTGCCGTCCGCCCGCGAGCCGGAGCGCGGCGCACGGTCGTCGTATGCGGGCAGCGAAACCTGGATCGCACTGGTGGACACGCGCGAAGCGCCATATCCCGGCGATCTGCATCAACTGGGCGTGAGCGTGCTGTGCTCCAACCGCGATCTTGCGCTGACGCTGCCGCTCGGCCGCGGCGAGACCGACTTTACGCTGGAACTGGAGGCACCGCTTTCGGGCGTGCGCTGTGTCGCCGGGCCGAGCCGTCCGTTGCCTTCCTATGCGCAAGGGGAAACCGCGTGGCGGCTTTTGAGCCACCTGTCGCTCAACTATGCGTCGCTCGTAGACGATGCAAATGGGGCAGGTGCGTGCGCCATGCGCGACCTGCTCACGCTCTACGCGCCCGAAGGCGACGGCGCGGCCATGCGGCAGATCGAAGGCTTGCGCTCCATTCGTTCGCGCGCGGTCACGCGACGCCTGCCTTCGCGTGGGCCAATCGTGTTCGGGCGTGGTCTGGCGCTCGATCTCCTGATCGACGAGACGGGCTTCGAAGGGGCGAGCGCATTTCTGTTTGGCGCGGTGCTCGCGCGTTTTTTTGAGCAATACGTGTCGATGAATTCGTTTACCGAAACCTGTGTGTCTTCCACCACACGCGGCGAAATCATGCGCTGGGCGCCGGCGAGCGGGCAATGCGGGACGCTGTGATGCTATTCGAGCGTTTCTCTGCCAATGCGAACCGCTTCGACTTCTTTCAGGCCGTGCGGCTGGTGGAATGCGCGCATCGCGGATTGCCGCGCGTGGGGGCGTCGCTGCGTCCGCGCGACGACGCGTTGCGATTCGGTCAGGAACCCGAATTAGTCTTTTTTCCAACCACGCTACGCCATTTTGCCGTCAAGCAGGATGCCCCGCCGAAGCTCGCCGTGAACTTCTTCGGATTGCTCGGCCCGAATGGTCCGATGCCAACCCATCTGACCGAATACGTGCGTCACCGCGCGCGTAACGCGGGCGACCCCACGTTCGCGCGTTTTCTCGACGTATTTCATCACCGCATGGTTTCGCTGTTCTATCGTGCGTGGGCCACGGCGCAACCGGTGGTGAGCCTCGATCGCGGCGACGACGACCGGTTTTCCGCTTATGTGGGCACCGTGTTCGGGCTCAACGAAGGCGCATTGCGAAACCGGGACACCGTGCCCGATTTCGCCAAGCTGCATTTCGCGGGACTGCTCGCGGGACCCACGCGCCATGCAGCGGGCCTGCGCATCGTGCTGTCGCGCTTTTTCGGCTTGCCCGTGGAAGTCCTGCAAAACGTCGGGCACTGGATGAAGCTGCCTGAATCTTCGCTCACGCGGCTCGGCTCGCGCGATGAAGACGCCCGCTTGGGTATCGGCACGATGCTCGGCGCCCGGGTGTTCGATCGGCAGCATAAATTCCGCGTCGTTCTTGGGCCGCTTTCACTGCGCGATTACGAGCGTTTCCTGCCGGGCGGCGCAAGCCTCGCGCGGCTCGCGGACTGGATTCGTCTGTACGTTCGCGATCCGCTCGAATGGGACGTGAACCTGCAATTGCAGCGCGCGCAGGTGCCGTTTCTTGCACTGGGCCGTAGGCAGCGCCTCGGCTATACGACCTGGCTGCACGCGCGCCCGGCGACGGCCGACGGGGCGCAACTCAGGCTTCGTCCGTTGGCCCCCTCTCACGCAAAGGACTAGTTCAATGGCAGACATCAGCCGCGCCGTCATGTTCGGCAAGCTCGATACGCTCAGCTTTGGCGCGATGGAGAGCGCGACCACGTTTTGCCGTTTGCGCGGCAACCCGTATGTGGAACTTGCGCACTGGCTGCATCAGTTGCTCCAGTTGCCCGACTCGGACCTGCATCGTGTGATCCGGCATGCCCGCATCGAGCCCGCTGCGCTTGCGCGCGACCTGACCGGCGCGCTCGATCGGCTGCCGCGCGGCGCGTCCTCCGTCAGCGATATTTCTTCGCAACTGGAGGAGGCCGTTGAACGCGGATGGGTCTATGCCTCGCTACTCTTCGACGCCAGGAAAGTGCGAAGCGCGCATGTGCTCGTCGGCGTGTTGCAAACGCCTGCGCTGCGCAACGTATTGCGCGGCATTTCACGTGAGTTCGACCGCGTGCGGCTCGATGATCTGGTTGCCAACTTCGCCGATGTTTTGGACGGTTCGCCGGAAACTTCGACGCAGGCTGCGATAATCACTCAGGATGTCGAATCAACCCGGCGCACGGACGACGCATTGCAGCGCTTCACCGTCGATCTCACAGCGCAAGCGCGTGCGGGCGAACTCGATCCCGTGGTGGGGCGCGACCCGGAAATTCGCCAGGTCGTCGATATCCTCATGCGGCGCAGGCAAAACAACCCGATCCTCACGGGCGAGGCGGGCGTCGGCAAAACGGCGGTGGTCGAAGGGTTTGCGCTGCGCATCGCAGCGGGCGACGTGCCGCCCGCACTGCGCGACGTGAGCCTGCGAGTGCTCGACGTCGCGCTCCTGCAGGCCGGTGCGGGCATGAAGGGGGAATTCGAAACGCGGTTGCGCCAGGTGCTGGAAGCCGTGCAATCCGCATCGCGTCCCGTCATGCTGTTCATCGACGAGGCGCACACGCTGATCGGCGCGGGCGGCGCGGCCGGCACCGGCGATGCGGCGAATCTGCTCAAGCCCGCGCTCGCGCGCGGCAGCGTGCGCATCATTGCCGCGACGACGTGGTCGGAGTATCGCAGGCACATCGAGAAAGACCCGGCGCTCACGCGGCGCTTTCAGGTGGTGCAGGTTCACGAGCCCGACGAGGCGCGCGCGGTGACGATGATGCGCGGACTCGCCGCCGCGCTGGAAGCGCATCACGGCGTGCAGGTGCTCGACGAGGCGATCGAGGCTGCGGTAAAGCTTTCGCAGCGCTATTTACCCGCGCGGCAGTTGCCGGATAAATCGGTGAGCCTGCTCGATACCGCTTGCGCACGCGTGGCGGTGAGCCAGCGCGCCACGCCGCCCGCCGTGGACGACGCGCAACGGCGCATCGATGCGCTCAACACCGAGCTGGAGGTGATTGCGCGCGAGGCGGCTATCGGCGTGGATACGGCGGCGCGTCGCGAAGCGGCTGCCGCAGCATTGCAGGCCGAAACCGCGCGCCTGGATGCGCTACGCGAACGCTGGCGCATCGAGCGGGAGATGGTCGAGGACATCCTTGCGCGCCGCAAGGCGCTGCGCGCCGACGCTCCGCACGCCGACCTCGCCGCATTGCGCGAACGACAAGCGCAACTCGCCGCCTGCCAGGACGATGCGCCGCTCGTGCTGCCAGGCGTGGACCGTCATGCGGTGGCGGCTGTCGTGCAGGACTGGACCGGCGTGCCTGTGCTCAACATGCTGAAGAACGAGATCGGCAATGTATTGCGACTTAACGAGGTGCTCGACCGCCGCATCGTCGGTCAGCAACACGCCACGCAAATGATCGCGCGGCGCGTGCAGACTTCGCGTGCCGGTCTTGACGATCCGGACAAACCCGTGGGCGTGTTTCTGCTCGCGGGCACCTCGGGCGTGGGCAAGACCGAGACGGCGCTCGCGCTCGCCGAGGCGCTCTATGGCGGCGAGCAGAATCTCATCACCGTCAACATGAGCGAATATCAGGAAGCGCACACGGTGTCGCTGCTCAAGGGGGCGCCGCCGGGATACGTGGGCTTCGGCGAAGGGGGCGTGTTGACCGAAGCGGTGCGCCGCCGGCCGCATAGCGTCGTGCTGCTCGACGAAGTAGAGAAAGCGCACCCCGACGTGCACGAGCTGTTTTTTCAGGTCTTCGATAAAGGCCGTATGGACGACAGCGAAGGCCGCTCCATCGACTTCCGCAATACGCTTGTTTTGCTCACGACCAACGCGGGCGCGGAATGCATTGCAGACTTGTGCCGCGACGCGCGCGCTTGCGCGCCGATGGAAGTCATCGAGCGGGAACTCCATGCGCAGTTGCTGGACACCTTCCCGCCCGCGTTGCTTGGGCGCATGGTTAGCATTCCCTATTACCCGCTTTCACCCGAAATGCTTGGCGACATTATCCGGCTGCAACTCGACCGCGTTGCCGAACGCGTGACGGCGACGCACGACGTGCCGTTCACGTATGACGAGAGCGTGGTGACGCAAATCGCGTCGCGCTGCACGCGCATGGAAAGCGGCGGCCGCATGATCGACGCCATTCTCACCAATAGCGTATTGCCGCGCATCAGCACGGAGTTTCTCTCGCGCGTGATGGACGGAAAAACGCTGGCACGCGTACACGTGAGCGTGGAGGGCGAGGAGTTCACCTATGCCTTCGACTAATAGGCATGTGCGTCTGACCTGTGCGGCGCTCGGCGACGATGCGGTGTTTCTGCGCATGTCGGCGAGCGAGGCGTTAGGACGCTTGAGCCGCTTCGAGATCGCATTTCTTAGCCTGCGCAACGATATCGATCCCGGCGCGGTGATCGGGCAGAATATTTCTGTCACGCTCGATTATCCGGCGGGTGGATCGCGCGAGTTCAACGGCATCGTGACGACGCTGCGTTTGCTCGCCCCCGGCGATACCACGAAAAACCGCATGGCGCGCTATGAGGCGATCGTCCATCCGCGACTGTGGCTGCTCACGCGCGCCTCGCATCGGCGCTTTTTTCATCTGCGCACGGCGCCGCAAATCGTCGCGCAGGTCGTGGAGGCGTATGACATCGATTTTCGCAATGCGTGTACGGCGAGTTATCCGCCGCTCGACCATTGTGTGCAATACCGCGAGACGGACTTCGACTTCGTCAGCCGCCTGATGGAGCGCGAAGGTATGCATTATTTTTTCGAGCACGCGGGCGGCAAGCATACGCTCGTGCTGGCCGATTCCGGTGCCGCGCACCGGCCTGTTGCGCGCTACGAATCGGTGCCGTTTCAGGGCTGGGACACGCCGCGACCCGACGAAGAATGCGTGTACCGCTGGCATGCGGGCGCGACGCTCGAAACGGGGCGCTACGAAGTCAACGATTACGACTTCGAAAAGGCTTCGGTGAGCAATAGCGAAGGGCTCGTCTCTCGCGCCACACGCAGCGCGCCCTACGACACCGCGCGGTACTTGATGCAGGAGCATTTGAGTGGACACGTGAACGCGAGTGACGGCGAACGGCTTGCGCGCGTCAACGTGGAGATCCATCAGACGCAAAACGACGCCATGGAAGGGCGCACTACCGCGCGCGGCATCGCGGCGGGCGGCTTGTTCCGGCTGCGCGATCATCCGGGAAGCGCGCAGAACCGGCAGTATCTGGTGATCGAGAATCAGGCGGAAATCGTATCGGACGCCTATGTATCCACGAGCGACCCCACGCAGCCGCTATTCGATTGCCATTTCAAGGCGATTCGCAGCGACAACACATTCCGTTCGCCGCGCGTCACGCCCGTTCCCCGCACGGCGGGCCCCCAGACCGCGGTCGTGATCGGGCCGCCCGGCGAAGAGATACTCACTGACAAGTACGGGCGCGTGAAAGTGCAGTTCCACTGGGAACAGCTATCGCAAACGAGCGGCGCGAACCGGCTCGATCGCTGCTGGGTGCGCGTGGCGCAGGGCTGGGCGAACCGGCGCTGGGGTGCGATGTGCCTGCCGCGCGTCGGTCAGGAGGTGCTGGTGGAATTCATCGAAGGCGACCCGGACCGGCCCGTGATTGTGGGCGCCGTCTACAACTCGACCAACATGCCGCCGTACGAGTTGCCCGCGCACAGCGCGGTGTCGACGCTCAGGAGCCAGTCGACGAAGGGCGGCAACGGCTTCAACGAAGTCCGTTTCGACGACCGCAAAGGCGCCGAGCAGATGTTCTTTCACGCCGAACGCGATCACGAAACATGGATCAAGCACGACGCGCTGACGAACGTCGCGGGCGAGAAGCATCTGCGCATTGGCGGGAGTGAGTTTAGCGAGACACGCGGCGCGCGCAACGATTCGGTGCTCGGCGGCAGCACCTTGCGCGTAGGGGGCCCCGTCTCGGCGGCCAGCATGACCACGCACGAGCAGTTCGTGGGCGAGGCGTATTCGCTGGATGCGGGCGCGGCAGTGCGCATCAAGGCGGGCGCTGCGGTGGAAATCGAGGCAGGGGCAACCATCGCGCTGCGCGCGGGGGCGTCGTACATCCTGATCGGACCCGAGACGATCGAGATGTCGAGCTTCCCGATTCCGCTGGGCCCGGGCGTGCCCCCAGTGCCGCTTTCGGTGCCGCCCGCGCCGCCCAGGCCGCCCCGCGACGCCGACGACGGCGCGCGCAAGACTCGCAACCAGGAGGCCCCGTGACATTGACGCTGACTGTAAAGGGCGGCGAAACGCCCGCGCCACACGCAATCGAAATTGATGATCGCGCAACGATTGGCCGCGCGCCGGAAAGCACGGTAGTACTAACGGACACGCAGCGAGGTATTTCGCGCGTGCAGGCAAGCATCGAGCGCCGCGGCGACGCGTACGTGCTAATCGACGCGGGCAGCAACCCGACACTGCTGAACGGCGAGGTGCTGACGGGCGCGCGCGAGGCGCTTTTGTCCAGCGGCGACCGGATCGGAATTGGCGCTTATACGCTCGCCGTTTCGATCAAAACGAGCGCGGCGCCGTTCGATCAAACGCTGATGACGCAGCCTGCACCGCCCGCTCAGCCATTTGCCGCGAGCCTGCCGGATACGCTGGAGTTCGAGGCGCGGCCTTCCGCCCCGCTCATTCCCGACGACTGGGACGCGCCGCGCGATTCCCGCGATCAGCAGCCCAGACGCGACGACGCGCCATTCACGCCCGATCCGCTCGCGGCGACGCCCCTGCTGCACGACGCGGGCCATTTCGGCGGCGACGCGAATCAGGCGCTGATGGACGCGTTGGGCTGCGCCGACCCATTGCGTGACGATCAAGCGCAAGTGACGCGCGAGCCTGCCGCGCCGTCGCGGAGTTTGGAGCACGTGTCGCCGGAGAAGGTGTTCGTCGCCATACCGTCGCAAGAGGTGGAGGTTTCGCACTCCGTATCGACCGTGCCTCGCGACACCGCCCCGCATACGGCCGATTCCGCCGTGCTCGATGCATTGCTGGATGGCCTCGGCATCTCGCCTGCCGACGTCGCTCACCTGAGCGCACAGGAAGTCGCGCGCCTGACTGGTGCGCTGCTGCGCGAAGCGACGCAAGGCACGATGAGCGTGTTGCGCTCGCGTGCCATGGCGCGGCGCGAGGCTCGCATGGCGATGACGATGATCGAGGCGCGCGACAACAACCCACTCAAATTTTTTCCCGACGCGGACCGCGCCCTGACGCAAATGCTCGGCGCGCGCGGGCGCGGCTATCTCGCGCCGGACGAAGCCTTGCGCGCCGCCTACCGGGATATCCAGGCGCACGAACTCGCGCTCGTCGCGGGCATGCGCGCCGCGTTTGACGACGCGATGTCGCGCATCGACCCCGCCGCGATCGAACGCTCGCTCGATGCGCCCGCGGGCCTCGAAGCGCTGGTCGGCAATCGCCGGGCGCGTCTGTGGCAACGCTTCGTGAAGACGTGGGAGCAGGTATCGCGCGACGCGGGCGACGAATTCAAGCAGCGCTTTGGCGAACCGTTCGGCCGCGCCTATCAGGCGCAGCTCGACGCGCTGCAATTTCCGAAGGATTGAGTCACAGCATGCACTGGAACAACAAAGTGATCTGGTCGGAGGGCATGTTCCTTCAGCCGCAGCATCTCCAGCAGCACGACCGCTATGTCGAAACGCTCGTCGCGGGCCGCGTGAACGGCCTGCGCGGCTACGGCTGGGGCTTTACGGCGCTGGAGATCGACGAGGCGCTGCTCAAGCTCGGAAAACTGGCGTTGCGCGCGGCGGCGGGCGTGTTGCCCGACGGCACGCCGTTCAACCTGCCCGCCGACGACGATTTACCCGAACCGCTCGATATTCCCGAAAACGCCGCGAGCGTCACGGTGATGCTCGCGCTGCCGGTGCGTCGTGCCGGTGCGCCGGAATCGGGTGTCGAGGAGCACGCCGACAATCTTGCGCGTTACGGCGCGAGTGACTTCGAAGTGCACGACAGCAACGACGCAGATGCGCCCAGCACGCTCGTTCAGGTGGGCAAGCTGCGATTGCGCCTTGCGCTCGCAGCCGAGGTTGCAAACGCACATGCCTGCGCGGGCGTGGCGCGTGTCGTCGAACGGCGCAGCGACGGCCGCGTCGTGCTCGACGACGACTACTGCCCGCCGTGCCTGGACTATCGCGTCGCGGGGCGCCTTGCGCGCTTCTCAGCCGAACTGGGCGGTCTGCTTCAGCAGCGCGGCGAAGCGCTCGCGGGGCGTCTCGCGCAACCCGACGGCGCGGGCATGGCCGAGATCGCCGATTTCCTGTTGCTGCAGATCGTTAATCGAGCGCAGCCACTCGTCGCTCACCTCAATGCAATGGATGGTTTGCATCCCGAATCGTTTTATCAATCGTGCCTTGCGTTGGCGGGCGAACTTGCCACGTTCAGCCAGACCTCAAGGCGGCCGCCCACGTTTGCCGCGTACCGGCACGATCGGCTGAAGGAGACTTTCGAGCCCGTGATCGACGCACTGCGGCTCGCGCTTTCGCGCGTTGCCGATCCGCAGGTCGTGTCGATTTCGCTCGAAGAACGCAAATATGGCTTGCATGTGGCGCGAGTCGCGGACCGGACGCTCTTTGCCGGCGCGACGTTCGTGCTCGCGGTGCGCGCGCAGGTGGCCGCCGGTACGCTGCTCTCCGCGTTCGCAAGCCAGGTGAAGATCGGCAGCATCGAGAAGATTCGCGATCTCGTGAACCTGCAACTGCCGGGCATCGCGTTGCGCGCGCTGGCTGTGGCGCCGCGCCAGTTGCCGTTCCATGCGGGTTACAGCTATTTTGAACTCGATGAGCAGAACGAAGCGTGGCCGACGCTCGCTTCTTCCGCGGGCATGGCGCTGCACGTGGCGGGCGAATTCCCCGGCCTCGCGATGGAGCTTTGGGCCATCCGTCATTGAAGTCATGAAATCAGGATTCCTTTCCATGGCCGATAACCCGAATGCGCCACTCGGCGATACGGAATTTCTCGACGCGGCGCGCACCATCCGCATGCCAACGCCGGGCCGCAGGCGCGAACGCCCGGCCGGCACCGAAGCGGAACGCACGACGCTCGCTCCGCTCGACACCTCCATCGCCGGGCGCAACCCCTTGCTCAGAGCGGCCAATCCTTTGCTTGAACTCGCGCTGCCGCTGCGCCGCCTGCCGGGACACCCTGATCTCGACACGTTGCGCGTGCAACTGATCCAGATGGTGCGCCGCTTCGAAGCCGATGGCCGCGCGTTCGGCGTGCCCGACACGCAGCTCGGGCCCGCGCGCTATTGTCTGTGCACGTTCATCGACGAAGCCATCGCGGCAACGCCGTGGGGCGCGGGGGTGTGGGGCCGCAGGAGCCTCCTCGTGACGTTTCACAACGAGGCTTCGGGCGGCGAACGGCTTTTTGTCATCCTCCAGCGGCTCGCGCAAACGCCCGCCGCCGACATCGACCTGCTCGAACTGATCTACGTGATTCTCGCGCTGGGCTTCGATGGGCGATACCGGCTGATCGAAGGCGGCAAGCGGCAACTCGACGAGATTCGTGAACGGCTCGAACAGATGATCCGCGCGCAACGCGGGCCGGTCGAGCGCGCGCTGTCGCTGCATTGGCAACCGGCGGAGCCCGCGCGTGAACGCACGCTCGGCTTCGTGCCCCTATGGGTCGCGCTGGCGTTCGCGGCGCTCGTGCTGATGACGTCGAGCCTCGTGTTCGGGCTGCGCATCAACGCGTTCTCCGACCCCGTGTTCGCGGCGATGCGCGGCATTCGTGTGGCGCCCGCGCCCGTGCTCGCGGCCAAGATGCAGGCCGCGCCGAAGTTCGCCTCGGCGCTCGATGGCTTTCTCGCGCCGGAAATTGCACAAGGGCTCGTCGCAGTCGGCGAAACGGCGGACCGCACGACCGTGACCATCAACAATAGCGCAGAAGGCACGCAGATTTTTGCATCAGGCAGCGCCGAACTCGCCCCGCGTTTCGAGCCGCTCGTTCAGCGTATCGGGGAGGCGTTGGCGGATAAGCCGGGCAATGTCGTCGTGATCGGGCATACGGACGACCGGCGTATTGTGTCGGCGCGTTTTCCGTCGAACGTTGCGCTTTCGCAGGCTCGCGCGGATACGGTGCGCGCGATTCTCGCTGCGCATCTCGCGGACCCGGCACGCGTGAGCGCCGAAGGCCGGGGCGATACCGAGCCGGTTGCATCGAACGACACCGCCGCAGGCCGCGCGCGAAACCGCCGCGTGACCATTGCCATTCTTGCGCCGGGAGCCGCGCCATGAAGTGGATACATGCGTTGAAAAGCGCCGCTTTCGTAACGTTCGCGGGCGTGCTGGCGCTATGCGCGCTGGTCTGGTTCGAAGGGCCGCTCATGGCGTTCAATGGCGCGGCGCCGCTCGAAACGCGCGCCCGGCGTTGGGCGCTGATGGTGTTCATTCTGGCGTGCTGGGCGCTGTACTGGGGCGTGCGATTTGCAAAAGCGCGTATCGCCAGTTCCAGGTTCGTGCAAAGCCTCGTTGCCGATGCGCTCGATCCCGCGAAGCGCGCGCCGGACCCCGCGCGCCAGGCTGCCGACGCCGACGTCGCGGCACTGCGCACGCGCTTCGAAGCCGCGCTGAAAACACTGCGCGATACGCGCGCGCCAGGAAGCGACGCGCGGCGCGGATTGGCGTGCCTCGCCCCACACCGCAAAACGCTCTACGACTTGCCGTGGTATCTCTTCGTCGGCGCGCCGGGCGCGGGCAAGACCACCGCGCTTGCGCATTCGGGGCTGCGCTTTCCGCTCGCGGACCGGCTCGGCGCGCAGGCGGTGGGTGGCGTGGGCGGCACGCGCCATTGCGACTGGTGGTTCACCGACCAGGCCGTGCTGCTCGACACGGCGGGCCGCTTCACCACGCAGGATAGCCACGAACAGGCCGATCGTGGCGCATGGCTCGGCTTTCTCGGGCTGCTGCGCAAGTACCGGCCGCGTCGTCCGCTCGACGGCGTGATGGCCGTGGTCTCGGCCGCCGATCTGCTGCAGCAGTCCGACGCCGCGCGCACGACCTATGCCACGGCAATCCGCGCGCGTCTTTCCGAACTGAATCAACAACTCGGCGTACATCTGCCCGTATACGTAGTCGTGACGAAAACCGACATGCTCGCAGGCTTCTCCGAGTATTTCGACGATTTCGGACGCGAAGAGCGCGAGCAGGTGTGGGGCATGACGGTCCCGCTCGACGAAGGCGGTGCGCCGCTTGCCTGGTTCTCCGAAGAGTTTCGCTTGTTGCACGCGCAACTGCAAGGCGGCGTGTTCCTGCGCATGCAGCAGGAAACCGATGCGCGGCGGCGTGCGCTGATCTACGCGTTCCCGCAGCAGTTCGCGGGTATCGAGCGTGCGTTGCGGCGGTTTCTCGAAGACGCGTTCGGCGAATCGCGCTTCGCGCGTGCGCCGTTACTACGCGGCGTGTACTTTACGAGCGGCACGCAGAGTGGGCGCCCGCTCGACCGCATGATGAGCGCCATGGCGGCGTCGCTTGGCTTGAGCCGCGAAGGGGTGATGGCGGACGCATCGAACGGACGCGCCTATTTCGTCAAGCGGCTGCTGCGCGACGTGATTTTCGCCGAACAGGGTCTTGCGGGCATCGACGTGCGCGCGGTGCGGCGACGCGCGCGCATTCAGCATGCGGCGATCGCAGGCGTCGGCGTATTGCTGGTGGCGGGGCTGATCGCGCTGTTCGTGAGCGATCGCGCGAACCGCCGCTTCGTCGACGAAAGCCGTCAGCAGATCGCCGTGCTTGCGGGTCTCGCGAAAGAGACGAGCGCGGGCGACAGCCCGCTCGCGGTCCTGCCGCTGCTCGACGCCGCGCGCGATTTGCCCGGCGGCGAAGCGGAGCGCGCCGCGGGCGACGCGCCGTGGTGGTCAAGCCTCGGTCTCGATCAACGCCAGAAGCTGGGCCTCGAAGCGCAGCGCGTGTACCAGCGCCTGCTGCGCCAAACCCTGCTGCCCATCGTCGTGCAGCGCATGGAGGACCAGCTTCGCCACGGCAGCGCGGAAGATCCCGCCACGCTCTACGAAGCGCTGCGTGCGTACCTGATGCTGGGCGACCCCACGCATTTCGATCCGGACGCGCTGCAGGTCTGGGCGCTGCGCACCTGGCGAACGGGCTCGATGAAAAATGCGAGCGACGCGCAGCGCGCGGACATCGAGCGGCATTTGCAAGCGCTGTTTCTGCGCGGGCAGTTCGATTCGAACCTGCCGCTCGACCAGAACCTCATCGCGCAGGCGCGCGCCGTGCTGAATCGAGTGCCCGTCGCCCAGCGGCTCAACGGACGTATCGACCAGCAGCTTGCGCAACTGCGTTTGCCGGAATTTACCGTGGCGAAAGCAGCCGGGCCGAGCGGGCAGATCGTGTTCGTGAGAAAGAGCGGCGCGCCGCTCACGCAAGGTATAGAAGGCGCATTCACGCGAGCGGGCTTCGATGCGTTCGTGCGTTTGCGTGAAAACGCGCTCGCCAATCTCTCGAAGGACGACTGGGTACTCGGTGCGGGGCAGACGCATACGGACGCGCAAAGTTCGGATGCCTTGCGCGCGGCGCTCACGCGGCTGTATAGCGACGAGGCGATTCGCCAATGGGACGCGTTGCTTGCCGATATTCGCGTGGTGCCGTTCAGCACGCCGGATGAGGGCGCGCGCATTGCGAATCTGCTGGGCTCGGCGAATTCTCCGTTGCGCGCGCTGATTCAGGCCGTTGCGCGCGAAACGACTTTCGCACCGCCGCCAACGCCTGTCGATGCGCATTTTCAGGCGTTGCATGACCTCGCTGGCGCGGCGCTCGACGAATATGTCAACGCGCTGAAGGACGCCGCCGCGACCCTTCAGGCCCAGGACACGGCGCGCAAACAATCGTTGCCGCCGCCCGCCACGGGGCCGCTCGACCGCCTGAAGCTGCTCTCGCAGAACGCCCCCGCGCCGCTCGCGGCAGCGCTGCAAGGCGTGGCGGGCAATGCGGATACCGTGCAGATCCAGAGCCAACGCGCGCAATTGCAGACGCTCTGGGCCACGACCGTCGCGCCCGCGTGCAGACAGGCGCTCGATGGCCGCTACCCGCTCGTGAGGACCTCCACGCGCGACGCCGCGCCCGACGACTTCGCGCGGGTGCTGGCGCCTGGCGGCTTGATCGATGCGTTCTTCCAGAGCAACCTGCAGAATCGGGTGGATACGTCCGGTGCGGTGTGGAAGTGGCGCCCCGAGGCGAAAGCGCTTGGCATTCCTGACGATGTGCCCGTGGCGTTCCAGCGCGCGGCGATGTTGCGCGACGCGTTGTTCCGCGAGGGCGGCCGCGACGTGTCCGTGCGCTTCTCGGCAAAAGTCGTCAAGCTCGATCCTTCGTTGAAGCGCTTCGTGCTCGATATCGACGGCACGCAGCTAAGCGCGACGAGCGAGGCGCCCAACGCGACGGCCGCGTTCCAGTGGCCGAGCGGCAAGGGCACAGGACAGGCGCATGTCGAACTCGATCCCGCGAATACGCCACCGCCTCGCGCGGAGGGACCGTGGGCGCTGTTTCATCTGCTCGACGCCGCGCGCATCGATCAGGCCGGGCAGCCCGACCACTTCAACGCCGTGTTCGACGGCGGTAAAGTCAAAATCGCGCTCGTGGCCAGCAGCGTGAACAATCCGTTGCGCGCGGGCGTGCTCGACGGCTTTCGTTGCCCCGCATCGCTATGAAAGCGGAAGATCGAATTGGCGCGGGCTTTTACGGAAAGGTCCGCACGCACGGAGATTTCGTCGGGCGCGGCCTTTCCGCGGCTTTCGTTGGCCGTTGGGACGCGTGGCTGCAACGCGGCCTGCTCGCCGCACGCGAGCGCCACGCGGGCGGTTGGCTCGAGCGCTATCTGGAGATGCCTGTATGGCGCTTTTCGGCTGCGCCTTTCGTCGTCGACGACTGCGCATGCACCGGCGTCCTCATTCCCGGTATCGATGCGGTGGGGCGTTATTTCCCGTTCGTCATCGCGCGGCAGATGGAAGGCGGCGCGTGCGCCGTCGATTCGCAGTGGCACGAAGCAGCATGCGCACTGGCGTTGTCTACGCTGACGCCCTCGTTTTCGCTGAAAGCGTTCGAGTCGGAAATCGCGCGGCTGGACGATGAGCCGGTCGCGTCGGCGTCGTGCGATGGCGTCAGCACGTGGTGGGCCGAAGCGGAACGCGTGGCGCATCGACACGAGGGAGTGCTCGATACGCGCCTGTTCCTGCATTTGCTCGAAGCGCGCGACCGCGCGGGCTAGTCGACTTCGACGCCCCATTCGCGCCGCAGCGCTTCGCGGTGCCGTTCCGGCACGGCGTCGAGCAACTGTGCATAAAAGGAGCGCAGATCGGCGGCGCGCGCGGCGGCGCGGCGCGCCACGATGCGGGCGATAGGGCCCAGAAGCGTCGTGAGGCGCGTGGCGGCTGCATTCACGTTTTCAGCGCTGATTGTCTGCGCGCCGATTACACGTGGCATGCCTGCACCTGCCGGCAACATCAGTGAGTCGAAGTCGCGACGTGCTTCGTCGTTGGGCAAGTGGGCGCTCAGGCGTTCGCGCAGCGTATCGATGTTTGCCGCGCCCGCGCACGCGCGCCGTATCAAAAGCGATGCCACAGGCCCCACATGGCTTGCCAGACGCCTCTCCAGGTGCGCGATCAGTTCGGGGTCGAGCTGGGTTTGCGGTGACGGCGTAGCGATTGGCGAACTCACTCGCTCATGCGAAAGCACAGTTCGTTCGGTATCCTCATTTGAATCGGCAGCGAGGAGGGAAATCAGCTTATCGCGCCATTCACGCGCGCAACCGTAGCGCTCCTGCGGATGTTTCTCCATGCCTTTCATCACCAGTTCATCCACATACGCGGGCAAAGCTGGCACGACGGAGGAAGGAGGCGGCGGCGTGTCATCGAGAATCTTGCGCATCACGCTCCCTGGCGTTCCCGTGAACGGGCATACGCCGCTGAGCATTTCATAGAGCACGACAGCGCCGCTAAAAAGATCGGAACGGGCATCCACGGCCTCGCCCGTAAATTGCTCCGGGGACATGTAAGCCGGCGTGCCGAGCAGCGTGCCGGTTTGCGTGAGCGTGGACGCGTCGAGTTGCGCGATGCCGAAGTCCGCGACCTTGCATTCGCCGCGCGGCGAGATCAGCAGATTGGCGGGCTTGATGTCGCGATGCACGATACCCGATCCGTGCGCGTAGTCGAGCGCATCGAGAAGTTGTGCGAACCAGCGCAACGCGGCGAGCGGGTTCATGCGCGTGCCGGCGCGCGCATGCTGCGCGAGATGCGCGGCGAGCGTTTCGCCGCGCACGTATTCCATCGTGATGAAAGCGGTGTCGCCCGTTTCGCCGTAGTCGTATACCGCGACGATGTGCGGATGCGCGAGACGTCCCGCCGCGCGCGCTTCATTCAGGAAGCGCGCGGTGAGTTCATGATCGTTTTTTCCACCGGCGGGTTGCTGGAGGGTCTTGAGCGCGACGTGACGCTCGATACGCGGATCGAACGCCAGATACACCACGCCCATTGCGCCGCGCCCGAGCACGCGCTCGATGACATAGCGGTCGAACGTCGCGGGGAGTTCGGTGTCGCGCCGCATCGCCAGGATCCTCAGGATTGCTCTTCGTCGAGAATGTGAAACGCTTCGACGAGGCTGGTTTGCATACGCCCGAACGACACCGCGAGCGACGCGATTTCGTCCGATCCGCCCGTTGGCAGCGTGGTCGCGTCGAGTTTGCCGAGGCTCATTTCGTCGGCGGCGCGCGAGAGCGCGCGAATGGGCCGCGTGACGAGCATGTGCATCATCACGTTCATCACGATCAGCACGACCGCGAACACGGCGGCGAGCGAGAGCATGAACGTGCGCCATACGGCGCGGCCGCGCGCAATAGGCTGCGCCATCGGCACGGAAACGAATTCCGCGCCGATCACCTCGTTCATGGTCCAGCCGAAGCCGTTCGACGTGCCGTACTTGTCGATCATCGTCGCGGGCGCGGCGTTTGGCGTGCTGTGGCATTGCATGCAGGCGGTGTCGGTAATGCTGGTCGGGCGCGCAAGGAAGAACGAACGGCCGCCCGGCGCGTCGCGCTGGCCGGTCAGTTCCTTGAGTTCTGGATGATCGTGCAGATGGCGAATGACGTCGGTTTCCCAGTCGGTGGGGCGGTCGCGCGGGTTAGTGGGGTTGAGCATGGTCGCGTTGTAGGAGAAGCTCGGAAAGTCCTTTTCCAGCAGCTTTAGCATCTCGATTGCCGAAAACGCGGGAATCGACTCCGGCACGAAACTGTACTTGATCTGCGTGGCGAGCAGCGGCGTGACGTGTGCCGCAGTATAGCTCTGCATCGACGCCGCCGCGCTCGCGAGGATGTTGGCGTCGTGCGCGGTTTCTTCGAGCGCCTGCTTTTGCAGCAAGCGGTCGGAGACCACGCCGATCGCCACCAGTGCGACTGCGAATATGATTAGGAATACAAAATTAAATTTGACACTGAGCGAGAGTCCTGACTTCATGGCGGTGATGGATCGAGCCTTAGGGATAGCGTACTTTGTGAACACCTGCGCGCTCGGGCGGATAGAGCAGGGCGCGCCAGTCGGGCAGCGTGTTCAGATGCACCTGAATCTCCTCGCGAAATCCCCGGTCGGCCAGCCGCGAGCGAAAGCGCGCGGGAAAGGCCTTGCGCTCGGGTAGTTTGCTGTTCAGCCACGGCGCGATGTCGTCGTAGGCGGCGGCACGCGAGGGAGGGGCGACCCGCGCGGGATTGGCGGCGACGAGCGGCTGCAACGCGTCGCGAAACGCGACCGGCATGCGCGCGACGAACGCTTCCGTGGGCCGCGCAAAAGGCTGCACGTGCCCACGGTTGTCGATGATCGCGAAGCGGCCGGCGGGTATCGGCGTCGGTGGTTTTGCTGCGAATGTCTGCGTGCCGGTTTCGCTAAACACGTCGAGCGTTTGCGTGTTTTCAGGCGCTGCGACGATCGCCGCCGCGCCCGGTCCAACCTCGATCGTTCCGGCTTCCGTATCCACGCGCACTGGCTCGCAGCGCGCGGATTCGCATGCGGCAGAGGCGATCTTCAGCGAGCCGCTGAGCAACGCGACATGCGCGGCGGCCGTGAGCATCGCGCGCGTTTGCGGACCGAGCGCGGCGAGCGTGCCGTGCTCGTCCTGTAGATGCGCAACGCCGTCGCGCGATTCGAGCAGGTCGCCGTCGCGCAGGATGTCGCCTGCCGCCGCGAGCATCACGTTCGCGCCGCGCACGACGACGATGGGCGCATCGGTGCTCGCGAGCCGCCAGGCGGCATGCGCGGGCGATGCGAGTCCCGCCGCGATGACGAGGCCGGCCGCCCAGATGTGCAATCGATGAATCATGCCGAGCTATGGGTCGAGGGTTCCTCAACACAACAGCCGGGCGGCATAAATATTCCCCGCGGACTTTAGCGCTTATCCGTCATGCGACGGTACGGCATCCTGAGCATCCGTGAATAACGCAGCCGTATCGAGGTTGGAGATGCGCTTGCCGATCGCCGCCAGATCGACATCGCCGGCTTGCCCGATCAGCGCATAGGTCAGCTCGTTTTGCCGCCAGGTGGTGATGCCCATCGAATCGACGGTGCGCGAGGCGAGCGCTTCGTCCGGCCGCGCGTCCTTCATCACGCACAACGCGACGGGCGGCCCGCTGCGCGGCAAATAAACGATCTGCACGAGCGGCTTGTTATGAAAGCGCAGACGCTGCACCGATTTGAAAGTCAGTCCGGCGCTGCTCAGGTCGGGCACGCGCAGCGCGAGGCGGTCGTCGCGGCGAATGTCTTCCACGACCTTCGCGGCGAGCGCCGGATCGCCCTGCATATAGGCGACGGTCTCGCGTGTATAGAGTTTCTGGTAGCCGACGGCCGCCTTCACCCACGGCGACATGTCCGATGCGCTCGCCAGTTGCGCGCCCTGGCTACCCGACCCGAAAAGCGCGTCGAAACGCACGCATTGGCCGGCCACGAACGCGCCCACCACGCAAGCTGCCGCGAGCCAGACCGGCACGCGACGCAAGCGCGATCTCACGGGCGCGGAGGGTGATTGCGCCGAGGCTGGCATCGCGGCGTCGTTCGCGCCCGCAGAAGGTTGCGCGCGCACCATTTCCTCGATGCCGAGCCGCAGCGATTCCGGCACGGGCGGCAGCGTTTGCTGGCCGAACGCACCGGCGAAATCGACCTGCGAAGCGCGCAGCAGCGAAACCTTCTTGCGCGCCTCGGCGGACTCGCGCAACCAGGCTTCGATCGAGGCGCGCTCGTCGGGCGACAGGTGGCCGTCCATATAGGCGAGTAACTGGGCGTCGTCGGCAATCATGCGATTGAGTCCTTGTGCTGCGGCGCGGGCGGCGCCTTCGGCGCTGCGCCGCTGAACATGGCGCCGACCGATTGCCGCGCTCGCGAGAGCCGGCTCATCACGGTGCCAATGGGGACCTTGAGCACGTCGGCGGCCTGCTGATACGTCATGCCTTCGACCGCGACGAGCAGCATCACGACGCGCTGGGCTTCGGGCAGGCGCTCGACCGCCTCGATGATCTGGCTGTGCATGAGCTGCGTTTCAGGGCCATTATCGACGGGATCGGGAAGATTTTCGAGGAAATCGTCGTCCCACTCGAAGCTCGCGCGCTTGCGCACGCTGCGGGCTCGCAACTCGTTGATCCACGTGGAATGCATGATGGAATACATCCAGCTCAGCGCAGCGGTGCCGGGTTGAAGCTGGTGCGCGCGTTCGAGCCCGCGCAGGCAGGCGCGCTGCACGAGATCCTCGGCATCGTGCTGGTCGCCGGAGAGGCGCAGCGCAAACGCCCATAGCCGCGGAATCATGGTGGGAAGCATGCCCGGTAAGTCTGTACCGCTCATCGAAGGGTTTTCTCCACGATCCCCGTTCAATCCGGACTGGCGCGCTTCGCGGTCGTGTGCGACCGTCTGGTTCAAGCGCGCGGCTCGAGCTATTTTGGTGAACTTGAGACGAAACACCTGGCTAGTGCGTTTTATTCCATCTCTGCCGGCTTTCAGCGAGGTTTCACGCCCGCGTGCACTTCCTCGCGCGTGCGCCGGTCGAACGACACCGCGTAGGCGGCGGCGCGCGCAGCGAGCAGTGGGTCGTCAGAGGGCGCGATGCCCGCCGGTAGCACTGTCGGGTCGAAATTAACGTCGCGGCAGGGGCCGTCGATCTGCGATTGCGCTTGCTCGATGACGATCGTACCCGCGTCGATGCGATGCCGTTCGCGCTCCGCAGGCCACGCGCGCGTGGCGTCGTCCACGGGATCGCCCGCGCCCGCGGGCGTCAGCATGAGATGCCAGCGCACCGGCCCCGATTGCAGTCGCACCCTCAGGCTGTGCGCGAGAAAGTCGGGGTCGCCCGATTTCGAATCCGCAGTGTCTTTCGGTGCATATGGTGCGTATGGCGCGTATGGCGTATCGGGCACGACGCTCCAGCGCACGAATCGCGTTGCGCCGCGTGCGTTCGTGAAGCGAAACGCATTGATGCTGTAGTAACTCGCGTTGTAGAACGCGGATGCCGGCGCATGCGCGGCGAGCCAGTCGCGCAGCGAGCGGCTTTCCGGGTGCTGCGCGAAGAACGCATCGAGTCGCGCGGGGTCGGGGCGGCCCGTGCGTTTGTCGTGCGCCATCGCCTCCTGCAATTCATAAACCGCTTGCGGCGTGCGCACCGCGAATACGGGCGCGGAATTCATGCCGGTGCGCCATTGCTCGCCGTCGCGCATCGTAAAGCGCAGTGCAAAGCTGCGCACGGTCGTATTCGCGTCGTCTTCGGCGGGATTGCCGCCGGGCGCGGAAAAGCGGCCAAGCAGCGGTGTGCGGCCGCGTTCGAATACGCTCGCGCGAGAAAGCGCCGCGCCGTTGCCGTTGCTGTCGAAATAGCCGCTTACGCAAATGCCTTTCGCATGATTGCGACGAAAGCCGGGGTGCTTGCCCGCGCTGCGTTCGAATGCGTCGACGAGCCGGTTGGGCGTAAGTACGGCACGCGCGCCGGGCCAGTGTATCCAGCCCGCGGTCCACGCGAACGCCGCGGCCAGCGCCGCGAGCGTGAGCGCAATGACTGCGTAACGGACAAGACGTTGCGAATGCGAAAGACGGGACATAAATCAGCGCAGGGGCCTCGCGCAGCCGTCGATGAATTGAAAGGCCCTCTATGAATTCCGTACGTTGCCGCCGTGCGGCGAGGCCATTATGGTAATCCGCTAGCCGCTATTCAGTGTGTATTGAACGTTGAATGTATACCAACGTATAGGGGCGCCATCCAAAAGCGTCAGTCAGTTTATGCGCCGGAGGAATACCTGGTAGCCGCACTTTTTCTTAAGCTTTAGTCATTCGAAATCAGTGGGCGCAATACACAAAATGTTGCGGCGTCGAATACGCGACGCGCGTGACAGTCACGCTCATCCAGAACATGGGAGTTTGCCGTGGTGAGATTGGATTCGTGGAGGCCGACCTACGCGGGAAGCGCACTCGACGGCGGCGGCGCCGCGACGCCGGACTGCGCGCGCAATCCGTGGGCGCACGTGGTTTCGGGCCTGCTTGGTTCGCCGGCTTCGAGAACGAGCGTTTCGCGCCGCGCGCCCGCGACGCGCACGCGTAGCGACCTGCGGCCCGCGGACGACAATACGTACGGAAGCTGCACGGTCACGATAGAGGAGCGATTGGCTAATTCCGCATTCACGCTTTCGTGGAGCGACCCCACGCGCTGCAGCTATCGCGAACAGGTCTGGAAACGCGCAATCGCGAGAAAAGCGGGCGTTTGCGTGCTTTCGGGAGAGCGGATCAAGCGCGGCGACGCCGTTTTTCGGCCCTTGGCGCGGCGCTACACAATCCCTTTGAACTCGGGAGCGATGATACTAGCCGAGTCGCTCGAGGCATGGGGCGCCCGGCTGGCCGACCCCGAATAACCCGGCGTGTCGCCATAAAAACATGAGAAAAGGGCGCACAAAACTCATTATCTGGGATTTTCCGGTCCCTTTCCTTCTCCCGCAAACGTCCGGGCTGCTTCAACGCGGCCGGACCGTCCAATACCAAAGTACTACAGCTTCCCTTAAACGTGCGATGTAAGCTTCTGGCTTGAGGCTGCATGGGTGGGGCGACTCGATGGCCGCGAGCCCCGCAGCCGGCGCTTCAACGGGTGAATCAGGATTGGCGTCCCTGGGGTATCGGGAAGCGCCTATGATGGTTCAATTCGCACAACGTAACACTGCAGAATCCTATCGCAGATGCTAAACATCATGACCGACCGGTCGGTTGCCCGTTGCGCCAACACCGCTGCCGGAGTCGTCTATATCGTGGACGACGACGATTCGGTCCGTGACGCACTGGCGAGCCTGCTGCGCTCGATCGACCTGGAAGTCCACGCTTTTCACTCCGCCGAAGCGTTCCTCGCGGCGCCCAAAGACCCGGGGCCGTCGTGCCTCGTGCTCGACGTCCGCTTGCGCGGTCAAAGCGGCCTGGCGCTGCAGAAGTCGCTTCTTTCTCAGGAGCGCTCGCCCATGCCGGTCGTTTTCATGACGGGCTACGGCGACATTGCCATGACGGTCGAGGCGATGAAGGCGGGCGCAATCGACTTCCTCACCAAGCCCTTTCGCGATCAGGACATGATCGACGCCGTGGTCGCCGCGCTGCAGCGCGACGCGCGGCGTCTCGAAGCGGACAGCTCGCTCGTGGAGGCGCGCGAATGCTGGAACGCGTTGACGCCGCGCGAGCGCGAAGTGCTCGTCAACGTGGCGGCGGGGCTGATGAACAAGCAGATTGCTTCGAGAATGTGCATTGCGGAAGTCACGGTCAAGATTCACCGTGGGCAAGCGATGCGCAAAATGAATGTGCGCTCCGTTGCCGAGTTGGTGCGTAAAACCGTGGCGCTCGGGGTCGAACCGGCGGTGCGGTAAATTCATACCAGAGTTCAGTTTCCCCAATCTTTCGTATGTACTCGTAACCCGATGATCTAGCGCTTGTTTCAAGCCTTTGCGGTTATCTTTTGCACTCCACCATGGAATTACCCAATTGGAGAGAGTGCGATGGAAAAGCGTGACGTCTACGAAACGATCAGGACAATGGGCATCGAGTTGCCGCAGGTCAGTTCGCCGGCCGCGGCCTACACCATGAGTGTTCGCAGCGGAGGCACGGTCTATCTGGCGGGCCATCTTCCCCGCGACGCCGGCGCGGTCGTGACCGGCAAACTGGGCGCCACGCTGAGCACCGAAGAGGGCCGCGAGGCCGCGCGCAAGATCGCCGTCGATTTGCTCGCCACGCTTCACGCCAAAATCGGCAATCTCAATCGCGTCAGGCAGATCGTGAAACTCACGAGCTTCGTCAATTCGGCGGCGGGATTTTCCGAGCAGCATCTCGTGACGAACGGCGCTTCGGAGTTGCTCGCGAACGTGTTCGGCGAGGCGGGCGTGCACGCGCGCTCGGCGGTGGGCGTCGCGGAGTTGCCGCTCAATGCCTGCGTCGAGATCGAATTGATCGTCGACGTTGCCGACTGAGTGCCCGCCGAGTGCCGACCGAGCGCCGGCTGGGCAATCCGGCCATTCCCGGTTTGCGCGGTTGCGATGCCGGTTTTCGCATGCAATAATCCCAAAATTCGCTGATCAGACCGGAAGACGCGCTAAAAATGCATCGGAGCGCGGGCTTTTGCGCATATCTGAAACTCTGACGCCTGCTCGCAAATATCAGAAAAATGATGGGATCGGCCCTTGATCCCGGCCTCGTGCTGGACGCGCTCTCTGTTATCGCATGGACCGCGCTGCCCGACGGCCGGGTCGACTTCGTCAACCGGAAATGGTCCGAATACACGGGCCATGACCTCGCGGCATCTTCCGGCTCGCAGTGGCAGGGCGCGGTAAGTGCCGACGACCTGCCCGAACTGGTCGAGCGTCGCCGCGCTATTTTCGCTGCGGGCGAACCCGGAGGAATCGCGGCGCGTTTGCGTCGCTTCGACGGTGCGCAGCGTTGGTTCGACATTCAAATCAGTCCGATTCGCGACGCTTCCGGGGAAATTGTCCGCTGGTTTTTCCTGTGCATCGATATCGAAGACAGGAAGCGGGACGAAATTACGCTCGCGGAGAGCGAGCGCCATCTCAACGAGACCATCAATGCGTTGCCTGCCCTCATCTGGTCGGCGCGCCCGGACGGGACCGGTGAGTTTTATAACCAGTACTACCTCGACTATCTCGGCCGCACGCTCTCGCAGGTGCGGGACTACGAGTGGACCAAAGCGGTTCATCCCGATGACCTGCCGGGGCTGCTGGCCGCGTGGTCCGAGATCATGGCGAGCCGCATGCCGGGCGCCGCGGAAGCGCGCATGCAGCGCTACGACGGCCAGTACCGATGGTTTCTGTTTCGCACGAGCCCGTTGCGGGACCAGGATGGAAACGTCGTCAAATGGTATGGCATCAATATCGACATCGACGATCGCAAGCGCGCCGAAGAAGAACTGCGTCGCAGCGAGGCGTTTCTCGCCGAAGGTCAGGCGCTCGCCAGAATGGGCAATTTCACGTGGGACGCCGATACGGATGAGATCGCCTGGTCGGAGCAGATTTATCACATCTTCGACTTCGAGCCGGGCACGCCCGTGTCGCTCGAACGTATCGCCGAACGCTCTCACCCGGAGGATATGGGCTTTATCGCGCAGTTCATCGAGCAGGGGCGGCGCGGCGAAAGCGATATCGAATGCCAGCACCGGCTATTGATGCCGGATCAGAGCGTCAAGCATCTGCATCTGATCGCGCACCGCGCGACCGACCGTCCGGACCGCAACGAGTATCGCGGCACGACGCTCGATATCAGCCAGCGCCGCAGTTCGGAAGAAGCGCTCGACAGGGCGCGCGCGGAGCTATCGCATGTCGCGAGAGTAATGAGCCTGGGCGCGTTGACGGCTTCGATCGCGCATGAAGTCAATCAGCCGCTCGCGGGCATTGTGACGAACGCGAGCACCTGCCTGCGCATGCTGGCGGCCGAGCCACCCAATATCGAAGGCGCGCAGGAAACGGCGCGGCGTACGATTCGCGACGGTAATCGTGCGGCCGACGTCATCGCGCGCCTGCGCACGCTTTTCACCAAGCGCAGCGCCACGATCGAACCCGTCGATCTCGCACACACGGCGCGCGACATCATTGCGCTCATGCAGAGCGACCTCGACCGAGCGCGTGTCGTCATGCGCATGGAGTTCGCGGAGGGCCTGCCGTTTGCGGGCTGCGACCGCGTGCAGGTGCAGCAGGTCATCATGAATTTGCTGCGCAACGCCGCGGACGCCATGAGCACGGTGAACGACCGGCCCCGGCGCGTAACGGTCAAGACCGAAGCCGGGTCGAACGAGACGGTCCGCCTGAGCGTGCGCGACTCGGGCATTGGCTTCGATCCGCAAGACGCGCAACGGCTTTTCGATGCTTTTTACACGACCCGGCGCGACGGCATGGGCATTGGTCTCGCGATTAGCCGATCGATCATCGAGAGCCAGAACGGACGTCTTTGGGCCGAACTTCCGGCGGACGGACCCGGCGCGATTTTCTCGTTTTCGCTTCCCGTTTATGGCGCTTGAGTGACTCAGGCATCCTTTGGCAACGCGGCGCGCGGGCGCGTATACATACCTCCGTATGATGGACGCGTGCGATGCGATGGGGCATCGTGCGTTGTTTGCTCCACGAGTATCCGGCGCCTTTGCGTACGCTTTACGCCTATACCGGCGACGAGAGCGATACCAGGGTATCGTAGATTCTTCACTTGGCTTTCGTGCATCCTCGGGGAGCGGGGTAGCAGTCTCAACGAGACTTGATTGCGGGCAATCATGCTGGTAACGTTGGTCGATGATGACGAAGCAGTGCGGGAGTCGCTTCCGGATCTGGTGAGAATGTTCGGATATGCCGTGAGCGTGTTCGCATCCGCGGAGTCTTTTCTTGCGTCCGAAGTTGTCGATCAAACTCATTGTCTGGTCCTCGACATCAATATGCCGGGTATGGGCGGGCTGGGGCTTTTTCGCGAGTTGAAGCGTCTTGGCAAGAACGTGCCGGTTGTTTTCATTACCGCTCACGAAGACGCCGCCGTTCGCGATCGTCTGATCGCGCAGGGCGCGTGCGATTGCCTGTTCAAGCCCTTTAGCGATACCGCGCTTCTCGCGGCGCTCAACGTTGCGCTGGGGGAGAACTGAACGCGTTTCAGTGCTTCGGGGCGATAAAGAGGAAAAGCGTGCCTCAAGGTAAAGCAGATGGAACGGGTCAGGGCGCCACGCCGTCGAGCGGTTTGCAAGCCGAGCCCATTGTATTTGTCATCGACGACGATATTTCCGTGCGCGAATCGCTGGAATTGTTGTTGCGCAGCGCGGGTCTGCGAGCGCAGCTATTCGCCAGCGCCGAAGATTTTCTTGCTCATCCGCGCGTTTTCACACCCACGTGCCTCGTGCTCGACGTGTCGCTTCCGCAGGTCAACGGGCTGGAACTGCAGCAGCGTATTGCCGCCGACCGGCCCGACATGCCGATCATCTTTATCACCGGATATGGGGACGTGCCCATGACCGTGAAAGCCATGAAGGCCGGCGCGGTCGAATTCCTGACCAAGCCGTTCAACGGCGAGACTTTGCTCCAGGCCATTTGCGACGCCATCAATCGCAGCCGTGAAGCCCTCGAAAGCCACATGGCGTTGCGCGCGCTTCACGACAGCTATGCCACGCTTACGCCGCGTGAGCGCGAAGTCATGGTGCTCGTGGTTTCGGGTTTGTTGAACAAGCAGATAGGCGGCGAACTCGGCATCAGCGAAATTACCGTAAAGATGCACCGCGGGAAGGTCATGCAAAAGATGAATGCGGATTCGCTGCCGGAACTGGTCAATATGGCGGCGAAACTCGGCTTGCCGCCGCCGCGCGATCGCAAGCATAGCCAGCATTAGCCAGCATTCGCCAGCGGCTGCAAAAACTTCAAGACATCTCACGCGAACGTTATTAAGGCAATTATTGCAATGGCCCAGGCTCGTACATTGTCCCTCCCCGTGCTCCTCGCGGTTTGCGCGCTGGCGTGCGGTTGCGCGCAGGCATACGCCGAAACGATAAAGCCAGTGAAGCTTTCGAAAGCCGATCTCGGCGGCGCCGTCTTCAAGCGCAAGGATGCGCAAAAGTCCGTTGAGGGTGGAACGCAGATGATCGACGTGACGGGTTTTACGTCGCCTGACAAGGCTTATCAAACCGGCGTGTTCAAGTCGGGGCCTTCGCACGAAGTCATTAAAGGACCCAAAGGGCTCGCGTACACCGAGTTTCTATATTTTCTTTCGGGCGGAGTGAAACTCACGTCGTCGGATGGTTCGGTGCTGACCGTGGGCACGGGCGAGGCCGTGACGCTCCCACAAGGATGGACCGGCGTATTCGACACGCAAGGCTATACGAAGCTATACGTGACGTATAGCCCCGACGACGCGAAGCGATAGCGAACCGCGATACCCCGGAGCGGGGCGACTTTGCTCAAAGGCAGGTCACGCGCAGCGACTCCACGCCGCGTAAGTTATTGCGCCGATGCCAGACCAGTCCGTCCAGATCCACCGGGCGGATTCCGGGGAAACGCGCCAGCAGCGAACGCATGGCGACTTCGAGTTCCAGCGCGGCGAGCCGCGCACCCAGACAATAATGAATGCCCGCGCCGAACGCGAGGGAGGGCGTGCTCGCGCTGCGCGCGAAGTCCAGCGTGTCCGGCGCGGGAAATACGGATGGATCGCGGTTGGCCGAGCCGATCAGCATGAACACGACCGAGCCGCGCGCGAGCGAGATATTGCCAGGCGCGATGTCTTCGAGCGCGGTGCGCACCAGCATCTGCACCGCGCCGTCGTAACGCATGCACTCCCCGATCGCACGCGGCAACAACGCCGGGTCGAGCTTCAACGCCTCCATTTGTTGAGGATGACGAAAGAGCGCGATCGACATATTGCCGATCATGTTCGACGTGGTTTCGTGTCCGGCAATGAATAGCAGCACGGCGTTCGACACCACTTCTTCGTCCGTTAGCCTCGCACCTTCGTCCTCCACGCCGAGCATCGCGGAAATCAGGTCGTCGCCGGGTTGCGCGCGGCGTTGCCCGATCACGCCATGAAAGTAACGCTCGAGCGTGAGTGCGGCTTCGTCGGCTGCGCGCAACCCGTGTTCGTCGAGCGGCGCGAGATCGAATGCCGCGACGAGCCGGCTTGCCGCGCCGCCTAGTGCGGTTGCGTGCTCAACGGGTACGTCGAGCAGCCGGCAGATGATCTGTACCGGCAAGGGGAGCGCGTAGTCGTTGACCAGGTCGAACTCGGCGCGCGAGCCCTGGCATTCGAGCAGTTCATGCGTCGTCGCCTCGACAATCGAAGTCAGCTTCCCGATACCGCGCGCGTTGAACGTCTTCATCAGCAGCGCGCGCAGTCGCGTATGCGCGGGCGGGTTCATCATCAGCAACGTGCGGTTCAGCGACTGGAACACCGGTTGCGCCGTCGCCTGCGCGCCATAACGCGCGACTACGCTCTGTAGATAGGTTTTGCCCATGCGCGGGTCGCGCAGCAGGGCGTCGATAATTTCGAAGCGTCCGGTCACGAACGATTGCGGCCCGACCGGCAGAATCGGCCCTGCCGCGCGAATCTTTTCGTACAACGGATAAGGATTGGCGAAAAAGGCAGGCGAGGAAAAATCGGAGAATTGCATGAGCGTGAGATGCGGTCAGCCGTGAGCGGCGGGTTTTTCTTCCAGCACCTTGACGAGCGTGTGGAGCGTGCGGTTGGCCGGCGTCGCGATGCCCGCGATCACACCGCGCCGCACGATCGCGCCGTTGAGAAAGTCTATTTCGCTGTGTTTGCCACGCGCGAGATCCTGCGCGGTGGACGAATACTGGCCGCCTGGAATCGTGGCTTCGATTCTCTCGACCATGCGCGCGGCGTCGTCCTCGAAATGCACGCCCTCGGCGGCGGCGACCGCGAGACATTCGGCGACCACGTCGCGCATGGTTTCGCGCAGCGCGTCGCGATGCGCCATGCCGCCGAGCGGCAACTGAACGATGGCCGACACCGCGTTATACGCGCAGTTGAGAATGAGCTTTTGCCAAAGCGTCGCGTGCACGTCCGCGGCGATCTGGGTGGGAATATTCGCTGCGCGCAGCACGCTTGCCAGCGCTTCGCTGTGCGGCGACGCCTCGATGGCGAGATCGCCACGGCCGTGGTGCAGGAGGTGGCCGGGACCGGCCATTTCGCTCGCGACATACACGGCCGCGCAGATCACGGGCTGCGCGATGCCGGCGCGCAGAAGCGCGGCGTTGTCCACGCCGTTTTGCAGACTCACTACGATAGCGCCCGGCGCGAGCACGCGACCGAGCATGCGCGCGGCTTCGGCGGTATCGGTCGATTTCACGCACACGAACACGATGTCGGCGCCCGCGGCCGCCTCGATCTGCGTCGCGGCGCGTACGGGCACGTGCACGTCGAATGCTTGCGACTGAATGCGCAGGCCGTCCTGGTTCATCGCCGCAACGTGCGGGGGACGGCCGATAAAGACGACGTCGTGGCCGTGGCGCGCGAGCATGCCACCGTAATAGCAGCCGACCGCGCCGGCGCCGAGAACCGCAAACCGCATCATTCCTCCCATTGCGCATGAATGCGCCGATCTCCCAGGAACACCCGGGACCCGGCATTTATTCCGTGCGTGGAATCAGCAGCAACTTGCCCGTCGTGCTGCGGCTTTCCATGTCGGCATGCGCGCGCGCGGCCTGTTCCAGCGGATACAGACCGCCGATCCTGATGTCGATTGCACCCGCGATGATCCAGTCGAACAGTTGTTTCGCACGCTC
Organism: Paraburkholderia sp. J76; assembly: GCF_905220295.1. Taxonomy (NCBI): domain Bacteria; kingdom Pseudomonadati; phylum Pseudomonadota; class Betaproteobacteria; order Burkholderiales; family Burkholderiaceae; genus Paraburkholderia; species Paraburkholderia sp. J76. Next base: position 39,435 of record NZ_CAJMZJ010000002.1, read on the forward strand.
GCGCAGCAGCGCCGGCGTGGGGATATGGTCGGTGAATACCGCGTAGCCGAGCTTGATGCTGCGCGGCAGGCTCGTAATGCGCAAGGGCCCGGAGTCGCCGAGCACGGGGCCGTACCAGCAAAACGTGCCGCAGCGGCGCAGCGAAGCCATCGAGGCTTCGAACGTCGTGGGCCCGGAGCCGTCGAAGACGACGTGAACGCCTTCGCCGCCGGTGAGGCGCAGAACCTCGTCGGCGAATGCGCCCTTCGTGTCGACAATCACATGGTCGGCGCCCGCCTGTCGCGCGATGTCGCCCTTGCTCGCGCTCGAAACGCGGCCGATGACCTTGCCGCCGCGCATCTTGATGATTTGCGTGAGCAGCAACCCAACGCCGCCCGCTGCCGCATGCACGAGCGCAATGTCGCCGGACTGCACGGGATAGAAGTCCGTGGCGAAGTGGCTGGCGGTGAGCCCTTGCATCATCAGCGCGGCAGCGGTGCGATGATCGATTTCGTCGGGCACGGGCACCAGCGAAGCGGTCGGAAGGGCGATGCGTTGCGCGTAGCTGCCCGGTGCGTAGACCCACGCAACGCGTTGCCCCGGATGAAAGTCCTTTACGTTGTGGCCCACCGCGAGTATGCGCCCCGCGCCTTCGACACCTAGCGGCTTGGGATTGCCCGTTTCGGTCCAGAAGTTGCCTTGCCGCACGCCAATATCCATGAAGTTGACGCCCGCAGCTTCCACTTCGACCAGCGCGTCGTTGGGGCCCGGCTCGGGCTCGCCGCGCTCGACAAGGCGCAGCACGTCCGGGCCGCCCGGGCCTTCCATCACGATTGCTTTCATAGGGTGGGGTTCCGTATTGTTAGTGTGCCGCGCGCAGCGAGCGCTGCGCGCGATATTGATCAGGAATGCGAATAGATCGGTTCAAGGCCGACAACGTCTTGCTGCGGCGCCGGCGTTTGTGCCGTTTCGTTGCGCGAGCCCGATGCCGCGCCGTTGACGGGCGCGCCGCCGTATGCCGCGTTTTGCTGCGCGTTCAGGCGCGTCTGGGCGGCCTCGATGTTCTTCGGGTATTGGGTGGTGTCGCTAGCCGGGTTGTAGCCGGCCTGCTGCAACTGCACCAGCTCGGCGCGAACCGACGCGCGCGTGACCGGGGTATTCGGCGATTGTGCGAATGCGAGTGCGGGGGCGGCGACGAGAGCCGAGACGAACAGGGCGTGAACGAGCTTCATGACGTTTCTCCACGAGATCAGGGTGTCAGGGAAAATCCAGGCAGCGGTTTTTTTGAATCGCCGTTGCATGGAGTCATTAGAAGCCCGCCACGTATCGGGCTTGTTTCTGGAAACGGGCGGTTTGTAAGCCGTTGTTTCATCGCGCACGCGCGATACATTGCGCTACAAAAAATCGCCCAGGGCGAAGGCGCCCGGCGCGGTTTGGCCCGCTAAAAGCAGAGCGCTTCGCTTTCCGCGCAGGCACGGCTGGCGGGGGCAGTGTCACGCGCGTCGTGGTGAACCGTCACGGGCGTGGAAAGAATGTAGCCTTCGTTGCGCAGCGTCTTGATGTAGCGGGCCGCGCGCGCCGTATCGTTCAACTTTTGCCGCAGCCGGCTCACCAGCAAATCGATCGAGCGATCGAATGGATCGGCATTGCGGCGCTGCGTGAGATTGAGCAACTGGTCGCGCGTCAATACGCGTTGCGCATGATCGAGAAACACACGCAGCAAGCGATATTCAGCGCCGCTGAGCGTGACGACGGTGTCGTCGGATTCGAGCAGATGGCGCGCGGTGGTGTCGAGGCGCCAGTCTCCGAAGCCGAGAACCGGCGTGTCGTCCACGGGCTGCAGATCGGGCGGCAGCATGCGCGTACGGCGCAGCACGGCGCGGATGCGAGCGAGTAATTCGCGTGCCTGAAATGGCTTGGCCATATAGTCGTCCGCGCCCATTTCGAGCCCGACAATGCGATCGGTGACGTCGCAGCGCGCAGTCAGCATGACGACGGGCAGGGCGCGATGGCGACTTTCGCGCAAACCGCGGTAGAGCGCGAGACCGTCTTCGCCCGGCAGAATCAGGTCGAGCAGAACGAGATCGGGCGTCTGCCTGCCCAGATACTCATGCATCTCCCTGCCGTTGCACACGGTCGCGACCAGCATGCCGTTGCGCTGGAGATAGCCGGCGACCAGTTCACGTATGCCGCGGTCGTCGTCGACAACCAGTATGTGATCGATTTTTTCCATGATCGTCATAAGCAGTGCAGCGGCGCATTTCTACCGCTGCCCGCAGAGTAATCGGATGCGGACGATCGGACCATTCCATTCTGGATTGAGTCGACAGACGATTAGGGATAGGTGGACTTATACCTTCGTATAGGGTTTTTTCGGCCTTATGAAGAATATAACCGTGCAGGCGTGTTTATGCGCAGCTTACGAAAGATTACATTGCCGACATACACGAGATACATTGCCTGTTTTTAATGAGGGGCGACTTTTCATAAACGATTGTCAGCATGGAAATCATGCGTGCGGTGTCGCCGGGTCAAATTGACTATTTCTTTTGAACAGGATGCCAACGATGTCTTCGAATGAATTTTCCCCGATGCGACGCACCCTGCTTGCCGCATCGGCGGCGGCCGGCGCGTTTGCGCTCTTTCCCAAAGCGATTTATGCCGACACTGACAACGCGAGAATTCGTCCATTCAAGGCGAATATTCCGGACGCCGCGCTGGTCGATTTGCGGCGGCGTCTTGCGAATACGCGCTGGCCACCAAAGGAAACCGTTGCCGACGAATCGCAAGGCGTTCGCCTCGCGCGCATGCAGCAACTCGTCCAGTATTGGGGCACCGATTATGACTGGCGCAAGGGCGAGGCGAAACTCAATGAGTTTCCCATGTTCGTGACGGAAATAGACGGGCTGGACATTCAGTTCATTCACGTGCGCTCACGCCACGAAAATGCGCTGCCGATGATCATGACGCACGGTTGGCCTGGCTCGATACTCGAACTGACCAAGGCCATCAAGCCGCTAACCGATCCCACGGCGTATGGCGGGAGCGCCGACGACGCTTTTCACGTGGTCGTGCCGTCCTTGCCCGGTTTCGGCTTTTCGGGCAAGCCGACCGCCCCGGGCTGGGGCTCCGATCATATCGCGCGGGCCTGGGGGGAACTGATGGCGCGCCTGGGCTACGCACGTTTCGTTTCCCAGGGCGGCGATTGCGGCTCGGTGGTCTCGCACCGCATGGCCATGCAGCATGTGAAAGGCCTGATCGGCATTCACGTGAACATGCCCGCGACCGTGCCGCCCGATATTGCGCGCCTGCTTGCGCTGAGCGAGCCCGCGCCCGCGAACCTCGCGCCGGACGAGAAACGTGCATATGAAAAGCTGAGCGTTTTCTATCGCGACAACTGCGGCTATTCGGCCATGATGGTGACGCGCCCGCAGACCGTGGGCTACGCGCTGGCCGATTCGCCCGTGGGCCAGGCGGCATGGATGTACGACAAAATCTCCCAATGGACCTATAGCGGCGGGGTTCCCGAACGTTCGTTAACCCGCGACGAGATTCTGGACGATATTTCGCTCTACTGGCTCACCAATAGCGCGACATCGTCGGCGCAGATTTACTGGGAAGATCACTCGAATAACTTCAACGCAGTGGATATCGGTTTGCCTGCGGCCATTACTGTGTTTCCGGGCGAGATTTACCAGGCGCCGCGCAGTTGGGCGCAACGCAGTTATCACGATCTCGTCTATTTCAACACGGTCGACAAGGGCGGCCATTTCGCCGCCTGGGAAGAACCGCTATTGTTCGCTCAGGAAGTTCGCGCGGGATTCAGGCCGATGCGCAAGTTCGCGTAACAATCGTCGTGTCCCGCACGCTCGATAGCCGGCGTGCGGGATACCAAACGCGTAATTTACCCATCCGTAGGTTCGACCATATACGTTCATATAATGGCGCCGTGCGCGTGAAGTGACCTATTCTGGCGCTGCCGGGCAGGGCGTACCACGAAGCAGATGTTTCCGGGCAAGGTGCCGGCTGTCTGTCAAATTCGCATTCCCCTGTGGTGCAAGTCGGTCCGGCCAGTACAGGAGAACGGATATGAGCGCGCATGCTATCGACCCATCGAATACCCCTAACGCCTCCATGCGCGCCGCCGTCGCGCGCACTTCGTCGCGTGGCGGTTCGCGGCGGTCCCTCGATGCATGGTCACGGCCCTTATGGGTGCTGCTTGCCGCGGCCTGCGCGTACGCCTCGTATGCAGCGCACGCAGCGCCGTGGCAGGCGCTCGTGCGCTTCGGCCTGCCCTACGTGCTGCCCGCCGTGCTTCTGGCGGCGCTCGCGGCGCTGAAGTTCTTCGAGTGGCACGTCTGTATTCGTCGCATGGAAGCCGCCGTCGAGCGTAGCCTCGGCGAAGGTGCGCAGGCGCTTGCGCCTGAAGACGCGGGCCCCGCTGCCATTGCGCGTCTGGCTCGTGCGTTCAATGCATGCGCGCGCCACCGTGCGCGCCGCCAGGCCGAGTTGCTTCACGTGCTTGCCGCTTATGCGCACGATTTGCGCACGCCGCTCACGCGCATGACCATGCGCGCGGAACTCGTGGAGGAAGCGCAGTTGAGAGACGCGCTTGCGCGCGATCTCGCGGAGATGACCGAACTGGTCGAAGGCAGTCTTTCCTGCGCGCGCATGCAATGCAGCGCCCAGGAGCCCATGCGTTCCGTCGATGCGGACAGCTTGCTCGGCGCGCTGATTGCCGACTACCGGGACGCCGGGCGCAGCGTCGAACTCGAAGGGAGGGTGGGGATTCCCGTGGTGACGTGTCCCCATGCGCTGCGCCGCGTGCTCGTGAATCTCATCGACAATGCGCTGCGTTACGGCGTGGATGTCCGGCTTAGCGTGAGGGTCGAGGCGCAGCGTTTGGTGCTGGCCGTGCTCGATTCGGGACCCGGCATCGTTCCCGCGCGCCTCGAAGCGGTTTTCGCCGCGTGGTACCGCGCCCCCGAAACGGCGGCGTCGGCGTCGGGCTCGGGTCTCGGGCTGGCGATTGCGCGACGCCTCACGCTCGCCATGCGCGGCGAACTCGAACTCGAAAACCGGCGCACCGGTGGCCTCGAAGCGCGCCTTACGCTGCCGCTGCAAGCTGCGTGAAGTGCTATGCATGACTAAGCAGACGCCAGGGTGACGGTCACGATGGTGGTTCCACTCAAACGCTCGGCGAGATCGACATGCGCGGGACGCTCGCGCCACCACCGCGAGCGTTTTGTTCGCACACGGTGACCCAGCACGATGAGGTCGGGATTGAACGTTTGTGCATGACGCGCCACGACGTCGGCGATACGACCGTATTTCACGTAGCCGTTCGCGGTAATGCCGATATTGGCCAACTGCGTAACGGCATCGCTGAGCGTGTGGCGAGCCATTTCCTCGAGGTGGGTATACGCAACGTCGGTAAGCAGCCCGCCGCAGCTCGCGTTCACACCTTCGGCATCGACGACGGCAACGACGTCGACGGGCGCCGACAAGGCGAGCGAGAGCTGCGAGCAGCGTTGCAGAGCGGCTTGGGCCTCGCTCGTGCCGTCATACACGAGCAGCATGCGGGAAAAAGAAGACATGGTGTGTCGATAACGTAACGGAGCCGCTGGCGGCGCCTGACTGAACATGAGGGTCGGCCAGCACATTCGCCCCGGAGGAGGCGCGCTGTCTGGCCGCGCAATCAGAACAGTCCGCTATCGATGTTTATTCCCGGCGGGTTCCGCGCGTGATAGACGCCGATATAATTCGGAATACGGAATATTTGGGAAAGCGTGCAATCGCTCAACTCGCGGCGTTAGAAAGTGGCGCAAACTGGCCCACAGTCTCGTCAGTCTGGCCTTGGGCAATCTGCTTTCCGATTTCGAGCAGCCGGTCGTCGTCGAGCGAAGCAATCAATGCATAGCTGAGATTGGCGCGCCGCCACGTCAGGACATTCATGCTTTCGACACGTTCATGCGTCATGCTTGCGTCCGGCTTTTCATCCTTCATTACACACAGGGCGACGGGCAAACCCGTTTTGGGCAGGTACACGATCTGCACGAGCGGTCTGTTGTGAAAGCGCAGCCGTTGAATGCGCGTGAACGTGAGCCCCGCAGGACGCAGGTCCGGTACGCGTATCGGTACGCCGTCGTCGCTGTGAATCTGCGCGATCACCTGCGAGGCTACTTCGGGCGTGAGCGCGTCGAAGGCCACGGTGTCGCGCGTATAAAGCTGTTGATAGTTCACCGCCGCGGCGACCCACGGCGAGATTCTCGCGGCCGCGGTGTGCAATGCGCCGGCGTCGTTGCGGGCCGAGTCGGTCGCAAAGCGCAGCACCAGCGCGCAGCTTAGCGCGCCCGCCGCGAAAGTCATGGCGAGCCCCGGCAGCGATAGGTTCAGCGGAAAGCGAAAGGGCAAGCGCGATAAAAGCCGCGAAAGCCACGAAAGCCTCACGGCGTTCGCGCTGCCTGCTGACTGCGTCGTGCCGGAATACGCACGGCTGAGTTGCTCGATCTTGAGTGCCAGCCTTTCGGGAACCGGCGGCAGCTTCTGATGCGCAAACGCGTGCTGATACCGCAGCGCCGACGCCGCGTATAGCGCAACGCGCTCCGCGATTTCGGGCGACGCGCCGATTGTCTTCTCCACGTCCTCGCGCTCACGCGGCGTCAGTTCGCCGTCGATATAAGCCATGAGCAGGATGTCATCCATAGTCATGCCCCAATTTCCTTGCTGTTCGCCGCGCTTTTTGCGCGTTTTTCTTTTTTCTGGTCGTTGAACAGGGCGCCGATCGCCTGGCGGGCCCGCGAAAGCCGGCTCATGATGGTCCCAATCGGCACATCGAGCACCTCGGCGGCTTCGCTGTAGCTTAACCCCTCCACCGCGACGAGCAGCATGACAATGCGCTGCGCCTCGGGTAACTGCTGAACGGCGCGAATGATCTGTCCGTTCATGACCTGTTCTTCCGGCGTTCTCGCAGAAGGATCGGGAACGGTTTCGAGAAACCCGTCATCCCATTCCATGCCCGAACGGTTGCGCACATTGCGGGCACGCAGTTCGTTGAGCCACGTGGACTGCACAATGGAGAACATCCAGCTAAGCGGCGCGGTTCCGGGTTCGAGTTGATGCGCGCGTTCGAGCGCGCGCACGCACGCGCGCTGCACGAGGTCTTCGGCATCGTGCTGATCGCCCGAAATGCGCAGCGCGAATGCCCACAATCGTGGAAGCATCGATGGCAGAAGCGCCGACAAATCGGCGACAGTCATCGTCTCGGTAGATTTCATTTTTCGACGATAGGGTTAAACGGCGAAACCGTCGCCGTGACCAGAACACCCGGCGGGCGAACGAAATTCCATACGCGCCGGATGTTGCGGGTGCCTGGCGGGCAGGAGACATGACGGATTAGAACCAGAGAAGGTATCTGTCATATGTCCGGCTAATTGATTATTGAAAATTTTTGTATCAATGCCGCAAGCCGTACACAGTGCGACACAAATCGTGGTGCTCCATGACGAATTCATCGTGGAATGCCGGGCTCCCCCCGCGTGTTCTGCATAAGGAAGCGATTGGCATTCGCCGTTCCCCTCCCTTTCGAAGAACACGGAATTCAGATGCGAAATCAGCAAGCAGATATCGAAAACACCACGACGCAGGGGGCCGACCGGGTCCGGGAGCTTGGCAGTACGGAGCATTTGTTCTGGCTGATCGACCTCAATCGCCCGATTCATTTCGTGCTGGTCGCGGAAATCGACCGCATCTTCGAGCCCGGTGCATGGCATGCGGCGTTGCTTGCGCTCCAGCAGCGTCATCCCTTGCTCTCTACGCGTATCGTCGTCGAAGGTGACGCGGTTCCTGCCTTCGTTCGAGACCCCGATGCGCGAATCCCGCTGCGCGTGGTGGAGAATGCACGAGCTTCGTGGCAAGTCGAGGCCGCGCGGGAAATGAATACGCCTTTCGACTGGTCGAGTGCACCGCTTGTGCGCGCAACCGTGCTCCAGGGCGAAGGCGGCTCGACCCTCATTCTGGCCGCCCATCATTCAGTGCTCGACGGCATGGGCGGCGCGTATGTGATCGAGGACCTGCTGGGCGCGCTCGCGGGCGGCTCGCTTATGAGCCTGCCTCTCGTGCAGCCGCTGGAAAGCCTCACGAGAGCGCAAATGGCCACGGCCGCCATTCCCGACGCGATGGCGCCGGCGCCCGAACCGAAGAGGTTCCGCCCGGCTTCGGGCGCGCGCGCCGAAGTCGCTGCGCTCTCGCTGGGCGCGCCGCTCACGCGGGCTGTCGTGAATCGTTCGCGCATCGAGCGCACCACGGTCCATGGCGCGGTCGCGGCGGCGGTGAACGAAGCGGGGCGGCGTTTGTCGCGCTCGTGGCGCGAGCGGCCCTTGCGTACCGTGTCGCCGATCGACGTGCGCCGAACCGTGGGCGGCATGGGCCAGGCCAACGGCGTGTACATCGCGCAGACCGTGACCGTCGACGGCCGTGCGCTCGGCGCACCGTTCTGGGATGCGGCGCGCGAGGTCAAGGCATTACTCGCGCCGGCGCAAACGCTCGCCGCTGTTGTGCGGGAAACGAAAGCGCTGCATGCGTTCATGTCGTCGAATCCGTCCATTGAAGACGCAGCGGGTTTTCTTTCGCACATGCTGGCATTCGACGTGCTGCTTTCGAACCTCGGCCGCGAGCCAGTTGCTTCGGTATACGAAGGATTTACGCTGAAGGCGCTATGGGGGCCGATGGTGAGTTCGGGCTTCGCGGACGATCAGGTAGTGGGCGTCTGTACGCTAGGGGGCGTGCTGCGTCTTACGCTGGCGAGCTACACCGCCATGCCGGGACTGCTCGAAGAAGTGAGCGCCGTATTGAGCGAGGCAACGGCCGCATGACGTGCGCCGGACACCGCCGGCGCACGCCGCTTACGGTGAAACCGCGAGCATCAGGGCGCTGCGTAAAGCGTCAGCTTGGTCGCCACCTGCTGCACGCCCGGCACTCTCGATGCAACGTCCTGAGCGACCTGGTCCTGCGATTCGTCGAGAATCGTGCCCGCCAGGATGACCTTGCCCGTGCGCGTATTGGCGAATACGGCGATGTCCGTATCGTTCAGTTCGTGGTCTTTGTAGAGCGCGTCGCGAACCTTCTTCGCCAACGCGTGGTTGGCGGCGCGGTCGGCGTGCATTTGCGCGCGGATCTGCTGTTTGGTGAGCGCCGGCGCGTCGTCGGTCGTCGTGGTTTGGGCGAGGGCGGCGGAAGAGAGCATCAGGGCGAGCGCGGCGGTAAGCGCCTTGGAGCGGAGCGTCATGGAGTCACCTGTCGACGTTGAGTATGAAGGAGGAGTTGTCAATGCGGGTCTTGCCCGTCAGGAAGCATAGAACGCGGGCCGTCCTGGCTCTATCAGACCTTAGGTGACTCGACCTATACCAATGTCAACTGCGCCAATGTCAACTGCGCCAATGTCAACTTCAGCTAGCGGCTGCTGCTGCGGCGACGGCAGCGGCGAGGTCCTTGGCCCTGACCGGTTTGATGAGGAATGCGCTCGCGCCATTGTCCAGCGCCAGGCTCTGGAGTTCGGGCATGGGGTAGGCCGTGACGAAAATCGTGGGTATGCGAATCCCGGCGCCAATCAGGCGCAAAAACATGTCGACGCCGGTCATGCCGGGCATCTGGACATCCGAAATGATGCAGCGCGGGTGCCTGGCGCCCACGGCGGCCAGCAGATCCATGCCGGATTCGAATGTGACGACATCGTAATCGAGCGAGCGTAGCAAGCTGGAGAGGCCAGAGCGGACCGAAGGGTCGTCGTCAACCACCCAGATTACTTGTGGCGTACACAATGAACATCTCCCGTGGCGTGCTGGAAGGCAGGATAGCTGTGATTCTTCGCGTGTACGCGGCCTAAGCTTACAGGAGACCTTAGGCCGCCGAAATCATACGGAGGTATAGATAGGGTTTGCCGTGATCCATAGGTAAGATGCCAGGGGGATATGAGGGTTCACCCACCGCACGATCCCTCGCCTGGCGCACAACGCTTACAAATAATTTGCGCAATCGCGTGCTTCGCGCGCGGTATTCCGTTTGGATTGACGCCTGAAATCAGCAACCGGTGGAGTTCGGCATGTACCAGATCGAGAGCGAACGTGGCGAATTCGGGTCCGTGGATGCGAGCCATGGTGCGCCGCATGGCGAACAGTCCCGCGTTGAAAGCGGCGGTCAAAACTGGTCGGATTATGCGATCGCGCTGGAGGAGGCGAAGATCTGCGCGCGGCTAAAGGCGTTGCGGCTTTCGCGTCGCATCGATCTGAAGACGCTGGCGGCGCTGTCCGGATTCACCGAGGCGCAGCTATTGAGCATGGAAAGCGATGTAAAGGCGCCCCCATTCGCTTCGCTTGCGCGTCTCGGACGCTGCCTTGGCGTGGAACTGGGCTATTTCTTCGCGGAGCGCGCGCCTCTGGACGAACATGCCGCGGACCCTCGCATTTCCGTCGTGCGTCACGGCCAGCGCAAGCCGCTGGCCAAAAGCGACGCGACGGGCGGCATCGAATACGCGGAACTTGCGCACCCGATGGGGCGCAAAAGCATGGAGCCGTTGCTATTCAGTTTTTCGGCGCACGCCCAGCACGATAATTTCTTCGAGCATTCGGGCGAAGAATTCGTGTACGTGCTGGAGGGCGAACTCGATTTCGAAATTGTGATTGACGGAAGCGTAAAGAAGTTCTCTCTAGGCGCGGGCGACAGTTTCTATTTCGAAGCGGCGCTGCCGCATCGCTATTTTTCCACGGCTACCGAGGCAAAGGCGCTCATGATCGTAGCGAATCAGGACCGCGGCCGATGAGCAGCAGCGCGAATGAATCGTCGTCGCCGTTCGACGCGCCGAAGCGCGCGAGCCATACGAACAATGCGAACAGCGCGAACCGGCCCGGCGCGGAACCTGCCGTATCGAAAGTTTTTGTCGTCGACGACGACGAAAAGCTGAGGGAAGGGCTCAAAAGCCTGCTCGAATCGGTCGGGTTTCACGTCGAGACCTTTCCGTCCACGGCGCTATTTTGCGAGCGCGTGCAGGCCGATGTGCCGAGTTGCCTGATTCTCGACGTGCGATTGAAAGGCGAGAGCGGTCTCGAGTTTCAGGAATGGGCGGCGGAAAACGAAATCGTCATGCCGATTATTTTCATGAGCGGATATGGCGACATCGAAATGTCGGTTCGCGCGATGAAAGGGGGCGCCGTCAACTTTCTGACGAAGCCGTTTCGCGAGCAGGACATGATCGAGTCCGTGACCGAGGCATTGCAGCGCGACGCGGCGCGTTTGATGAAGCTGAGTCAGTCGAGCATGCTCAGGGAGCAATTCTCGACCTTGACGCCGCGAGAGCGCGACATCGCCATGCTCGTTGCGGCGGGTTATATGAACAAGGCGGCCGCGAGCAAGCTGGAACTCAGTGAGATGACCGTGAAGATTTACCGCGCGAGAGCGATGAAGAAACTCGCCGCGCGCACGACGGCGGACCTGGTGAGAAAAATCCGGACGCTGCAGATCGAGGGCGACTAACGTGCATGCCTGCAGGGGAACGGTAATGGAGAAAAACGCAGTTTGTATGGCGCCAGGGGTGGAAGGTGCGGTGGTCTACGTGATCGACGACGACGAGTCGGTTTGCGCGGCGCTTTCCAGCCTCTTGCGCTCCTCCGGTTTCGCGACCCGCACGTTCACGCGCATCGACGAATTCCTGCTCGCGCAGAAAGAGGACGTGCCGGGCTGTTTGCTGCTCGACGTGCGCCTGCGCGGCGAGAGCGGCCTGACGTTTCAGCAGAGCGCGCACCGTTACGAAGTGGACATGCCCATTATCTTCATGACCGCGCACGGCGACATCGAAATGTCGGTGCGGGCCATGAAGGCGGGCGCGATCGACTTTCTCACCAAGCCCGTTCGCGACCAACGCGTGATCGACGCCGTGACGACTGCCATCGCGCGCCATGCGGCCTGGCGCGAACGCGCCCGCTCGGAAGCGGCGCTGCGCGCGCGCTACGAGCAGTTGACCGCGCGCGAGCGGGAAGTCGTGTCGTATGTAGTGGAGGGCTTTCTGAACAAGCAGATTGCGGGCGAACTGAAGCTCAGCGAAATCACGATCAAGATTCACCGCAGTTCCGCCATGCGCAAACTCGAAGCGCAGTCAGTCGCCGATCTCGTGAGGAAGATGGAGGTCATCGGCGCAGCGGGGCACGCGCGCAGTTAATGGCGCGCCGGCACGACATGGATGGGGAAACGTATGGGAGTTAGTGCGGGTCGGCAAACGATTGCTGATATCCCGGGTTGGGAGGCCACAGGCGCCGCGGAAATTCACGGGCGCATCACCAGCGCGCAACGGCTCCATCGCGAAGACGATCTGGTGATGTACCGCGTGAGCACCGACGCGAGCGACCGGCCGCTCATCGTGAAAGCGCCGATCGAGGCGCGCGCGTCGCGTGAACTCCTCGCTTCGTTCGAAAAGGAATACGGCCTGCGCGAGTTGATCGACGCCCAATGGGGCGTTCGTCCGCGCGAATTGTTTCGCTCGGGCGGCCAGTTTCTCCTCACGCTGCACAATTGCGAAGGGGTGCCGCTCAGCAGCGATATTACGCATGGCCGTTCGCTGCGGCGCTTTCTTTCGCTCGCGGTGTCGCTCGCCGCTGCGCTCAAGGGCATGCATGCGCATGGGCTCGTTCATCACAACCTGAGCCCCGCCAACCTGATCGTGGATTGGGAACAGCGTGTGTGGATCACGGGCTTCGGTAGCGCTTGCGGCATCGAGGGAAGCTATGGTGGAAACTACGCGGGCGGCGAAATCGGCCTCGTGCCCCTGAACCAGCTACCGTATCTTGCGCCCGAGCGCACCAGCGCGTCGGGCCAGCGTCACGATCCGCGCAGCGACCTGTATTCGCTCGGCGTGCTGCTCTATCAATTGCTCTCCGGGCAAATGCCGTACGAGGCGCGCGAGCGCGAGGAATGGGTTTATTCGCATCTCGTGAGCACGCCGCGGCCGCTCGGCAATCTCGTTGCCGAAATGCGTCCCGAGATCGAATTCGTCATCAACAAGCTGCTGGCGAAAGCGGCGGACGACCGCTATCAGAGCGCTGCGGGCGTCGAGGCCGACCTGCAGCTTTGTCTCGACGAATTGACCCACGGCGCAGAAGTCTCGCCCGCGTTGCTTGGCCGGAGCGACCGTCAATCGCAGCCGGTGTTTCCCGTGCGCACGTATGGGCGGCAGCGCGAACTCGAGCAGTTGCACGGCGCGCTGGAACGGGTGCGCCAGACGGGCGACGCCATGGCGGTGATCGTCGAGGGCGAGCCTGGCGTAGGCAAGACGTTTTTTATCGAGGAGTTCAAGCGCAATATCGGGTCGGCCGGCGTTCATTTCACGCTCGGCAAATTCGATCAGTACAACGACAATGTGCCTTACGCGGCTTTTGTTCAGGTGCTGCGCGGGCTCGTGCGTCCGCTCCTGAGAAAGACGGGCCCGGAAATCGCGCTATGGAAAGCGCGTTTCGAGGACGCCGTGGGCAGAGGCGGCCAACTGATCGTCAACCTGGCGCCGGAGATAGGCGCCATCGTGGGGCCGCAGCCCGCAATCGAAACGCTGCCGCCGCAGGAGGCGACCAACCGTTTCCTGCTGGTCGTCAAGCGCTTTCTCACGCTGTTTTCGGACAAGCAACGCCCGCTCGTGCTCTTTCTGGACGACGTGCAATGGCTCGATTCGGGCACGCTGGAAATCATCGACGGACTTGCTTCGGACGCCGAACTGAAAAACCTGTTGCTCGTGCTTGCGCACCGCAGCATCGATCTGGGCCGCTCGCGCGTGGCAAGCGAACGGCTCAACGGCATTCTGTTCGGCCGGAAGGTGACTGAAAAAATCGGTCTTTTGCCGCTTACGCTCGCGGATGTCGTGACGCTCATCGCCGAGGCGCTGGTCGAGCCGCCCGAAGCCGTCGCGCCGCTCGCTTCGGCGATCTTCAAGAGGACGGGCGGCAATCCGTTCTTCACGATCGAATTTCTGCGCGAGCTGATCCAGGACCGCCTCGTCGTGCCGGACTCGTACAGCGTGGGCTGGACGTGGGACATCGACAAGATTCGCGACAAGGGCTACACCGACAATGTGGTCGATCTGCTCACGCTGCGTCTCACGCGCCTGAGCGACGAAACGAAGCACGTCCTGGCGGTTTTCGCGTGTGTGGGCGGCACGGCGCGCGTGGGCGCGCTGGCTCGCGTGCTGGGCACCGACAGCCGCCGCGTGCTGGCGACAATGCGTGAAGCGGAGACGGCGGGCCTGGTGTCGCGCAAGGGCGAGGCCTACCGCTTCGCGCACGATCGTGTACAAGAGGCCGCCTATGCGATGCTCGGCGAAACCGCGCGTGAACTCGCGCACGCGCAGATCGGGACCAACCTGCTCGTCGCCATGCCAACGGCGCCGAGCACGGCCGAAGTGTTCGAGGTGGTCGGTCATTTGAACCGCTCGCAGCGTATTCTTTCACAGGCGGATCGCACGCGCCTCGCCGAACTCGACGTGCTCGCGGGCAACGCGGCCAGGTCCGCGGCTGCGTGGAGTTCCGCGCGCGAGTATTTCACCCAGGCGGAAAAGCTCATCGTGCAGTACGGCGTGAGCGAGGCGCGCATCGACGTATACCGGCTGCTGCTCGACATGGCGGAGTGCGCGTACCTCACGGGCGATTTCCGCCATGCGCTCGAAACGGCGCGCAACGCGTGCAATCGCGCGGGCGGTTTGCTCAAACGCGCCGCCGCATTGCGCATGGAAATCCGCATTCATCAGGCGTCGGGCGACTACCGGCTCGCGGTCGAAACGACGCTCAAGGCGCTTTCGCTGCTAAACGTGGAAGTGCAGGGCGAAGGCATCGACGACGTGCTGATCGCACGAAAGCTCGCGGCGTTGCGCGAATTGTGCCCGCCGCAGCAGGTGCCCGCGCTCCTCACGCGCGGCTGCCTCGACGATCCCATGCACGAGGCCGTGATCGGTCTTATCATCGATGCGATTCCGAGTGCGTATATCGGCGTGCAGAAGCTGTTTCCGATTCTCGTGCTCAAGGCTGCCGAATTGTGTCTCACGCACGGCAACACGCGGCTGGCAGGGTATGTCTATGCGATCTACGCGCTGCTGCTGGTGGGAACCACGCGCGACTTCGATCTCGCACTGCACTTTTCAGAGCTTGCGCTCGCCGTGAACGAGCGTTATGGCGAACCGCGTTTGACCGGCACGCTGCTGCATCTGCACGGCGACCACATCCTGATCTGGCGGCGGCCATTTCGTGCGGCGATTCCCGTGCTGGGCCGCGCGATGAGCCAGTGCGTGGAAGCAGGCGACTTCATTTACGCCGGCTATATCGCGTTCGAGAGCATCTGGCAGGCCTATGAGCGTGGCGAACACCTCAACGAAGTCATCAACCTCTGCCGCGAGAATCTGCGCTTTGCGAACGAATTGCGCAACAAGACCATCAGCGTCACGATCGAACTCGAATTGATGTTCCTGCTGCGTTTGCAGGGCGTCGATGCGGCGGACCTCGGTATGGCGTCCACGCATGAAGCACGAGTCGCGTTCGTGCGCGAGAGTCAGTTTGGCTGCGGTATCGCGTACGCGGCAATCATGGAAATGAAGCTGGATTTTCTGCATGGCCGCTTCGCCGCCACGATTGCGCGCGCGAGAGAGATCGAACCGCTGCTGGGCGCGGTAATGGCCATGCCGATCGAGGTGACGTATTACTTCCTGCGCTCACTCGCGCTCGTGCGCGGGATCGACGAGGTGAGGCAGGAAGCGGGACAGGAGGCCGCGCACGAATTGATGGAGCGCGAACTCATCGACGCCGTCGAGCGGCTCAAGTCGTGGGCGCAAAGCGCACCCGAGAACTTCGGCAGCCGCTGCGCGCTCGTCGCGGCCGAATATGCGCGGCTCGTGGGCGACTACGTCCAGGCGGAACAGGAATACGAGCATGCCATCGAACTGGCGCGCGAGAATGGGCAGCCGCATTACGAAGCCATGGCGCGTGAATGCTCGGCACACTTTTACCTGCAACGCGGGTTGACCTCGGTGTCCCGTGCGTGCCTGCGCTCGGCGCGGGACGCTTACGCGCGCTGGGGCGCCGACGCCAAGGTGCGCAGTCTGGAGCAGGCGTTTCACCATCTGCGTGACTCCGCGCCCGCCGCGCGCGGTTCAGTTCATGCGGCGCCTCAGGGCACGGTCGATGTCGCCGCGATGGTTCAGTTGTCGCAGGCGGTTTCCAGCGAGATCGATCTCGACAGGCTCGTGCAGGCGTTCATGCAAATTGCCGTGCGCCACAGCGGCGCGCAGCGTGCGCTGCTCATTCTCTGGTCGGGTGAGAGCTTTCGTATAGTTGCCCAGGCCGGTTCCAGGGAAAACGGCATTATCGTCGAAGCAAGCGATCTGGGCCTGTGCGAGTCCCTGGTACCCCTTACCGTTATTCGGCACGTCATGCGGGTGCACGAGACGGTTGTTATCGACGACGGTGCGGAGCCGAACGACTTCCGCGACGACCGCTATCTCGGCACGGGCCGCTGTCGCTCGTTGCTCTGCCTGCCCTTGTTGCGGCATACGGGGCTCGTTGGCGTGCTTTATATGGAGAACGGCGTCACGCCCTATGTGTTCGACGTCGCGCGCATCAACCTCATGAATATGCTGGCCGCTCAGGCCGCCATTTCCATCGAGAACGCGCGACTCTATTCCGCGCTCAAGCGCGAAAACGTCGAGCGCCGCCAGACCGAAGCGCGGCTCAGGCGCAGCGAGGCATTTCTCGAAGAGGGCCAGCGCATCAGCAAGACGGGCACCTGGATCTGGAATACGAACTCGGGGCAATTGCTGTGGTCGCGTGAGAATTACGAGCTGTGGGGTGTGGAATTTACATGCGAGCGGCCGACCATCGAAATGTGCCTCGAGCGAGTAGTGGAAGAGGACCGCCTGCGTTTCAAGGAAGTCTTCGTCAATGCAATTTGCGAAGACGGCATGCATAGCCACGAATTCTCGACAGTGCAGCGCGACGGCAGTGTGCGCCGCCTGCAGGTGATCTTCCGTCCCTGGTCGAGCGACGAGAGCGGCGCGCGCGAATATATCGGCTCGACGATCGACGTCACGGACCGGCGCGCTTTCGAAGACGCCTTGCGGCGCGGCGAGATGTATCTCTCCGAAGCGCAGCGGCTCAGCAATATCGGCAGTATTGGCTGGAATGTCGAGTCGCGCGACATGACGTGCTCGGCGCAAACCTACCGCATCCTCGAAATGGACGAACCCGCGCGGCCGCACATGGATCTCATGCTGGAGCGCATTCATCCCGACGATGTCGATCAGGTGAGGCGCGCGTTGCGCGAGGCGGAGGAAGGCGCTTCGATCATCGAGGCCGAGTATCGCGTGCGCGTGAAAACGGGCGCGGTGAAATACCTGCGCATGGTTGCGAGGCCGATCGAATCCACTAGCCGGGCCGCGGAATATGTCGGCGCCCTTGCCGATATGACCGAGATTCACCAGGCGCAAAACGCGCTGTTGCGTGCGCAAGCGGAACTCACGCACGTCACGCGGGTTTCGACGCTGGGCGAATTGACGGCGTCGCTCGCGCACGACCTCAAGCAGCCGCTCATGGCGATCATCACGCATGGCGAGGCCGGTATGCGCTGGCTGGACCGCGCGGCGCCCTCGGTTGCCGAGGCGCGCAACAATCTCGCGCGCATCGTGAGCGATGCGGACCGCGCGAGCGAGGTGATCAACCGCCTGCGCGCGCTCGCGAGAAAAGAACGCCCGAATCGCGCCGCCATCGATTTGACGCAAACCGTTACCGAAGTGGTGGCGCTCGTTCGACAGGAAATGGAAAAGAACGCGATTCGCCTGCGTGTCGTGGCAGAAGACGGTTTGCCGAAAGTGGCCGCCGACAAGATCCAGATTCAGCAGGTGATCATGAACCTGATCTTCAATGGCATGCATTCGATCCTGAAGTGCGCGGGCAGCACGCGGGTGCTGAAGATATCTGCCGAACTCGTCGGCGCGGAGTCCGTGCGCGTGTGTGTCTGCGATTCGGGCACGGGCATCGCGGCCGATATTGTCGACCGCCTCTTCGAGCCGTTCTTCACGACGAAGTCGGACGGCATGGGACTTGGCCTTTCCATTTGCCGCTCGATCATCGAGGAGCATCGCGGGTCGATCTGGGCGGTCAACAATCAGGACGCAGGCGCGACGTTCTGCTTCGAACTTTGCGCAGCGGGAAGCCGCGTAGAAAGCGCTGTCGCGGCGCATGCGAACGGGCTGGCCGCATGAGTCATTCCGCGCCCATTCTCGATCAGTTGGCCGATTACGATGTCACGCAACTCGTAGCGGGGCCGCCGGCGCTCTATCGCGGCGTGAACAAGGAAGGCGCGCGCGCCCTGTTCGTGGTGACGGATGACGGCCCGAAAGAGCACGAGCGGCGCGCCCAACTTGAGCATGCCTATGCGTTGCGCGCGCATCTCGCCGCGCCGTGGGCGGCACGGCCGCACGCGCTGTTGCGGGAAAACGGCTTTTTCGCGCTCGCGTTGCGCGACCCCGGCGGCGCGCTGCTGCGCGAGTGCTGGCGTTCGCCGCAAAAGCTCGAGCGCTTTCTGCGCGCTGCCATTGCGATTGCCGCCGCCGTGGAATCGCTGCACGAAAGCGGGCTGATCCATTGCGACCTGAATCCCGACCATATCCTGCTCGACCACGCCGAAGAATCGGCGTGCCTGCTGGGCTTTGGTCACGCGATGATGATCAATCGTTCGGATCGCGAAGCAAATCTGCATCGCGCGAGCAGCGGGTCGATCGAATACATGGCGCCGGAGCTTTGCGGGCGCATGGAGCGGATGCTGGACTGTCGCGCCGATCTCTATTCGCTCGGCTGCCTGTTCTACGAAATGCTGACCGGCGTGCTGCCGTTCACGGGCGTAGACAGAATGGCGCTCGCGCACGCTCAACTCGCCAAGCAGCCTATGCGTCCTTCCGCGTATGCGCTCGGATTGCCGCGCCAGGTCGAAGCGGTCGTCATGAAACTGCTCGCGAAGAATCCCAACGACCGCTATCAATCGGCGGCGGGCCTGCAGGCCGACCTGATGCGCTGCCTGCGCGCGGGTTCGGAGCGCAACGCTCCCGCTGTGTTTCCGCTGGACCTCCATGCGAGCGTCGCGATCAGCCGGCACGCCGGCGCGCTCTATGGCCGGCGCGGCCAGATGGACGCGCTCAACGCAACCTTGCGCCGCGTGAGCACGAGCGGCGCGGTCGAACTGGTCTTCGTCGCCGGTTATTCGGGCAGCGGCAAGTCCGCGCTGGTCGATCAATGGGCAAGCGCAATCGGCGCGACATCGATCTCGTACGCACGGGGCGTGTGCGAACAACTCGATTCGACTCAACCCTATGGCGCACTGGCCCGCGCGCTGGAACGGCTCATTCGCCCGATTCTCGGGCAGGAGGACGCGAGTTTTACCGCGACGCGCAATCGTCTCATGGCGCGCATGGGCGCCCGCGCGGAAATTCTCTATGGACTCCTTCCCGACCTAAAACTGATACTGGGCGACCTGTCGAGCGGCGACGAAGCGCAATTCAACGTGGATAGAGCGCTTTATTTACGCACCATTTCCGATCTGCTCAAAGGCGTGTTGCAGCCCGAGCGCCCGCTCGTGCTGTTTTTTGACGACATGCAGTGGGTCGACGAAGGCACGCTCACGGTGCTCGACTATCTGACGCGTGACGACGAACTCTCGCATCTCATGCTGATCGCCGCGTTTCGCAGCAACGAAATGATCCCGGGGCACGCGCTCGCCCGAATGATCGACGATGCGAAAGACCGCCATCAGGTGATTGCGGTCGAGCCGCTCGAACGCGACGACATGGCGCGCCTGGTTGGCGATACGCTGGGCTGCAAGCTCGACGTGTCGCTGCCCGTTATCGACATCATTCGGGAAAAAACGGGAGGCAATCCGTTTTTCACGATCCAGCTTGCCGCCGAACTCGCGAGCGAAGGGCTCATTGAATTCGAGGAAAAGGGCGCATTGCGCCTGCGGGACGTGGATCGCATTCGCGCCAAGCTCTATTCGGACAACGTGGCGGACCTCATGCTGCTGCGCTTCGCGCGTCTGTCCGACGCCGCGCGCTACGCTTTGCAGGTCTTCGCCAGTCTGGGCGGCGCCACGAAGATCGCGGATCTGGCCGCGGCGGCGAGCCTCACGAAACAGGCGCTGGAGGCGAGTTTGCGCGAGGCGTTCAACGCTTCGCTCATCGACCGCGATGCGGACATGCTGCGATTCACGCACGACCGCATTCGCGAGGCCGCGTACGCGTCGATGAGCGAAAGCGAACAGGCGGCCCTGCACCTCGATATCGGGCGCCGGCTTGCCATGCGTTTGCGCGAGGACGAGCCGGGCGACGAACTGTTCGTCGTGGCAAATCAGATCAACCGTGGCGCTTCGCGAATCGTCTCACCCGAGGAACGCAAGCGCTTTGCCTACCTCAATCTGCTCGCGGGGGAACGAGCGAAGGTTGCGACCGCGTACACGTCGGCGCTCGTCTATTTCGAAACGGCTGCGGCGCTGATCGACGAAAGCACCGACGAAGACACCGCGCAGTGGACGGAATTTCACCGGGCCGACGTCGAATGTCTGATCGGCACGCTCGCGCCCGCCGAAGCGCGGCTCGCGGCGCTCGGGCGCAAGCCGGTGAGCATGGCGTTGCGTGCGGAATTGACGCGCTTGACGGCGAGCCTGCAAACCGCGCAGAACCGGCAGATTCAGGCGCTGACAACAGGGCTGGATTTTCTGGTGCGGCTCGGCGTGAATATCGAGGAGCGTCCTTCGGACTCCGAAGTCGATCGCCTTTACCGCCAGTTGCGCAACGAGCTGGGCGAAAGATCGGTTGCGGAGCTGGCCGGCAACGCGTGGGTTGAGGATCCCGTGTGGCGCTGTGCGCTCGACGTGCTAGCCGATCTCATTCCGCCCGCGCTTTTTTTCAACGCCAATCTGCTCGACGTGATTCTGCTGAACCTGACGTTGCTGAGCTTGCGTCATGGTCTTTCCGATTCCGCGGCCTATGGTTTCGTGTGTCTGAATCTCGTGTTTGCGGAACGTTACGGCGACTACAGGACGGGCTACGAATTCGCGCAACTGGCCGTCGACGTGGTCGATCGTTGCAAGCGCTCGCGCTACAAGGCGCGCATTTACATGCGCTTTGGCAGTCTCGTGATTCCATGGAGCCGGCCGGCCCAGGACGCCATGCCCTATATCGAGCAAGCGAAGAAGGTGGCGAAGGAGGACGGCGATCTGGTATTCGACGTGTCTGGCGCGCGCAATGTCGTGAGCGTGCTGCTTCTTGCTGGCCGGCCGCTGGACGAAGTGATGGCGGAGGCAAAAAACGGGCTGAACGTCGCAAGATTATCGCGGTTCTTTCTCTATTCGGGCGTGTTCCGCGCGCAGATCCAGCTCGTCGAACAACTGGGCGATGCCCGGCGGCGCGAAACGTCCGATCAGACCGGCGACGAGGAATACCAGCGGGACATTGACGCGGTTCGGGCGAACAACACGAGCGTCGGCTTTGCGTACTGGACATGCATGCTCCAGGCGAGCTTTATTTCCGGCGATTTCGATGCGGCGCTGGAGGCGGAGGTGGCGGCGAGGCGATCGATTGGCGCGTCGAGAATGTTCCTCGAATTAATCGAATATCGCTTCTTTGGTGCGCTCGTGCGAGCGAAGCTGTGCGAAACGGCCGTTACGCCGCACGAACGGGCCGCGCATCGCGAAGCGCTCGATGCGCATTGCGCGGCGCTGGCCGCGTGGGCGCATGTCGGTCCCGCGAATCTCATGGGCCGGGCCGCGCTCGTCGACGCCGAAATCGCGCGGCTCGACGGCCGTGCGCGCGATGCGGAGCACCTCTATAACAAGGCCATTCGTCACGCTCACGAACGGCGGATTCTGCACGTCGAGGCGCTCGCGTGCGAACTCGCGGCGGGGTTTCACCGCCAGCAAGGCCACGGCGCGATTGCCGACGCCTATTTGCGCGATGCTTCGCATGCCTATGCATGGTGGGGCGCGAATGCCAAGGTTCGCGCGATGACGGAGCGCGGCGTCAAAATAGAGGCCGCGGCCAGCGCGCCGATGCCGGCTTTCGACTATCCCTCGCAGCAACTCGATATTGCCGCGATCATCAAGGCCTCCAGCGCGTTATCCAGCGAAATCGTGCTGAGCCGTCTGATCGAAACGCTCGCGCTCGTGACGCTAGAACACGCAGGTGCCCAGCGTTGCGTGCTCGCGCTGAACCACGAGTGCGGCTTGCAGATTCACGCCGAGGCCGAAACGCGCGCCGAACTCGCCGAAGTGAAAGTGGTGCGGCGCGGGATTTCCAGCGAGGACCTGCCGCTTACGCTGGTGCGCACCGTAATCCGCACGGGGCAGCCGCTTGCGCTTGGCAGCGCGGCGACAGAAGGCGGCTATACGCGCGACGACTATGTGCGCAGGACTCAGGCGAAATCGGTGCTCTGCCTGCCGCTGCTCAAGCAGGGCGGTCTGGTCGGCGTGATCTTTCTGGAGAACAGGCTAAGCGAAAGCGCATTTACCGAAGACAAGATCGCGGTGCTTTCCGTGCTCGGCGCACAGGCTGCTATCGCGCTCGAGAACGCGCGTCTCTATCAGGATCTCGTCGAGCAGAATCAGCGGATCGCGCACACGGAAGAAGCGCTGCGCAACGCGATGGTGGAGCTTGCGCGCGTGACGCGCCTCACGACCATGGGCCAACTGGTTGCATCCATTGCGCATGAAATCAGCCAGCCCGTGAGCGCGATTCACTCGTCGGCCTCGGCGGGCGTCCACTGGCTCGAACGGGATCCGCCCGCGCTCGATGAGGCGCGCAAGATGCTTGCGCTCGTGGCGGGCGAGAGCCTGCGCGCGTCGACCATCATTCACGGCATACGCGAGTTGGCAAAGAACGCGCCGCCCACGCTCACCGTATTCGACTTGAAGAGCGCCGTTGCCGAAGTGCTACTGCTCGCGGGCTCGGAGGTCGAGAATAATCATGTAGAAGTCCTTAACGCCATCGCGACGGACTTTTTCGTCAAGGGCGATCGCGTGCAGATTCAGCAGGTGGCGCTCAATCTCATCGTCAATGCGGTGGAGGCGATGGCCAGTGTCGATTCGCGCGCGCGGGTGCTCGAACTTTCCAGCCGTCATGTGGACGGCTGCCGGACCGAAATCACGGTGGCCGACTCCGGGCATGGGTTGCAAGCCTGCGTCGAGGGTTCGCTGTTCGAGCCGTTTGTGACGACGAAAGCGACAGGGATGGGGCTGGGCCTGTCTATTTGCCGGTCGATTGTCGAGCGGCACGGCGGCACGCTGGAGTTCGCGCCCAACATGCCCCATGGCGCGCGTTTCGTTTTTTCGCTTGCCGCGGCGTTCGAGGCGCCTGGGGAAACGCCGCGCTGAGCGTCAGGCGGCGCGATTGACCGCGCGTTCGACGTGCATCGCCAGCGCTTGCGCGCTGACCGGTTTAGTGAGAAACGCGCGCACGCCGATCGACATTGCGCGCGCCTGAACTTCGGCCGTCGGATACGCTGTGATCAGCACGAACGGCGCATCGACGCCCATGCCGATCATGCCCTCGAACATCTGAAGGCCCGACATGCCCGGCATCTGGAGATCGGAAACGACACACGCGGTGCGATGATTCACAAGCCATCGCAGGATGTCATTCCCCGATTCGAAGGTTTCGACTTCGTAGCCGAGCGAACGAAGCAAGCTGGCTAGTGCAAGCCGAACTGACTGATCGTCGTCGACCACACAGACATGATGAGCGGCGGACACGCATGATCTCCTGAACAACAACGGCGCAATGACATAACTTCAACGCGGGTCGACAGCGCTGATAGTAATCACTGAATTCGCCCGGCGGAATCATACGCTTGTATAGCGGCTGCGAATATTTACAACGCGAGCAACAATGCGCGAGCTTTTGGAAGTTTCAGGTGCGGGTGAGAACGCTGCGCGGTACACGTGGGGAGCGTGCGGGCCGCGCACGTGAGTTGTTATCCATTCCGAATAATTTCGGAGTGGGAAGTTATTTTGCCGTGGCGGTGGATGCGCGGGGCAGTGCAAGACTCGTCAGCGCGCCGACAATGCAAAGCGCGGCCACATAGAGTTCGGCGGCGGACGGGTTCCATTTCAGCATCAGCGATACGAACACGGGCGTCAGGCCGCCAAATACCGCGTAGGCCACGTTATACGAAAACGAAATGCCGGTAAAGCGCACGGCGGCCGGAAACGCATTGACCATTGCCACCGGAATGGCGGCCACCGCGCCGACAAAAAAGCCCGCTACGGCATAGAGCGGCAGCAGTGCGCCCGGATCGGCGGCAAGGTGCCGGAGCATGGCGAAATAGGACGCGCCTAGCAACAGGCATCCCACGAAGATCGTGCGCCGTGTGCCGATGCGGCCCGCAAGCGATCCCGCAATCACGCAGCCGATAGTCAGGCAGAACGTCGCCGCGGAATTCGCCTGCAATGCGGTGGCGGGGTCGATATGAAAGCGCTTCGCCACGAGCGTGGGCGTCATCAGGATCACGACGACGATCGCCGCGGTGAGCGTCCACGTGAGCAACATCGAGACGATCACAGCGCCACCGTGCTCGCGCAGCACGGTCTTGAGCGGCACTTCTGTCGCGAGCGTGCGGCGCGCCTTCATCTCGACGAATACCGGCGTTTCGTTGAGCCAGCGGCGCAAAAAGGCCGAGAGAATGCCGAACAGGCCGCCGATCACAAAAGGAATACGCCATGCGTAAGCGGCGATTTCCGCATGCGAATAATGGTGATTTACGCCAGAAGCGATCAGCGAGCCGAGCAGGATGCCGAACGTGAGGCCGCCGGTGAGCAGGCCGCACGCGTAGCCGATATAGCGCGGCGGCACGTGCTCGGAAACGAAGACCCATGCGCCCGGCACTTCGCCGCCCACGGCGGCGCCTTGCAGCACGCGGCACGCCAGCAGCAGGACGGGCGCGGCAATGCCGATGGCGTCGAAGGTCGGCAGCAGGCCCATGAGGAGCGTGGGCAGCGCCATCAGCATCACGCTCAGCGTGAACATGCGTTTGCGGCCGACCAGATCGCCAAAATGCGCGAGGATCACGCCGCCGAGCGGGCGGGCGAGGTAGCCCGCCGCGAAAATGCCGAACGTCTGCATCTGCCGCAGCCAGTCGGGAATCGTGGGCGGAAAGAACAATTGGCCAATCGTGGCGGCGAAAAATACGTAGATGACGAAATCGTAGAACTCGAGCGCGCCGCCAAGCGCGGCTAATGTGAGCGTGCGGTGGTCGCTACCCGCCAAAGGGCGCTGAGGCGCAAAGGGAACGTGTGGTGAATTGAGGGAATTCATCGTCGAGGCCAGGTTGGTTGGATGGAGACACGTTCGATGCGCGTGAGCGCAATGCGCGAGTCGTGAACCAACCTCGGCGCCGGCAACGTGCCAGGCCATCAAAACACCTGACCGATTCGCGCTATTCCAGACGCGGCGTGGGTAATCGATGTCGTTGCGCAGGCAACGGTTATCGCGGCGATCGCACTCGGTCGTGGGTCTCGCTGTGGGCGTCGCTGGAGGGGAGAAGGGTGGGCTTGCGGTTTTTGCTACCGAAAAACAAGGACAAGATGCACTGACCTGAAGCCTTGTTTGCGCGCGGATTGGCCCGCGTGCGCGCTGGAGCGGGAGACGAGTCTCGAACTCGCGACCTCAACCTTGGCAAGGTTGCGCTCTACCAACTGAGCTACTCCCGCATGACCTGGCTCCCCGACCTGGGCTCGAACCAGGGACCTACGGATTAACAGTCCGGCGCTCTACCGACTGAGCTATCGGGGAATCAAGGAGGCCGGATTGTACAGGAGATTTTTCGATGTTGCAGCTTTTTCCGGACGAATTCCGCGCAAACATGTTGCTCGGGTGATTTCGTCAGAAATTTAACGGTTTATGTTGTATTACTTACGCTTTATGGCGCCCGTTACCGTATCGAGCGCCCGCTCATACGCGCTCAGTAGATGGCAGACCAGAGCATGCTGGCGATCGCGACGAGGTAAATCACGGCCGTGACGATTGCCGCCGCGCGCACTTTCCTGCCCACGCGCGAATTGCCGGTAATGATGACGAGGCTTATCCCGATCCCGATCAGCGCGAGAACGAAGAGTCGCGGCAGAAGATTCCAGCCATCCAGACCGCCCTTGAAAATCGACCAGATGAGGGCGGCGGCGAACATGGCGAAATACCACCACAGTCCCGCAGAGCGATTCCAGAGCATGAGGATGCCGGCGCCGATCAGTGCGATACCGGCAACGAGGTAATAAGGCGCGTGGCCCATCCAGGGTATCCAGCCGCCCAATACTGCGAAAGCCGCGCCGACGAGGATTATCCATTCTGCTGTCTCCGCAGGAGACGTCCAGCGGCGGTAAGACATGAAAGTCCTCCCTGATCAGACAAATCCACGTTGATGCTAGGCAGCCGATGTACCCAGGTCAAGGTTGATCGCCCCGCGAAGTTGTAAGAAGCTGAAAACGTATTCGCATTCAAATATTCGCGCGAAAGAAATGCGCGTCGCGGTCAGGTGCGATTGTCGGGATTACCGAATTAATGGGGTTCGCCTGGCAAGAGTTGCGACGCGAACCACGCGCGCAAAGAGGCATGCGTCAGCTTTACAGCCGGCTCATATCGCCCGCCACGCTTTCGATCTGAGAAATGCTTGGTTCCTTCGTATGCCTCACGCCGTTAGGCTGCGTACTTCGCCGCAGCGACTGTCCAGCGACAACGCAAGGCCAACAAAAAGAAGGAAACGCGATAATGAAAAGCAGCATCTGGGGCGCGGTGCCGGGCGCACTGTTGACGGCACTTCTGGTGGTGACATCGACCTCCGCGCATGCGGATCGTCTGGACGACATCAAACGGGCGGGTGTGCTGCGCGTCGCGGCATTCGACAGCAACCCGCCGTTCGGCTTCGTCGACCCGAAAGACAATCAGATCGTTGGACTCGACGTGGACTATGCGCGCGCCGTGGCCAAAAGCCTCGGTGTGAAGCTCGAAATTCAGCCCACCAACCCGGCCAATCGCATCGCGTTTTTGAAATCCGGCAAAGTCGATCTGGTATTCGCCAACTTCACGATTACCGACGATCGCAGGAAGGAAGTGGATTTCAGCACGCCGTACTTCGCGTCCGGCACTCAGTTCATTGCGAAGAAGGGCGTATTAAAGTCTTCGGAACAACTCAATGGATTGCGTATCGGCGCAGATAAAGGCACGACCAACGAGCAGCAGGTGCGCGCCAGGTTCCCGAGCGCAACCATCGTCGCTTACGACGACACGCCTTTCGCTTTCGCGGCGCTGCGCACGGGAAATGTGCAGGCCATTACGCAGGACGGTCCGAAACTCGTCGCGCTGCTTGCGCGCGCGCCGGACAAGGCGAATTACGAAATTTCTCCGTTTACGATCTCGAACGATTACGAAGGCGTTGGCGTGCCCAAAGGCGAGTCACGTTTGCTCGACGTGGTGAACAACACACTGACGCATCTGGAAACCGACGGCGAAGCCGCGCAGATTTACGACAAGTGGTTTGGCCCGAAGAGTGCGGCGCCGCTGCCCCGTCTGTTCAAGATCGGCGATCCGCAAAAGAACGGTTGAGCGCCGCGGCTGATTCATGCATAA
Source organism: Paraburkholderia sp. J76 (assembly GCF_905220295.1). Classification (NCBI taxonomy): domain Bacteria; kingdom Pseudomonadati; phylum Pseudomonadota; class Betaproteobacteria; order Burkholderiales; family Burkholderiaceae; genus Paraburkholderia; species Paraburkholderia sp. J76. The sequence continues at coordinate 67,084 of NZ_CAJMZJ010000002.1, forward strand.
CTGGCTTGAACCGAAGTATCTCGCGTGGCTCGAACAGGGTTTCTTCGTTACGTTGATGCTTTCCGCCTGTGCGGCGTCGTGCGCGACGCCGCTGGGTTTTCTGCTGGCGGTTGCGCGCACCGCTCGTACCCGCGCGATTGCACGTGGGGCGTCGCTTTATGTGTTCGTGTTCCGCAATTCTCCGCTGCTCGTTCAACTGCTGTTCTGGTACTTCGGCGCCGCGGCCGTGTTGCCGTCCGACTGGATGGCGTGGCTTAACACGCCGCACCTGGCAACCATCGGGCCGCTCACGCTGCGCTGGCCGAGTTTCGAACTGTTCGCGGGCTGGGTCGGACTGACCTGCTATACCACGGCGTTCATCGGCGAAGAGTTTCTGGCCGGTATGCGCGGCGTGAACCATGCACAGTGGCAGGCGGCCGCGGCGCTTGGCATGGGCCGCTACGCGACGCTGCGCTATGTGATCCTTCCTCAGGCGTTGCGCATCGCGACGCCGCCGCTCGCCGGCCAATATATGAACGTAATAAAGAATTCGTCGCTGACCATGGCGATCGGCGTGGGCGAACTGTCGTATATGTCGCGTCAGGTCGACACGGAAAGTTTCAGGACATTCCAGGCGTTCGCCACCGCCACCGTCTTTTATGTGCTGGCCATCGCGGTCATCGAGGTTGCGCTGGTGCTCCTGCAACGCGGCGCTCTACGTGGTGTGCAGCGAGGCCGTGCGTGAACGGGTTCGAGTGGTTACCTGCTTTGCGTTATCTGATGCTCGGCGCGTTTCCGGCGGGACCGCTGGGCGGCGTTGCATTGACGATCGCGCTCTCCGTGGTGTCGGCGCTGCTCGCGGCGTTGATCGGGCTCGCTCTGGGCGTAGCGCTCGCGATGACGCGCGGCGTCGTGCGACTCGCGCTGACCGCGTGCGTTGCGTTCTTTCGCGCGATTCCCGTGCTCATGCTGATTTTCTGGACCTTCTTCCTGATGCCGATCCTGCTGCACGTCGACGTTCCGGGCCTCGCGACCGTCGTGTGCGCGCTGGCGCTGATCGGTGGCGCGTATCTGTCGCATTCGGTCTATGCGGGCATTACGTCGATCGGCGAAGGGCAGCGGCAGGCAGCGCTCTCGCTCGGCTTGACGCGCTGGCAGGCACTGAGCGAAGTCATCCTGCCGCAAGCGGTGCGGGTGATGATGCCGTCGTTCGTCAATCAGTGGGTGGCGTTGATCAAGGATACGTCGCTCGCCTATATCGTCGGCGTGCCGGAATTCACGTTTCTCGCCAATCAGCTCAATAACCGCTTGCTGGTGTACCCGGCGCAAATCTTTCTCTTTGTCGGGCTCGTGTATCTGCTGCTGTGTGGCGCGCTGCAGTGGAGCGCCCATGCGCTGATCGCGCGCCGCAAGATGCCGACGGCTGCATCCATAGGCAAATAATCAGTGCGTCTGCACGAATCGTTCCTGTAAAAGGCCGCTTGAAACGCCCGCTGCGTTGTTTTAGTGCATTTTTACCAATTTTTAACGTGATTTTGTCTACACAGTGAGTCCGTGTTGTGCTATTGATTCGGCTTTCGCGCGGGCGGCCGATCCGCAAAACACGTGCCGGGCGGGCGATCGAGGCGTTTCCATATGCAACGCGATTTGCCTGTTTGGCCCGCGTGAGGTAGGGTATGCAGGTTTTCTCAACTCAACACAGGTAGCAGATGAACAAACAGGAACTCATCGACGCAGTCGCCGCTAGCACGGGCGAGACCAAGGCAGCCACGGGCGCAGCCATCGACGCGATTCTCGACGTCGTCACGCGCGCTGTCACTTCGGGTGACTCCGTGCAACTCGTCGGCTTCGGCTCGTTCTCGACTGGCCAGCGTGCCGCCCGCGTGGGCCGCAACCCGGCCACGGGCGCGGAGATCCAGATTGCCGCCGCCAAGACGGTGAAGTTCACCGCCGGCAAGGCATTCAAGGACGCCGTCAACGCGTCGTGATGCCAGTCCGCCGCCATGGCGGATGCGCGCGCGGCCGGCTCGCTTGCCGGTGCGCGGCGCGGTATCATGCCAGTGCGGTGGCATGCGCTCGGGCGCGTGGCGTTACGCCGTTCGCCTGAGTGTATGAAACTGTATGAAGCGAGGGCGCAAGGCCCTCGGCAAGCCGGCATGCTCCCATGCCGGCCGCTTTTTCTTCCCCGCGTTTCTTCCCCGCGTTTGTTACGGCCTCCGAAGCATTTGCCGCGCCTCGCCCTCGCGTAGGGAAGCTCAGGCGTCGCGCGCTGTATCGGCTGTCATCGATGGACGGCTCGGTTCGTTGCGGCGCCGCTTGGCCTCGTACATCGCCGCATCGGCTTCACGCAGCATCGCTTCCACGCTTTCGCCTTCCTCGCAACTCGCAACGCCCATCGAAAAACTCAGTGCCGGTCCGCCGTAGAACTGGTTGTTCAACTCCACGAGTTGATTGATGCTGTCCGCCACGGCTTGCGCATCGCGCGCCTCGGCGCCCGGCATCAGCACGGCAAATTCGTCTCCGCCGATGCGCGCGGCCTGCCAGGGCTTCTGGATTGCTTTCGCTAGCACTTCGCCCGCGCGGCGCAGCAACGCGTCGCCGGCTGCGTGGCCGAGCTGGTCGTTCACGGTCTTCAGGTTGTCCATGTCGACGACGATCGCGCTCACCGGGAATGGTCCCTTGCGATGCAGGCGATTGAGTTCGTCCACATAGAACGAGCGGTTCTTGAGTTTCGTCAGCACGTCGTGCTTGCCGAGGAATTCGAGGTAGGCCTCGGCTTTCTTGCGCGCCGTGATGTCGGTGAGCGCGAGCAGCACGAGATCCCATTGGGTCTCGTGGCCCGGAAACACGGAAAATTGCAGATGCACGTTGACTTCCGTGCCGTCGAGCGCGTAGTTCACCACCTCACGCTGCTGGAACAGGCGGCCTTCCCATAGATCGAGCAACTGCTCGCGAAAATGCGGGCGCATTTCGTCGCGGAACACTTCTGGCAGGCGCGCGAGCAACGTAGCTTTGTCCGGCGCGCGAAACATGCCCAGCGTGTAGTGATTCACTTCGAGCACCCGGATCTCGCTCATGCAGCGCTCGACGAATTCGGGGTGCACGTCGGTGAAAGTGCGAAAGTCGATGATGCCCTGCTCGCGGACTTCGTTGAGCAACCCGCGAATGGCGGAGAAGTCTTCCACCCACAGCGAAACCGGCGAGTGCTCGAAAACGCCGAGCGCATATTGCTCGCTCGCCGCCGCGCGATGGCGCGCTTCTTCGAGCGCCGAAACGTCTTCGATGGCTACGAGCACGCGGCTCCAGTCGGCTTCGTGGCCGGGCAGGATCACACCACGCAGCAGGATGTCCATGCGCCTGCCGCGCAGCGTGTAGTTCACGCTCTTGCTCTCGAACGTGCTCTGGCCGTCCCACATCTGCTCGAGTTCGCCAACATGCGCCTGGAACATGTCGTCGCGCAGCACCTGGGCAAGATGCGCGGCGAGTTCTTCATAGTCGCGCGCACCGTAAAGATCGAGCGTATGGCGGTTGACCTTGAGCACGCGGATGCAGGCCGAGCATTCGGCCACGCGACGCGGATCGTCTTCGAGGAAACGGCGCAGGTTGGTCACGCCTTGCGCGCGCCAGCGATCGAATAGCGCGCGCAACTGACTATAGTCTTCGAGCCACAGGGAGGTGGGCGTCACGTCGAAGAAGTCGGACAGATCGACGCCGATGTTGGCAAAGCTGGCTGCGGTGGCCGGGGTGCCTTGTTGCATGTCGGTTGGATGTAAGGGAGCGAAAGCGCGGCGGGCTGCGCCGCGCGAATGACCGAATCCTGGCACGCCTTCGGGGCGCGGGCGGGCACCAGCGATGCAGATGTCACGTCGCCGCGTGTTGACCGGTGGCCGATTCGTTTGCCAGCAAGCCCGCATGCTTAACGGCCGGTTCGGGAAAAACTTGAGGCGGTAACGTTGCGCGGCGCGACGTTACGCATCGAGCGGCGGCGCGTTCAGTCGGACGTTTCGATCGAATCGACGCGATCCGGGTAGAACGCAAGATGGTCCTTGATTGCCGATACGGCTTCGTGCGGCGTTTCATAGCTCCATATGGCGTTCACGGCTCGCGCGCCGCCTGGCGTGATCGAGTAGTACGAAGCCTCGCCCTTGTATGGGCACCAGCTCTTGTGGTCCGTGCGCGAGAGCAGCGACATGTCGGCGTCTTCGCGCGGAACGTAAAACACTGCCGGATAGCTCGCCTCACGCAGTGTGAGCGCGCGGCGCGTGTCCACGACGACGCGGCCGCCTGCTTTCACCACCACGCGCGTGCGCGCCGGTTCGACCGTGACCGGATGATCGGGGCCGGGAATCTTGACGGTTCGTGTGTCCATGACTGGGTTCCTCGCGAAAGGGGTTGGAAAGCGAGCGTTTAGCCGAATACATCATATGCAATTGCAGATTAACTGGTAGGGGAATGCGCTGCAGGCTGTTTCAATGAGGGCGCGACTGAGTTCGACGCACGGGCGGCGATTTTCACGCGATAGTCCCGCGATAGTCCCGCGATTTTCACGCGATTGCGCCTCAGCATGCGCGCCTCCAGTCTGCATCCGCGCCTTCATTTACCCGCAGCAGGACCCCTGATGAGCCTCGATATTTTCTGGTTCTTGCCGACCTCCGGCGACACCCGCTACCTCGGCAAATCCGATTTCGGCCGCGCGCCGACCAACGCTTATATGCGCCAGATCGCCGTGACCGCCGAAGAACTCGGCTATGACGGCCTCCTCATTCCCACGGGCAGCAGTTGTCTCGACCCCTGGGTGACGGCGGCGAGCCTTGCGCCCGTCACGCAGCGCATCAAGCTGCTCGTCGCGCTGCGCACGTCGCTCGGCGGTCCCACCGCTTCCGCGCGCCAGGCCGCCACGCTCGACCAGGCGTTGAATGGCCGTTTGCTGCTGAACGTGGTGCCGGGCGGCGACGCCACCGAACTCGCGGCGGACGGCGTATTCCTCGCGCACGACGAGCGCTACGAAGCGGCCGACGAATTCCTCACGATCTGGCGCGACCTGCTGCGCGGTGAGACGGTGAACTTCGAGGGCAAGCATTTGCGCGTGCAGGGCGCACAGAATTTTCACGCGCCGGTGCAGACGCCGCATCCGCCGCTGTATTTCGGCGGCTCGTCGCCGGCGGCGCATGAACTGGCGGCAAAGCATGTGGATGCGTACCTCACGTGGGGCGAGCCGCCGGAGGCCGTTGCGCAGAAGTTCGCCGATATCCGCGCGCGGGCGGCGCGCCATGGCCGCACGCTCAGGCTCGGCGTGCGCCTGCACGTGATCGTGCGCGAGACCAGCGACGAAGCGTGGGCCGCCGCCGAGCGCCTCATCAGCAAGCTCGACGACGACGATATCCGCCGCGCCCAGGAAAACTATGCGCGCATGGATTCGGTGGGCCAGCGCCGCATGGCCGAACTGCACGGCGGCAGCCGCGACAAGCTCGAAATCAGCCCGAACCTGTGGGCCGGCGTGGGCCTCGTGCGCGGCGGCGCGGGCACGGCGCTGGTGGGCGATCCGCAGACCGTGGCAGCACGCCTCAAGGAATACGTGGACGCCGGCGCGGACAGCTTCGTGCTCTCCGGCTATCCTCACCTCGAAGAGGCGATCCGCTTCGCCGAACTGGTATTCCCGCTGCTGCCGGGCAAGAAGCCGGTGACGCTGCGCGATCAGGCCTTGACGGGCGGCGCGTTCGACGTGCGGGCGCGGGAGGCCGCGCGGGCGTGAACGCCCCGCTGCGCGACGGCCGGCCCAGATGGTTATTCGTGTGAGCGATATTTCTGTTTTATTTGTGTGAGTGATATTGGCGAAATATTCCTCACAGGCATATAATCGGTTTATGCCTCACAGGAATATGCCATGAAAATCATCGTCCAGACGCCCGGTGCACTTGGCGAGATTCTGCAAACAGCCCGCAAGGCGTGCGGCATGACCCAGGCGCAGGCCGCGGCGAATCTCGGCATTGGCCAGCCGCGCCTTTCGGCGCTCGAAACCACGAGTGCCGCGAGCCTTTCGCTCGAGCAGATGCTCGCGCTCTTCGCGCTCTACGGGCTCGAACTCTGCGTGCAGTCGCGCGAGGCGGCGGCCAAAGGCCGCGCCGCCGGCGCGCCGGAGTGGTGAGCATGGGCCGCAAATCGCATTCGCGCGCGTTGTCGATCTGCGCCAACGGCGAGCGCGTGGGCACGTGGGTCATGACCTCCGCCGGCGACAGCGAGCTGCGTTACGACGATACCTGGAAGCGCTCGGCGCTGGGCCGGCCGCTCTCGCTCTCGCTGCCGTTCGGCATTGGCGACGCGCCGTTGCGCGGCGAGCGCGTGCAGCACTATTTCGACAATCTCCTGCCCGACAGCGAGCCCATCCGCCGCCGCATCGCCGCGCGGTTTCGCACGGATACGCTCGACGCCTTCGACCTGCTCAAGGCTATCGGGCGCGATTGCGTGGGCGCGGTGCAATTGCTCGGCGAGGACGAAACGCCGGGCCGCATCGACCGCATTGAAGGCACCGCGTTGAGCGATGCCGCCGTCGAGCGCCTGCTGCTGGAAACGGCCGGTGCGTTGCCCGGCGGAGCGCTGGAGCCCGACGACCTGCGTATTTCGCTGGCGGGCGCGCAGGAAAAGACCGCGCTTCTGCGCCACCGCGGCAAATGGCTGCTGCCGCGCGGCGCCACGCCCACGACCCATATTTTCAAGCTGCCGCTGGGGCTGATCGGCCATCGCAAGGTTGACTTCAATACCTCGGTCGAAAACGAATGGCTTTGCCTGGCACTGCTGAGGGCCTATGGACTGCCCGCTTCACAAGCGCAAATCATCCAGTTTGGGTCCCAGAAGGTACTCTGCGTAGAGCGCTTCGACCGTATCCGTTCGCGCACCGGCGGGTTGCTGCGCCTGCCACAGGAGGACTTTTGCCAGGCGCTCGGCGTCCCGCCGCATCGCAAGTACGAAGCGCATGGCGGCCCCGGCGTGCGCGAGATTGCGGGTCTCTTGCGCCAGTCACAGCAGGCGCGCGAGGATATCGAAACGTTTCTCGCCGCGCAAATCGTTTTCTGGATGCTCGCGGCACCCGACGGCCACGCGAAGAATTTCAGCATCCGCCTGCTGCCAGCGGGGCGCTTTCAGCTCGCGCCGCTCTATGACGTCATGTCGATCTGGCCCGTGGAGGGCGACGGCGGCAATCAATGGTCGTGGCACAAGGCATCGCTCGCCATGGCGGTGTGGGGCAAGGCGCGTCACTACCGCATGCGCGATGTGAAGCGCACGCATTTCGACGCCACCGCGCGGTTGTGCCACTACGGGCCCGATGCAGGGCCGTTGATCGAGCGCGTGCTTGCGCGTACGCCCGGTGCGATAGAAGAGGTTGCGGCCGCGCTGCCGGAAGGATTTCCCGAGCGCGTGGCCGAGCGACTTTTCGACGGCGTGCGTTTCTCCGCGGAGCGACTTGCGGCGCAGTGACGGTGTGCCTCAGCACATACGGGCGGCAAGCCGCGCGATTTTCCGCCGGAACGTGAACTCCTTTTTCGCGCGCTGCGCGTATTGAAGCATGAAGAAATGGAGGCGTGGCGCCCGCTTCACGCCTTTTGCTTCTTCGCCGGGAGCCACGCTTGTGGCTCGGCGTACATCTCTTTGACCAGTTGCTTCACGAGATCGACGTACACCGAATTGTCGTTCACGCGGTGATTCAGGATGATCGGCGAAGTCGCGTGATCGCTGTCTATCAGACGGTAATGCACGTCCTGGCGCAATTGCCGCGCTGAAGCGGGGATCACGCATACCCCGAACTCGGCCGCGACCAGACCGAGCGCCGTCTGGATTTCCCGCACTTCCAGCACTTCGCCGGGTTGCACGCCGTCGCCGTGCAACATGTTCAATACCTGATCGGCGAAACTGGGGCGCGGCTCCCTCGGATAAACAATCAGTCGTTGCCCGGCCAGTTGTTCGATGGGAATCGGCGTCGATTCCTGTGCCATTTCGCTGCCGATCGGCACTACCACGGCCAGCGGTTCTTCGCGCAGCACGATGCCGGCCACGTTGGGGTCGCTGTGGCGCACGCGTCCGAAGCCGACATCGATGCGGCCCTCCTTCAACGCCTCGATCTGCTGCACCGACATGAGTTCGACCATCTGGATGTCGAGTTCCGGCGCGTTCTGCCGCAGCTTGCGCATTAACGGTGGCAGTCCTGAATAAAGGACGGAGGCGACGAAGCCGATCGACAACACCGTGCGGTGATGCAGTCCCACGTGTTTGGCGCTCGCCTGCAATTGCTCGACGCGCCCAAGAATCTGCATGGCCTGTTCGTAGACGAGGCGCCCCGCATCGGTCGTGCGCACCGGCCGCGTATTGCGAATCAGAAGGGGCACGCCGATCTCCTGTTCGAGCAATTGAATCTGCCGGCTCAACGGCGGCTGAGCGATGCAAAGCTGTTCCGCCGCGCGGGTGAAATTGCGCTCGCGAACAACGGCAACGAAGTAGCGAAGCTGGCGCAGATCCATGGCCTTGTTTCCAGAAGAAGCATTCGTTTTCTCCATACTCGGAGAATATGATGCGCTGCAATATCGCTTGATATCAGGGATATTCTGGCGCTTCGATATTATAAAGGTATGGAATTGGACGCAAATAGTATTGGATCCGGCGGGTGTGCGGCGTGTATAAATTCACCATGCCTTCTTCACTTAACGCCGCATCCGACATGACTTCCGCGACGATCGAACGTATCGAAACCCGCCTCGTCGATCTGCCGACGATTCGCCCTCACAAGCTTTCCGTTGCCACGATGTACGGGCAAACCCTGATGCTGGTAAAGGTCTACTGCAGCGATGGCGTGACCGGCATCGGCGAAGGTACGACGATTGCCGGCATGGCTTACGGTCCCGAAAGCCCGGAAGCGATGAAGCTGGCGATCGACGCCTACTTCGCCCCGGCGATGATCGGCCAGGACGCCACGCGAATCCAGGCGCTCATGGCGCATCTGGGCAAGCTCGTGAAGGTCAATCACTTCGCCAAATGCGCGCTGGAAACCGCGCTGCTCGACGCGCACGGCAAGCGCCTGGGCGTGCCGGTGAGCGAGTTGCTGGGCGGGCGCCGCCGCGAGCGTCTGCCGGTGGCATGGACGCTGGCTTCGGGGGATACCGCCAAAGACATCGCCGAAGCCGAAGCCATGCTCGAAGCGCGCCGCCACAAGATCTTCAAGCTGAAGATCGGCGCGAAAGATCTCAAGACCGACATCAAGCACGTGGCCGACATCAAGAAGGCCCTGGGCGATCGCGCCGCCGTGCGCGTGGACGTCAACATGGCCTGGAGCGAAACGCAGGCAGCCTGGGCAATTCCGGCGCTGGCGGACGCAGGCTGCGAACTGGTGGAGCAGCCGGTCGCTTCGGCCGCCGCGCTTGCGCGCCTCATGCGCCGTTTCCCGGTGGCGTTGATGGCCGACGAAATCCTGCAAGGCCCGGAAAGCGCGTTCGAGATTGCGAAAAACGAGGGCGCCGATGTGTTCGCCATCAAGATCGAACAAAGCGGCGGACTCTTCGCGGCGCAGCGCGTGGCGACGATTGCCGATGCCGCGGGTATCGAACTGTATGGCGGCACGATGCTCGAAGGCGCGATCAGCACGGTGGCATCGGCGCATCTCTTCGCAAGCTTCGCCAGCCTGCAGTGGGGCACCGAACTGTTTGGCCCCTTGCTGATCACCGAAGAGATTCTCGCCAGCCCGCTGGACTACAGCGACTTCGATCTGACGGTGCCGGACGGCCCAGGTCTCGGCATTGAACTGGACGAAGCGAAAGTCAAGCGCTTCACGCGCGACGGCCTGATGAAAGCGACGAAGTAATCTGTACACCTGATAAATGGAATTTGACGATGCTCTTCCACGTACGAATGGATGTGAACATCCCGGCCGATATGCCCGCTGAAGTCGCCAATGAAATCAAGGCGCGAGAAAAGGCGTATTCGCAGGAACTGCAACGCGGCGGCAAGTGGCGCCATATCTGGCGACTGGTGGGCGAGTACGCGAACTACAGCATCTTCGACGTAGAGAGCAACGCAGAGCTGCACGACATCCTCACCGCGTTGCCGCTTTTCCCGTACATGAAGATAACGGTGACGCCGTTGTGTCGCCATCCGTCCTCGGTCAGGGACAACGACGCTTGAGCTGATTCCCCCTCAATACCAGCAAGCACCAGGAGACAAATATCATGAGCGCAAAAGTATTCGACACCACGGAAGTGCAGGACCTGCTGAAGGCCGCGACAAATCTCAATGGCGGCAGCGGCAACGCCCGTTTCCAGCAGATCGTCCATCGACTGCTGGGCGACCTGTTCAAGGCCATCGACGATCTCGACATCACGCCCGATGAGGTATGGGCCGGCGTGAACTATCTGAACAAGCTCGGCCAGGACGGCGAAGCGGCGCTGCTGGCCGCCGGTCTCGGTCTCGAGAAGTACCTCGACATCCGAATGGACGCCGCCGACAAGGCGGTGGGCCTCGAAGGCGGCACGCCGCGCACCATCGAAGGGCCGCTGTACGTGGCGGGCGCGCCGATGCGCGAGAGCGTTTCGCGAATCGACCTCAACGCGGACGCCGACGCAGGTCCGCTCGTCATTCACGGCACGGTCACCGACCTCGAAGGCAAGCCGCTCGCGGGCGCGCTGGTCGAATGCTGGCATGCCAATTCGAAGGGCTTTTACTCGCACTTCGACCCGACGGGCGCACAGGACGACTTCAACCTGCGCGGGGCGGTCAAGACCGGCGCGGACGGCAAGTACGAATTCCGCACGCTCATGCCCGTGGGCTATGGTTGCCCGCCGCAGGGCGCGACCCAGCAACTGCTCGACGGCCTGGGCCGCCACGGCAACCGCCCGGCGCATGTGCACTTCTTCGTCTCGTCGGATAGCAGCCGCAAGCTCACCACGCAATTCAATATCGAGGGCGACCCGCTCATTTGGGACGACTTCGCCTACGCGACCCGTGAAGAACTGATTCCGCACGTGGCGGAAAAGACCGGCGGCGCGGCGCTCGGCCTGAAGGCCGACACGTACAAGGACATCGAATTCAACTTCAGGCTTACGCCGCTGGTCCAGGGTAAGGACAACCAGCTCGTTCACCGCGTGCGCGCCGAAGCCACGGCGTAACCGTCCTGCGTGGCGGCGGCGCGTAGACACAGCCGCCGCCCGTTTCCCGCGATCATCATTCGACACCGATGCAGGAACTCCGTACCGCGTGTGGAGTATGCATAGGAGAGCTAACATGTCAGCCATCATCGACAAAGCCGGTGATCTGGATCACCTGCTGTCCACCGCCGTGCAGGACGACAAGCAAAATGGCGTCTTCCGTTGCCGCCGGGACATTTTCACCAATGCCGACCTGTTCGAACTGGAGATGAAATACATCTTCGAGAAGAACTGGGTGTACCTTGCGCACGAAAGCCAGATTCCCGAAAACAACGACTACTACACCACGTGGCTGGGCCGCCAGCCGGTAGTGATCACGCGCGATAAAACCGGCGCGCTGAATGCGGTGATCAACGCCTGCGCGCACAAAGGCGCGATGCTGTGCCGGCGCAAGCACGGCAACAAGGGCAGCTTTACGTGTCCGTTCCATGGCTGGACGTTCTCCAACACCGGCAAGCTCCTGAAGGTGAAGGACGAAAAGACCACTGAATATCCGGTGCAATTCAACAAGCAGGGCTCGCACGACCTGAAGAAGGTCGCGCGCTTCGAGAACTATCGCGGCTTCCTGTTCGGCAGTCTCAACCCCGACGTGCAGCCGCTCGAAGACTACCTTGGCGCAGCGAAAATCATCATCGACCAGATCGTCGATCAATCGGCGAACGGTCTGGAAGTGCTGCGCGGCAACTCCTCGTACATCTACGACGGCAACTGGAAGATGCAGATGGAGAACGGCTGCGACGGCTATCACGTCAGCACCGTGCACTGGAATTACGCCGCGACCATGGGCCGGCGCAAGGAAGACGGCACCCAGGCCGTGGATGCCAATAGCTGGAGCAAGTCGGTCGCGGGTGTCTACGGTTTCGACCACGGCCACATTCTGCTGTGGACCAACACGATGAACCCGGAGGTGCGGCCGGTCTACAAGCATCGCGAGGAAATCACGGCGCGCGTGGGCGAAGTACAGGCGGATTTCATCGTCAATCAGACGAGAAATCTGTGCCTTTACCCGAATGTGTTTCTGATGGACCAGTTCAGCACGCAGATTCGCGTGATTCGCCCGATCAGCGTGGACAAGACCGAGGTGAACATCTTCTGCTTCGCGCCGAAGGGCGAGAGCGCCGAAGATCGCGCGACGCGCATTCGCCAGTACGAGGACTTCTTCAACGTTTCCGGCATGGGCACCGCCGACGACCTCGAAGAGTTCCGCGCATGCCAGGCCGGCTATGCGGGCACCACGGCCCTGTGGAACGATCTCTCGCGCGGTGCGCCGCTGTGGGTCGAAGGCGCCGACGAGAACGCGAAGAAAATGGGCCTCGAGCCGATCATTTCCGGCGAGCGCAGCGAAGACGAAGGCCTGTTCGTGGTCCAGCACGAGTACTGGGTGAATGCCATGCGCGACGCGCTCAAGCAGGAACTGAAGCAGGAACTTAAGCACGAACAGGCAGGAGCGCAGGCATGAGCACCGATTACCCGAAGATCTGCGCTGCGCTGTACCGCGAAGCGCGTCTGCTCGACGACCGCCAGTGGGAAGAATGGCTCGCCTGCTATGCAGAGGATGTGACGTACTGGATGCCCGCATGGGACGACGACGACCAGATCACCGACGACCACGAGTCGCAGATATCGCTGATGTACTACCCGGATCGCGGCGGCCTGGAAGACCGCGTGTTTCGCATCAAGACCGAGCGCAGCGGCGCTTCGATGCCGGAGCCGCGCACGAGCCACAACGTGACGAACGTGGAAGTGCTGGCGGATCGCGGCGATGAAGTGGAGGTGCGCTACAACTTCCACACGCTCAGCCACCGCTATAAAACCACAGACAGCTTCTTCGGCACGATGTTCGTTACCTTGCGCAAGACCGGCGACGATTATTTGATTGCAAGAAAAAAGATCGTGCTGAAAAACGACTACATCCGGCAGGTGCTCGACGTTTATCACGTGTGAAATCGCGTTTGACGTATAGCCTCAGTTTCAACATGGGAAAGAAGGAGACACCATGTCCAGCTACAAGATTGCACTGAATTTCGAAGACGGCGTAACCCGGTTCATCGACTGCAAGGCGGGCGAGAAGGTCCTCGATGCGGCCTTTCGCGCACGCATCAACCTGCCGATGGATTGCTCGGACGGCGTATGCGGCACCTGCAAGTGCCGCGCGGAAAGCGGCAGCTACGACCTCGGCGAAGACTATATCGAAGACGCGCTGACCGAAGATGAAAAGGACAGCGGTCTCGTGCTCACCTGCCAGATGGTGCCGGAAAGCGATTGCGTGATTGCCATTCCCGCGTCCTCCTCGGTGTGCAAGACAGGGCATAGTAAATTCTCGGCCACGGTCACGAAGGTTCAGCAGCACAATGATGCCGCAGTCGTGCTCGAACTCGACGTGGATGCAGCGGGCCCCGTGTTTCTGCCAGGCCAGTATGTCAATATCGACGTGCCGGACAGTGGCCAGCATCGTTCGTACTCCTTCTCTTGCGCGCCGGGCGAATCGAAAATCAGCTTTCTCATCAAGAAGATTCCGGGCGGCGTGATGAGCACCTGGCTCGAAGCCGCGCAACCCGGCACGAAGCTCGAATTGACGGGACCGCTCGGCAGCTTCTATTTGCGCGACGTCCAGCGGCCTCTGCTTTTCCTCGCGGGCGGCACGGGTCTCGCGCCGTTTCTTTCGATGCTGGAAGTGCTCGCGCGCACCAGTGCGCAGCAGAAGGTGCACCTAATTTATGGCGTGACGCGCGACCTCGATCTGGTGCTGGTCGAAGCCATCGAAGCGTACTCGGCGAAGCTGCCGAACCTCAGCTTTGCCACCGTCATCGCCGATGCGGATTCGAATCATCCGCGCAAGGGCTGGGTCACGCAGCATATTCCCGCCGAAGCCTTGAACGAGGGCGACGTCGACGTATATCTGTGCGGGCCGCCGCCGATGGTGGACGCCGTGCGCAAGTATTTCGACGACGAAGGCGTGAAGCCCAACAGCTTCCACTACGAGAAGTTCACCCCTAACGTCGTTCAAAAGGCGGCATGATCATGCAACGATTCGCAGGCAAAGTCGTCGTCGTTACCGGCGCGGCGCAGGGAATTGGCCGCGGCGTGGCGCTGCGTGCGGCGGCCGAAGGCGGCAAGGTCGTGTTCGTCGATCGTGCGGATTTTGTTTCCGAAGTCGCGGGCGAGGCGCAGGGCGCGCAAACGGCGGGATTCGTCGCCGACCTCGAAACATATGAGGGCGCGAAAGCCGCGATGGATTTCGCCGCGCAGCGGTTTGGCGGCATCGACATTCTCATCAACGGCGTGGGCGGCGCCATTCGCATGCGTCCATTCGCAGAATTCGAGCCGGCGCAGATCGATGCTGAAATCCGCCGCTCGCTCATGCCCACGCTCTACACGTGCCACGCTGTTCTGCCGCATATGCTCGAGCGCGGGCGCGGCACCATCGTCAATGTTTCGTCGAACGCCACGCGCGGAATTCGCCGGGTGCCGTATTCGGCCGCAAAGGGCGGCGTGAATGCGATTACGCAAGCGCTGGCGATGGAATACGCGGAGCACCATATTCGCGTGGTCGCCACGGCGCCGGGCGGCACCGAAGCGCCGCCGCGCCGCATTCCGCGCAATGCCGCGGGCGACAGCGACCAGGAAAAGGCGTGGATGCGCGAGGCGGTGCAGCAGGTCACCGAATCCACGTTCTTCAAGCGCTACGGCACACTCGACGAACAGATCGCGCCGATCCTGTTTCTCGCGTCCGACGAAGCGAGCTATATCACCGGCTCGGTGTTGCTGGTTGCCGGCGGCGATACCGGTTGAGGCGCGAGCGCGGGGTGATATCCTCGAAGGACCGTGATTCTCATACCGCGATTCCCATGAACATCGATCCCGCTGTTGTCAAAGCATTTGCGCCCACGGGCACGTTGCGCGCCTCCATCAATCTCGGCAATCCGATACTCGCCAATCGCGATGCGGCCTCGGGCGAACCATTCGGCGTCTCCGTCGATCTCGCGCGCGCGTTCGCGCAACATCTGGGCGTGCCGCTCGAACTCGTCGTGTTCGACGCGGCGGGCAAGTCGGTCGAAGCCGTAAGCGACGAACGCGCGGATTTCGGTTTCTTTGCCGTCGATCCAAAGCGGGGAGAGACGATCGCGTTCACGGCTCCTTACGTGTTGATCGAAGGCTTTTATATGGTTCGCAGCGACTCGCCGGTGCGCGCCAATGCCGAAGTCGATCAGCCGCATAACCGTGTGGCAGTGGGCAAGGGCAGTGCGTACGATCTTTTTCTCACGCGCGAATTGAAGCAAGCCCAGATCGTGCGCGCACCCACTTCGCCGGCCGTCGTGCAAACTTTTCTTGAGCAAGGGCTCGAAGTGGCGGCGGGCGTGAAGCAGCAACTCGAAGCCGATGCCGCGAAAGCGGGTGGCCTTCGCCTGCTGGGCGAACGCTTCATGGTGATTCGTCAGGCCATGGGCGTTGCGAAGCGCCGCGGGCCACAGGCTGCCGAAGTGCTCGCTGCATTCGTTGAAACAATGAAGGCATCGGGATTCGTTGCAGAGGCGTTGAAGCGCCACGCAATAGCGGGGGCGTCGGTGGCGCCGGCTGCTTGAGCGAATAAAAAACGAGTGCGCGCTAATACGAGGACAACAAGCGCCAGGGGCCGATTTCCGCGGTAATTTCAATGTGGATAATCGGCCTTTTCTCACTGGCTTTAAAGCGCTACCTCGAAAGCATTGTGTAATTTATCGGGCAATTTACACGCCCCGCACATTCCGCCACGCGCGTCGAGCCTTGCCGGGCGCGGTTGTGCCATCGACGCCACGTCAGTCGAATTTCGACACCATTTTTATTTTCGACACCCTATGATGCGGGTGTTCGATTCGCGCCGTACTCGCCGCTCGATTTCCATTTCGTCATTGCATTATCGACATTGATGAATTGCGTAGTTCGCAATAATCATGAGCGGATAACTTTGCTTTTTAATCTGCACCGAAATGGAATGCACGCATATGAGTTTGCACGCCGATGGTGCCGGCCGCCTGAATTCGATGCATTAATCCACCGCCCAATCCGGAGCTTGAAAACATGAAAAAATCGCTACTCGCCGCGGCCCTCCTGAGCGCCTTTGCTATTTCGGCCCACGCGCAAAGCAGCGTGACTCTTTACGGCCTGATCGATACCGGTCTCGTCTACACGAACAATCAGTTCGGCCACAGCAACTGGCAATTGAACAGCAGCTCCACGCAGAACACGGTATTCGGCCTCAAGGGTTCGGAAGACCTGGGCGGCGGTCTGCATGCGATCTTCAAGCTCGAACAAGGCTTCCTGCTCAATAACGGCGCTCAGGCGTTCTCGGGGCTCGGCTTCGGTTCGCAAGCGTGGGTCGGGCTGCAAAGCGATCCGTACGGCACGCTCACGTTTGGCCGCCAGTTCGACGTGATGAACGACCTCGTGGGCCCGCTCACCGCGGAATTCAACACGTGGGGCGGCAGCCTCGCGGCCCATCCGTTCGAGAACGACAACCTCGCCGCGAACTCGGTCGTCATCAACAACTCCGCTAAGTACGCGAGCCCGACGTGGTACGGCGTGACGTTCGAGACGATGTATTCGTTCAGCAACAAGGCTGGCGACTTCGCGAACAACCGCTCGTACGGTTTCGCCGTTTCGTATGCCCAGGGTCCGCTGAATCTCGCAGCCGGCTACCTGCAGTTCAACAACGCGGGCAACGGCAGCGGCGCGGTCACGACCCCCGACACGAGCGCGAACTTCCTGGCGGAACGTCAGCGCGTCTGGTCGCTCGGCGGCAACTATACGTATGGCCCGGCCACGGTGGGTCTGGTCTGGAGTCATTCGCAGATCGACAACGCCGCAGGCGTGTACTCGTTCGGCACGGGCACCTATCTCGGCTCGAACGACGACTCCGCCGGTTCGCTCGCCGGTTCGCTGCGCCTCGACAACTTCGAAGCGAACGTGAAATACGCGCTTACGCCCGCATGGAGCGTTTCGGGCGCGTACACGTACACGCACGGCGCATACAATGGCACGAACCCGGGCTGGAATACGGCAATGCTGCAAACGGATTACGCCATCAGCAAGCGCACCGACTTCTATCTGGAAGGCGTGTACCAGAACGTGCACGGCGCGCCGGAAGGTTCCGTGCTCTCGCACGCGATGATCAACACGCTTTCGCCTTCGTCGACCGATACGCAGGTCGCCGTGACCGTTGGCATGCGCCACGCGTTCTAAGCCAGTCCCACGAAGCTGGATTCGGCGGGGCATCTGTCCCCGCCGATCGCTTTTCCCCTGCGCGGCGGCAGTCCTCTGAAAGGAGGGCCGCCGCGTTGTCGCATCTACACCCACCTAAAATCGCGTTTTCCTGATCTGGATAGTTGAAATTTTCAACTATTTGACTATACTGGCGTCCAGTTAGCGCATGGATGGGAGTACGCATTTGTATTCGGATTTCCTCACTTTCAGGCTCGATCAAACGAGCGCGCTGCTGATGGACCGCGCCAACGCGGTCTACCGCCAGCGCTGGGATCTCGACGTGCGTGCCATGCGCGTGCTGCGCATCATCCGCGCCGAACCGGGCATCACGCCCAAGGGTGTCTCGCAGCGCGCGCTCATCGAAAAAACGCTGCTGTCCAAAACGCTCGGCGAACTCGAATCGCGCGGACTGATTGGCCGCGGCACGCACGCCCAGGACCGGCGCAGCGTTGTGCTGCGCGTCACGCCCGAGGGCGCGAAAGTGGCGAACGCCTCGGAAAAAGCGGGCTCGAAGCTCGAATCCGAATTCGCCGCCGTGCTCACCGACGACGAGCGCAAGACGCTCGACCAGTTGCTCGCCAAGCTCGCACAGAGCCTGATCGAAGGCGTTTGAGTTCGCGGCGCGCCGCACATTGCCCATCGCATTGACGCAGTTGTTCACGCAGTTATTGAATCCAGCATGAAGGAGTCGCCCATGCCGAATCTGGTCGAAACCGTGGCGCCCGCCATCGGCGCGCTGCTACCCGAACTCGAAGCGCTCTACAAAGACCTGCATCAGCACCCCGAACTCTCGATGCAGGAGTTCCGCACGGCGGCGCTCGTGGCGCAGCGCCTGGAAAAGCTCGGCTATGAAGTGACCCCGGAAGTGGGCGTGACGGGCGTCGTGGCCGTGTTGCGCAACGGCGAGGGGCCGGTCGTGATGCTGCGCGCCGACATGGACGCGCTGCCCATGGCCGAAGCCACCGGCCTGCCGTATGCGAGCACCGTGACCGCAAAGGACGAAGAGGGCGTGCAAGTGGGCGTGGCGCACTCATGCGGGCACGACCTGCACGTGACATGGCTCCTGGGCGTGGCGCAGTTGATGGCGGCGCATCGGGAAGCCTGGAGCGGCACGCTGCTCGCCGTGTTCCAGCCCGGCGAGGAAGTGGGGCGCGGCGCGCGCAGCATGATGGACGACGGCATGATCGAGCGCTTTCCGAAGCCCGACGTGATCCTCGGCCAGCACGTGATGGTGGGCCCGGCGGGCACGGTGGGCTATCGCAGCGGCACCATCCTCTCGGCGGGCGACAGCCTCAAGGTGAAACTGTTCGGCCGCGGCTCGCATGGCTCGCAGCCGCAAACCTCCGTCGATCCGGTGATCATGGCGGCTTCCACCACGCTGCGGCTGCAGACGATCGTCTCGCGCGAAATCTCGCCGCGCGAGACCGCCGTGCTCACGGTAGGTTCGCTGCAAGCCGGCACGAAGGAAAACATCATTCCCGACGACGCCACGCTCAAGCTCAACATGCGCACCTTCGACGACGATGTGCGCGAGTACATGCTGGGCGCGATCCGCCGCATCTGCTGCGCCGAATGCACGGCCTCGAATGCGCCACGCGAGCCCGAGTTCACGACGCTGTCGAGCTACCCGCTCACGGTAAACGACGACGCCACGACGGCGCGCCTGCGCAAAGCCTTCGAAGCATGGTTCGGCGAACGTGCATACGAAACGCCGCCGGCCGCGGCCAGCGAGGATTTCAGCGTGTTCGGCCGCGAATGGGGCGTGCCGTACGCGTTCTGGTTCGTGGGCGGCACCGAGCCCGAGGTCTACGCGCGCGCCCTCGCCGCGAAGAAGCTCAACGAGATTCCGAGCAACCACTCGCCAAAGTTCGCGCCCGTGCTCGATCCCACCTTGCGCACCGGCCTCGAAGCGATGCTGTGTGCAGCCGCCGCGTGGCTCGGCCGCGAAAGCGAGGCGGCGTGAGCGTGGCACTCGGCGTGCACGTGGGCGCGCATCTGAACGCCCACACGGCTTATACGGCGCTGGACCTGATCGGTACGTTCGCGTTTGCCATCTCGGGCGCCGTGGCCGCGCGGCAGCGGCGGCTCGATCTGTTTGGCATCGTCGTGGTGAGTTTCATGGTGGCGTGCGGCGGCGGCATCATCCGCGACCTGTGCATTGGCGCGGTGCCGCCGGCGGGGCTCGCAAACTGGGCTTATCTCGCGGTGACGTTGCTGGCTACGGGGCTCACCATCGCCGCGTATCCGCAGGTGCGGCGGTTGCGTCATCCGGTGCTCCTGTTCGATGCGATCGGTCTCGGGCTCTTTGCCGTGGCGGGCGCGCAGAAGGCGCTTGCTTACAGCCAGAGCGCGGAGCCGGCCATCATCCTCGGCATCGTGAGCGCGGTGGGCGGCGGCGTGATGCGCGACGTGCTGCTCTCGCGCGTGCCCGCCATTCTCGATCGCGAGATTTACGCTTCGGCGGCGCTGCTCGGCGCGGCGGTGCAGGTGGGGCTCACGTACCTTGGCTGGTCGACGTTCTGGACGCCCTGGGTGGCGGTGATTTCCTGCGTCGCGTTGCGGCTGGCCTCGCTGTATTTCGGTTGGCGTTTGCCGGTTTTCCACGCTGTGCGCGCAATCCAGACACAGGCCGCGCACGGCGGCGATGCCGCGAAAGTCGCCGGGAAGGCGGATTCGCGGCAGGATGCGCGGTAACTTCAGCCGCCTTGTGCGGGCGTGCCGAACGCGATTTCGTCGGCGCGCACTGCGCTAATCTTCGGGCCGAAGCAATCAACCCTTCTCGCGAAATAACGCAACGCCCGCGAGGCTCACGATCCCGCACGCAGCGACATACCACGCCGGCGCATAGAAACTGCCCGTGACACGCCACAGGAAACCCACCACGAGCTGCGCGAAGCCGCCAAAGAGCGTCACGCCCACTGCGTAGATAATGCCGAGCGAAGTCGCGCGCACTTCGGGGCGCAGCGCTTCGAGAATCATCAGGAATCCTGTTGGACTCGTGAGCGTCATCAGCCCGATCAATACGACGACTACCACGAGCACGGTAATAGTCGTCGGCCACACGGCGATGGCGCGAAAAGCTGGGAACACGAGGGCGAGCGAAATCGCGCCCGCACCCAGGAGCAGCCGTTTGCGGTTGCTCACGCGGTCCGCGAGCCGCCCCGCGAAAGGCGAGCCCGCCAGCAGCACGACGCCCGCCGCCACGCCGCTCGCCGCGGCGGTTGCCTGTGGCATGCCGAGCGTTAGCGAGAGAAACGCGGGCAGGAAAAACACGATGGTGTACATCGTCGCCGTGCCGCCGATCACGAGCATTGTGCCCGCCACGATCTGGCGCAGCGGCAGCTTTTTGCGTATGTCTGAAGCGGCTTGTGGTGGCGTCGAGGCCGGGTCGTGCGCTTGCGGCAGCGTATCTTCGAGCCGCGAGCGCAGAAAGAAGCCAAGCGGCCCGATCGCGAGCCCGACGAGAAACGGCACGCGCCAGCCCCAGCTTTCGAGCTGTTCGTGCGCAAGCGTTTTCGATAGCAACACCGCGATTGCCGCGCCTGCCAGCGCCGCGCCGCCCTGGCTTGCCATCTGCCAGCTCACCAGCGCGCCGCGCCGGCCTTCGCGGCCGGCTTCCATCAACAGCGTCGTGGCCGCGCCCACTTCGCCGCCTGCCGAGAATCCCTGCAGCAAGCGGCCCAGCACGATCAGCGCGGGCGCCGCGAGGCCGATCTGCGCGTAGGTGGGCGCAAGGCCGATAAGCCCGGTGCCCAGCGCCATCATCAGCACCGTGAGGATGAGCGCGGGCTTGCGCCCCGCGCGATCCGCATACGCGCCGATGACCACGCCGCCGAGCGGCCGCACGACGAAGCCCACGCCGAACGTGGCGAGCGACATCATGAGCGAGGTGAACGCGTCATGCGCCGGAAAAAACAGCCGCCCGATGATCGCGGAAAAAAAGCTGTAGACGGTAAAGTCGAAGAACTCGAGCCCGTTGCCGAGCGCGGCGGCGAGTACCATCGTGCGGCTGGTGCGCGCGGTCGGGTTCGCGGGAGCGGCGGGGCCCGCATGCGCGGCAAGCGCAGGGCGTTGCTGTGCGAGTTTCATGATGAAGCCTTGTTCCGATGATGAGGCGATGCGATGGCACGACGTCGCGGCGCGAAACGAACGCCGCGTGCCGTTCCTGTATAGCCTGGTAGTGCTTACTGACTGCCCTTGATCCCGGCGTTCGACCGCACTTCGATCTTGCTAGTCACCGACTGCACGCCGCTCACGCCTTGCGCGACCGTGGTGGCGAGCGCGATCTGGTTTTCGCTCGCCACCACGCCCGAGAGCGTGATCGCGCCGTTGTGGGCGCGCACGCGGATGAACGTCGATTTGAGCCCTTGCTTGCGAGCGGCGCGCAACGCGCTGCGCACATTCGCGGCGAGCGTGCGGTCCGCTGGCGCAGAAGCGGCCATGGCGTGCGTGGCGGGCTCGACTTGCGCCGCGCTCGCCTCGCCGCCGCCCTGGGCCCAACTACTCATGCTCACCGCGGCGAAACATACGGCGGCCGCGTAGCGCGGATAAATTCGCTTCTTCATGTCTTTTCTCCTCTATATATGAGGCCTGCGGCCCTTAGAACTTGTGGTACATGCCGACGAGCACGACGTGCGGCGACTGATACATCTGCGTGGCGCCGTCCGCGCCCGTATAGCCGTTGCTGATGTTGTCGACGGTAGGCTGCTGCGACGGATAGCGGCCGTACGTCGGCGTCTCGCCCGTGTTGCGGATGAGTGCGCCGCGCACATAAAGCGCCGTGCGTTTCGAGAGGTTGTAGTCGTAGCCGAGCGTAATGCCGTACGAATGCGAACTGACCCCGGCAACGGTGCGATACGCCAGTTCCGCGCGGAAGTCGTTGCGCTGCTGATAGCGATAGAGGCCGCCGAGCGTGTAGAGAGAGGCCACGCGGTCGCCCGCGAGACGCGGCGCGAGGAAGCTGTAGCCCGCCGAGGCCACGTAGTTCCCGCCGTCGTAGAGCACGCCCGCGGCGAAGTTATCGGTGCGCACGTATTGCGATGTCGTGAGCGCGTTCAGGCCATAGTTGCCGATATAGCTCAGTGCGCCGAACAGATGGCCGTCGAAGTAGTTGAGCGCGACGGACTTCGTCGTGATCGTCGGCGAATTCGAGCTGGGATCGTGCAGCGCGAGCGCGACCTGCGCGTTGAGCGGCCCGAACCAGGGCGAGGAATAGCTGATCGCATTCGAAAGGCGGCTTGCCTGATAGCTCGCGCCGGGGCCGAGGTCGTAGACCCACGCCGTGAGAAAGGCCACCGTCGAGACGGTGCCCACCTGGCCGAACACGTCGATGAAGAGCGGCACGCCCACGTCGTCCTGCTGGCCGAGCTTGAGTTCGCCGGTCTTCGCCGAGCCGAGGGCGACCCATGCTTCGCGATTGAACAGCGTGTTCGTGCTGCCGAGCTGGCCGTTCGCAGCATTGAAGCCGCTTTCGAGGGCAAAGCGCGCCCGATAGCCGCCGCCCAGGTCCTCCACGCCGTAGAGGCCGAACTTCGAGGTCCATTCGCCCCCGCTTTGCTGGACCCACGACGTTTGCGCGCCCTTGGTGAAGCCGACCGCCTGATCCACCACGCCATAGAGGTAGATGCCCGGCGTGTAGGCGCTGCTCACCGCGTAAGGCACGCCATGGAAATAGTCTTCGAGAAAGAGGTTCGAGGCCTGCGCGAGCGCCGCGTGAGAAGCGCCCCCAAGCGCGGCGGCGCAGGCGGCGAGCCGCGCGGCGCGGGCCATGCGCGAAAGACCGGCGCCCCGGCGCGGATAAGGCGTGATGCTGCTTGCTGACATTATTAGGCTCTTCAGGTTGGTCAGAAACTGCGGAGAGGGGCGAAGCCCCGGAAAACGCCTCGATCAAACGTTGCGCAGATAGCGCTCGGTGAGGGTGACGAACCACGCGGCTCCCCATACGAGCGCGGCGTCGTTGAAGTCGTAGCCGGGGTTGTGGACGCTGCAACCGCCCACGCTGCCCACGCCATTGCCAAGCAGTACGTAGCAACCGGGGAGCTTCTCGGTCATCCACGAGAAGTCTTCGCTGCCCATGACGGCGTCGGGCATCATCGTGAGGCCGCTCTTGCCGGCGATCGCCTCGATGGCGTCGATCGCGTGTTCGGTGGCGTTGCGATCGTTCACGAGCGGTCGCGAGATCGCGCGATAGTCCACGGTGGCGCTCGCGCCGTACGACTGCGCCTGGTGCTCCGCGATGGCGCGGATGCGCGCTTCGAGCGTGTCGCGCGTTTCGCTGTCGAGCGCGCGAACGGAAAGCTGCAGCGCGGCGCTTTCGGGAATCACGTTGCCGGCTTTGCCGGAGTGGATCGCGCCCACTGTCACCACGGCGGCGCGCGTGGGGTCCACGTTGCGCGAGACGATGGTCTGCAACGCCATCACGATGCTTGCGGCCGCAACGATCGGATCGCAACCTTGCTGCGGCATCGCGCCGTGCGCGCCACGGCCGGTTACGGTAATCGTCACGGTGTCGGAAGAGGCCAGCATGCAGCCGTGCCGCACCGCGAAGTGGCCCACGGGCACGCCCGGCGCGTTGTGCAGCGCGAACACCTGGTCGCACGGGAAGCGCTCGAACAAGCCCTCGGCGATCATGCGCGAGGCGCCCCCCAAGCCTTCTTCGGCGGGCTGGAAGATCACGTTGAGCGTGCCGTCGAAGTCGCCTTGCGTCGCGAGATGGTGGGCCGCCGCGAGCAGCGTGGCCGTGTGGCCGTCGTGGCCGCACGCGTGCATGGTCTGCGCGACGGTGCTCGCGTAGGGCAGCCCCGTGGTCTCCTGAATGGGCAGCGCGTCCATGTCGGCGCGCAGGCCGATCGCGCGCGTGCCGCCGCCGCGCTTCAGGCGCCCCACGACGCCCGTGCCGCCAATGCCCGTCGTGACCTCATAGCCCCATTGCGCGAGCTTTTCCGCGACGACCCGCGCGGTGCGCGACTCCTCGAATCCCAGTTCGGGATGCGCGTGAATATCGTGGCGAATGGTGATGAATTGCGGCTCGTGCTCGCGAAGCGCCGCGAGCAGGGCGGTGCTGGTGTCGTGCGTCATGTGGTGGTCCCCGATGTGGCCGCCCGGTGTACGGCGGCCTTCGGGAACAGAGACTAAGGACGATCGGTCGAAATAAAAAAGCAAAAATCGGCATACCGATAACCAATGGTAATATCCACCGCATCATGAAAATCCATCAGCTTCGGGCGCTCGTCGAAATCGCGGCGACCGGCACCCTCAACGCCGCGGCGCGACGGCTGCACGTCACGCAGCCGGCCATCACGAAAGCGCTGCGCGAACTGGAGGACGAATGCGGCGTGCGACTGCTCGAGCGCAACCCCTGGGGCGTGGTGCCTACCGCCGAGGGCGCGGCGCTGCTGCAGCGCGCCCGCACCGTCGTGCGCGAGCTGGAGCGCGCCGAAGAGGACCTCGCGCACCTGAAGGGGCAGCGCGACGGCAAACTCGTGATCGGCGTCACGCCCATTGCGGGCACTGGTGGCCTCGCCGAGGCCTTCGTCGCGTTTCGCCGCCACTGGCCGCTCGTGACGATCGAGTTCCGCGAACTGGGCATCAACCAGTTGCGGGAGCAACTACGCAACCGCACGCTCGACCTCGCATTCGCCGCCTTTCCGGCGAATCCCGGCGACGACATCGGCACGGTGAAAGAACTCTTCGAATACGACTCGGTGTTCATCACGCGAGCGAAGGGCGTGTTCGCGGGCGCAACGACGCTGGCCGAATTGCAGCAGGCCGAGTGGATTCACACCGACGTCACCGACCTCTACCCGAACATGCTGCGCGCGATGTTCGAGCGCGCGGGGCTGGAACCGCCGCAGCGCGTGACCCGTTGCACGTCGTATGCGCTTTTCTACGGCCTCACGCTGCTCTCCGACGCCGTCTTCGCGTGGACGCGCCATTCGCTTCAGGAGACGGAACTGGGCCGCTCCTTCGTCGAACTGGCGCTACCCGATCGACCGCCGCCGTTGCGGCTTTATCTGTTCTCGCCGCCCGAGGCGCAACTCACGCGGGCGGCCGAATATTTCGTCGATTGCATCGACAAGGTGTTGACCGAGCGTCGCGAAGTGGCCTCGACACGGAATCTTCCCCGCGCATCCAGTCGTTAACAGACGACGGCCGCGGCACGCAATGTGCTACGTCCTCCGGCGCCGTCGCGCGCGTGCAACTGTGCGCCGTCCAGTCAAAATGCGGGATTTTTCACTGCGCGCTATGCTTTTTAGTGCGCGATGTGTCCGGCATGGACCCCGGATGCGCCGGGCTTGTACGTTAAACCGCGTGGTCCGCCCGGGCGCGGACCGGACCGACAAAAAGACTCCGCAAGGTAGCCAACTTGAAAACGACTTTGGGCGCTGTGATGCTGTTCGCCGCCAGTTCGGCCGCGTGCGCACAATCGAGTGTCACGATGTATGGCCGCGTGGACGGCGGTATCGAATATCTCAATCACATCGCGAACGGCAACGGCGGCAGCGCGAGCCGCTGGAGCGCCGAAGGCGGCGACTGGGGCACCAGCATGTTCGGCCTCAAGGGCAGCGAGGATCTGGGCGGCGGCAGCGCCGCGATCTTCAACCTCGAAACCGCCGTGCAGATCATGAACGGCACCACGGGCGGCGGCCGGCTCTGGTCGCGCCGCGCGTATGTGGGGGTGAAGAACGACACGTGGGGCCAACTGCAAGCCGGCCGTAATCTCTTCATCGACAGCGACGGCGTGTGGGCATTCGATCCGTTCGTGCAGCAGGCGGTGTCGTCGGCCTCGCTCGTGCGCGGTCGCAACTGGCAGCAGACGAGCAACAACGTCGAATATCACAGCCCCGTGTGGAACGGCCTCGACGTGCAGGGGCAGTATTCGTTCGGCAACCAGCCGGGCAACTTCAACGCGGGCGCCGAAGGCGAGTTTGGCCGCTCGGACGGCGTCATGCTCTCGTACCATTCGACACTCTTCGACCTGCGCGGCATTTACGACGAACTGCGCGATTCGAGCGGACGCTTTTCCAACATCTTCACGGCCTCGCGCGAATACTTCGTGGGCGGCAATCTGCGCGTGCAGAAGTTCAAGTTTCAGGCCGCGTACACGCATTATTCCGCGCCTGACTCGCCGCCGGGCATTTCGGATACCGCCGATCACTACTGGCTAGGCGCGACTTACCAGGCCACGCCGAAGTTCGCGGTGACCGCCGCGGGTTTCTATATTCACGTGGGCGAGGGCGGCGGCGACGCTTCGCACGACCCTGCAAGCCACGCCATGCTCTACGCGCTCGGCACGACGTACAACCTGAGCGCGCGCACGTTCCTGTACGGCACGCTCGCGTATGTGAACAACAGCAGGAACGGCACGTTCTCCGTGTTCGCCACGCCGCGCGATTCGAGCACGCCGACCAGCCCCATGGCTGGCCAATCGCAAACGGGCGCCTACGTCGGGATGATGCATGTGTTCTGACGTCACGCTTTTTCCGCTTTTTCCGCCATCGCAAACGGCATTCTTCGAGGAAGGTTGAGATCATGGCCAGAGTATCGAAACCGCTGGGCTTCATCGGAGTCATCTCCGTGCTGTTCACATTGCTCACGGCGGTCTATCTGCTGGTTGGCGGCGCGTGGCTCATTTCGCTCGGCGGCTCGCCGTACTACGTCGTGACGGGCGTGCTGCTGCTCGTTTTCGCGTTGCTGCTGTGGCGCGCGAGTCCCGCGGCGTTCGTGCTCTACGCGATCGTGCTGATCGGCACGGCCATATGGGGCCTGTGGGAGTCCGGGCCCGACTTCTGGGCGCTCGTGCCGCGCTCGGGTGTGCTGGTGGTGTTCGGCATCTGGTTGCTCGTGCTCATGAGCTGGCACCTGGATCGTCCGCGCCAGTTCGGCGTGCTCTCGCTCGTGGTCGGGCTGCTCGTGTGGGGCGGTGTGCTCGTGTACGCGCACTTCAACGACCCGCAGCAGATCAACGGCTCGCTCGCGGCGGTGAGGGCAACGCCCGCGCCGAACGCCGACGGCATCGACCCGTCCGAATGGCCCGCTTATGGACGCGACCAGCAAGGCACGCGTTATTCGCCGCTGCAGCAGATCACGCCCGAGAACGTGCACAACCTCCAGGTGGCCTGGACCTTCCGCACGGGCGACATGAAGGGGCCCAACGATCCGGTCGAAATCACCAATGAAGTCACGCCGATCAAGATCGGCAACCTGCTTTATCTGTGCTCGCCGCATCAGATCCTGTTCGCGCTCGACGCGCAAACGGGCGAACTTAAATGGAAGTTCGATCCGAAGCTTCAGCCCGATCCCTCGTTCCAGCACGTGACCTGCCGGGGCGCGTCGTTCGTGGATCTTTCGGCGGCGTCCGTGAACGCCGCAGCGGCGGATCTGGGCGCGACCGCCACGACGCCGGCGGCCGCTTCGGACGCCGCCGCGGCTTCGGCCGCCGATGCGTCTGCGCCGGCCAGCGACGCCGCATCGGCGACGGAAGCCGCCGCGCCCGCGAGCGAATCCACGGCGGCGGCCGCACCGGTCGCCGCGAACGGCACGTGCATGAAGCGTATCCTGCTGCCCGTGAACGACGGCCATCTCTACGCACTCGACGCGCTCACGGGCGAGCGCTGCGCGGGCTTCGGCAACAACGGCGACCTCGATTTGCAGCACGCCATGCCGGTCACGACGCCTGGCATGTACGAGCCGACGTCGCCGCCCATCGTCACCAACAAGGTGATCATCGTGGCGGGCGCGGTGGAGGACAACTTCTCGAACCGCGAGCCCTCGGGCGTGATTCGCGGCTTCGACGTGCGCACCGGCGCGTTGCTCTGGGCGTTCGATCCGGGCGCGGCGGACCC
Organism: Paraburkholderia sp. J76; assembly: GCF_905220295.1. NCBI lineage: Bacteria > Pseudomonadati > Pseudomonadota > Betaproteobacteria > Burkholderiales > Burkholderiaceae > Paraburkholderia > Paraburkholderia sp. J76. The sequence continues at coordinate 95,330 of NZ_CAJMZJ010000002.1, forward strand.
GAACAAGATTCCGGGCCCGGGCGAGCATTACACGTGGAATTCGCCGAACTCGTGGGCGCCGGCCGCCTACGATGCGAAGCTCGACATCGTTTATCTGCCGATGGGCGTAAAAACGCCGGACATCTGGGGCGGCGACCGCACGCCCGACCAGGAGCGTTACGCAAGCGGCCTGCTCGCGCTGCACGCCTCGACGGGCAAGCTCGCGTGGTTCTACCAGACGGTGCATCACGACCTGTGGGATATGGATATGCCCTCGCAGCCCACGCTCGCCGACATCACCGACAAGGACGGCAAGACCGTGCCCGTGGTGTATGCGCCCGCGAAAACGGGCAACCTGTTCGTGCTCGACCGCCGCACCGGCCAGCTCGTCGTGCCCGCGCCCGAAATGCCGGTGCCGCAGGGCGCCGCGCCCGGCGACCACGTCTCGCCCACGCAGCCGTTCTCGCAGCTCACGTTCCGGCCGTCGAAGAACCTCACCGACGCCGACATGTGGGGCGCCACGATGTACGACCAGCTCATCTGCCGCGTGATGTTCCACAAGCTGCGCTATGAAGGCACGTTCACGCCGCCTTCGGAGCAGGGTTCGCTCGTCTTTCCGGGCAACCTCGGCATGTTCGAGTGGGGCGGGCTCGCCATCGACACCGACCGCCAGATTGCCGTGGCGAACCCCATTGCGCTGCCGTTCGTCTCGCGGCTCATTCCGCGCGGGAAGGGCAACCCGATCGAGCCGCAGCCGGGCGCAAAGGGCAGCGGCACGGAGTCGGGCATCCAGCCGCAATACGGCGTGCCGTTCGGCGTGACGCTCAATCCGTTCATGTCGCCGCTCGGGCTGCCGTGCAAGCAGCCGGCGTGGGGCTACATCTCCGCGGTCGATCTCAAGACCAACCAGATCATCTGGAAAAAGCGCATCGGTACGACGCGTGACAGCTCGCCGGTTCCGGTGGCTTTCCGCACCGGCATGCCGATGCTCGGCGGCCCGATGGTGACGGCTGGCGGCGTGATCTTCATCGGCGCGACGGCCGACAACTACATCCGCGCCTTCGACGTGAACAACGGCGCGCGGCTGTGGCGAGCACGGCTGCCCGCGGGCGGACAGGCCACGCCGATGACGTACGCGGCGGGCGGCCGCCAGTTCGTCGTGATCGCAGCGGGCGGCCACGGCTCGTTCGGCACGAAGCTCGGCGACTATGTGATTGCCTACGCGCTGCCGAAGCAATGAGTCGCGCGCGAGCCGCCCGGCAGCACCGGGCGGCCGCGGCCTGGGGGTTTTCCACGCGGCGGCGGGCGCTCGCATAGCGCCTGCCGTTTTTCATGCAGCATGCGACGCACCGCTCGTGCGCCTCACCCGTTTTTCCTTTCATGAATCGAACATTGCGCGCGGCGCGCGTCTGGACGATGTTGTCCGCGGCAACCTTCGCCACATTGCACACGACAGGCGCACACGCGCAAAGCTCGGTCACGCTGTACGGCGCGCTCGATACGAGCCTGGAGGTGACGAACCCGGGCGCGGGCTGGGTCGCGCGCATGGACTCGGGCGCGTATCGCGGCTCGCGCTTCGGCGTGCGCGGCGTGGAAGACATAGGCGGCGGCATCAAGATCCTGTTCGAACTGGAAAACGGCTTCGGCTCCAGCGACGGCACTTTCGCCGTGGCCAACACGATCTTCAATCGCCAGGCGTGGATAGGCGTCGGCACCCAGTGGGGCACGGTGCGCGTGGGGCGCCAGTATTCGCCGATCTACATTCCGTTCAAGGGACAACTCGACGCGTTCGGCGCCGGCACCATCGCCTCGGGCCTGAATAATCTTTCCAAGATCACGCCGTACGAAAGCAACGCGATTACGTATCTTTCGCCCGATATCTACGGCTTTTCGACCACGCTGATGGCCTCGCTGCGCGACGCATCGACGGGCAGTAACGGACTCGCCGGCAATATCGAAACCGTCGAGTGGCGGCACGGGCCGTTTCGCATTTCGTATGCGCACCAGCAGCAAACCGGCGATGGGGCGCTCCGCGCGAACCTGGGCGGCATGTCGTACGTCCTCGGGCCGGTGACGGGCTTTCTAGCGTACTTCAACGGCGATGGCGGTACCCCGCGCAACCACAACAATGGCATCTCGGTTTCGGCGCGCTACGCGATTACCTCGCGATTTCGCGCTTCGCTCGGCTATGCGTGGGTGCACGACCTCTCGGGCGCGGACAACGACGCGGACCAGTTCAGCGCCGCGTGCGAATATGACCTCTCGAAGCGCGTGCTGCTCTACGCGAGCGCAGGGTGGCTGCGCAATCGCAACGATGCAACCTTCACGCTGCGCGGCGTGAACGTCACTGGCCTGCCGCCGTCGTGGCCGGGTGCGCCGGTGCGCGGCGTGCAGTTTGGCATGATCGACCGTTTTTGATGGGCTGCCGCGCGTGGAAGTACTGTCGTCGCGTTGCCTAGTCGAAGGCCGTGCAGAGGCGCTCGATCGGGACAGCGACCAGTATGCAGATCGAAAAAGCGAGTCCAAAGGTGAAGGCGACAGACGTGGTGGCACCGCACCACGCGATGAAGCGCCGTGCGTCGCGCTTTTCCTTTGCGACGTAGGCAATTTTGCGCCAGGCGCGGCCGGCGGCATAGGTGATGGGGAGCGCGAGCACGAGCGCGCAGATCGAGGCGACGCCGAGAATCCACTGCGTGCCGTGCCAGCCGGGCATCGGATCCTTGGCGACGGCGTCGGCGCAGGCGGTGGAGACGAGCACGACGCCCAGCGCCAGATGCAGCAGCCAGATAAGCGGAACCGCGCACAGGCCGAGCCAGCCGGCGAGGCGCTGGGCGCGGGTCGGCCCGGGATTAGGGGCGGCGCTGGATGGGTGGGCCGACATCATTGATGTTGCTCCTGGGCGGGACGCTATGGGGGTGGTGTCGCAGGAGGTGTGCCTGGGGCATAATGGTATTTTACATAACATAAAAACTAGTCGTTGCAGAGGCTAACTTTTAGCTGGCGTTACACCTGTGGGAGCCAAGTCCCACAAGCGTTAGCGGGTAGCGCCAGCAGCCGAAAACCCTTGGAAAAAATTTCCAAGGCGTGCAACCAAACGCCACGCGTTTCGGCATCTTTCGCGCTCTCGACCCTTGCGGACGCAATCACTTCCAGCGGATCAATCCCAAGAATCTCGGCTACTCGGATCGCCGTCTTTTCGTCAAAAACTGACTGCTGGTTGCGGTACTTGCTCACCGCGCCGCGCGTCACGTTCAGCGCCTTCGCAGCAGCGTAATCGGAGGGCAGGTCGAGGCGGATCTTCACCGCGTCGAGCCATTCGACTGTCGTTTTCATAGACAACCCCTTGTAAATCAAAGTGAATCAACCCGGCGTCAAAGGTACTGCGACGCTTCATTCAATGCAACAGTCTCTAGTAATGAGACGTATCAGCCATTGACACGTTTCCGTGACTGATACTATCCTTCGCCTGTCGCCTCGGCTACTGGTCCTCAACCCCGCCAGTGCTGGATTTGCTACCCGGCCGCCGGGGCGATGTTTCTCAAAAACATTGCTCTCGGGGTTGACAAGGGGAAAGCAAAATGCAAGCTTCACGGCAACAACTCGTTACAAATATCTCCAATTTGCAACGGCTCGCGACCCTCGAAAAGGGCGCGATCATCTATTTCGGCACCCGGTCCGCATCTGGTGATCAGGCCGAATCGCACCGCAAACCCTCCCTCAAAACCGTCTCGCCAATACATTCCTCGGCGCTCGGCGGCTACACCATCGAAGGCCCGTTCTATCGTCGTCAGTCGCGCCTCGTTCGCGCGCTTGACCGCTTCTTTTATTGGCTCGGCGCGTGACTGATATGCGCACGTCCACCGCTTTCGGGGAAATTGGATATCGCGTGGAGGATGGCGATATTGGCTATGCGGGCGATACGCACCTGTCGTTCCAGCCGCAGGCGGCGCCGAGCGTCGCGCATATCCGCGCAACGGAGCGCGGCGACGCGGAGCTGACCCGCATCAAATCCATTCTCACCACCACCGCGAAGACAACGCACAGCGCGCGGCAAAGCACGACCCCGCGCCGCTTGAACGTGACGCCTGACGCGTATTGGGCTGCAATCTCCCGAGCGGTGCGGGGCTTCGCGTAATGCTCGGCGCTAACGACGTATGGGCCGCTGGGCTCGTCGCGCCGTTCCCGCGTCGCTGGCAGGCCAACATGATGCGTGAATGGGATCGCCGCCGCGCATCCTTCAACCCGAAGAAGGTCACGGGACAGAACGACGCGCAGCGCGCGGCCAACGTTGCATTGCGTGACGCGGTTGCGGCGCTCGCCGGCCATGCCGTTAGCAATGAGCTGCCGCTCGATGCGCTCGACCACGACGTTGTCACGTATGCGCGCGAGTGCGCAGAACAGGCGCGCGTGCGTATGCTCTCGCTCGAAGCGTGGCAGGAAGCAGGGCGATGCGCCGCGCGAGCCGCGGGCATTTCGGCGCTTGAGCTGGCACCTCTCGAAGTCCTCGAAGCGCGCGCGTTGCTCGCCGACTTCTGCGTATCGCGCGGCGTGATGCCCGCCACTGGCCGCATTACGGACGACGGCGCAGTGCGCCGGATGATCGCGCCAAAGTGGTGGACGATGCGTATGCGCCGCGCACACGCGCGCGCGGTTGAGGCGGCCGCCATCGATTTCGGGCTGGTCAATCGCACGCGCGACGTCTACGTGTCGAATGAAGGGCTCGCAGCACGCGAAGCGCAGAACGCGCGCAACGCTGCGATGCTCGAAACGACGATTGCGCACAACCTCGACACCGACCAGGAATTCACGCTAGCCGAGCTGTCGGCAAAGGGGCCGGCCAACAAGGCGATTCGTCGCGCCGAACTCATGACGCGCATCGCCGGTTTCGAGCGCATTGCCATAGCCTCGGCGCATGCGGGCCTGTTCCTCACGATCACCTGCCCGTCGAAAATGCACGCCTTCAAGATGGTCGGCACGCGTGCGATCCGAAACACGCGCTACGACGGTACAAAGCCCGATGAGGCTCAGGGCTATCTACGTGGCGTATGGGCGCGTATCCGCGCCGCGCTCGCGCGGCACGGCATCACGTTGTACGGTTTCCGTATTGCTGAGCCCCAGCACGACGGAACGCCTCACTGGCATCTGCTCGTTTTCTACCCGCCGCAGCACGACAAGACCGTCGAAGCGGTCGTGCGCCGTTACGCGCTCGAAATGGATGGCGATGAAGCAGGCGCGCAGGAGAAGCGCTGCGACTTCAAGCGCATGGACGCCGCACTCGGCACGGCTGCTGCCTATATCGCGAAGTACGTCGCGAAGAACATCGACGGCTACAAGCTTGACAAGGACCTGATCGGAAACGACGCGCTCGAAACGTCTGCACGCGTTGAGGCGTGGGCGTCGCGTTGGCGCATTCGGCAGTTCCAGCAGATCGGCGGGCCGCCGGTGACGGTATGGCGTGAGCTGCGACGCGTCGAATCTGTTCCGGCCGATGCGCCTGACCATGTCCGCGCGGCGCATAACGCCGTGAACCGCGTCGCCAAGCTCGAAGGGCGCGACAACGCGTCTGTCGCATGGGATCACTACGTGAACGCGCAGGGCGGCGTGCATTGCGGGCGCGACTATCGCGTGCGCCTTGCAACGTTCCGCGATGGCTCGCGCACGGCTTACGGCGAGGAATCTGCAGCGAAGCCTGTCGGCGTTGAGTACTTCGAAGCTGCCAAGGTGCGCGACGCGATCGGCAACTGGGTCGATGTGATGCCGCGCACGGTCACGGTTGACTCGAAGCGCTACCAGTGGGAAGTCTCGCGCGCGGTAACGCGTGCGAGTGGTTTTGGTTTGGAGCGCGCGCAGCGCGCGCCTCGGACCTGTGTGAATAACTGTACGCGACCGGCCGCAGAGCTCGCATTTGAACACCACGCGGCCGCGCCGATCGATGCAGATTTCGACGGCGCAGCCCTGAATTTCGCCGGGGGCGGCGCTATTCGTACTGACCGGAGACGGGAATGACGACCATGAAAATCGATTGTCCTTGCTGCGATGGCGAAATCGACGCGCGGCACACGGAGCGCCTGTCCGGCACGATGCGCCGCATGTATTTTGTCTGCGACGAATGCGGCTATCGCACGCCGGCCGGTTTTGAAATCCTGTTCTCGCTGTCGGCGTCAGCGAAGCCGCGCGCCGACATTGCGCTCGAAGTACGGCCATCACCAATGCTGCGCGGCGGCGTCAATGCGCGCACGACCGTGGCGCTCGCGAGGGTGGTATGAGGTTCACCATCAAATGCCCGCACTGCGGCGCGCGCGGCATCGCTAGGTCGATCGAAAAGGAATCGCCCGTGTCGTGGCTGCTTGACTTCCAGTGCGATGACGTGACGTGCGGTCACACATATCGGACCAGACTTGAAATGTACCCGCCCGAAATTCCTATACCGCACCGGGAGCGACGCACAACACGAGAACTTGAGCTCGATATATAGACGGACAGGGCGGCTGCTAAGGCAGCATGTGGCCGACGTAGAGCGCGCCCGAAAAGGTTACGTCAGTTGCGATTGCCGGGCGGGTAGCGCTCACATGAGCAAACAGAAGTTTGGCGTCTGCCTACCTTCCTCCGGACTAAAGAGCGCATTTTTTGGGTGGATCGAATTTAATCACGCCGACCTTTTTGCTTGCCAAAATGTAATTTTCGTCTCCAAGCGACGCATATCGATAGCTCGAATCACTCTTGCACTCAGTTCCGGGATACATGTCGAATTCATATATTGATTTTCCAATTGTCGAATTGATTCCCTTCGCATTCCGGCTAGCCATGTTGAAAAAAAACTTTGGCACCACAAGGGCAACTGATAAATAAAAAATAATCTGAAAAATGAATGTCGACGTAACATAACGGCGCTTCGTCTCATTGACTTGAAAACCAAGCAACCACTTCATTAGTTGCGGGGTTTTTTGGATAAATTGCAAAACATAAATTAAAATTGGAAATAATAATACAAAGACCGGAATATAGATTGCGCCGGCAAAAACAAATAAAAAAGGTATTGCGGCGATTGCCAAGAATGAAAGTGTATGTGGGAACGTCAATGGTGGAACATGAGTCAAATCACCAATAACCCTCCCAGCCAAAGCGAAAGCGAAATTTGACCCAGCGGCAAATCCGACGGCCAATAGAGCTTTCCCAACTAACGTCGTTGAAAGGCGAACGTAGATTCGAATAATATCGAAAGCAACAACGCCAAGACAGTATATGAAAAATAGCGCCAAAAGCGGAATAAAAGCCTGCTGCACATCTATTGCGTACACGTAACCCAGAAAGGGTGTGATTGCGATGATATTAAAATATAACTGCTGTTGGCGTTCAAGTCCCTCATAAAAATTGAGCGCTCGATACTTGAATATAACAAATAAAAATTTCAATGACCCGCTGCGAACAATCAAGGCAAGGGGAATGCCCAGCGCAAGAGTCACGACCGCATTAACGACAAAAAAATGGTGCAACCCGGCAGGAACGGTAAAAGATATTGCCCAAAGAAATAAAAACACGAATAAACTTCTGAGCAGCAAGCCGCCAAGGAATTTCTTTGAATACTTCGATTTTAGGTTTTCAAGTGAATTTTCAACTGAGACCATCCTCCAATCCATCGGCAAATCTCCGCTAAATATAAAAAAGGGGTTACGCTGAGTCTTATCGGCAAGAAATCCAAAAAACTTGAAAGAACTCGATGCACTGCGAGAATGTGATATCAAGCATGTGCTTTGCATTAGCCTTTGCCAGCGTCGCGCCTGCCCACGATGCTGTCGATCACGGCTTGCTGGCGCGGCGTGGGCTTGTGCGTGAGGCAGGGCTCGGCGTCAAGCTCTCGTTCGAAGCAACTCCAGACAGTGTGGAAGGCACGACGCCGGAGCCGCGAGAGCCGAGCAGACTGCGAATCTGGTGCGCGCGCATGATGGTCGCGCGCAGCCGGTGAATCTTCCATCGCAACTCCAGCACAAGCGGCTGCGGGCATTCCTCCCAGATTTCGACAGGGCGGGTGGCCGTGAGCGGCGGGCGGTGCGGCATGTCATCAACTCGGACTAAATACTGTACGAATATACAGTATAACCAGACGCGGGCGCACGGAATCGGCGGCGGTGAATGCGCCGGCAGACGTCATGCGTTCAGCGAGTTCGGGGGGGAGCGGCGTGGAATGGCTAGCTGGCCGCCCCGAGGGGCAGTAGCGGCGCCGGGGGCGGGGCACGCGCAGCGGCAATGCAGAACCGAAAAACGCGGTCCCCCTCCCCGCCTGCGCGCTTTTAAAAGGGATCGTTTTGACGCAGAAGGCGCGCGGCCAGTAAGTCTCGCCACTGCTACAGCACGACCGGTTCCTCACGCGTCGAAGTTGACGCACGTAAACGCAAGAAAACAGCACTTTGACGCAATGTTTGCACCCCATGTCGCCTGAGGCGTCGAGCTTTTGAAACGTGCAGAAGCCCCGACTGTCGCCGGACCACACCCATCGCGTCAGGACGGGAAGGCAGACTTCCACATTCCCCCAAAGCCCGACTTAGACCGGCTGGTAGCGCTGGGCCTCACACGAATTTTGTCTTTTCGGGAGGCCTTTGACGTAAAGTTGTTGACGTTTTTGCGGAAAACATCCGAAAATCCCCAAAGTTTTCGGAGATATGCCATGTTGCTACGTTTCAGCGCTCAGAACCATCGATCCATAAAGGAAGTGCAAGAGATTTCTTGGATTGCGGCCACTCACCTGAGGGACGAGCTTCCTCATCCAGTCACCGGCCGACTTCAAAAGGAACCATCAACCGGCGTTCTGCCAATCCTCGTCCTATATGGGGCCAATGCCGCAGGGAAGAGCAACATGCTGGATGCACTTGTGACGTTTGCCCAGGGCGTTGAAGAGGCCGATGGCGATTGGACCGGTGCAAAGCAGATCATCTACGAACCGTTTGCGTTGGATGAAGAGTCCAAGCTGCAACCCACGACGCTTGAGGCTGACGTTGAGATTGAGGGCGTAAGGTATACGTATGGCTTCTCGTTCAACGCCGGCGGCATTGTCAGAGAATGGCTTTACTCCTACCCGAAGAAGGCCCGTAATATTTTATTTCAAAGAGATTTTCTCAGTGAATCGCCACACGCATACTTTGGCCCATCGCTCAAAAATGTCGACAAGACGTTGAGGCAGATGGGTGAGATAAGCACGTCCCTGTTACTTACACGGGCTCGTGAATTAGATCATTCTCAGCTAACCCCGATAGCCAAGTTCTTTAATGAACTAATAGGCCGCGTGAGAATGACGGAGGCGGCAGAAGAGTCTATAGCAAAAAGACTGCTTGAGTTTCCGGGCAAGAAACGTTTGCTGCAATTCTTATCAAACATTGATGCGGGCATTGTTGATTATGAGGTCGAGCAAACTGATACGTCGGTAAGTCGCCGTGAGATGTTCGCAAAAATGTCTGCGTTCATGCGAGAAACATTCCAGGTTGAACTGCCGTCCGAGATGAGTCAGGAGAAAGAGCACCGTCTATATTTCACGCACCGTGGTGCCGATGGAAAAACATATAAGTTGCGCTACGGAGTCGAAAGTTCAGGCACCAAGCAGCTCGTAAATTTGCTTCTGCCCATGACTGTAACCTTGGTGTTGGGAGGCGTGCTCATCATTGATGAGATCGCGACAAATTTGCATACGAAATTGGGGGAAAAAATCATTCAACATTTTACCGATCCAAAGTTGAACCCTAAGCACGCACAGCTGGTTTTTTCAACGCACGATACAAATCTGCTATCTAGCGATCTGCTTCGAAGAGATGAAGTTTGGTTTTCTGAAAAGAACGACGTTGGGGAAACATGTTGCTATCCTCTAACCGATTTCAGTGCCAGGAAAAAGGAAAACATAGAGAAAGGTTATCTCGAAGGACGATACGGGGCTATTCCTTTTTTTGGTCGTGATTTGACGCTGGTGAGCTGACCATGGCGCGCGCACCGAAACCATTCGGCCAGGATAAACCGCTCGAGCGGCGAGGGCCGCGTAGAGAACGGAAAATTGGAATTTTCGTTTACTGCGAGGGGGAGGTAACTGAGCGGTTTTATATTGAAGATTATTTTTCGAAAATCGCCAAGAACTCCGGGGTAGTGCTGCTTGACATCGCGGATGGCGCGGGGTCGCCAGACACAATCGTGAAAGCGTGTCTGGCGCATGAAGCTGAGGACGACGACACGATCGTCTGGGCGGTTTTTGACGTAGACGAGCACAAGGACTTGGATGCCGCGCTGGCAAGGGCGCGCGAAAATTCTATTCCTGTCTCTTTGTCCGATCCGTGTTTTGAATTATGGGGCCTGTTGCATGCTGACTGTTGTGATAAACCGATGTCACGAAAGGAAGCGCAAAGGGCGCTCGCGAAAGTGATGCCTGGTTTTCATCACGATAAAAACCCTCGCTTTGACTGGACTTGGTGTGTCGATAAAATTCCAGCCGCAATGAAAAATGCTGAGAGCGGCCTCCATAATCGCCTGAAGGAAAGATCGATCGCTCCAGTGGCGAACCCGTCATCAAATTTTCATTATCTTCTCCTGTTCGCCGTCCAGCCCGACGAAGAGCATCGTAAGCTGATACTGGAAGCAGCTCGGAATGTATGCAGCCCACCGACCAAAAAGCCAGCCGCCGTATTCCCAGCGGTCGGCAAAGGCCCAGCGTCTCTGACCAAGAAAAAGCGGGGCACGAAACATTGATCCCATGCAACGGCGGCTCTTAAGCGTCAACCCGAGTTCGTTTGGCGAATAAAACTTGACCTCTGGGAGCCGCTGATTCACAGGCACGAGATCGAAGGCGGCGGGATTCCAACTCCCGCCACACCACTCGCGGAAGAGTTCCTCAGGCGCCAGATCCACAGTCTCACGAATTCCCTTTCCCGGGAGAAGGATCGACGAGATCGATGGTGTACGGCGCGAACCTTACGATATCGTCGCCCGCCCACTCGTTGAAAGCAAGAAATTGCGTCTGCAACGGCGCGATTTCATTGCGTCCGAACACCTTCGCAGCCGTATCGGCCGCTCCGAATCCGCCCGTATTGCTCGGCACAATGCCGAGCAGTTGCGGTGGTACACGATGTGCCGCGAGCAGGTCGTCACGCGTGATGTTCTTGATGTTGAAAAACTCGTCTTTCGCGGCAACCTCCGACACCGGGATCAGCTGAATCCCGTCTTTCTTGCCTTGTGGCGCGTAGTAGAACAGGTTTCGGAAATTGCCTGGGCCCTTCGCGCTTTTCAGCGCTGAGCGCAGTTCGTCGATATCCTCCTGCTTCTGCGCCGGGTCGGTCACGTACAGGATGAACCCCGCGTGACTGCCGTTCTCGTAATAGCGCCGCCGAAAGAGCGTCGACGATTCATTGAGCCATGCCGCGTGCAGGGCGCCCAGGTACTCCGGCAGGCCGTACACCTCCTGATTGATGTCCGGTTCAATCAGGTGATGAACCGAGCCCGCCTCGAACTCGTGAACGGCTTTCCATCCGTCTGTCTGGACATAGCTCTGCAGGTCGACACGCCGGCGCACGTATTTCGACGGCGGCGCCGAGAACTGCAGTGTTCCGCCGAGCCGGCTTTTTTCCCGGTTCAGATATCCATTGCCGAACATCAGGAAATCGAGCGCCCAGCGCCTGAAGGTATCGCGCGAGAGCAGTTTGTGAGGGATGAACGTCGACGCGAGCACGTTGCGCTTGAAGTAAAGCGCCGATGCGTGATGCGTGCCAGCGCGAAACGACTTCGCGAGCCCCGACCAGCTGACCGGCGGCTCATACCATCCGTTGATCTGCACCAGCTCGGCATAGTCCAGCAGCTCGGCACGGTTGAGCACGGGCATGGGATCGCCGAACGTGAATGCTGTTGCCGGCGCGGGGCGCGATGCGACCGCAGCGGCTGGCGTGGTTTCGCGCGCGAGCTGCGCGCGCCTGTGTCTTGCCTTCATGCGGATATCTCCATAAAGCCGGAATTGCGAGCCGCCATGCCTTCCAGCGGCTCGTTTGAAATTGCGTGCAGGGTGGCCCAGGCGAGGTCAGCGTGTCCGGTTTCCTCGTTGCGGCCAGCCTCATAGGTGACTTGCCGGCCGCTTGCCGTCACGGTCTTTTTGATCGCCATGAAAGCGGCCGCGAGGTCTGTCCAGCCGGCATCGAACTGCAGGCGCGCATTGCCGACGACAGAGAGCCCCTTGAGCACGAGACGGCCCTTTACTTCGGGCGAGTAGTTGAACGCCACCACAGCCGGATAAAACTGCTTCGCAAGCTGATAGACGCCTTGACCTATGCCGGTCGTGTCGATCGCCATGTACGTGACGTGGTAGCGCTGCGTGATCTGCCGGATGGATTCGGCCTGTGCCTCGAAATCCATGCCGCGGAATTGATGCTTTTCGAGCACGCGCAGCGGGCCGCCCTCGACCACGGGCGGCGCGACGACAACACAGCCGGCCGAATCACCGGAAAGGGCAGGGTCATAGCCGACCCATACGGGCCGATGGCCGAACGGGCGCAGCGTGAGCGGTTCGAAATCGGTCCATTCCTCCCACGAGTCGACCATGCAGCGCTGCAGGTTCGCCAGCGTGAATATCGACGCGGTGTCGTCGATAAACTGGCACATGAGCAGGTTGGCGTATTCTTCGGCGCTGTATTCGAGCTTCAGCTCGGCGAGGTCGAACAGCGTGCAGCCGAGCCGCGCAGCATCCTCGACCGTGACGATCTGCCGCCATTGCCTGTCTTCGCAAAGGCGGCCGCGCGCGAGCGCCTGGTGCGTGACATCAAAGCGAATGTGATCGGCCTTCGCACGGCCACGATTGATATGCTCGCCGCTCCAGAACTTGTACGCCTCGTGCCCGATGCTCGAAGGCGTCGAAAAGTATGTCTTGCGCCAATGCTTGTGCATTGCCATGCCTGACGCGACTTTGTTGAGCGCCGTGAATTTCGGCACCCAGAAATATTCATCGAAATAGAAGTTGCCGTGATAGCTCTGTGCGGTTCGCGCGTTCGTGCCGAGAAAGTAAAGGATCGACTCGTTAGGCAGCACGATCGGGTCGCCGCTCAGGTCGACATCGGCCGCCTCGCGCGCAAACTGCGTGATGTACTGCTTGAATACGTGCGCCTGCGCCTTGCTCGCGGACAGAAAAATCTGGTTCCGTCCCGTGTTGAGCGCATCGACAAGTGCCTCGCGTGCGAAATACCACGTCGCGCCGATCTGCCGCGATTTGAGAATGTTGCGCGTGCGCTGATCGCCGTTTCGATACCAGACCTTTTGATAGTCGAAAAGCGAATCACGAAACGCCTCGTTGATCTTTTCGATCTGCGCTTCGCTGAACGCATTGCGGCTTCCCTTTTTCGGCCCCTCATTGCGCGCCGCGATGTTCGGGTTTAGATCCGATTCCTTCCCGGTCTCCCCGTATTTCCTCACCCGTGCAATGCGTTCGAGCTGCCGCATGAGCAGGTCGATTTCCTTGTAATCGCCCGGGTCCTTCTTTTCCTTCGAGATGAGCGCGTTGACGCGCATTTCGGTCGTCAGCTCGATCGTGTCGATCGGTGCGGCCTTGTCCCAGCCGTCGCGCTGCTTCCATGTTTCGACGGTCGATCGCTTCAGCTCCAGATGACGGGCGATCGACGACACGCGCCAGCCCTGCCAGTAGAGGGCGCGTGCGGCCTTCTTCGGGTCCGCGGCCGGAGTCGTGATGTCGGTAGTTTCGAGCATGGCAGAAGCGTACCGGCCCGTCGCACGCGCGCGCAGAACCGCGATTTGTGCCCGGCCGCATCACGTTCGGACGTCGTTGTGAGTACAACCTCCGCACGGCACCATACATAAAAGAGGACGCAACCCAAACATTCACCTGTCGGAGTACATACGATGTTCAAACGCAAGTTGTCGCTCGTGGCTCTCGCCGTTGGTTCGATGGCCTCGCTCATTGCGCTCGACACTCACGCCGCGACAACGGCGATCGGCGCAGGCCTGCAACACGGCGACATGCTCGCCGGCCTCGGCACCGCAGGCGCCGCGATCGGCCTCGGCATCGGCTCGACCTCGAACGCGGACGGCAACCACGCCAGCACGTCGAAATGGTTCCGCGTGGCCGTCGAAGGCGCGACGACGGACGGCCGCAACATTGAACGCGAATGGATTCAGCAGATGGCCGCGCAGTACAACACGGCTCTCTATGGCGCACGCGTGAACTGCGAGCACATTCGCGGCTATGCGCCGCTGTCCGATACGAACCCGTTTGGCGCGTACGGCGACGTGTCCGCGCTCAAGGCCGAACCGGTCGACGATGGCCCGCTCAAGGGCAAGCTCGCGCTGTACGCACAGATCACGCCGACGCAGGCGCTGCTCGATCTGCAGAAGTCGCGCCAGAAGCTGTACACGTCGATCGAAATCAACTTTTCGTTTGCCGACACGAAGCAGGCCTATCTCATCGGCCTCGCTGTGACCGACAGCCCCGCGAGCCTCGGCACCGAAATGCTCGCATTCGCCGCCGGCCAGGGCGATAACAGCCCGCTCAAGGCGCGCAAGCAGGCACCCGAAAACCTGTTTTCGGCCGCCGAAGAAACCGTGATCGAGTTCGAGCCCGCGACGCAAACGCCGGCGGGCGCCGTTGCCGGTCTGTTTCATCGCGTGGGCGAAATGCTCGGCTTCGTGAAAGAGAAGGGCGCCACCGACGACAAGCGCTTTAAGGACATCACGCAGGCCGTCGAACTGCTCGCGACGTTTTCGCAGGAACAGGCGAAAACCGTGCAGACGTACGCCGCGAAGCTCGACGAGCTGCGCGCCGAGCTGGACACCGAAAAGGCCGCGCACGCCGACACGTCGAAAAAGCTCGACGAGCTGACTGCAGCGCTTTCGACGCAACCGGCCGGACAGCAACGGCCGCCGGCAACCGGCGCGAATGGCGTCCAGAAAACGGATTGCTGATCGCACGCACCCCAAGGCCTTTCCCTCAACGTTTCGGAGAAACACCCCATGCGTAACCCGACCCGCGCCGCGTTCAATGCCTACGTGGAGGCGATCGCGCAACTGAACGCCGTACCCGACGCAACCGTGAAATTCACGGTCGACCCTTCCGTGCAGCAAACGCTCGAAACGCGCATCCAGCAATCGAGCGCCTTCCTGCAGCGCATCAACATGGTCGGCGTCGACGAGCAGAGCGGCGAGAAAATCGGCCTCGGCATCGGCTCGCCGATCGCGAGCACGACCGACACGAGCAAGCAGGACCGCACGCCGGTCGACCCGACCACCCTCGACGGGAGCGGCTATGTCTGCACGCAAACCAATTTCGACACGGCGCTGAAGTACGCGCGCCTCGATGCCTGGGCGCACTTTCCCGACTTCCAGACGCGCATTCGCGACGCGATCCTGCAGCGCACGGCGCTCGACCGCATCTGCATCGGTTTCAATGGCGCATCGCGCGCCGCAACGTCTGACCGCGCTGCGAAGCCTCTCCTGCAGGATGTCAATGTGGGCTGGCTGCAGAAGTACCGCGATAACGCGGCCGATCGCGTGATGCACGAAGCCGTCGAAGGCTCGAAAAAGGTCAAGGTCGGTACGGCCGCAGGCACCGATTACAAGAATCTCGACGCGCTCGTGCTCGACGCCCTGCAGCTGCTTGACGAGTGGTATCGCGACGATCCGGCCGTCGTTGTGGTGATGGGTAGCGCACTGTTGCATGACAAGTATTTCCCGATCGTGAGCAGCGCGAACGTCGCGACCGAGCAGGCCGCGCTCGATATGGTCATCAGCGGCAAGCGCATCGGCGGCAAGCAGGCCGTGAGCGCGCCGTTTGTCCCGGCCAACACGCTGCTCATCACGCGCCTCGACAACCTGTCGATTTACTTCCAGAACGGCGCACGCCGCCGCTCGATCATCGACAACCCGAAGCGCGATCAAATCGAGAACTACGAATCGAGCAACGAGGCGTATGTCGTGGAGGATTACGGCTGCGGCGCGATCGTGGAAAACATCGAAATCGAACCGGCGGCCTGACCATGAGCACCCCCGCCCGACGACATCAGGCGCGCGTACGCGCCGAACAGGCGGCCGCCTCGGCGGCCCCCGGTCGAAGCCTCGCCGGCGCGAGCCATTACGAGCTGATGCTCGCAAAGCTCGCCGCCGATCGCCGCCGCCTGAAAGCGCTGCAATCCGTAGCGCGCAAGATCGAAGTGAAACGCGAGGTATTGCCCGAATACGCCGACTACGTGAGCGGCGCGCTGAAAGGCGGGCGGGGCGCTCAGGATGACGTGCTGACGACGGTCATGATCTGGCGCGTCGACGCTGGCGACTATGCCGGCGCGCTCGACATCGCCCGCTATGCGCTGCAGCACGGTTTAACGCTGCCCGCGCATTACGAGCGTGCGGCGCCGGCCGCGATCGCCGAAGAATTCGCCGACGCTGCGCTCATCGCGATCGCCGACGGCGGCACGTTCGACGTTGACCAGCTCAACGAAGTACGCGAGCTGACCGAATCGGCCGACATGCACGACCAGATTCGATCGAAGCTGTACAAGGCGCTCGGCCTCGCGGCGATGAAGCTGATCGGCGACGACCAGCTCGACGAAATGCACGATTGGGGTCGCGCAGCGCAAGCACTTCAAAACCTTCAGACGGCGCTGCAGCTCAACGCGCGCGCCGGCGTGAAACAGAACATTGCTCGGCTCGAAAAGATGCTGAGCGATGCGGACGGCCGCCGCAAGGCCGCCCGCACGTAAAGAGCCCCCCCGGCAATGGCGGCACCGGCGTTCACTCCCTACACCTGACGGCAACGGGATTCGAACGCCGGTCCACCGCCACCTATTCAAAGCCCTGTCATGAGCAGCTTTATCGCCACCGAACCCACGGCCAGCAGCACGCCGCCCGACCCGTCAACGACGCTCACAAATGACGGTTGGTTTCCCGACATCGAACTCGCCGAGCTGCGCGAAGAATCGCGCCTCGACGGCACCGTGACCGATACGCGCCTGCGTTCGGCCGCGCTCGATGCGATGGCGAGCTGTAACGCCGAGCTGGGATCGTGGCAGGCCTCGCAGCTCGCGGCCGGGTATGCAGACCTCGACGGCGTTCCGGCGCCGCAGCTCGGCGGCCAAAGCACACACGTTATCCGCTATCGCCGCGCGATCTACAACCTCGTGCGCGCAGACCTGACCGAGCAATACCGCGGCCTCGACACGACCAAAACGGGCGGACAGAAAGCCGAAGAACTCGAAGCGACGATATGCGAGGCGCGGCGCAATGTCCGCAATGCGCTCGCCGATATTCGCGGCATCCGGCGCACGACGATCGAGCTGATCTGATGAAAGTCACCGCACTGCAAGGCGATACCGTCGACGCGATCTGCTGGCGTTACTACGGCCGCACCGATGGCACGGTCGAAGCTGTTCTAGAGGCGAATGAAGGCCTCGCCGATTACGGCGTCGTGCTGCCGCTTGGCACGCTCGTTGATCTGCCCGATCTGACGACCGTCCAAACCACGAAACCCCTGTTGCAACTGTTTGACTGACCCCAGGAGCCGAACGCATGGCCGAACCGAACACCACCACCGCCGCAGCAATCTCGGCCGCGATCGGGCTCGCAGGCCTTGCACCGGGTATCGACGGAAACGCGCTGATCGGCGCTTTCACGGGCGCCGCGCTCGTCGTCGTCACGTCGAAAGACATCGGCATCCTCAAGCGCGCCGCGTACCTGCTCATCTCGCTCGTGATGGGCTACCTCGCCGCGCCGGAAATCGTCAACGCAACGCCGATCCGCTCCAGTGGCGTGGCGGCCTTTTTCGCGGCCGCGCTCGTGATTACCGTGACGCTGCAGCTGATCGAGCGCGTCAAAAGTGTCGACCTGTTCGCGTTCCTGAAGAAAGGGGGCTGACATGCACATCACCCTCGCGACGATCGCGCTCGTTGCGCAGCTCGTGGCCGCGCTGCAGCTGCTGACCTATCGCCGCAACGGCGCACGCCACCGGCATCACGTTTCATGGCTCGCCTGGCTGCTCGTCGTCGTGCTCGGCGGCTCGTCCATCGAACTCGCGCTGCACGCGAAGCAGGTCGGATTTTTTGAAGCAGGGAAGGCCGTTCTGCTCTCCCTGTTCGTTTTGTGCGCGCGCGGTAATGTCGCGCGCCTTTTGCGGAGTGATGCCCCATGAAAACGCACCGCCTCGGCGACTTTGGCGCCGACGTTGGCCTGCTGCAAACGCGCCTGAATCGCGCCGGCTATGCGCTCGCCGTGTCGCACGTCTACGATGCCGCCACCGAAGCCGCAGTGAGCGCACTGCAGGCGAAAACCGGCCTCGTGGTCGACGGCATCGCCGGCCCCAAGACATACGCCGCGCTCGCGACCGGCCAGCGCGACCCGAAGCACCTCGCCGACGCGGACCTCGTACGGGCCGCCGATACGCTCGGCGTGCCGCTCGCGTGCGTGCGTGCCGTGAACGAAGTCGAATCGACCGGCTCGGGCTATCTCGTCGACGGCCGGCCGAAAATCCTGTTCGAGCGTCATGTTTTCTGGCGCCGCCTGAAAGCGCGCGGCATCGACCCGGCACCGCTCGCCGCGAAATACCCGAACATCGTTTCCCAGACACCCGGCGGCTATCAGGGCGGCGCGGCCGAGTACACCCGGCTCGCGTTGGCCGAGCTGATCGACCCGGCGGCCGCATACGAGTCGGCGAGCTGGGGCGCGTTTCAGGTGATGGGCGAGAACTGGGAGCGCCTGGGCTATGCGAGCGTCGACGACTTCGTGAGCCGCATGGAGAACAGCGAGGGCGACCAGCTCGACGCATTCGTGCGCTTTGTGGCGGCCGACAACAGCCTGCTTGCATCGCTCAAGGCCCGCAAGTTCGGCCCGTTCGCCAAGGGCTACAACGGGCCGGATTTCGCCCGCAACCTGTACGACGTGAAGCTCACGCGCGCGTATGACAAATACGCTGGCACCGAAAAGGCGGCCGCATGAGCATCGCCGCAAGGATTGGCGCTGCGCTCGTCGCGCTGCTCGCCGTGGCGGCCGCCGTGTTCTACGTTCGCGAGCTGCGCGCCGAACTCGCCGAGACCGCGCTGCAGCTCGCCGGCGCGAATCAGGGCATTGTCGACCGCGACGACACGATCAAGCGCCTGCAGGACGATGCCGCCGAAAAGGCTAGGCAGCAGAAGCAGCTCGACAGCACGCGCACCGCGATCGCTTCCCAGCTCGAGACAGCCCTGCAGGTAAGCCGGAGACTCAAGGATGAAAACGCCGAGATTCGCGCATGGGCTGATACGCCTTTGCCTTTTGACATTGCCCGCCTGCACAACACCCCCGCCCAAACCGGCGCCGCCGATTACGCTGCAGCAGTGTCAGACCGTGCCGCGCTGCACGTTCCCGGCGATGGCCCCGCGCACTAACGGCGACCTCGACGACGCGCTCACCATCGCGCGCGCCGCATGGGCCTCGTGCGCGGCGATCGTCGATATGGTGTTCAACTGCCAACAGCAAGGCACGAAGGGGAGCGCGGCGCATGATTAAGCCGGCAAGCCTGCGCGCGGCGATTGTCGCGGCGATTCCCTCTCTCAAGTCCTCGCCCGAAAACCTCACCGTGTTCATTGACCAGGGGAGTATCGCGGCCACGGGCGCGCGCTCGCCGTCGTTTGAATACCGCTATATCTGCAACGTCATGCTGCTCGACTTTGCGGGCGATTCCGACGATCTTTTCATCGCAGTTGTGGAGTGGGCGCGGCGCTATCAGTCGGACCTGTTCACGAATGCAGACCAGCGTGCGAACGGCATCACGTATGAAGTCGACATACTCGCCAACGCGACAGCCGACGTGTCTGTAAAGCTGCAGCTCACCGAGAGCGTTGTCGTCAAGGTCGGCGAGAACGGAAAGCGCACGATCACGCACGTCGACGACTCCCAGCTCGACCCGAATGATCTTTCATGGTGCGCGCAGCCCGCTGGCGATCCGCTCGACGTGATCGCGCGCAGCGATCGCGATGGCTCTGAGGTTCCCGCATGAGCGGCGCCGACGAACTGCAGGCCGTTGAAAGGTGGGCGGGCGCGCTGCTTATGCAGCTCTCGCCGGCGGGCCGCAGCAGGGCGATGCTCGACATTGCGCGCGAGCTGAGACGCAGCCAGCAGGCCCGCATTGCGGCACAGCAGGACCCGGACGGCACCGCGTACACGCCGCGAAAGATCAAGGCGAAGAAAGACGGCAAGAAACTGCGCGGCAAGCGCGGGCGCATCAAGCGCGCGGCGATGTTCGCGAAGCTGCGCACAGCGCGATACATGCAAATCGAAGCGGCACCCGCAGGCCTAGCGATCGGATTCGCCGGCCGCGTCGCGCGTATCGCTCGCATTCACCAGCTCGGCGAAGTGGCGCCCGTTGCACCAGGCGGCCCCCAGGTGCGCTATCCGGCGCGAGTACTCCTCGGCTTTTCCGATTCCGAGCGCGATTTGATACGAGACAGGCTGCTTTCACATGTCGTGCATAAGTCTTGATGCTCGCGGTTCGACATTTCATTGGATATCGACGCACGCTGCAATTCAACTATCCTTCAGAATGCGGAAGCTACCTGCAGGGACCTTTGCTCTTCAATATCGCGGATCGAATCTGAATGCCTGGATCTGATGCGTTAACGCAGTTTTGTAATGCTTGCTGAAATACCGGGGACGCCTCAATAGGATCAAAATCAATTTGAAGCAATTCCATCCTGTCACGTACACGCAACGCACACAGTTTCACTAAATTTTCCTGTCCGTCGCCATCCGCCGTTGATTCCAATTGGACGCTAAGTGTCGTAGGAGAGTTGTCATAAATTCTGGATGGCAATAACGGCTGAAATTGTTTCTGCTGATACTGCTGATTTTCCACATCATTTTTGTTCATCTGGCTTTTCTGCAGTTGCTGAGTCGATTGATTTTTCTGCAGATTTTGGTTATTCACTACCTGCTGACCCTGATCATAGGATAGTTTGCTGCAGTTTCGGTTCGAAATGACGCCGAGCTGTATCTCTTCAGCAATACATGTGTTAGCCAGAAGGAGAATTAGGGAGAGAAATAGGCTCTTCACTTTGATGTCGCCTTCCCGTCGCAGACGCCAGGCGTAAGATTTGAGATCGCCGTTGCTTGCGCGGCATTTGCGTTTGCAAGGTCCGTCTTAAGCTGATCAAGATCAAGGTTAAGGGTCATTATTGTCTCTGACGCAGCCTGAGCAGCTGCGCCTTTTTGGCTTTTTCCTCGCTGGACCGCATCGTTTATTTGTCTTTGAATCGCGAGTATTTTTGTCTTCGAATCTTCGGCATTAACTTTATTTTCCACCAGCGCAATACCATTTTCCGCTTGACATTGAAGAATCCTGACTTCATCTTTTGTGGCGAAATAATCTCGAACGAAAATTGCCGTAACAACCAAGCCGGCAATGATCGCAATAAATTCCTTATATTGAGCTGCCTGTTTAAGGAACCCTTCAAGTGGCTTGTCGTCCTTCTTGATTTCAGATGAGTTCATGTCGCCTGTAAACCTCTCGCATTCGATGTTATGTTAGGAGACTCGGCGCAAACGTCATATTTTTATTGTCTTCCCATGTGCGCTGGGACACATTGAAGAGAAGAATTTTGATATCGCATCAAACTTGAAAGTTTTTAAACATCGCGCGACGCGAGTTTCTCAAAAAAATAAAAAGAATTTAGTAACTACTCAACGAGAAATTCTCTGTTGCTATCCATCAACGACAGTCACGGTGTCCGTGGCAATTCGGAGATTTTCAGCACAAAGAAGTTGGTGAAATGTAAGGCGTGGGAATCGCTGACCGCCTTTTATTTGTATCCAGCCTGAAAACGTCTAGCGACGCTCGCTACGCGCGTACGCGGGCGGCAACATGGGCGGTATGGATGCCAACGAATTCCGCCGCCTCATCGTCAACCTGATCCGCAAGGGTTCCGTTTTCGACGTTGACCTCGCGAGCAACCCACCAACCTGCCGGGTTTCCGTGGGCGACCCCGACGACGCGGACAACCCCGGCCTTACCACGAACTGGATTCCGTTCGCGACAACGCGCGCCGGCACAACCCGCGAGTGGAGCCCGCTCACGAAGGGCGAGCAGGTCATTCTCCTTTGCCCGATGGGCGACCCGGCGCAGGGTATCGCCGTAGCCGGCATCAATTCCGACGCATCGCCGGCGCCAAGCAACAGCGCCGACAAGCATCTGCGCGTCTACCCGGACGGTGCCCAGCTCGAATACGACCACGCAGCGCACGCCCTCACGGCGACGCTGCCCGAAGGCGCGACCGTGCTGATCGTCGCACCGGGCGCCGTGAGCGTGCAGACGAAAACCGCGAGCGTGCAGGCCGACGACATCACGCTCGACGCCAGGCAAACCACCGTCACGGGCGCGATGCTCGTCAAGGGTGCATTCGTGTTCGAGAACGGCATGAGCGGCCACGCAGGCGAAAGCGGCGGCCCCGCCGCGGTCATTTCCGGCACTGTCGCCGTAAGTGATGACGTGATCGCCGGCGGCAAAAGCTCGGCACACCACAAACACCAGGAACAAGGCGACAACGCGCCGACGAGTGAGCCGCTATGAAAGGCATGAACGCCACCACCGGCCGCGCGATTGTCGACCTCTCGCACCTGTACCAGTCGATCGCGAAGATTCTCACGACGCCGCTCGTGTCGTGCGTGAAGCGCCGCACGTTCGGCTCGGAGCTGCCCGACCTTGTTGACGCTCCTTTCAACGGCGCCACGCGCACGCGCCTCTATGCGGCCGTTGCAACTGCGCTGATGACGTGGGAGCCGCGCGTAACGCTGCAGCGCGTACAGCTGAGCATCGACGATGCCGGCGAACAGGTGATCGACCTCGAAGGCTATACGACCGTATCGGGCGACTCAGTTCGCACGAGTGTCAATCTCACGAACGGGACCGCAGCATGACGACCGCAAACCTCATCGACCTCGCGAGCCTGCCGGTTCCTGACGTGCTCGAAATCCTCGATTTCGAAACGATCTACGCCGAGCGCAAGGCCTCGCTCGTGTCGCTCTGGCCTGAAGACGAGCAGGCCGAGATTGCAGCGACCGTCGAACTCGAATCCGAACCGCTCGCGCGTCTGCTGCAGGAAAACAGTTACCGCGAACTGGTATGGCGCCAGCGCGTCAACGATGCCGTGCGCGCCGTGATGCTCGCATTCGCCAAGGGAAACGACCTCACGCAGCGCGCGGCCCTGTTCGGCCTTCAACGCCTGATCGTCACGCCGGCCGACACCGCCAACAGCATCGCCGAAGTCGACGAAGACGACGACGACCTGCGTTTGCGCGTGCAGCTCGCGCCGCAGGGTTTCAGCGTAGCGGGGCCGGCGGCCGCCTACGAATCCAAGGCGCTCGCCGTCGACGGCCGCCTGCTCGACGCGACCGCGACCCGCCCGCAACCGGGCGACGTGCTCGTGACGCTGCTTTCCCGCGAGGGCGATGGATCGGTCGACGACGAACTCTGTGCAGCCGTCACGACGGCACTGAGCGCGGAGGATCAACGGCCGATGAATGACACCGTATATGCGCGCTCGGCCGAAATCATTACCTATCGAATCCATGCGCGGGGTTACACGCGCTCGGCCGTGGGCGCCGACGTGCTGATCGAGCAGGCGAAGCTCAACGCGCAGGCCTACGCCGACAAGGTGCGCCGCCTCGGCGTGGGCGTGGCCGAATCCGGCATCAAGGGCGTATGTCAGGCAGCCGGCCTCACGAAAACCGAGCTGATCGAGCCCGCCGGCGACATCGTGATCGGCGCGACGCAGGCCTCGTACTGCCTCGAAATCATCATTGAAAACGGCGGCATCTATGCCTGATCTGCTGCCACCGAACGCCACGCCGCTCGAACGTCGCACCGCGACCGCGCTCGCCGTAGTCGACGACGTGCCAACGATGGCGCGCGAGTACTGGAACCCGGACACCTGTCCGGCCGCGTTGCTGCCTTACCTCGCCGCCGAAGTCTCTGTCGACGGATGGGAACTCGCCGAATCGGACGAAGCGCGCCGCGCGCTCATCAAGGGGGCGATCCAGCTGCACCAGAAGCGCGGCACGCCGTGGGCCGTGCGCGAGGTCATCCGGCGCCTGGGCTTTGGCGAGATTGACCTGATCGAAGGGCGCAACGTGCGCCGGCGTGACGGCACTGCGCGCTATAGCGGCGAATGGGTTCACGGCAATGAGCGGGGCGAGTGGGCGCAATACATCGTTCGTCTGCATCGGCCGATTACGCGCGACCAGGCCGACAACCTGAAAGCCGTGCTCGAACGGTATGCGCCGAAGCGCTCCGAGCTGTATCTGCTCGACTACACCGCCGCACCACTGCGCCGAAACGCCACGGGCCGCTATGACGGTCAATACACGAGAGGGAGCATCGAAGCATGAGTTATCTACCCGAAACCGGCGATTGGGCTGACGGGATTTACCAGTTTGAGACATCGGACCCGATACAGGGCGGCCCCGATGGGATCGACAACGTGCCGACGAAGCAGCTCGCGAACCGCACGAGCTGGCTGCGCCGCGTGCTGCAGTTTGGCCGCACGACCTACACGCCCGACACGGGCACGAAAAACAACATCGTTGCGAACCTGTCGCCGACCATCACCGAACTCGTCGACGGCATGGAGGCGTGTTTTCGTGTCGCCGTGACGAACGACAACGCCTGCACGTTCACGCCGACGAGCGCAGCGGGTAGCACGATTCCGAAGCTGCCCCTGCTCGGCGCCGATCACGCGGACCTCGGCGCGGGCGATCTGCCGGCCGGCGCGGGCGTGCGTGCGCGCCTCAATACGCAGCTCAACAAGGCGAACGGCGGCGCATGGGTGATTCAATCCATCTCGGGCGGGACGGCGCGCATTGTGACGCCGCCTGTCGGCGACAAATCGAGCCGGGCTGCAAACATGGCGGCCGTTTTCGCCGCGACGGACGGCCGGCAGATTGTCGATGTGGGCGTTGACGACACGACGATCACGCTCACGGCCGCGCAGTATGGCGTTGCAATGCTCACGCTCTCGGGCACGCTCAAGGCCTCGAAAGACCTCGTATTCCCGGCGCAATCGGGTCAATGGATCATCGAAAACAGCGCTGACGGCAATTTCAACATCACGGCGAAAGTCGCCGGCGGCACGGGCGTTGTGCTGCCTGCCGGCTCGCCCGTGATCGTGTGCAGTGACGGCGCGGCGATGAAGTTCGCGAGCGCGGGCGGCCAGGCGGGTTTTCGGCCCGTGCCGATCACGGGCATCACCGGAAACACGATCAACATTGTCGGCGGCTACACCCCCGGCGCCGTGATGCTCGAACGAAACGGCGCGCTGCAGCAACCCGGCACAGCCGCCTCGCCCGACTTCCTCGCGACAGACGGCCTCACGATCAAGCTGACGAACGCAGCGACTGCTGACGAGCAGTTCACGGCTTACCTGTTCTCGACGTTCAGCGTTGCGGACGCCGTGAAGAAGTCAGGCGATGCGATGGGCGGCCCGCTCGCGCTGTATGCCGGTTCTACGACGCCGAATCTCGCGCAGAATGACAACAGCCAGAGCGTTCCGAATAGCGCATGGATTCACCCTCTCGCTGCGCACGGTCAATGCCGCCTGTCTTACGCAAGCGCAACGGCGCTGATCCTGAAGCCGTACAACGGGCAGTGTCTGAATATCGACGGTACTGTTCAACAGATTCCGCGGGCCGGCGTTACGCTGCCTAATACCGGGCTCGCCGCAAGCACGCTGTATTACATATACGCCGCATGGAGCGGCAACGCGATTGCGCTTAGTGCCAGTACGACGGGCCATAGCACGGCGGCTAATGGCGTAGAAACAATGACCGGCAATGCTGCGCTTACGCTAGTCGGCATGTGCTACACCAATGCATCGGCGCAGTTCGTTCAAACAAGCACGATTCAAACGGTCCGCTCTTACTTCAATCGCCCCGCGTGCCTATTGGCTACTGCGACGTTTGTAAATTCGACCACCAATCAAAGCGCGACGGCGCTGGGCGGCGGGTTTGCGTGGCTTAGTTGGGCCGATGAACAGCCGTTTATTCAGGCCGTTGGGTATGCAGCTAACGGTACCGCTGGCTGCGGTTGGGGCGCCGCACTGAGCATCGATGGCACGACAGGTTCGTCGACTACCGCGACCGCGACAAGTGTCGGCGCAAATGCGACTGCGGCATTGCTTTCGTCAAACGTTCCGCCCGCTGCGGAAGGCTATCACTCGGGCCAGTTGTACGGATATGCAAACAGCGGCGGCAATGCATCGTTCACGTGGGCCGTACAGGGTCGCATTGGCGGCGCGTAAAAGCGCACGTGCAATCTAATAGGAATCCTAGTCAATGAGTCTCGCATCCAATCTCGCCGCACTCGCGCGGCTTCTCACGGCCGCAGCAAGCGGCATCGTGAATGGCAAAGCACCGGCCGCCGGCGACAACAGCACGGCGCTTATCAACTCGGCATGGTTCAAGGCCGAACAGGCGGCCGAAGCCACGCAGGGCACCGCGAAAGTTGCGACGCAGGCGCAGACCACGGCCGGCACCGACGACGCAACGATCGTCACGCCGAAGAAGCTACGCGCAGGGTTCGCGATTTCGCTGGGGAATATTGGCTATATCGCGTTCCCCACGTGGCTGGGCGGCCTGATTGTCCAGTGGGGATACAGGGCTATTAGCGTAGCCACTGCACCCGGTAATAGCGCTTCGGCGAGCTGGACATTTCCGGTTGCATTCCCCAATGGTTGCCTGGTTGCTTATGCAATTCCCGCAAATGCCGTGGGTTCAGGGGCAACCGTAGAAGGGTTGTCCAAAACCTCTGCAAACGGGTTTGTGTTCAATCAAAACACTTCGACCACCGTAGCCCTGACTCCCTCATATATCGCTTTCGGGTACTGAAAAAATGAGCCAAAAATACGCATCCTATGACGCTGCAACGCGCGCAATCACCGGCTACTACGACGACGCGATCGGCATGCCCCCGCAAGATGTTCAATTTGTCAGGCTCACGGCCGCGCAGTTTCGCGAAATGCTCGACGGCCCGGCCACGGGCAAACAGCCGAGCATCGACGCGGACGGGAACCCCGTGCTGCTCGATCCGCCGGCGCCGACTGGCGACGCCCTCGCCGAGCTGAAGCGCGCCGAACGCAATGCGGCGATCACGGCTTCCGACTGGATCGTTGCGCGCCATCAAGATGAGCTGGCGCTTGCCGGCGCCATCACACTCACGGCCGACCAATACGCCGCGCTGCTCGCGTATCGCAAGGCGCTGCGCGATTTGCCCGAACTGGCCGAATGGCCGAACGTCGATTTCCCGGCCGTGCCGGATTTCGTCACGGCCATGTAACGGCCGCTTTCCTCTCTCACCCTCATCGGAGAAACTGAACATGCCGCAGGACTATCACCACGGCGTACGCGTGCTGGAAATCAACGAAGGCACGCGGCCTATCCGTACCGTGTCGACGGCCGTGCTCGGCCTCGTCGCGACTGCCGAAGATGCCGACGAAGCGACGTTCCCGCTCAATACGCCCGTGCTGCTCACGAACGTCGTTGCAGCGCTCGGCAAGGCCGGCACCAAGGGCACGCTTTACAAGGCGCTGAACGCGATCGGCCTGCAGACCAAACCGATCACCGTTGTCGTGCGCGTGGCCGAAGGAAAGGACGACGCCGAAACGACGACCAACGTGATCGGCACCGTCACGGCCGATGGCAAATACACCGGCATCAAGGCGCTTCTCACGGCGCAGGCGAAGCTCGGCGTAAAGCCGCGAATTCTCGGCGCTCCGTTCCTCGACACGCAGCCCGTGACGGCCGAACTCGCCTCGATCGCGCAGACCCTTCGCGGCTTTGTCTACGCCTTCGCGAACGGCTGCAAGACCAAGGAAGAAGTCACGACCTACCGCAAGCAGTTCAGCCAGCGCGAAGTCATGGTGATCTGGCCGAATTTCCTCGCATGGGACGAGACGACGAGCGCAACGGTCGAAGCGCCGGCCGTCGCGTATGCGATGGGTCTGCGCGCCAAGATCGACAACGACACCGGCTGGCACAAGACGCTCTCGAACGTCGCCGTTAATGGCGTGACGGGTATCAGTGCTGACGTGTCCTGGGATCTGCAGGACCCGTCGACGGATGCGGGCTACCTGAACGAGCAGGACGTGACGACCCTCATCAACCGCAATGGTTACCGTTTTTGGGGATCGCGCACCTGTTCCGACGATCCGCTTTTCATGTTCGAGAACTACACGCGCACCGCGCAGGTAATCGCCGATTCGATCGCCGAAGCGCAGATGCCCGTTGTCGACGGCCCGCTCAATCCCTCGCTGCCCCGCGACATCATTGAGAGCATCAACGGAAAGATGCGCGAATGGACCTCGCAGGGCTATCTCATCGGCGGGTCGTCGTGGTGGGATGCCGAGCCGAACACGACCGACGTGCTCAAGTCCGGCAAGGCGTATATCGATTACGACTATACGCCCGTGCCGCCGCTCGAAAACCTGCTGCTGCGCCAGCGCATCACCGACCAATACCTCGCCGATTTCGCCTCGCGCGTGAACGCGTAAGCCGGCACTACACAGGAGCAAAACGCAATGGCACTGCCGAGCAAACTGAAGGGGTTCAACCTCTTTCACAACGGCGAGAACTTCGCCGGCAAGGTTCCCGAAATCACGCTGCCGAAGCTGACCCGCAAGATGGAGGACTATCAAGCCGGCGGCATGAGCGGCCCGGTCAAGGTCGACTTTGGCCAGGAAGCTATCCAGATGGAATGGACGTGCGGCGGCCTCGTGAAGTCGGTTCTCACGCAGTACGCAGCGCTGAAGCACGACGCAGTACTGCTGCGCTTCGCCGGCGGCTATCAGGCGGAGGATTCCGACAAGTACGACGCGATCGAAGTCGTCGTGCGCGGCCGGCACTCGGAAATTGACCTCGGCAACGCAAAGCCGAAGGAAGACACGGCCGTCAAGATCACGACCGTCGCGAGTTACTACAAGCTCACCGTGAACGGCGAAACGATCATCGAACTCGACTTCGTGAACATGATCGAGAACATCAACGGCACCGATCTGCTGCAGGCGCTTCGCACCGCGATCGGCCTGTAATGCCACGGCGACCCGGAAACGGGCCGCCACGCCTCTCCAGCCTCATTCCATATACCCACACCATGCAACGAGCAGACCAAGCCAACAGCGCCCCGGAAAACGAAACCACCACGGCGGCGGCCGCCGATCCGAACACGCACATTCTCGACACCCCGCTCGTGCGCGGCGAGGGAAAGCAGGTAATCGACCGCGTGACGCTGCGCAAGCCCCGATCGGGCGAGCTGCGCGGCGTGTCGCTTTCCGACCTCGTGAACCTCGACGTTACGGCGCTTTCGAAAGTGCTCCCGCGTATCTCGACGCCGACCCTCACCGAGTTCGATGTCGCCAACATCGACCCGGCCGACCTCGTGCAATTGGGAGGTATCTTTGCCGGTTTTTTGATGCCGAAGGCCGCGAAAGCGCGCATGGAATCCCTGAGCATGTAGAAGACGCGATGGCCGATATCGCGACCGTTTTCACAGGATGGACGCCTGTCGTAATGGACGAGTTCGGCCTTGCGGAATTGATGGAATGGCGCGAGCGTGCGCGCCTCAGAAGCGGAAACGGAAACGATGGATAACGCCCTGAAACTTCGCGTCATGTTCGATATGGTCGACAACATGACGAAGCCCCTAAAAAACATCCTCGCCGGTAACAAGGGGCTCGCCGGCTCGCTCAAGGAAACGCGGCGCGAGCTGGCCGAAATGGGCAAGACGCAAAAGACCATCGGCGAGTTTCGCGAGGTGCGCAAGGGGCTCGCCTCGACCGCATCCCAGCTCGACACCGCGCGCGGCCGCGTGAGCGAGCTGGCCGCCACGCTGAAGGCAACCGCCAATCCTTCGCGCCAGATGTCCGCGGAGTTCGAGAAGGCCAGGCAGACGGCCGCGAGCCTTGGAACCGAACACGAGCGGCAATCGGCCCGCGTGCGCGAGCTGCGCAACCAGCTCGCGGCCGCCGGCGTGAACACGGGCAACCTGTCCCGGCACGAGCGCGACCTGCGCAGCAGCATCGCGTCGACCACCTCGACGATGAACGATCAAATGCGCAAGCTCGAAGCGATCGGCGATCGCGAAAAGCGCGTGGCGTCTGCTCGCCGGAACATGGAGAAAATGCAGGGCGTTGCGGCCGGCATGGCTGTCGGCGGCTACGCAGCACGCTCGACCGGCACGCACGTACTCGGCGACCTGCGCGAATCGCTCAACGAGGCGAAGGAATTCCAGCGCGAGGAAATGCGCGTGCGTGCGCTCGGCCTCGGCGATCGCGCATCGAATGACGCCGTGGGTTACGTCAAATCGATGAACCAGTACGGCGTATCGCGAAACGACAACATGGTGATGATGCGCGACGCGCTGAGCATTTTCGCCGACGAGCATCACGCGCAAATGGTGATGCCGACGCTCGCGAAAATGAAGTTCGCCAATGATTCCCTGTATGGGAGCGAGGACGCGCACGCGAACGAAGAAAAGTTCATGAACATGCTGAAGGTGATCGAGCTGCGCGGCGGCACGAAAAACGAAGCGACGTTCAAGGACGAAGCGAACATGGTGCAAAAGGTTCTCACGGCGACCGGCGGCCGTGTGGGCGGCGACGAGTGGCGCAACTTCATTCAGACCGGCGGCGTTGCTGCGAAACAGATGCGCAAGGACGCGTTCTATTACCAGATGGAACCGCTCATTCAGGAAATGGGCGGCCATGCTGTCGGCACTGGCCTGATGTCGGCGTACAGCAACATCTACCAGGGCAAAACGACCGTGAAGGCGGCGAAGGTCATGCAAGGCCTCGGACTGCTCGACCCGAAGATGGTCGAATACAACAAGATCGGCATGATCAAGCAAATCAAACCCGGCGCGCTCGCCGGCGGCGACGTGCTGAAGGCCTCGCCGCTCGAATGGATGGAAAAGGTCCTGCTTCCGAAGCTCGCCGCGAAGGGCATCACGGACCCGGACAAGGTTAAGGACATGATCGCGACGATTTTCACGAATCGCACGGCCGCGAACCTGTTCACGACGATGTACATGCAGCGCGAGCAGATTCACAAGAATGAACACCTGAACGCCGGCGCCGATGGTATCGACGGCGCGGCCGGGAAGGGCGCGCAGCTATCGCAGGGCCGCGAGCTGGAAGCGTACCGACAGCTCAAGGACCTGAAAACGGAAATGGGCGAGAAAATCACGCCGATGTACAACGCAGGCCTCGAACTGACGGCGAGCGCTACGCAGAAGGTTGTCGGGTTCATGAAGGAACACGGCACGGCCGCGAAAGTGATCCTCACGGTTCTCGCCGCGCTCGCCGCGATCCTCGTTGTTTGCGGCACGCTGACGATCGCGCTCGCGGGCGTGCTCGGCCCGATGGCCGTGCTCAAGTTCAGTATGTCGACGCTCGGCATGCAGGGCGGCATTCTGGCGCGCGTGCTCGGCGTGGGGGCCGGCGCATTCCGTATGCTCGGCTCGGCGATCATGTTTGTGGGCCGCATGATGCTGATGAACCCGATCGGCCTCGCAATCACCGCGATCGCGCTCGGCGCGTACCTGATTTACCAATACTGGGAACCTATCAAGACGTTTTTCGGCGGCCTGTGGGATGGCGTGCGCGCGACATTCGCGGGCGCGATGACATGGTTTTCTACGCTGCCGGCACAATTCACTGTGTTCGGCTCGAACATTGTCAGCGGCCTCGTGAACGGCCTCACGGGCGGCCTCGGCACGGTCAAGGATGCGATCGTGAACGTCGCCAGCTCGACGGTCGGATGGTTCAAGGAAAAGCTCGGCATTCACAGCCCTAGCCGGGTATTCGCTGAACTCGGCGGCTTTATGAGTGAGGGCGCCGCGATCGGCATGGAGGGCGGGCAAGGGCGCATCGCCAAGGCCGCCGCAGGTCTTGCAACCGTTGCGGCAACAACGTTCGCCGTGCCGGGAATGGCCGGCGCCGCGCCGCTCGTGCGGCCGACCGTGCCGATCGACACCCGCGCGCCGCTCACGAGCCAGCCGGCGGCCGCGGCGGCCGCGAGCGCGCCGGCGCCGATCCTCATCAACATTTACCCGCAGGCCGGCGCCGATCCGCAGGCGATCGCGCGCGCCGTCGCGGCCGAGCTGGACCGACGCGAGAGCGCGAAGCGTTCGCGCATCGGTTCGAGCCTTTCCGATCGCGGGTAATCGATAAGCCAGGAGGAAACCCAAAATGATGATGGCGCTCGATCAATTCGTGTTCAGCCTGTCCACTGCGCCTTACAAGGAGCTGCAGCGTCAACGCAACTGGAAGCACCCCACCAGCTCGCGCGTTGGCGTGCGTGATGCGAGCCAGTACACCGGCGCCGGCGACGACACGATCACGCTCAACGGAACCGTCGTTCCGGCCGAGTCGTTCGGCTCGATCGCATCCATCAAGCAGCTCGCGACGATGGCCGATGCCGGCGACGCTTACGTGCTCGTCGACGGCGCCGGCAATGTGTACGGCGCCTATATCATCGACGCCCTGAACGAAACGCAGACGTTTCACACGGCCGAAGGCGCGCCGAAAAAAATCGAATTCACGCTCACGCTCAAGCGCGTCGCCGACGAAACGCTCGCCGTTACTGCCGACAGCGACAAGACGCAGAGCGAGGCAAAGCAGTTGCTCACGCAGGCGGGCGCCGTCGCCAAGGTCGGCACGCAGGTTGTCGACAACGTGAAAAACCTGAAGCTCAGCAACGTGAAATCCGCGGCGATCACTGCCGCCGTCACTGTGGCGCCTGACGTTGCCGAAGCGACCGTCAAGGGGCTCTCGACCGCTAGCGGCATCTCGCTTGATAAAGCCCTGAAGGCGGCTAAGACGATTAGCAACGACACCGGCGAAGCCGTGAACACGGTCGTTGCGTATGTTCTCGAAAAGACGGGGGGCGCATGACGGACAAGGCCGAAGTCGTATTGCGCAAAGAGCCGCAGGCCGATTACCGCATCACGCTCGACGGGCGCGACCTCTCGCGCCTGATCGCGCCGAACCTTATCAGCCTGTCGCTTTCCGAATCACGCGCCGAAGAAGCCGACACGCTCGACCTCGTGCTAGACGACTCGAAAGGCTCGTTCGCGATTCCAAAGCGCGGCGCCGCGATCAAGGTTTCGATCGGATGGGTCGGCGAGACGCTTGTCGACAAGGGCACATTCACCGTCGACGAAGTTGAGCACAGTGGCGCCCCCGATATCATCACGATCCGCGCGCGCTCGGCCTCGATGACAGAAGCGATGCACGAGCGCCGAGAACAGAGCTGGCACGCGCAGACGATCGGCGCGATCGTGAGCGCGATCGCCGGCCGTCACTCGCTCAAACCGGCCATTGCCGAAGCGCTCGCGAAAATCGTGATCGCGCATATCGACCAGACGCACGAGAGCGATATGTCTTTTCTCACGCGCGTCGCGAAGCGTTACGATGCCGTGATGAACGTCAAGGATTTGCGCCTGCTGTTCATGCCGATCGGCACCGGCAAGACCGCGAGCGGAAAGGCGCTCAGCGTGCTCAACATCACGCGCAAGAGCGGCGACCAGCACCGCTATCACGTATCGCAGCGCGAGAGCTATGCGGCCGTGCGGGCGCACTACCATTCAAACGGGCAGGGAAAGCGCAAGTCGGTCATAGTCGGCGGCGAGAACAATCACAACGTCAAGGTATTGCCCGAAGACTATGCGACCGAAGCCGAAGCGCGCGCGGCCGCCGAAGCGGAGTTTGCGCGCACGCAGCGCAGTCAGGCAACGCTCGACTACACGCTCGCACTCGGGCAGGCCGAGATTTTCCCTGAGCTTCCCGTGACCGTTTCAGGCTTCAAGGCTGAAATCGACGAAATGCCCTGGCTCGTGAAGAAAGCGACACACACCCTCGGCGATGGCGGATTCACAACCACTCTCGAACTGGAAGTGCGCGACGATCCAACGACGGACAGGCATCGATCGCATTTCAGGAACAGTCCACGGTGACCTGTCGGGCTTGCGAACGGAAACGGAAACCCGGAAAAAACGAGCGAGCAATGACCTATAATCACTTGGCCGTTCCGACTCATCTGCAGGTCTTCACGGTAGGCTACCCGCCGAATGCAACCCTACGAGCAAGAACCCCTGGCCCTGAAATGTGGCTCTGCAGCCGAAGCAGACCAATTTCTTATGGCGCATCTGTGGGGCGCAAGCGAGTGCCTATTACCGCCTGGCACGGTGATGCATTGGGCGAAGCTTCTCCACGGGCGCGGCGACGAGTTCGCGTCGCATGCCGCCGCATGTCACTACTGGCTCTACGAGCACTACAAAGGCTACGACCATAACGGTCCCGTTTGCACCCATCAAAACGCCAATCCGTAGGCGCCCGAACATACTTCCAATTCGCGCAACGTCATGCCGCCGCCGCTCTCGCTTCCCCAACGGCGCGAAGTAATTGTAGTTACGAAAACTTGTTGATGTTCTATGTTTTTGTAACTACAATAACCGCATGGAAACGACCTACGACCCAGCCAAAAGCGACTCGAACCAGTACAAGCACGGTGTTTCGCTGGCCCTGGCAGAAGCTATCGATTGGTCGTCTGTATGGTGCGCGCCCGACGATCGCAAGGATTACGGCGAGTTGCGCGAAATTGGCTATGCGGTGATTGACGACCGTCTGTATTGCGCCGTTTTCACCCAGCGCGGAGAAGCCTTCCGGGTTATCAGTCTGCGCAAAGCCAACAACCGGGAGATTGACCGTTATGAACAAGCCACGCAAATTGATCCGTAACACGCCCGAAGAGGAAGCCGCGATTGCTCGCGGTATCGCTGCGGACCCCGACACGTTCGAACCAACTGACGAACAGTTCGCCCAGATGAAGCGGCGCGGCGGCCGGCCGAAACTTGCGAATCCCAAAGTCGCGGTTACGGTGCGTTACGACGCTGACATCGTCGAGCGCTTCAAGGCGAGCGGAGAGGGCTGGCAGACACGCATGAACAATGCCCTGCGTGAATGGCTGAGAACACATCACGCATAAACAACATGGGCTTCGAGACTCCCGTAAAAGGGCCGCCATATAGCGGCCTTTTTTGCATTCACCGCATCTACGCTGTGTTGTAGGCGGGTGGGCCTATGTCATTCCAGATGCGGCCAGAGCGCCACGCCTTTGGCAGTTCAGCCGCAAGCACACGCCAGTGCGCGAGGACGCCGGCGAACGTACCCTCGGCTTTCGCACGCCGGATTTTGTCGACTACATTCCAGCCGCGCACATAGAGCGCGAAGCTGCGTTGACTCGAAAGATAGTGCGGGGCGTGGACGCCGACCCATGCGAGCATCTCGGCGGGCGGCACGTCGGGCGCGGCGGGATCGGGTTCAATGTTCGCCGTCACACCAATGTCGGAATCGTTGGAGGGGCTTTCGGCGTGCGGAACTGCGGTAGATTCGCGTTTCGACAGACGCAGTAGCTCGATGCGATGCCACGGGATTGGAGACCGGCCGGCGAGATAATTACGGACGGTCCGGGTGCAGCAGCGAAGGATATCGGCGACACGGGCGATTGACAGACCATCCGTCAACGTCAGGAAGTCGGACAAGTCGCCATGTCGGGGGGCTGCGGCAATCATGGGCGGTAAGGCTGAATTTCTGTAAGCGTTTGTAAGTATGTTTACAAACACATAACTCAACCTGTCGGAGTTGATAGGTTTTCAACTCGTTAGCCCCTGCAATTTGACATAACATAAATTATCGAACTTTTGCGTGTAGGGGCTATATCCTAATGTCGCGTTCTGACTAGCGAGCTGGACCGTCTGGCTGACAGGACGACATCTCCATCTGGTCATGACATTTACTGGCTAAGTTCAAATACCCGCATAGCTAAGCTCGAATGTCCAGGCAGCAAAAAATGCTGTTCAAGAGCGATATTTAAAATAAAACCACTTCAAATATTTTCATAAAAATTACTGGAAAAACGTCTTATTAAATTCCATCTATATTATTTGGAAATGCATTAAAAAACTCCTGCAAATTTCGCTCACCGTGCCTGGCTAAGCCAGCTCCTATCCGCCCGAAATCGCCCCTTTCCCGTGAACTTGCGGTAGACGTCACTTATTGCCACAATTTACAATTATTCACGGAGCACGGACCCGTAGATTTCGACGCACAACTTGGAAAGGCAACCCTCGGAAGTCGCCTGCGCTTCCGGATGGAAACCTCAGGGGTATGAGTGATCATGGAAGCCTCATCAGCCAGTAGCGCTCGCCAATGGAACGTATCGCTCATTCGCACCAAAATGTGCCCGCCGCGCCTCCCGGCGGCCTGCGTGCAAAGGCCAGCGTTGCTCGAACGACTCGGCAAGCGGCCAGCTCAAAGCGTCACCCTCGTCACGGCACCAGCGGGATTCGGAAAGACGACATTGCTTGCCCAATGGAGCCAGGCAATTGCCGATCAAGACCATATCGTTGCGTGGCTCAGCATCGATCGGGAAGACGACGACGCGCAACAGTTCGGCGCCTATCTGGTGGCCGCGCTCTTTCGCGCATCGGAAGAGATCGCGCGGCAAGCCCAACAAATCCTGAATAGCGACCCGCTGACTCCGATCAGAACGGTGATTTCCGTGCTGTTGAACGGTATTGCCGCATCGGATCGCTTTGTTTTCCTCGTGCTCGATGACGTCGATCGCCTTAGCGCGAAGCCCGTTCTCGCGATCGTGTCTCTGCTGCTGCGCTACGCGCCCGAAAACATGCACATATTGCTCGGCGCGCGTGCGGAGCCACCCTTGTCACTTAATCAGTTAAAGGCGCCAGACAAGCTGACCCGTCTCGGCGCGGACGATCTCCGCTTTTCAGTGAACGAGGCGAAGGCGTTTCTCGAACGTACCGCTACCCTGCCCCTCGACCGTCCCCACGTGGAGTTACTGAATGAAGCGACCGAAGGATGGGTCGCGGGATTGCAGTTGGCCTCTATTGCATTGGACCGAGTGGGAGATGCAGCCAAGGTCGTCAATAACCTTCGAGGCGCCGGCTACGGAATCGATCGCTACCTCGACGATACGGTTCTGTCCCACCTGCCGAAGCCCATTCTGGAATTCCTCCTTTCCACTTCGATTCTCGAACGGCTCGGGCCGGCCGTGTGCGATGCGATCACGGGGCACGATTCGGGAGGCGTCACGCTCCACTGGCTTGATCAGCACAACATATTTATCCGGCCGCTCGACGAGGAAACGTCCTGGTATCGCTATCACGCCCTGCTGTCCGACGCATTGCAACGGCGCCTCAAGCGTCAGACGCCGCAAGAGGTGCCGCGATTGCATCGTCGCGCAAGCCAGTGGTTTGCCGAGGCCCATCTCTGGCCTGAGGCGGTAAGACACGCGCTCGCCGCCGGCGATCTCGAACAGGCGGCATTGTGGGTCGAAAACTGTGCGATGGAAATGCTGGAGCGCGGGGATCCGCACACGTTGCTGGCCTGGATCGCGAGGCTTCCGGCCGATGCCATCCAGGGGCGATTGCGCCTGCGGCTGGCGAAAGCGTGGGCGCTGGTCTTTTCGCTGCAAATCGTGCCGGCCGCGAAATACGTAAGCGCGGTTGCTGAAGATATCAACCGGATGCGACTCGACAATAGCGTGAAGGTCGACGAGGCTACGCTGGCAGAAGTCTATGCGGTCCGCTCCCTCGTGGCGGGACTTGGCGACGACAGCGAAAGTTCGCTTGAACTTGGGAATCTCGCGTTGGCCAACACCGTGTCTGGCGCGCCGTGGGTAAAGCGCTACGCACAAGCCTCGCAATTCTTCGGGTTGCTCTATCACGGAACGTTCGATCAGATTCGCCGAGCCTGGGAACTGGCCGATCACCAAACCCGGCATGTTCCCGAGCCAATCTACTCGGATTTAATCCGGCACGCGATGTACGGTCTTGCTGCGCTGGTATATGGCGAGATATGCGAAGCACGCCGAACATTCGAGGGAACGCTCGCGCGTGCCGAAGATTTCCTCGGTCCATTGTCAAGCTGTGCGGTTGGCGTCGCGGGCTGCCTGGCGTCGATCTATTACGAATCCAATGAGTTGCCCAAAGCGCACAAGATGATTGCCGGGCGAACGTCCATCGCACTGCAGTCCTGCCCGGTGGGCGGACTTGTGCGATATGTCCTCTCCGCCGCACGGCTTTCGTGGCGAGACGGGGAACGAGGGGCCGCACTTGCCGTTCTCGAAGATGGCCGGCAGATAGCGATCACGCGCGGCTGGCTCCGGCTCAGGCTCGCCTGCGACGCCGAAACCGTAAGACTCCTTATTAATAGTGGCAACGTTGTGGAGGCGCGGCGGCTCGCGGACGGACTTGCCAGGCGTGTGCCCGCGCTATGCGAAGGGCGTGCAGGATCGGCCGTCGATACCTGGACAAACTATTGCCTCCTGCAGGCGCGAGTATTGATCGCCGAAAACGCCGCCGAACAGGCGACCGTGATTCTGTCGGGAGCGCTCGATCTTGTTACAAGCAAGGGCTGGCGCTCTCTCGAAGCACAAATTTCCGTGGTGTTATCTCGCGCATTCGAACAATACGGCGCGTCTAAAGAAGCGATTGTCGTGCTCGAACGCGCGCTTCGCATCGGCGAGGCGATTCGGATGGTCAACAGTTTCGTCGATGAAGGACCCGCGATCCGCGCATTATTGAAGCGGTTTCGCCATACTTCGGTGCGTGGCGCTTCCGCCCATTCAGCCTACGTCGATAAGTTACTGGCCGCTTTCGACGCAAACGACGCCTCGCCAGCGCGGACAAACAAGGCGGGGGCGCACCCTGTCGAGTCGTCCGAAATTCTGAGCGCGAGGGAACTTGAGGTACTCAACCACGTGGCGCGCGGCTTGTCGAACAAGGAAATCGGCCGTACGTTGAAACTGGCGCCCGAGACAGTCAAATGGCACTTGAAGAATATCTTCGAAAAACTCAACGTCAATTCGCGGATCGAAGCGGTTCAACGTGTTCTTGGGCTTGGCTCAAAGGCCGCAACGTTGGACGATGGCGAACGACAAGGCACGCCGGGCCAGCGCATTCGCGCCACCGGGCAGTAAATATCGGCCGGGATGGACTGCTATCGAAACCGCTCAGCGGCCGCTCATGCGATTCGTTCGCACCGCCAACTGATTCGATACCGACCTCACGCCGCGAACTGACCACGCCGCACGGGTAGCCCGATTGATCTGCGATCGCTCCGGCACCCACCCCGTTAGCGTAACGATGCCGCCGCGGACCCGAACCTGAATATTCATGGAATTCAGTCCCGATGTCCGCACGAGCGCGCGGCGGACATCATTAGCCAGCGCACTATCGGACCTGCGTCGGTGCTGGGGTACCGCTGCTGTTCCCGGTTGTGCGGATACATCGGCAGCAGGACTCGCGCTGGTCTGTGCGCTCACATAGGTCGCGCTGGTTGCGATAACAACCGACAGCACGGCACCGATGATTCGACGCATGCAGTCATTTTTCACGTTCTCTCCTAAGGTTCTTCCGCCCCAACCTGCTCAAGCTCGCTCAGGTCATCGGCGAAATTGTCGGCATTTCCCGCAGCGGTTTCATGCGAGCGCTTGGGCGACTTGACGGACGGGGGCGGCATTTTTCCAATGCCCTCATCGATCCGCTGCAATAGATAAGGAAAGAACGGATTCGACGCAATCCGGAACATCGAGTCGAGCGTCAGTATCAGCGTGCCCCGCTCGCCGCGTGGTGCCAGCGTGCCGAGATGTTCGTTGAAGTTCTCTGAATCATCGGGCGCGATGCCGTAGAGCGAATCAGTAATCGGGAACGGAATCGCAACGTGAGACAGCGAAAAAATGTCCTGCGGATAGTCGATATCCAATGGCTTGACTTGCGTTTGTACTTCACCGGCATAAACGCTACGCTCGACAGTGTGCGGCGAATCAGGCGACGCATTGGCAACGACTGTCGTGCGATAGTTTTGCGGACCGATTCGTAGCAGCCGGGCGAGCGCCGTGTACGACGCGACACGCAGGAAAGTCCTGAACCGCACGCTGCGGTTCACGTCGAACAACACGACCTCGCTGCCGTTCTCGGGCAGCCTGTCATAGAGAGAAGACATGACTGCCGGCGTACTGACTGTGAAATCAGTCACGGACTGGAATGTCAGGATTGGCGGCAGACCGTCAAGTCGATTCTCCTGCTCGAGCCTCGCAATCTGCTCCTGAATAACGGAGGTCAATAAATACGATTGACGAGCTGCACTCACCGGAAATGAGTTGTATTTGAACGGATTGAACTCCGGTATGATGCCTAGCCACGCTGCCCGCGCGAAGGCCGGCAATATTGCAGGCAATCCGGCGAGCCCCGCAAAGCGGGCATAACGCGTCACGCCGATCATGGGCGAGATCAGAATGACCCGGCTCGGACGAGTTAGTTTGGGATTCTCAATCGCATCGAGCGCGTATTGCAACGCGAGCGCACCGCCGTTCGAAAAACCTACCAGTTCCAGCGGCTTGTCGGGACCCACACGCCGACGCGCCTCTCGTACCGCAAGCCTCGTTGCCGCGGCCCAATCTTGCCAGTGCACGTCGGTCAAGCCGGCTGGCACGGTGCCGTGACCCGGCAAGCGGATTCCGATCGCAACGAAGCCACGGTCGCGATAGTGGCGCGCGATATGGCGCAGACTGTACGGGGAATCCGTCATGCCGTGCAACAACACCACCGCACCGACCGGCGGACCCGCCGGCTCAAGAATGTACGAATGGTTCCAGTCCTCCGCGAAGTGCCCCGGATAGATCGGCGCGCCCTCGTAGTAACGGTTCGTCGGAATGCGTTCGGACGGCTTCAACTTTTCGACGACATTGACGCGCACATCCTCGAATATTCGCGCTTCAGCCTTCATGTAGTCATTCCAGTCCCCGGCATCCATTTCTTCGACCGTCATTTCGCGCGGTACGTAGGTATGCCAGACCGAAAGATCAGGACCGCGCTGAGAATACCAGGCACGTAGCCCGAGCGCGAGCACCATCAGCAAAACGACAATGAATAGACCGATCTTGATGACCTTCAGTGACGTGCGGAACATTCGCGTTCTCTTGGTGAAGGTTGCATTTAGCGCTGGCAGTCGTCTTGTTCAAACGCTCCGATACACTTCTGGCGTCGACGAGAGTCGCGACGATGAACGGGCACAGCAACGCTTTTCGCGACCCATCCGATCGAGACACGATGCAAATTCGAACAGCCGGACGCCCTCCCGGGCCGTCCGGCTCACCAGCACAGTAGCCGGCCACGCCTACTGGCGGCCACCCCGTATGTTGCCGGCCACACCGCCCGCCGCGCCGCCGATAAGCGCACCGGTCCACGCATCTCCACCTGCAATCGCCGCTATGCCGGCACCGCCGGCCGCACCGAGTGCCGCGCCACTCACCGTCCCCTGCTCACGAGGCGTCATATTCGTGCAACCCGTCATGGCAACGAGACCAGCAATGCTTATGATCCATCCCAGTCGTTTCATGATGTTCGCCCTCATTGACCTTTATTCATACCTGGCACGACTACCTGGAACCAAAGGGTCTCAATCACCGGGTGCTGGATGAGTGTGGGGTTGCTGGCGTAATAGTTATCCAGACTTTGGCGCACGCTGTCGAGTGTTTGGCCCTGCATGCCTCTGCCGAACCGCGGCGCGATGTCCTCCTTGTTCGCCGCGCCTCCGGCATAGGCGCGCTCGACGTCGAGCAGATTGGAAATGCCCACAAGATACGCTTTCTTTTCCGCTTCCGAAGAGGCCATCCATTGCTGACCCGTGACGATTGGAATGCTTTGCGCATGCGCGACATTCCCCAACGTCACAAGCGACACGAATGATAGAGATAACAACGCTTTCCAATGTGGTTTGAGTGCCATCACAAACTCCGGGAAGTTATGTTCTCCAGCAGGACGCCGCTGAATGCATCGGGCGGCGGCGATCGGGTGACTTCGGTACTGGGTTCGTGTGTCTCGTGGCGCCTCCTCTCAGGTTCGTCGGGCCCGTCCGGTTGGTCACGAAAAGGCGACGACAGGCCGGATCCGTTGTGACCGCTGCCTGAACGCTACGCGTTGGGCGTGTCCTTACACATTGTGCCGTCCTTCATCCTGCCGCGCCCGGCCGGGAGTCATCGAGTCAAGTATACCGGGAGAAAGAAAAGTGTCTGTTTAGATGGCTGATCGAGCGGATCGTCAAAATTCGCTCTTAATGTTTGCAGACATGGTTGATTTCCTGCTGCTCGATTTTATGCGCTTCGAATTCGCAATTCAGGTCGGCCGAACCCCGTGATTCATTTCGAGCTGCTCATCGTTTCGTCGACGAATTCCAGTGCGCCCTCATCCATTTTTCGAATTACCGCGGCCGCTGGAATGTCGGCGAAGTCAGGATTCCCGGCAGTCGCGTCCACGGCGTCCAGTCTGTATCCATGGGTATACACGGTACTCAGCCGTACCCCATTCTCGGGCCCTAGCGCGAGCTTTTTCCTGAGCCGATAGATATGGGTGTCCACGGTTCGGGAGGTGCTTTGCAATTCACGGCCCCATGCAAACTTCACCAGAAAATCTCTTGGAACCAGCCGCCCGGCATTTGTGAAAATGCATGCGACGATCGAAAATTCCTTTGTCGTCAATTCCACGGCATTTCCGCGAAGCGTGACGGACTGCCGAATGGTATCGATCACATAGTGTCCAAGCGATATAGTACTCGCAGGTTTTTCATTGCGCTTCGTACGGTGCAATAGTGCGGCAACTCGCGAAGCCAGTTCGCTTTCCCCAAATGGCTTGATTACATACTCATCGGCGCCGGCCTCCAATGCCCGAACAATCTCAGCTTCAACGCCCTTGCTCGTTAAACAGAGTACCGCCGGTTCGTAACTCAGATTAAACCGGATCCAGTTCAGGATATCGAAGCCGGTAACGTCCGGTAATTGAAGATCCAGCACGACGAGGTCGATCCCATTGGCCTTGAGAAAAGAAACGGCGCTTTCCCCGCAAGATACCGTGCTGACGCTGTGCCCCGAGTCCAGCAGCGCGCTTTGCGCCGCCGAAGCCAGTTCCGGGTCAGATTCCACTAACAGGATATTCATGCATCACCTCGCTTCCTCCTCAAGAGATCGGCGATTGCTGCGCTTCGGAATACGCGCATTGATTGTGAACTTCTTGAGGTCAGAGTAGATTCCGCGCCGCGACAATGGAGCCCCCCATTCGGGGGGGATTCACGCATTCCGCCAGGGCATGCTGGCAGCGGCGGTTGAGCGCGAGGCGTTGGCCACGGCGAGTAGCGCAAAGCCGGCCAAACCGCTCGCGACATGCTTGAGAGCGTGACCCGCCAACAGGTGATGCGACAGCGCCCAAATCTGCCAGTCCAGGCTTTCGAAGGCCTTTGCAATTGCGTAGAAGACGATCAGCATGACCCACCCGCCCAACCCTTCGACCTTACGGAAAACTGTCATGACGACGATGACCGCGAGTCCGCCGAACTGCAGAATCGCATACGGCCAAAGGCTCTCGAACGCCATCCAGTACCCAACCGTTCCTACCGAAACGGCGACGAGTATCAGCAACTGTAGCCATCCCACCCGCATGCCGCTTACCGACGTCCAGAGCATCGCGAGAATTCCCGCGAATACGATCGTCATCGGCAAACGGTCCCACACGAGGGTCGCGTCGCTGGGCGCCGCGTGATACCACGCTGATCCAAATGCGGTCAGGATCAGCCCGATCGCGGCGGCCAGCATTCCAGGGAGCTGAAGAGGCCGTTGCGACATGCGTCGGACGACCCATCCGAGGTTCGCGATGCCCGCCGCCAGAATCACCAGGTTCGACAGCACGTCCGAGGCGTTGGGGAGCGCGCCGAGCGAACGCTCGTCCGCGAAGTGATGGTAAGAAGCCGCTTGCGTGAGAGGCCACACGATTTGCAACACCGCGCCGAGCGCAAAGAGCGCGACGCTGCCCAGCAGCAAGCGGGAAGTCTTCACGTTGCTCGCCTCCAAAGTGAACGACACGATTGTCCGCCGTTCATTCGCGTTGCGCACGCTCTCGAACATGGCATCGATCAGTATGTCCTTATCGCCGACGATACGTTTGACAACGTTCGCTCCATTGGCGGAACGCCAATCGAATCGCCCGCCCTCCTTGTATCGCTCAAATCGTTCGCCGGATGGCAGATTTGCGATCGCTGTTACATATAGAACGCGAAATCGCGCTTGCCTGACACTGCTTTACTGGTTGCGCGATCAACCATATCCCGTCCTTCCACGGCGGAAGATTTTTTTCAAGCCAATGCATAGCGCGTAGACGAGAGGTTATCGCACGGTTTTTCGGTCTGAGTGCTCTTCAATGAAAACAAATGTGAATTAACATCCACTTAATGAAATCTGTTGAGTTGAAATGAAAAGTTCTTGCACTCGGACTACCCTTTATATTATTTGTTTAACTGGCGTGACCAGAGCCCTCTATGGCTTCGGGTCAGGTAATCAGCAGCCCGCCTTCAAAGGAGATTGGAAAATGAAAAGCCAACTTGTTCTCTCTGTCGTCGCTGCACTGATCGTCGGTATTTCGTCGTCCGCACTGGCGCAAGGCACACCCGCGGGTGACCAAAGCCAGGGAACGGGACGCCAGCAAGTCATGCCGACCATGCCGCATCGCGACTGGCATGAAGGCCAGCAGGTGCCGTCGAAGTACAGGCATTACAACTTCGTCATGAACGACTGGAAATCGCATAGCCTCGATGCGCCAGCACGCGGGCAACAATGGCTCGGGGTAAATGGCGACTACGTGCTGGTCACGAGAAGCAACTGGAAGATCGCGAAGATCGTTGCAGGCACGCAGTAACGCGACGTTCCGCAAATCGACCAACTGCGAGGCGAGCGGGCGAATTCACGTTTTTACGCGCGCAAGGCGTGCTCGCCCGTGCCGCCTTCGTCAGCCCGCTATCGCCAGCAGACCGCCGAGCAACAGCGCGGTGATCAGGAGCGTCAGACAGGA
Organism: Paraburkholderia sp. J76; assembly: GCF_905220295.1. Classification (NCBI taxonomy): domain Bacteria; kingdom Pseudomonadati; phylum Pseudomonadota; class Betaproteobacteria; order Burkholderiales; family Burkholderiaceae; genus Paraburkholderia; species Paraburkholderia sp. J76. The sequence continues at coordinate 140,244 of NZ_CAJMZJ010000002.1, forward strand.
CACCGGCCATCGCCGCATCACCGCATCCGTACGCGTAGCGAACCACACGGCCGCCGTGCCAGCTCGCTGCACTTCGTGTAGCAGACCACCCACATCTCCGGGTGGCACGGTCGGCATCTTCGTTCTGTATCGATCCCATCCAATGGCAAGCACTGAGCCTGCAAGCACTGGCCAGAGTGCCGACCAAAGCGTCGCAGGCGCAACGGCCTCGGGTAGCGAACCAATGGGGATATGAAGGTACAACGTCCAAGGCACGATCAGCGAGAGCGCGACCATCGCCAGCCATGACGCTGTGAGCGGCGCGGGCGGGCGAGCATCGGTATCAGCCGATGCCGAGCCGCCGAGGCAGCGCACGAAATGCAGCATCAGCAGCGTGGTCGCAACCGAAGACGCCACAGCGAGCGAGCCTGCCAGTTCGCCGCTCAATAGATTCTTGGCAGCATATTTAGCCAGTGCGCCGCCTGTGAGCGGCAATCCGCCGAGACCGAGCGCGATGACTGCCGTGAGCCACTGCACCGATCGAAGCGATCTCGCCCCGGTTAGTGCAACTACGCCCACCGCCAGAAACAGCGTGCCTTTTACCAGTAGATGATGCGCGGCATAGAAAGCAACCACCGTGACCGTACTCGCGTCCCCGGCGGCCAGCCCCATGCCGGTCACCATAGCGATAAACCCCATCTGACTGACGCTTGAGTACGCAAGAATCACTTTCGGCCGAGACTGCGTGATGCCAATCGCCACTCCGTAAAACGCACCGAATATTCCCACTGCCGCGAGGGGTATGCCAAAGTGCGGCAGCGCATGATCGAATGCAAATGGCAGAAAGCGAATCAATGCGATCACACTGGCCTTGACCACCGCGCCGCTCAATACCGCTGCCGCAGGCGTCGGCGCCGCTCCATACGCATAGGGCATCCAGAAATGCAGCGGCACGAGCCCCGCCTTCATGCCTAGGCCGATAAGCAGCAATAGCAGCGTCGCGTCCCGCCACGGGGAATTCGGCAACGCCGCAGCAGCGTCGCGAATAAGCAGGCTGTTTCCGGGCGTGGCCTGCACCAGCAGAATGAGCCCTCCCAGCAAAAAGGCCTCTGCGAGCAGCGCAACGCCAAGGTAAAGCGCGCTTGCGTAGCGTGCGCCGGGTCCTCGTCCCTGAAGCACCAGGCCGCTCGCCCCGACGCTCAACACGGCAAGCATGAGGTAAAAACCCACAACGTCGGCGGCGAGAAACACGCCAATACATCCGGTCATGGTCATGAACCAGCAGACGACGAACCCGCCGGTATCCCGTTGCACACGCAACGACCGCGCTGCAAAGATTCCCGAGAATAACCAGAGCACGGACGCCGTCCCAAGCAATATCGCGCCGGGCAAATCGAGCCCAAAATACAGCGCAAATCGGCTGTGACCGAGCGTTAGCGTGACGCTCTGATCCGCGCCCACTGCCGCCATCAATGCGGGCAGCGGCGCGATTGCAAACCACGAGGAAAACCGCGTGCGCAGACGCCCGAACGCACAAAGCAGCAACATCAGCAACGGCAGGCCCAAGGCAGCGGCGATCAATGCCTGAGAAACGTTCATGGCGCCCCCGCCAATGGCAGCGTCGAGCGGCCGATCTGCGCTACGTCGACAGGCAGAAACACAGCGAGACCCAGCAGGAAAGAGCAGATTGCGAGAGCGAGCACGACTATCTGCTGATAACGGGGCACCTGCTTTTTCGGCGACCAGTCGGGCGCGGCCGGCTCCATCGCGCGCACGACCACCATGAATACGTAGATGCTCGTGAGCAATCCGCCAAGCAGCATCACCAGCGCCCACCACCATTGGCCTGTCTCCAACGCCGCTGAAATCAGCAGCCACTTGGCCAGAAAGCCCCCGGAAGGCGGCAAGCCGATCAGCGTCGCGCCGGCGAGTGCGAACGCCGTCACCGTCATCGGCAAGCTGCGCGCGGCGCCGCGCAGGTCCGCGATACGGTCATGTCCCAACGTGGCATAGATCAGACCCGCGGCGAGGAACATGGCCGCTTTTGCGCTTGCATGCGAAATGGCCTGCAAAAGGCCGCCCGTGACGGCGCGCGAACCATCGTGCTGCACGGCGAGCGGAAAGAACAGGAACAGATAGCCGATCTGCGCGACGGTCGAGTAAGCGATCAACAGCTTCAGCCGTATCTGGCGCAGCGCCACCACGTTGCCGAAAACGATAGCCGCCGCCCCGAGGCCGGCAAGCAGTTGCGCGAAAGAACCATTCACGACGCCTGCAAAAACGTCCACCCATAGCCGCACGATCACGAACCACGATCCCTTGATGACCAATGCCGAAAGCAGCGCGCTCGCGGCGGCAGGCGCACCGGCATGCGCGGGCGGCAACCATAAATGCATCGGGAACAACGCGGTTTTGGCGAGCATGCCCGCCGTCATCAATGCCACTGCCGCCCACGTGATCGGCTCTGCGCGGATGTGTCCCGCAAGCATCGCGATGTCCAGCGTGCCATACGCGCCATAGAGCAGAAAAACGCCCAACAGATAGGACATCGAACCGATCAGCGCGAACAGTAGATAACGCAGCGCGGCCTGCAACGTCTCGGCGCGGCCGTCGAGCGATACCAGAGGAACGCCCGCAAACGTGAGCAGTTCGAGCGCGACGTAAAGCGTAAAGACGTCGCCGCTGACAAACACCAGATTGAGCGCGCCCCAAACCGCTAGCAACAGCAGCCAGAATGCCAGTGGGCCGCGAGTTTCGCGCGCGCCAGCGGGGGTGGTGAAATCGCCGTTGGCATAAATCGCCACTGCCCCGACGACCACGGCAACCACAAGCAGCATGCACACGGAGAGCCCGTCTGCGCGCAGCATGACACCCAGCGGCGGCGGCCAGCCGCCGAGCGGATAACGCAATGCGGCGCCCGAAACGAGCAGTCGATATGCAATGGCCAGCACGATGCCGATGCCGCACACGATCGTTAGCCATGCCAGGCGTTGCCCCCGGCGACCGCCGGACATGAGGCCGGCCAGCATGCCTGCGAAAGGCAGCAACACGGCGAGCACCAATAGCAGGCCGCCTGCTGTCGGCTGCTGTGCCATCAACCCTCCACGTTGGGAGAGCCCGGCTTCATTGCGGTATCGCCTTCGGCCGAAAGCGAGTTCGAGCCGGTTTGCGCGAATCTTTGCAACATGAGCGCGACGGCCAGCGCGGAAGCGGCAAACGATACGACAATCGCCGTAATCAAAAGCGCCTGCGGCACCGGATCGCCAGACATGCCAGCCGCGGCACCACGGTGCGCGATGACGGCGCACGCGAGAAACACGCCGTTTCCGACCAGATTGAACGCCAGCACCTTGCGCAAGGGCTGCGGATTGACTATCAGCCCATACAGGCCGAGGCCTACGAGCGCGGCGGCGGTCAAGCCGAATAACTGCAATACGGTCATATGCGCGCCTCCGGCCGTTGCGGCGGCCCGATCAGCAGCAACACCAGCGTCACCGCGAGCGAAGGCAGCAGCGCGGCCTCGATAACGATGATCCACAGTTTCGCCCAGCCCTCGGGGTAAGCCAGAAAGGCATCCGCCATCGCCACGCCAAGCAGGCCCACGACGATGAATACCGCCGGGCCGAGAACCAGCACGGCGCGCAACCCGCGGCTGCTGATTGCCGGCGCATCGCGCAGCCCCGACATCATGACGAGCAGCCACATCGCGGCAATCACCGTCGCGCCCTGGAATTTGCCGCCCGGATGATCCGCGCCGACCCAGAAAATGTAGATGCCGATCACCACGCCAACGGGCGGCAAGACTCGCGCGAGATACACAAGAATGTCGTTGGGGCTCACCCGTTGCGCCACGCCGGGCCTGCCGCCCCAGTAGCGATCGGGCGCGAGCGACCAGACGCCGATTACGCCAAACAGCAGCGCAATGGCTTCGAGCAGCGTGTCGATCGCGCGAAACGACAGCAGGACCGCAGTAATCGGGTTGCCAACGCCCGTCGCCGCGATATGCCGCGCAACCTCGGGCGCGAGCGTCGGCGCAGGGTCCGGCAAGCGCAGCAGACACGCTGCGATAACCGCCGCAACCGCCGCAGAAACAGCGGCGGCCGCAACCCGCATCAAGCGGCCAGGCGTTTCGGCCTCTGCTGACGCTTCGGTTGCGCGCAAGCGCGTGGCCGCGCGAATCAACAGCGCGCCGGTCAGGCCGGCCCCGATTGCGGCTTCGGTCAACGCTACGTCCACGGCGCGAAGCACCAGCCACGCCAGCGTGAGCAGCAAGCCATAGGGTATGAACCCGGCCACCGCCGCGAATGTGTCGCGCACAACGACAGTCCAGAGCGCAAGCGCAAGCAGCAGGACGCCGATACTCGCGGAGATGGCGAAGATCACGTGCCCTCCTCCTGCCGACGCGCGGCTCGCGCGATGAGCTGCGATACATCGGACGACGTAAGAAGAACCAGCAGCCACACCACGATCAGCTTGAGCGCAACCATGACGTGGCCTGACTGCGGCAGAAGTCCCAGAACGACCATGCCGAGGCCGAGATTATCGGCTTTGGTCAGCGCATGGAGCCGCGTGTAGGTGTCCGGAAACCGCAGCAGCCCCACCGTACCGGCGACAAAAAAGAAAATGCCGGCGAGCATGGCCACGATCGTGAAGATGTCCGCGGCGGTTTTCATGTTCGATCATCCTCGATGGGCTCGACTGACACTTGCCGGTCAGCCTTCACGAAGGCCGCCGAAGCGAACGCCGCGAGCACCGCGAGCGTCAACGCCACATCCACTACGGCCTCCACGCCGCTCGCCGTGCCGACCAGCAGCAAGACCGCAATGCCGCCCGTACCGAAGAGCTGAGCCGCCATCATGCGATCGGCGCGCGTGGGGCCGCGCAGCACACTCAGCAGTCCCACCGCAACCATGAGCAACACCAGTCCGGAAAAGGCAATGAGCACGTTAGCCATGACGTTCGCCGTGTGTGAACGCGCGAGCAAGGCGACGTTCTTCGTCGGCCAACTGCTCGATGATCGGCTGCGAGATGTCGAGGCAGTGATAAACGAGCCCGTCCTCAGTTTCATCGACAGGAAGCGAGCCCGGCAACAGGCTGGTGACAATGGCGAAGTCGTTGCGCGCCATGCCTGGAGGAAATCCCACGCGGTAGACCACGATGCCGGGCTGCAGCGGCAGACGCGGATGCAGTGCGCGACGCGCAACGTCGATACCCGCCAATACGGATTGCGCGAGGAAATGCGGCACGAATATCAGCAGCGCGCCCAGACGTACCCGGCCAGCCGCGGGAGGAAGCAGGCGCAGACTCATCTGCGTCGCAACGAGGGTCGCGATCAGCCCAAAACCGATATCGGCCGGCTTGGCGCTCGGCATGAGGATTATCCAGAGCGCAAAAAAGCACAGCGCGCGCGACAGCGCAACGCGCCAGTGCGCGCGGAAATCCAGCAGGAAAGCATGTAACCCGGTCGTGTCCATGAGCGACGCACGCCTCCTCTGCCAGATAATCTGCACGAGCAAGATTAACTGGTTCCGGATAATCGTGTCGATTGGAGGAAAATGCCCGGGCCGAAACAGCCTCGTCGGGCAACGCGCCGCGCTACATGGTTTGCAAACAAGAGGCGTTAGACGAGAATCTTTAGGGCAGGCGAAAATGCCGCCCCACGGACCGACCGCCCTTTCGAAGAGGCCTGGGCACTTGCTGCGCCCAGGCCTTCTGCACTTAGTGCATCTCCACAACGCTCACGCGTTCGGACAACGCATTCGTGTCGCGCGAGGACGACGCGGCCCGGATCCCGTAGCTTCCGCCATGCACCTGCCACGAGTGCGTCGTGACATTCCACGTCGCGAGGCGCCGCGCGGGAATGACCACATTCACCTGTTGCGATTGACCCGGCCGCAAAGCGACCTTCGTCCAGCCCACCAGGCGCTGCGGCGGCTCGCCCAACCCCGGCGGCAGCGTCGCGTACACCTGGGCCACTTCGGCGCCGGCGCGCGAGCCCGTGTTCGCGACAGTGAACGAAGCGATCACGTTGCCGCCGCGATCCACGTGCGTCCTGAGCCCCGAGTAGGAGAACGTCGTATAGGAAAGCCCGTAGCCGAAGGGGAACAAGGGGTCGATGTTTTTCGCGTCGAACCAGCGATATCCCATCAGGAGTCCTTCGCTATAGACGACATTGAGATTGTTGGGATCGATCGTCGGCTGCGGCAGATCGGCTTCCTGGCGCGGGAATGTGATCGGCAGCTTTGCGGACGGGTTCACGTCGCCGAACAGTATGTCCGCAATCGCCTGCCCGCCTTGCACACCCGGATACCACGCTTCCACTACGCCGTGAACGCTGGCGAGCCACGGCATCGTGACGGGACTCCCGTTCTCCAGCACGACGATGACCCGCTTTGCCTTCGCGGCGACGGCATTGATCAGCGCGTTCTGGTCGTAAAGCTGATTGCTCGGGTCCACCTTGTTGTCCGGCAAGGACAAGCTCGCGAGGTCCGTTCCTTCGCTCTCCCACTGAGTGGCGAACACGATCGCCACGTCGGCACCAGCGGCTGCGCTGGCCGCGGCAGTGGCGTTCGTGCCGTCCAGGTATGTCACCGTCGCCTGAGGCGCCTTGGCCTTGATCGCATTGTATGGCGACGATTTGTACCAGGTCGCGCAACTCGAAAACAGCGGATTGCCCGACTGGCATCCCGATACCGCATTGCCGTCCGCCGCGGGCACCCCTCCCGATCCGCCGCCCGACATCACGCCGACATCGGCATGCCCTCCAATCACCACAATGGAGTGCAGGCTACCCGCGGCGAGCGGAAGGACCGGCTGATTGCTGCCGGCCGCCGCGCTGTTCTTCAGCAATACTATCGATTCGTGCGCCACGGCCAGGGCGTCGCGATTGCCTGCCGCCTGATCGACCGAGCCGCCCGGCGTGGGTGGATGATCCATGATGCCAAGGGCGATCATGGTGCGAAGCTTGCGAAAGACCATGTCATTCAGGCGTGAAACCGGAACGCTGCCGGCCTGGACCGCCGCCTTGAGCGCGCTGCTGAAATAAGACTGAATGCCAAAGCCCGCTCCCGCCGCGCCGAGATCGCCTGGCTGCTCTTCGTCGAGACCCGCTATCGCGGAGGCGACGGTGCTATGGTTGGCCGTCCAGTCCGACTGAACTTTGCCCTTGAAACCCCACTCGTTCTTCAGGATGGTCGTGAGAAGTAGCGGGTTCTGGCAGGCGTAGACGCCGTTGACGAGGTTGTACGAGCACATCACGTTGCCAGGATGCCCCTCGCGCACGGCGATTTCGAATGCGAGCAACTCCGTTTCCCGCATCGTCCGCTCGTCGACCACGGAATTGCTCGTCATGCGGTTCGTTTCCTGGTCGTTCATCGCATAGTGCTTCACCGTGGCGATCACGTTTTGCGACTGCGTTCCCATGGTGCGCGCGGCGCTCATCGTGCCGGTCAGGACGGGATCTTCGCCCATGTACTCGAACGTGCGGCCATCGCGCGGCTCACGCGCGAGATTGACGCCGCCGCCCAGCCCTTCCGCATAGCCGAGCACGCGAAGCTCGCGTGCGATACGCGCGCCGTAGGCTCCCGCGAGCGCCGCGTCCCAGCTCGACGCAAGCCCGATCGGCGCGGGCAATGCCGTGGCGTGGGCGTTCTGGACATTCACGCCGCCAGCCGAATCCGCCGTGGCCAGCGGGGGAATGCCCAAACGACTAATGCCAGGGATATAACCGGCGCCTTGCACCCACGAGGGAAAGGGGCCGCCCAAACCAATGGTCGGCATGCCCGTTCCGTGAACCAGTTGAATTTTTTCGTCGAGCGTCAGTTGGGATACCAGCACCGCCGCGCGCCGGTCGGCGATATCGCCGTTCCCTTTCCAGTCGGCCACCGGCTGCGCCGCGCCCGAAGTATGGGCAAAGAACTGCGACACAATCGAAAATGGGCTGGCGCCCCATGTGTTGCTGGCGGCGGTTTGATCCGCGTACGCCACCGAGCCCGCGCACAATGCGCCCGCGACCGCGACGGCTATTTGTTTCGCATTCCTCACAGTGTCTCTCCTGTCTTTCCGATTGCATGAGCGATAACCCGCATCGTTGCGGGACCGTAATCGGACTACATTTTTCTTCTTCTTTTATGTTGAATTGCCCTACGTAGCGAGATGACGATATCACCGGGAGAAACGTTTGCGCTTATCGTGCGGTCGCGGAACTTAACGTTATGTCGCGACATCAGGGTTTGCCTTAATCCTGCGTTCCCTGCCATTCCGCCGTTACCTTGCGGGCAGATTACGATTTCGTCGTGGGCGCTCGCCGCACAGGCGCATCGAATAGCGGTTAGTGAAATCCAGACGTATCGGGCCATTTGAGGTTTGAAGCAAGGATGCTAAAGTCACCCGCTACAAGCGGTTAGCCGAGGCGACGTTTCCCCGTTCCATGGTGTCTCCCCATGACAACCGATCAAAAGACCGTTTCAAACGTCCTTGCCCAACTCTCGCTCAAGTCCGCCGTCGAGCACGGCATGTCGCCGCACGATTTCACGCGTCTCACCGGCATAACGGAGGCCGAACTCGCCCATCCGTACGGGCGCATCCCCGCTCACAAGCACATTGCGATGCTCAATCTGCTGGAGCCTGGCTACCAGGCTTCGGAGCGGCTCGAAATTTTTTCCAGTTATTCGTTTCGCGCGCCTATTAGCACGTTATTGGCCATCGTCACGAATAGCCCGACGCTCACGAAGGCCTTTGACCAGTTTTTGCGTTATCGCGTCCTCATCGGGAATGTCGATACCGTGAAGGTCAGGCGCGCAGGCCAGACATTCGAATTCGAATACGTTCTGGACGGCGCGCGCAAAAGTTCATCGAGCGCTTTCTATAATTTTCTGCTGCTGATCCGGCTGGCCGAACAGTACAACGACGACGAGCCGTATCCCACCCAGATCGAGTTGACTGGAGAGGCGTTTGCGCCCGTCTCACAGCTATCGCATCTGTGCGGCGCGACAGTGAAATTCAGGCAAGGTCGTAACCGCATGCTGATAAAAACCGGCTCGGCAGACGTGCCGTATGGCAAGTACAACGAGATCACGGAAAACATTCTCTGCGGCCAGGCCGATGCCGATATCAGGCGCTTTCTTCTGGGCCATTCCTTTTCTTCGAGAATCGAAGAATTCGTGACGAAGATGATTCGTGAAGCGCATGCGGGCCTGCCATTTTCGAACCCGATGGAGGAAGTCTGCGGGCGCCTCGGCATTTCGCGCTCGACGCTGCATCGGCGCCTGCAGGGCGAAGGGACGAACTTTCAATCGATCCTGTCCCACGCGCGGCTCGAAGAAGCGAGGCGGTTGCTGCCGCTCGCGGATTACTCGGTTGCGGCTGTCGGCGATCTTCTCGGCTTTTCCTCTCCTTCCGCGTTCTCGCGTTTCTTTCTCGAAAACAGCGGCAAATCCCCTTCGCGCTACAAGATTGAAAACTGCCGGTTTTAGGGAGCGGTCCGGGCACACTGAGCATCGGTTAAATCGATGCAAACCTATACTCCCCGGCAGTATTCGCCTATACTGCCCAGCAGTATCCCAATCCTGAAGCTGTCATGCCTCATTCTCCCGAAGAAAAGAAGCGCGTGCTGACACGCGTGCGCAGGGTTCGCGGCCAGCTCGACGCGCTCGAACGCGCGCTGGAGGAAGGCGCGGATTGCGCGCCGGTGCTCCAGCAACTGGCGGCCATTCGCGGCGCGATCAACGGCGTGATGGCCGGTGTGCTCGAAAGCCATTTGCGCGAAGAGTTCACCCACCTTGCAGGATCAGCACAATCCCCGGGATCGATCGACGACGTCGTGACCCTCGTTCGAACCTATTTGCGCTAGCCCGCTGCGGGACGTCCCGCCCTGGTTGGCCGAACCCTTTCTTTTACAGGACTACTATGAAATCGCGTGCTGCAGTTGCATTTGCGCCGGGCAAACCCCTCGAAATCGTGGAGATCGACGTCGAACCGCCGCGCAAAGGCGAGGTGCTCGTGAAGATCACGCATACGGGCGTTTGCCATACCGACGCCTTCACGCTTTCGGGCGACGACCCCGAAGGCCTCTTCCCCGTCGTGCTTGGTCATGAGGGCGCGGGAGTCGTCGTGGAAGTAGGCGAAGGCGTGACCAGCGTGAAGCCGGGCGATCACGTGATTCCGCTCTACACCGCCGAATGCGGCGAGTGCCTGTTCTGCAAGAGCGGCAAGACCAATCTGTGCGTGTCCGTGCGCGCCACCCAGGGCAAGGGCGTGATGCCGGACGGCACGTCGCGCTTCAGCTACAACGGCCAGCCGCTCTATCACTACATGGGCTGCTCGACGTTCAGCGAATACACCGTGGTGGCCGAGGTGTCGCTCGCGAAGATCAACCCGCAAGCCAACCCCGAGCAGGTGTGCCTGCTGGGTTGCGGCGTGACCACGGGTCTGGGTGCGGTGAAAAATACCGCCAAGGTGCAGGAAGGCGATAGCGTCGCCGTATTTGGCCTGGGCGGCATCGGGCTTGCCGTGATTCAGGGCGCGAAGCTCGCCAAAGCGGGCCGCATCATCGCCATCGACACCAATTCGGGCAAGTTCGATCTGGCGCGCGCCTTTGGCGCCACCGACTGCGTGAACCCCGGCGATCACGAAAAGCCCATTCAGCAGGTGATCGTGGACATGACTGGCTGGGGCGTGGACCACAGCTTCGAATGTATCGGCAACGTCAACGTCATGCGTGCGGCGCTCGAATGCGCGCATCGCGGCTGGGGCCAGTCGGTCGTGATCGGCGTGGCCGGCGCGGGTCAGGAGATCTCCACGCGCCCGTTCCAGCTCGTGACCGGCCGCCGCTGGCTGGGCACGGCCTTCGGCGGCGTGAAAGGCCGCTCGCAGTTGCCGGGCATGGTCGAAGACGCCATGGCGGGCAAGATCCAGCTCGCGCCGTTCGTCACGCACACCAAGCCGCTTTCGGACATCAACGAAGCATTCGACCTGATGCACGAGGGCAAATCGATCCGGACCGTCGTTCATTACTGACACGCAACGAAGGAGAGAAGCCATGACCTCAGCCATTCACCCCACAGTTGATCGCGGCATCCAGAAAGGCGCCGAAAACTTCGCGGGCGGCACGCTGCGCTGCCGGTGCGCGCAGGACCCGGTCGAAGTGCGCATCGACTCGCAGGTCCTGTTCAACCACGCCTGCGGATGCACGAAATGCTGGAAACCCGCGGGCGCGCTGTTTTCCGTCGTGGGCGTCGTGCCGCGCGAGAAGCTGACGGTGACGGCGCACGGTGAAAAGCTGAAGGTCGTGGACGACAAGGCCGCGATCCAGCGCCACGCGTGCACCGCTTGCGGCACGCATCTGTATGGCCGCATCGAGGACAAGAACCACGCATTTCATGGCCTCGATTTCATACACACGGAGCTATCGACCGATGCGGGTTGGGACGGCCCCGGCTTCGCGGCGTTCGTTTCCTCGATCATCGAGAGCGGCACGCCGCCCTCGGCCATGGCCGACGTGCGCCAAACGCTGCGCGACAAGGGCCTGGAGCCGTACGACTGCCTGAGCCCCGCGCTCATGGATATTCTTGCCACCCAGGCCGCCAAGGCCAAAGGCACTTACCGCGAGGCCTGAGCGCTTATGGAACGCATTGAACGACACGTCAGCGACGGCGGAAGCCAGGAAGTCTGGAAGCACGCTTCTTCCGCCGTTGGCGGCGAAATGAAGTTTGGCGTCTATCTGCCCGAAGCCGCGTTGCGCGGACAAAAATGTCCCGTGCTGTACTGGCTTTCGGGCCTGACCTGCACGGAGCAGAATTTCATCACGAAGGCAGGCGTGCAACGTTACGCGGCTCAGCACGGGATCATCGTCGTCGCGCCGGACACCAGTCCGCGAGGCAGCGAGGTGCCCGATTCGCCCGACTACGATCTCGGCCAGGGCGCGGGCTTCTACCTGAACGCCACGCAGGAACCGTGGGCGAAGCATTTCCGCATGTACGACTACGTGGTTTCCGAATTGCCGGCCGTGATCGAAGCCGGTTTCGCCGCGAGCGACGTACGCGCGATCAGCGGACACTCGATGGGCGGCCACGGCGCGCTCGTCATTGCGCTGCGCAATCCGGGGCGTTATCGCAGCGTATCGGCGTTCTCGCCGATCGTCGCGCCGAGCCAGGTGCCCTGGGGAGAAAAGGCGTTCGCCGCTTACCTTGGCGACGACCGCGAAGCGTGGAAGCAGTATGACGCCGTGGAACTGGTCAGCCATGCTAAAGAAAAGCTGCCGCTGCTCGTCGAGCAAGGCGGCGGCGACGAATTCCTGAACACGCAGCTACGTCCGCCACTGCTGCAGGCCGCCTGCGAAAAGGCAGGACACCCGCTGCAACTCAACATGCGCGAAGGCTACGACCACAGTTATTACTTCATCGCCAGCTTTATCGGCGAACATATGGCATTTCACGCGAAAGCGCTGGCCTGAAGATCACCATCACGAGGCAACCATCTCCATGCAAGTGCTGGTCGACGCCGACGCCTGCCCCGCCGTCATCAAGGACATGCTGTTTCGTGCCGCCCGGCGCGCCGAAGTCCCGGTGACGCTGGTGGCAAACCAATACCTTCGCACGCCGCCGTCGCCCTTCATCAAGTCGATCCAGGTGCCGGCGGGATTCGACGCCGCCGACGCCCGCATTGTCGAGCTGGCCGAACCGGGCGACCTGGTGATTACCGCCGACATACCGCTTGCCGCCGCCGTGCTCGACAAACGCGCGCAAGCGCTCGACCCGCGCGGCAACTGGTTCACGCGGGAAAACATTCAGGAACGGCTGACGATGCGCGACGTGATGGATCAACTGCGCAACGCGGGCATCGATACGGGCGGTCCGGCGCCCTTCAGCGCGCGTGACAGTAAGGCGTTCGCCGGTCAGCTCGATCGATTCCTCGCGCGACACAGCCCGCCGCCGCGCAAACCCGGGTAACGAAAAAAACAAGGGCGATCACGCACGTGCAGCGTGATCGCCCTTTTTTGCCGCGCCGGAACTGCACGCGGTCAATCAGCCATCAGAACGCGACGTAAGGCGCGGCTCCGCCAGGCGCCGTCCGGTTCGCAATCGCGAAGTAGACGTGGCGCCCGAAGAAGAACGGCAAGCCCCAGTCGAACGTGGCGCGCGCGCCGCTTCCCGCGAGATTGCTGAAAGCCGATGCGTGCGTACTCGCAAGCGCATTTTCGTTAGCGACCGTGAACGACAGGTTCACCGGCGTCGTGGCGCCCGCGTTGCCGAAGGCTGTCGCCGTCAGTGCCTGAGTGGCCGCCGGGCAGTACCAGCCGGTGCCCCCCGCGCACTGGGTCAGTGTGCTGTCGGGGAAGTACAGGCCGTTAGACCCGCTATCGATGTACGACTCGGGCAGCACCTGCCCGTTGTAACGGGTCGAAATGAACTGATTCGCGTCATACCCCAGCACCGACGTCGCGTTGAACGTATTGTTCGTTTGCGTTCCTATGCCGAAGACGAGCGAACCGTCCACGGACGCCTGCCCCGCAGCGGAAATGGAAGGCAGCTCCACGATGACGCCGTTGTTGTCCTGCGGGAAAAGTGCCACCGGATTCTGGATCTGCGCCGTGGCGGTCACCGCCGTCGACGCGCAGGTGCCCGTCGCCATATTGCACGAATAGTAAATGCCGTTCGACGCATTGCTCGTGCAGCTCGGGCAATCCTGCACGAGATTCGCAACGCCCAGAATGCCGTTGGCGCCGATGACCGAAGGCGTGTCCGCGAGCGTGATGCCGCAGGCGCCCGGCGCAGCGGGGAATCCGCCCGGCGTGCCGTCGATCATCATCGGCACGTTGGTCGCGGTCTCGCCGGCCAGCTTGATATCGGCGGAAGCCACGGGTCCCCAGAAGTAGCGTCCGTCCGCGAACGGATAGCACTCGCCGAGAACGTTGCCGCTGGCGTCCGTTTGCGTGGGCAGCACGTTCGCGAGGGCGCCGAGCGCCGAGGCCGTGAGGCGCAGCCCGACCGAGCCGGTGTCCACCAGAACGTCGCTCACGGTCGTACATTGCGTGGTGCCGTGAACGCACACCGTCACCGTGGCCACCGGGAGATTGGGGGCGTAGCCGCCGCCGGCGGGCGCTAATGCAGTGTCCACCCGAATCGGCAAAACGTTATTGACGGTAGTGGCGCCCGCCGGCGGGTTGTCCTGGTTTCCGTTGTTGCTCGTGCCCTGCGAACCCGGCGCGCTCGATTGCGCCGTCTGGCCACCGCTGCCGCTGCTGGTGCTCGTGCTGCCGCCACCGTTGCCACCGCCACCGCCGCCGCACGCGGCCAGCGCGAGACAGGCGCCCACTGCCAGAAATGCGTTGCGAATCGCGCTCATTGCAGGTCCTCCGGCGTGACGCCCGTCGGAACCGCGGCCGGCAGCCAGGCCGTGCCTCGCATGCTGTTCATGCGTCCGCCTCCCACATATTTCATTTGCGCCGATTCGACATCCACGTGTCGATGCAGGTCGCTGTGAGCCGGTGTCTGAAGCGAAGCCTTGTATTCGGAAAAGTAAGTTCCGAACAATTGCGAAAGGTCCGGCGGCCGCGGCCCGCTCCAGGTCACGGCGAAAACCTGCCCGGCGGCATTCGCGTATTCGCGCACCGTCGTGCCCGTGGGCAACGTAATGACCTGGGTCGTGTAGGTCGAGGTCGCTTGAGTCGAGGTCAATTGACCTTTGAGCACGGAGGCTTCGATCTGGCCCGAGTCGAGCCTCCCGCCCAAGGCGGCCTGCGCAGAGGACTCGCAAATTGCAAATGAAGCAACGCCTGCCATGGCTGCGATCAGCAAGGCGCATTTTCCCCGGAATTGATAAGGACGTACTCTCATGTTTTTCTCGTCTTTACTCTCTTTTTAATCGAGGCCGCCCGCGCAGGAGCTGAAACGGCCTCATGCTGGCACTACGTTTATTTTCTCAGTCACCCTCGCTTAAATTCAGTCATTGCGCTTTTGTTTGACTGTTATCTTCGATCTGATACACGCGCGTACGCAGCGCGGGAAGTTCGGGGGGCTGCCGGGCGATTCCCCATGCGTTCAACAAGCCGTCAAACGACGCGCCGGCCGACGCGGTCCGCGGCTCCGGCAAAGGCACGCCGGTCGAGCGGTAGCGCGCGGAACCCCGCGCGCTCGCGCCCGTATTGACACGCTCGGCGGCGCCGTTGCGCATGGCGTAGCGCACGACGTCGGAGGCTTCGCGCGAACTCATCAAGCCCGACGCGGTCATTTCGCTGACCGACGCGCTTTCACGCTGCGCCAGCCAGCGCAGCAGGGTAAGCGCACTTGCGTGAACCTTCATTACCGGCCTCTCCCGTCGTTGTGCTGGGAGCGCGCTCGCGAGGAAAATGAACAGCGCGCGCAGGCGCGGACGTAGGCAGTCACCCCGGAGCGGCTCGCACGCCGCGTGTTTGCATTCATATTAATCTGCTCATCCGAGGGTATCGGCAACCTTCAGACGAATCTTTAGTGCAAACGATGAATTTATTCCGGGCGCTTCTTTTTGCTCACGCAGCCCGCGTGCGCCGCGCGAACAGACGCCGCGTCAGGTCGAACGCCACGAGGTTGCCCGCAACGACCAGCAGAAGGCCGGCAACGGCAAGTAAGGACCAGCGATAACCCTCGTAGACCGTCGAAACGGCCAGCGCCACGATGGGAAACAGGACCGTGCAATACGCCGCGCGCTCGGGCCCGATGCGGCCAACCAGCGTCAGGTAGGCCGTGAATCCGATCACCGACCCCGCCACGACGAGCCACGCCAGCGCGCCGAGGTAGCGCGCATCCGTTTCCAGGCGAAACGGCAATCCGGCCACGGCGCTGCCCGCCACGAGCACCACGGTGCCGATCAGCATGGCCCAGCCATTCGTGACGAGTGGATGGAGGCCCATCGACTGCATGCGGCTCGACAGCAGGTTGCCCGTGGAAAAACAGAGCGTGCCGAGAAACGCCACCGCGAGGCCGAGCCATGCGGTCTGATCGCCGATATGGCCGGCCATCTGCTGCACGAAGAGGCACACGATGCCGATCAGGCCGAGCACCGCGCCGCCCACGGCGGCCGGTTGCAGCGGCCGGCCCATGAAAAGGCGCCCGTTGATCGAATTCAGGAGCGGCGCGGTCGAGAACACCACGGCGACGAGCCCGCTGGGCACGATGCTCTCGGCGTAGTAAAAGCACAGGAAATTGAGGCAGAAAAGCGCAAGCCCCTGCGCGACGAGATAGCGCCATGCCGCGCGCGGCGGCCATACGGGTCGGCGCATCGCGGCCAGTAGCGCGAATACGAGGAGCGCCGCGAGGCCGAAGCGCCAGGCGATAGAAACGGGCGCGGGTACCACGCCGAGCTGCCACTTGATAGCGATCCAGGTGGTGCCCCAGATCAGCACGGTGAGCACGTAGAGCAAGAGATTCATTGCGGGAAGGGACCTCGATTCGATGCTCCAACTATGGCGCACACGCGCGTCGCGGACTTGTCCAGGATTGCGCATTTCTTGCCAGCGCCCGGGCGCGGCGGGCAACGGCGAGAGCGCGAGCGTATACTCGGAATCCGCATTGATAACGCTCTTGACGCCTCTATCACCGCCTTGCAGCCCGCCGCCCCGAACATGAACGCGCAGGTGTCGCCTCCCGCGCCCGCCCCCGCCTCCGCCGACACGCCCTTCGGTTTGCACTCGGTATGCCAAACGCTGAGCGCGGCGAACGCGACGCTGGAGCGCTTTGCGTGGCTCGGCGATCAACTTGCGGCCGCCGTGTGGACACGCGAGACGCGCGAGGCCGAAACCGTCTACGATCGGCCGGGCCATCACACGCTGTCGTGCTATCTCGACGGCGGCTATCGCACGGAGCGGCAGAAACTGCCCGGCGTGTACGGTGCGCCAAGCCGCCTGTGCGCATTGCCCGGCGATCATGAATCGCGCTGGTGGGTGCGCGGCCACATGCATTTCATGCATCTGTATTTCCTGCCCGAGCATTTCACGCAGCGCGCGGTGCGCGAACTCGACCGCGAACCGCGCGAACTCACGCTGGCCGATCGCACCTATTTCGAAGACGCCCGGATCGCCGTGCTCTGCCAGACACTGGCCAACGAGGACTGGGACGATCCGGAGGGGCTTCTGCGCAGCAACGAAACGGCGCACGAGGTGTTGAGCCTGCTGCTGCGCAGCCAGGGCGTGCGGCGGCCGGGCGCGGTCCTCAAGGGCGGGCTTGCGGTGTCGGCGCGGCGGCGCCTGCGCGACTATATCGACGCCCATCTGGGCGAAACGCTGACGCTCGGCGCACTGGCCGACGTCGCGTGCCTTTCCGAATACCATCTCGCGCGCATGTTCCGCGCCTCATTCGGGCAGCCGCCGCACGCGTGGATCGCGGCGCAGCGACTCGAACGCGCCCGCCTTCTCGTGCGCACCACGGCCCGGCCGCTCGCACAGATTGCGGCAGAGTGCGGATACGCGAACGCGAGCCACTTCAGCCATCGTTTCCGCGACGCGTTCGGCGCTGCGCCAAATGTCTATCGTCAAGCATTCCTGAAGTAATCCCCTGCTCTTCGATTCGTTGGGCACGGCTCGTCATGCCTGCACGCGCGCGAATCTCGCGTTTTGCATTGCATCGCAGTCCGAATCACATCGGGGAAGCGGCAAGCTGGCTATCCTTAGATCCCCGTAAACGCTCGCAATCGAACATTGCCTCAACCAGCCGCCGCGTTCAGCGAGCAAAAATCCCACGCACCGCCAAGGCTTTGTCACAATGAGCGGTGCGCGCCGGCAATGAGGCGTGCTTCTCAAAAGGAGGTCGTGATGACGGAGCTTGTGACTTGCCTGTGGTTCGACGAAGGGAAAGCGCGCGAAGCGGCCGAGTTCTACGCCGCGACGTTTCCGGACAGCCATGTCGCGACGGCTCATGTTTCCCCTATACCGGGCATCGGCGCGGGTGCGGAACTGCTGGTCGAATTCACCGTGCTCGGCCGGCGCTTCGCGGGCCTGAACGGCGGCCCCGAGTTCCACGCGAACCAGGCGGTGAGCTTCATGGTCGAGACCCACAGCCAGGAAGAAACCGACCGCTACTGGAACGCCATCGTCGGCAATGGCGGCGAGGAGTCGGACTGCGGCTGGTGCAAGGACCGCTGGGGCTTTTCGTGGCAGATCACGCCGAAACGGCTGCTCGAATGCGTATTCGGCGCCGATCGCGAGGCTGGCAAGCGCGCAATGGAGGCGATGATGCAAATGCGCAAGATCGACATCGCGGCGATCGAGCGCGCCGCCGCCGGCGCATGAAATCCTGATGCCGCCGCGAGCAGGGAACAATACCTGCGGGATGCTCTCGTACGCAATTGGGCGGCGCTACAGATCGTAATCCGCCGCCCTGCCATTCATCGCGCGGCGGCCGCCGGTTTGAGCCGCGCCTGCGCGATGCCTGCGAGGGCACCATGGAGTCTGGCCAGGAACGATCGATCGAAGTCGATTTTTTTCGCGGCGTCGTGCTGATCGTGATCGTGCTCGATCACATTCCGGGCAGCGCGCTGTCGCATGTGATGTTGCACGCCTATGCGTTGTGCGACTCCGCGGAAGTATTCGTGTTTCTCGGCGGCTACGCGTCCGCCGCGGCGTATATGGCCGTGCGCGCGCACCGTGGCCTGCGCGCGGCGCAAGGGCGCTTCCTGCGGCGCAGTTGGGAAATCTACCGCGCCTATCTGCTGACCGCCCTGCTCACGCTGGTCTCCGGCGCGATACTCGCGCTCCTGCACCTGAACCCCGCCGCCGCCGACTTGAGCGGCTGGGCGTCGTTCGCCACGCATCCCGTGCACGAGACATTGCACGTCGTGTTGCTCGCGCGCCAGCCGTATCTGTCGAGCGTGCTGCCGATGTATGTCATATTTGCGTTGTGTGTGCCCGCCGCCGTGCCGTTCGGCTGCCGCGCGCCGCTGTCCACGCTGGTCTGCAGTTTGCTGCTATGGGCCTTCGCGCCGCTGCTCGCCGCGCTCATCGGCGCGAGCACATTTGCGAACTGGCAGTTCAACCCGTTCGCGTGGCAGTTGATGTTCGTATTCGGCATGCTCTGCCGCTTGCATCCGGTTCCGCCCGGTTTCGAGACCTCGGAAACCGCGCGCTGGCTGGTGCGATTCGCGTTCGCCGCCGTGGCGCTGTTCGCGGCGGTTAAATGGTTCGTCCTGACTCAACCCCTGCCCGGAGCCATGAAACAGCATCTCGCCTTCGCGCGCGTCGTCAATTTCATCGGCATTGCGATGGTGGCGGCGTATTTCGTCCACCGCGGCACGATCGCGCGGATCGCCGCGCGCCTGCCTGCCGTTGTGACCGTGGGCCGTACGGGGCTCGTGTGCTTCGTCGGCGGCACGATGATCTCGGTGATCGTCGACACCGGCACGCCGCATGCGCTGCACGGCGCGGCGGCATTGGGCGCGGCGCTGGCCGGCGACATCGTCGCGATCGGCGCGACGCTCCTGCTCGCCCGAGTGTGGCAAGGGAAGCTCGGGCGCCCGAAAGCCCGCGCAAGCGTCAACGGAGCGGGCTGCGGATGATACGACGGGGCAAGCGCGCGCTCGAATCCCTCAGGGCGACCGCCATCGCCGCGCTCACGCTCACCGCCAGCGGCCACGTTTTCGCGCAGCATAAGCCCACGACGCCGCTGCACTGCGCCGACCTTGCCGGCGCACTGCTGCCGCCCGCGAGCATCGGCATGCCCACCAACGGGGCGCTCGTGCAGAGCGCCGCGATGATCCCCGCGACCGCCACCGGCAATCTCAACGGCGACTTCTGCCGTCTGACTGGCGTGATACGCGCCCAGAGCGCGGGCACGCCGGACATCCGCTTCGAGGTCAACCTGCCGAGCCGCTGGAACGGCCGCGCGCTGCAATTCGGCGGCGGCGGCTACAACGGCGTGGTGGTGACGGGCACCGGCCCGATGCCCTTCTCGCCCGAGCGCGCGCCGCTCGCGCGCGGCTATGCGACCTTCGGCGACGACTCCGGCCACAACGGCACGTCGTCTGAGGCAAACTTCGGACTGCTTGAAGAAGCCGTGACCAACTTTGGCTATGCGCATTTGAAGAAAGCGCATGACGTTGCGCTCGCATTGATCACGCTCGGCTACGGGCGCGCTCCGGAGCACGTGTATTTCGCGGGCGGCTCGACGGGCGGCCGCGAAGGCTACACCGTGATCCAGCGCTATCCCGACGACTACGACGGCGTGATCGCGAACTCGCCCGCGCTGAACTTCTCGGGCGTGCGCCTGACCGGCGTCGTGGTGGGCCAGCACGAATATCGCACGCCGGGCGGTTACGTTTCGCCGCCGTTGCTGGAGCATGTATACGCGCGCGTGATGCAGGTGTGCGACGCCCTCGACGGCGCCGCGGACGGCCTCATCAGCGACGTGGAAGGCTGCCGCGCGAAAGAGCCGGAGATCGTCGATTCGCTGCGTTGCCCCTCGCAGGATCAGCCGGATCGCCAGCACGCCGCCGCCGACGACTGTCTCACGCCGCCGCAGATCGCAACGCTGGAGAGCCTGCGCGACGGGCTGCGCCTGCCCTATGCGCTCGCATGGAACGCGGACAGCTATCGCGGCTACAACGTCTTCCAGGGCACGCGCTTCACGAGCATGCTGGGTCTTGCGCATTCGCCGCAGCGGCAAACGCCACTGGGGTTCGTGACCAACGGCTACCTGTATGCCCAGGGCGATGCTTACCTTAAGTATTTCGTCACGCACGACCCGACTTTCGATTCGACCACCTTCGACGTGATGCATCCCGGCCGCTACCGCGAGCGGCTTTTCACGCTGTCGAGCACGATCGGCGCGATGAATCCCGACGTCTCGCACTACATCGCGCGGGGCGGCAAGCTCATTACCCTGCAAGGGCTCGCCGATGAAGTCATCAGCCCGAACCAGACCATCGCGTATTACCAGGGGCTGATCGGGCGTTACGGCGAAGAGCGCGTGGACAGTTTCATGCGCCTTTACATGGTGCCGGGCTTCCAGCACGGCAATGGCGTGTTCATTCCTTCCGTGGATCTGCTCGGCGCGCTCGACGACTGGGTCACGCACGGCAGCGCGCCGGAAACGCTGTTCGCGACCGACATTGCGCAGGCCACGAACGGCCGCACGCGGCCGCTATGCCGATACCCCGCGTTTGCGCGCTATTTAGGCAAAGGCAGTCTGAATCTCGCGGCTAATTTCACTTGCGTGATGCCACAGTGAACCATGCACGGCGCGCTACGCGCGATGCGCCCGGCGCGCGGCCCGCTGCGGCAGCACGACGATGCAGCCGACGATAAAGATCGCCAGCAGCGCCGAGGCGTAAAAACGGCTGACGTGCAGACCGCCATCGGCGACCGGTTTGTCGAGGAAGTCACCCAGCGTCGCGCCGAGCGGCCGCGTCAGCACGAACGCGGACCAGAAAAGCGCCGTGCGCGAAACGCGCGGCCACAACCCCAGCAGGGCCACGATAACGAGGCTCGCACCAAAGATCGCGGCGCCGTATTCGTAGCCCAATCCAAGGCCGCCGCGGTCTTCGCCCGCCACCCAGTCGCCCAGCGCCGTGCCGAGCGTCTGTGAAAAGAGGATCGTGGTCCAGTAAAACCATTCGACGCGTGGCGTCGTCACGCTTTCGATCGAAACCGTGCCCTCCACGCGGTACCAGATCGCGAGGCTGGCCACGAGCAGCAGCAGAATGATCGACACGCCGCCGGGATAGCCCACGCCGAGCGAGCGGTCGCAAAAGTCGGCCAGCGTCGTGCCGAGCGTGGTCGTTGCGACGATGGTCGCCCAGTAAAGCCACGGGTAGAAGCGCTGCGCGCGGATCTGCGCCGCCACGAGCACGACGAAGCACGCAAGGAAAATGAGCGTGCCGACCAGATAGCCCAGATTCAATGACATCGTCACCCAGTCGCCGCCGGTTTCGCCGAACGTGGTGCAGGCAATCTTGATGATCCAGAAGCCGAACGTCACGGCGGGGACCTTGCTGACCACGTCGTCGATAACGCTTCGCGTGGTGATGGACATGAGTACTCCTTGCGCCGCATGGTGGGCAAAACGATATAGCCTGGGACTATATGCTGCCGTTGCTTAACCAAACCTTAACTGCGCGCCAATATGCGTGAGGCGCGCATCGTGGCTCGCACAGGAGTCGACAAGGAGTGTGGTGGCGAAAGCGGATGTTCAGTTATATTTTTAGTAATCCGAATTGATTGCGGTAGACAAAACGCCCGCGGCAACGATCTGTTCGCACCTCATTGAGGTGTGAACAGATCGTCACGGCGGCCTGGTGCGCGGCGCGTTTGCGGTAGTGTTACGCGCCGTCCCGCCGCTTGTCGCGAGCCAGTTCGCTGGGCGGCATGGAATCGCTTTCCTGCAAGGGGTCACCGGCAAGCCGGCGCTTGCTGGCCTGATCGCTCGCGTTATTCGGCGTATCTCCTTCTACGTCGTATTCCGCGTCAATCTGCTTTTCGGCGCGGCCCCAGTATTCGTCCGCCCGGCCTTCGGGTGCGCCGTCGTCTTCCCAAAGCCGATAGGCGCGTTGCCGGATACGCTCTTCCCGTTCGTCATTCATGGTCATTCCTCCGATGTGCGCGTGCAAGCGTGCAGCGAGCAAGCACGGTGCCCGAGGTCTATCCCGCCATACGATCACGAACGTTTCATAACATTAGCATACCGAATCAACGCGAGACGCTGAAACCAATGCGCGCCGCCCAGCGGTGCTGGTTGTAATCGAGTAGATCCTCGCCGTAGCCGTTGAAATAGCCGACCCACAGGTACCCGCCCCACGCGTTGCCAAACAGCTTCGCAAGGGGGTATGTGAGTTGCGCATCCACGCTGCCGTACCACGACTTCGTGCCTTTTCTCAGCGTCGTCGCGAGTTGCCAGCCATCCGGGCTGCCATATTTGACCAGCAGGTCCACATAGCCGCGATAGTCGGCAATGTTCGAATTCTCCCCGGCAATGTGCGTGTACCCGTAAATCTTCGGGGCAATCGTCAGGTGGTTCGCGTTGATGTCCCCGAAATCCCAGATCGGCTTCACGTAGAAATAGTCCAGACCGCGCGATTCCGGTCCGTCTTCCCCGTTCGAGTCATGCTCGTAGCCCGCCTCGATACCCATGCGGGTAAACCACTTCGAGCGCCAGCCCGTGTCTTCGAGGTAATAGAACAGCGCCGGCATGTAGCTCGTATCGCGGAACGGCGCGGAATACTTGTTGATGTCCCACAGCGACGTTTGCGTATAGGCGAAGTAGAAGTTGTCGACGAAACTGCGCGAGCGCGGATCGTCGGGCAACACGAAACGGAACTTGAAGCTGACCTGGAATTTCGCCAGATCCGAGTCGTTCGACGCAAAGCCGTCCGCGAAATAAGTGGGCTGGTAGAACGAAAGACGGCCCGCCAGGAAAGTGGTCAGGTTGGGCACGATCGAATTCGAAGGCGTCACGGTCGAGGGCGGCATTTGCGCCGCAAGCGACTCGTTGCCCGCCATCGGCCCTTCGGCCTGCCCGATGGCAAGCGGCGTGGATGCAGGCGCAACCGCTGCCGCCGCTGGCGCGGAGGCCGGTGTGGCCGCGTTCGCCACGGCCTCGCGCGGCTTGCGCGTGAGCAGGACGACCGAAGGCGAAACGTCCACGCCCGGCACATCCACTCTCACAGCGCCGCGCGCCCATTCGGGCCACGGCGCGCTGTAACTCACCGCCTTCATATCACCGGCTGCGAGCCGCACGTGCTCGGGCGCGCCGGGTTGACGCGTGAGCAGCACGGCCCTCGGCAACTGTTCGCCATTGGTGAGCGTGATGCTCAGGGTGCGGGGCACGTCGACGGAGGTGCCGGAAGGCGCGTCGCCGGTGTAGACGATCGTGACGACGAGCGGCTCGTCGGACCTCGCTTCGCGCGGCGGCCGCATGATGGAAACGGCGGCGTGACTCGCCGGCACATAGCCTGCTAATGTAGCCGCGGCCAGCGCCAGGCAAGCCAGCCTTCCCCACGGCGGCCTCCGTGCGCCCGCTTCGGAACGGGAAACGGATTCCCAGCAAGATGCAATTCGAATCGCCACGTTGCCTCCTTGTATCGCCAGAATGATTCGCCGCGCCGCGAATCCAGCCGATGCTCTTCTACGAGTGAAGCGTGGTGCTTTCGGGAATCGTGCCCTATTCCCTGTTACAGACAGGCCGCCAAAATGGAATTGTTGCTTGGGCTGCCATGGTCAACCGCGTGAAAGAATTGCACGCCGCACTGAAGATTACTCCCGCCAAAGAAGACAAGTGCGCGAAAGTGGCAAACATCGTGCGCAATGACACGCCCGCGACGGAGAATCGGCGAGACAACTCCGTGTACTGAAGTTTGCATTCATTTTTATTGACTTTCGCGGCAGGCAAAAAAGCCACGGCTCGCGAAAGCCGTGGCTCACCTTGCCTGCTGGAGCGCATCAGGCGCCGAGCGCGGGATCGCTATAGCTCGGGCGGCCCGTTTCGACGTGACCCGCAAGGCGGCGCACGAAGGTCGAATCGCTGTCGACTGTGATCGTCAGGTCGTACCAGCCATACGCGTTGCGCAGGTCGAGATAGAGCGGCTCGGTGTCGCCGCCGCGCACGGTGCGCTGGATCTTCGTCGCCGGATCGTAGGCGTTCACGATCGTGAACTGGCAACGCGCGTTGCCTGTGTTCGCGAGGCGCAATTGCAGGTTGCCGTTCGCCACGTCGTAGCCCTCGGCGACCTCGGCCCGCGCCGTTTCATCGCCGCCGAACCACCCCGGCCTCACCTGCTTGCCCGCAAAGCGACGCAGAAAACCGTTGGGTCCGTGCACGCTGAAGTCATACGCGCCCGTGGCGGCGAGCGCGAACTTGTCCTGCAAATGCTTGCCCGCTTCGACCGTATAGGTGCGCGGCGCCTCCGCGCTGCCCGCCGTGTAGACGAGAAACACCGCGCCCGCGCGGCCCGAATTGACGAAGCGCGCCGCGACGTCGCCTGAACCGGCATTGGCATCGAAGCGCACGAACAGCTCGTACGGCAGTGCGCGCGCATTGCGCACGCCCGCCTCCTGCTTCGGCACGCTGCCCACGGCGGGCGGTACCGGCACGTAGTCGGGGTGACGCAGCTTGTCGGGCGGCGCGTAGCCCGTCGTGGAAGGCAGCGCGGGAATCGCTGCGTTCGGCGTGGCGAAGTTGAATGCCGAAGTGAGATCGCCGCACACGGCGCGGCGCCACGGCGTGATATTCGGCTCGCGCAGGTCGTGATGCAGTCCGAAGCGTTTCTCGATGAAGCGGATCACGGAGGTATGGTCGAACGTTTCCGAGCACACCCAGCCGCCGCGCGACCACGGCGAGACCACGACCATCGGCACGCGCGGCCCGAGGCCGTACGGACCCGCCGCGTACGTGCTGCTGCCGGGGAAAATTTCGTTGGCGGTGTCGACGGTCGAAAGGCCGTTCGCGCTCGAAGCCGGCGGGAACGGAGGCGCCAGGTGATCGAAGAAACCGTCGTTCTCGTCGTAGTTCACGAGCAGCACGGTCTTGCTCCACAGGTCCGGGTTCGACGTGAGAATCTGCAGCACCTGGTCGACGTACCATGCGCCATAGTTGGCCGGCCAGTTCGGATGTTCCGAATACGCTTCCGGCGCAACGATCCACGAGACCTGCGGCAGCGCATTGTTCGCCACGTCCTGCTTGAGCACGTCGAAATAGCCGCCGCCCGCGAGCACGTTCGTGCCCGTGCGTGCGCGGTCGTACAGCGGGTTGCCGGGCTGTGCGTTCTGGTATTGATGGAAGTACAGCAGCGAGTTGTCGCCGTAGTTGCCGATGTACGGGTTGTCGCCCGTCCATCCCCACGCCCCTTTGGCGTCGAGGCCTTCGCCGATGTCCTGGTAGATCTTCCACGTAATGCCCGCGTTTTGCAGCACTTCAGGGTACGTGGACCAGCCGTAGCCCGCCTCCGCGTTGTCGACCACGGGGCCGCCGCCGCTGCCGTCGTTGCCCACCCAGCCCGTCCACATGTAGTAGCGGTTCGGGTCCGTCGAGGTCAGCGTCGAGCAATGATACGCGTCGCAGATCGTGAAGGCGTCGGCGAGCTGATAGTGGAACGGGATGTCGTCGCGCGTGAGGTACGCCATCGTCGTCGTGCCCTTGGCGGGCACCCACTGGTCGTAGCGGCCGCCGTTCCACGCTGCGTGCGTCGTGGGCCAGTCGTGCGGGAGGTCCTGGAGGAACTGCAGCCCGAGGTTGGCCGCCGTGGGATGGAACGGCAGCACTTCGCCCACGCCGGCTGCGAGCGGCTGGTTCCACACGGGCTTGCCGTTGGGCAGCGTGATCGTGCGCGTGTCGCCGAAGCCGCGCACGCCGCGCAGCGTGCCGAAATAATGATCGAACGACCGGTTCTCCTGCATGAGGACGACGATGTGCTCGACGTCGCGGATGCTTCCGGTGCGATTGTTCGCGGGAATCGCGAGCGCGTTGCGGATGCCCTGCGGCAGCATCGTCAGGGCGGTGGCCGAACCGGCGCTCATCGCGGCGGTGCGGAGAAAGTCACGGCGGCTTCTCGATGTCATCTTGTGGTTTCCATCTTCAGGTTGAGAAAGGCACGCGCGGCACGCCGCCTTGACGGGGCGGCAGGCGGCAAGGCCGCGCGGCCGGGCACGTCAATCGGCGATGTGGATAACGGGTGTGACGAGCGGTTCGATTTGCGCCGCTTGTGTGTCCGGCGCGCCCGCGCTGGCGGGTGGCTGCGCCGGCGAGCGGACGGCGTTCGCGGGCAATGCCGCGTCGCCGTCGGTGCGATCTGGCAGAGCCTGCGCCTCCGACGCCGGCGTGAACGCGCTGGCAAGCGGCGGGCGCTGCGGCTGGCCGCCTGGCTGCGCCTGCGCGAGCTCGCGTGCGGCGTTCGTGGTGAGCGCGGCGCGCGTGTCGCTATCGCGCGCGCTGCACGCGCCGAGCGTACAAAGCACGGCAGCGCATGCGAGCAGCGCGGCGGGCGCGCGCTTCGTCGCGAGTGCGGCGGGCGGGCTCAAACGTTTGC
Source organism: Paraburkholderia sp. J76 (assembly GCF_905220295.1). Taxonomy (NCBI): domain Bacteria; kingdom Pseudomonadati; phylum Pseudomonadota; class Betaproteobacteria; order Burkholderiales; family Burkholderiaceae; genus Paraburkholderia; species Paraburkholderia sp. J76. The sequence continues at coordinate 167,202 of NZ_CAJMZJ010000002.1, forward strand.
GCGCGGCGCCTCGCAATAGCAGGCGCGCCGGCGCGGATTCGACCGTCATCGAAGTCTCCGTCCAGATAGAGGCACAACAACGGCTCGAGGAGCGGCCCGAGCGGGGCCTCGCGCGCGATGTACGCGACGACGTACGCAACAACGCATGCAGCGGCGAGGCAACGCCGAAGCATAGCGAAGCCGCTTTTAAGTTTTGTGACGGTGCGTGATGCCGCGCGAATGGCGGCGCGGGACGATCAGCCCGGCGCGTTGCGGATTTGCAGCTCCGCGTATCCGGTGGAGGAATCGAGTTCTCGCGAGAAGCGATGGCCGGGCAGCAGCACCAGCAGCAGTTCGGCCGTGGTGCGAACCGTGCAGCCGCGCGCGACGTGGCCGCCGGACACGCGGCCTTGCGCGTCGGAGACGGACATGTGCAGATGGGCGCCATCGGGCGAAACGGAACCCGCAAGCGTGAGGATTTCGAGGTCGCCGTGCAGCGCGGTCGGCGTTTCGGCGCCCGCAAAGCGCAACTGCGCGACGCTCAGGCTGCCGATGCCCTGTATGACAAACGCCGCATGCGAAGCTTGCTGGCCCAGCAAACCTTCGACGGCGACGCGCAGATCGTCGCCGGGAGACAGCCGTACGGGATGGATTTGCATGCTGGGCTCGGGTTCGTCGCCGGGTCGTCACTGTCCGCACAGGTTAGGCCCGCACGACGAATGAGGCAAGTCGCACCCCGTCACTGATGCGCGTAGACCGACCCAAAACCGGGGATGTCGCGAGGCGCCGCAGCCGTGCCCGCTGCCGACGATCCGCTCGCCACGCCGCCGTACGCCGATGCCACCGCGCCGTTCTGCGCGCTCACCTTCGCTTCGGCGGCCTGGACATTCTGCGGATAGTCGTTGTAGTCGGCGGCCGGGTTGTAGCCGGCCTGCTCCAGTTGCACCAGCTCGGCGCGAACCTGGGCGCGCGTAAGCGGCTCGGCGGACTGCGCGAAAGAAACGACGGGAACAGCGACAACAGCGGCAACGATCAGCGATTTGACGAGTTTCATGGTATCCACCTGTAATCAATGAGTTCGATCCGGACCACGTTTGCGTGGCTCGTGCATCCAGTCCCTTCGATGTCTGAGGGCGACGTCGCTGACTGGCATGGGTGTATTTGAACTCCCGCACGTATCCCGCTTGTTTGCGCGAACCCCTCTTTTTGCAAGCCTCCTTGTCCATTGCTCTGGTGGATACATAACGATACGAAAACCCCGGCTTTACTCGCTCATCTCGCTGAGCGACACGCCGTTCGGACGCAGACGCAAGCGCGTATCGATGCGTTGCCACGGCAAATCGGCGGGGTCGGCGGCCATGGGGCCAGGCGCTTTCGCGACGAGGTGCGCGGAGGCGATAGCGTCGAAATCGGCGCGATAATGGACCGAACTCTTGTTGACCAGAATCTTCATGCGCTCCGGTTCGATGCCCGCCGCGCGATACAGATTGCGGTCGAATATCTGCATCTTCACCGAGCTGACCGCGATCCTCACGCCTTCGATGCGCAGGCACGCAACCGGCCCGATCTCCGTCCACATGCCGTTCATCATCGGGCCGTCGAAGCGCACGCGTCCATCGGCGAGATGCTCCACGACGAAACGCCCGGCGAGCGGCGCGTCGCCGGGCACGCCCGTGCCGCCCGCGAGCGCCAGCTCGATCGTCGCGCCCACGCCCGCTTCGTGCGCCTTCGCCGCCGCCTGCGGGTCCCAGATCAGGCCCACGGCCGCGTCGCGCGCGCCATGGCGCAGCAGCGCACGCACGAGGCCCATGGTGTTCGAGTCGCCGCCCACGCCCGGGTTGTCCTGCGTATCGGCGATGACTACCGGTTGCGTGGCGTGTTCCGCCAGGCGCATGGCTTCGCGCACGGCGGCGTCGGGGTCGAGAAAGCGCACTTCCCAGTCGCGCTCCTGGGCCACGATGGCCGAAGCCAGCGTGTTCACAGCCGTCACCACGGCGGCTTCGTCGAAGCCATAACCCCAGACTGCCGCGCCGCATTCGGGAAAATCGGAGGCCGGAAATCCCGGCGCGAACGAAAGCGAGACGACCGAATCGTCCTCCAGCCGCGCGAGATGCGCATAGGTGCCGCGCGCCGGTTCCGCGAGGGTGCACATGCCGTTCACCGGAATCAGGAACGGAATGCGGCGCACGTAGCGCTTGAGCCTGCGCTCGGGCTCCGCCGCGAGGCGCATGAGGATGTGCGCCGCGCGCGCGCCCGTTTCGGCCATGTCGACATGCGGATACGTGCGATACGCGACCATCGCATCGGCGTGCGTGAACATCTGTTCGGTCACGTTGGCGTGCAAATCGAGCGAGACCACCACGGGCATCTCGCGGCCCACGATGGCTCGCACGCGCGCAAGCAGCGCGCCTTCGCCGTCGTCGAGATGTTCGGTGACCATTGCGCCGTGCAGGTCGAGATAAATCGCGTCGAAGCCACCGCGCCGCACGGCATCGACGATTTCGCCGGCTATGCGTTCGAAGGCGTCTTCGGTGACGTGCGCCGAAGCGCTCGCCCCTGCCCAGATGACCGGCACGAGCGTATGCCCCGCCGTTTCCGCCGCCTGGATGAAGCCGCCGGCGGGCACGTTCACGTCGCGCAGCGTGAGCACGTCGGCGCCGCGCGTGAGCGCAGGAAAGCCCTCGCCCTGAACGAAGCTTTGATAACTGGCCTTGGTAGGCGCGAACGTGTTGGTTTCGTGCTGGAAGCCCGCGATGAGAATCTTCATTTCCCTTTACCTCGATTACATAGGATGTCTTATCAAACAGACTGCGTTCAGCGCTTCGCGCCCGCAAGCCTGACCGAAAGAATCAGCAGCGCGCCGACGAACGACACGCCGCCCATGGCGAGGAGCGCCGGCTGCAGGCTGCCCGTCGCCGTCTTGATCCAGCCGATGGCAGCCGGCCCCCAGAATCCGCCGGAAAGCCCGATGGTGTTGATGAGCGCAATGCCGCCCGCCGCGGCCGGTCCCTTGATGTATTCGGGCGGAATCGCCCAGAAAACCGTATAGGCCATCCACAGCGCCATCGTCACGAGCGTGAGCAGCGCGAGCGTGGACGCGAGATGATTGCCCGTGGCCGCGCACAGCGCAAAAAGCAGCGCGGCGGCCGCAGCGGGCACGGCGCAGTGAAAGCGCCGCTCGCCCAGCCGGTCGGAACGGCGGCCCATATAGAGCATGCCGACTGCCGCCGCGACATAGGGAACCGACGTGTACCAGCCCAGCGTGATGAGATTGCTGACGCCCTGCGCCTTGAGAATTGCGGGCAGCCAGAAGCTGATGGCGTAAATCGACGCAATGATGCAGAAGTACGCGAACGCCAGCACATAGACTTTGCGGTCGCGCAGCACGCTGCCGAACGAAGTGGCGTGCGCCTCGGGTGCGCCGACTTCGGCTTCGATCTGGCGCTTCTCGGCGTCGCTCAGCCATGCGGCGTCGGACGGTCGGTCGGGCAGATAAAGGAACGTCGCGATGCCGAGCACGATGCACGGCAGGCCTTCCACGAGAAACATCCATTGCCAGCCCGCGAGGCCGGCCTTGCCCGCAAGCAGGCTCATGATGGCCGCCGAAACCGGCCCGCCGACAATGCCGCCAATCGGCCCCGCGAGAAACACCATCGCAATGGCGCGCGCCATGCGCGAGGGACCGTACCAGCGCGAGAGATAGAAGATCATGCCGGGCGCGAAGCCCGCTTCGAATACGCCTAGCAGGAAACGCATGGCGTAGAACGCGGGCACGCTGCGCACGAACAGCATGCACGCCGACGTGATGCCCCACAGCACGAGAATGCGCCCGAAGGTCTTGCGCGCGCCGATCTTCGGCAGCAGCAGGTTGCTCGGCAATTCGAACAGCACATAGCCGATGAAGAAAATGCCCGCGCCCACGCCATAGGCGGCGTCGGAGAAGCCGAGATCGGTCTGCATCTGCAGCTTGGCGAACCCCACGTTCACGCGGTCGAGGTAAGCAAACAAATAGCAGATCAGCAGAAACGGCAGCAATCGCGCGTTGATCCTGCTGTAGAGCGCGGAAGCGTCGAAGCTTCGCGTGCGGGGAAGAATGGCGGCCATGTCCTGTCTCCTGTGGGTTGCGTCGGTGCGCAACATCATCCTGGCCAGGGCATACCGCGCTAGCAAGAGCAACAAAGTTCACATATCGTTCTTCTATGGGCAACGGTCGCTTCGCCGTCCCTTCACGTAAACGAGGCGCAAACGAGGGCGCGATGCGCGAGATCAATCAGCAGCGGCTGCGGTATTTTCACGAAGTGCTCACGCACGGCACGATCCGCGGCGCCGCGGACAGCCTGAACACGTCGCCCTCGGTCATCACGCGGCAAATCAAGCTGCTCGAAGACGAACTGGGCGCGCAACTGTTCGAGCGCCAGGCGCGCGGCGTGAAGCCCACCGAGGCGGCGGCGCATCTGCTGGAGTTCTGGCGCGGCTATCGCGCGCAGCAGGAGAAGTTTGAGGACCAGTTGCACGCGTTGCGCGGGCTCCAGCAAGGCCGCGTGGATCTGGCCGTCAGCGAAGGCTATGTCGATGCGCTCGTCGCCGAGGTCATCACGCCGTTTTGTGCGCAGTATCCGAAGCTCGATGTGAGCCTCACGATGCTGCCTGTGGACGACGTGCTGGGCGAGGTTGCCGAAAGCCGCGCCCATATCGGCCTCGCGTTCAACCCGCCGCCGCACGAGCGCATCGAATACCGCGCGAGTTCAGCGCAGCCCGTCGTGCTGCTCGTGCGCCGCGATCATCCGCTCGCGCTGCGGGGCACGCCCGCGACGATCGACGATCTGCTGGCGTGGCCGCTCGCGTTGATGCCAGCCACATTCGGCATCGGGCACCTCGCGAAGATGCTGGCGTTCGCGGAGAACGTGGAGATACGCGCGACGCTCACCACGAATTCGCTTACCGCGCTCAAGCGTTTTGTCGCCGTGGAAAACTTCGCGACGCTAATTGGCGAATTCGCCGCCTCGCGCGAAATCGAGGCCGGCGAACTCGCAACCGTGCCCATCGATCACGCGCTTTTTCAAGGCACCAAAGCGCGCGTGCTGGTGAAGTCGGGGCGGCCGCTCGTCGCGGCCGCGCATGAGTTGCTCGACTGGATCCTGCAACGCATGACGATGTTTCAGGCGGCGCGTTAGAGCGGGCCAGGAAACGCAGCAGCCGTTACGGCGCGCTGCCTTCCGGCTTGGATTTGCCGTGCAGGCACGGCGTCGGCAGGCGCATGCGATAGAGCGAAATCGCCTGAATCGTAAGCACGCAGAGAATCGCGGCGCCATAAGCGGACAACAGATTCCAGCGCGTGAGCGTGAGGCTCAGCACGAAGAAGAACGTGGCGAAACCCAGCAGGCCCGTGGTCATGCCGCGCATGAGTTGTTGCGCCGCTTCATGGCCGATCATGCGGTGCGCGAACACGGCGAGGATGATCGCCATGAACGGCAGCGACGCGAGCACGCCGCTCGCCTCGGGCCCGACATAAGGCGCGATCAGCGTCACGCTCACGACAAGGCCGGCAATGAGCATCATGCGCGAAGGCAGATCCCACCACGGCGGCGTGAGCCGCGCCGTTCGTGCGGGCTTGTTGGGAATGAGATTGAGCGCAAGCGCAATCGAGAGAATCGCAAAGAGATAAAGCCCGTTGGCAGGCAGCGCGCTCCATTGCAGCACGAGGGCCACGAGGGCGAACGTCGCGCCTCCCGCCGCCAGGGCCACCTTCCATCCGCGTGCCGCAACACGGCAATACGCAACGCAGAACGCCGCTTGCGCAGCCGTTGCAACGAGCGAGCCCGAGGTCGCTTGCGCGGCGAATGCCGGTCCGTGCTCAAGCGCGAGAAAGACCGAAACCGGCCCGGACGTGAGCGGCAGCCCGACGAGCAATCCGCCGACCGCTTCGCCCCAGCGGCGCGCAGCCAGACTGGCGGCCAACAGCAACAACGGCGTAACGACGAGCTTGAAAAGCAGAAGATCCATGATGAGCGACGCAATGCGGAGAATGCCAACTTCAGGAATGCGCGGCGAGCCCTGGCACCCTCGCCCGCCGCTTTCTGCCCATATTGAACGGCGGCACTGTGGCTGACAAACCATTTGTCGTCATATAATGCGTGAGTAAAACTCACGCATGTCGCGCATTCCGCTCCATGTTCGACCGCCTTCCTCCCCTGCAAACCCTGCGCGCCTTCGAAGCCACCGGGCGGCTTCTCAGCATGACGCTGGCCGCGCAGGAACTGCACGTCACGCACGGCGCCGTGAGCCGTCATATCAAGGCGCTAGAAGGCCATCTGGGCGTGGCGCTCTTCCAGCGTCTCACGCGGCGCATCGTTCTGACCGAGGCCGGCGCCGAATTCCTGCTGGCCGTGAACCGCGCGCTCGCTGACTTGACCAAGGAGTCCGAGCGCCTGCGCACGCACGACAGCGTCACGCGCCTGAAGATCAACGCCAGCGTGTCCTTCGCGAACCGCTGGCTCGCACCGCGCCTCTATCGCCTCAGGGCACGCCATCCGGAACTGGACGTGCATCTGGACGTGACCGATAAATACGTCGATCTCAACGACTCGGATGTCGATGTCGCCATTCGCTACGGCAGCGGGCGCTACCCACGCGTGCTGGCCGAGCGCATTCTGGAAGAAACCGTCACACCCGTTTGCAGTGCTGACTATCGGGCGACGATCGGCGGAATGGCTTCAGTGGAATGTCTCGCGCGCTGCACCTTGCTGCATGAAGGCGGCATGCTCGCAAACTGGGAGCAATGGCTGGCGCTGGCGGGTTTGAGCGGCGTGCGTAGCGATCGCGGCACGGCTTATAGCCACGGGAGCCTCGCAATCGAAGCGGCGATACGCGGCGAAGGCGTGGCGCTCGGGCGCAGCGTGATCGTGGCGGACGACATTGCGGCGGGGCGCCTCGTCGCGCCGTTTCCGCAATTGCGTCTGGAGTCCGAGCGCGGGCACGATCTCGTCTACCGCATCGGCAGCCGCGACGACCCTAAAGTGCGTGCCGTGCGCGACTGGCTCACAGACGAAATCCAGCGCTTTTTCGCCGACGCCGGTTGAGGGTCAACCGAAGCGCTCAGTACCCAAGCGCCACCTTGGCGAGCATCCCGCACGCCACGCACACCAGGATGGCGGCGAAGCCCATCTGCGTATGGCGCGCGCTAACGCGGTGCGAAACGTGGCGGCCGAGCACCATCCCCGCGACGGTCGCGACGGTGAACCACAGCGTGAGGTCGAGCCGCAGCGGCACGCCGTGCAGCACGGTCGCCACCACGCCGCCGGAGCCCACGAGCGCGATGACCATCAACGACGTCGCGACGATGCCGTGCATGGAAATGTTCGTGAGCTTGCGCAGCATGGGCACGATGATGAAACCGCCGCCCACGCCGAGCAGACCGGTCATCAGGCCCGTCAACGCGCCGGTGGACGCCAGCGCGAGCGCCGTGGTTTTCGACCATACGAGGCGGCCCGTGTCGGGATTGATACGCCCCACGCAAAGCGGCGACGCTTCCTGCAGCGCGCGCTTCCTGCCGATGGTTTGACGTAGCAGCCGCACCGCCACGAACAGCATCACGCCCGCGAAGAGCGCAAGGAGGAGGCGTTGCGGCATGGCCTGCGCGAGGCGCACGCCGAGCCACGTGGCGGGCACGCCCGCGAGCGCCATGCAGAACGCCGCGCGGTAGCGCACGAGCCGCTTCCTGAAGGCTTCGAGCGCGCCGATTCCCGCGCTGCTCGCCACGGCGATCAAGGCAACCGGCGTGGCCTGCTGCATGGGCCAGCCCATTCCCACCACGATGGCGGGCACGGCGAGTATGCCGCCGCCCGCGCCCGTGAGTCCCAGCAATGCGCCGATCATGGCGCCGAGAACGAGTGAAACGATCATCGTGAATCGATGGGCATCGTGGCGGTGAACGGCGACATCAAAGCGCCGCTTCCGCCGGCACGCACGGCGCGACAGCGCGGCGAATGCAGTCCACCGCGAAATCGACGTCTTCCGGCTTCGTAAAGCGCCCGAGGCTCAGGCGCACCGTGCGGTTTGCCGCCTCTTCGCTCACCCCGATCGCCGTGAGTACGTGCGACGGCGTGCCGGCAGCCGAGTTGCACGCCGACGTCGACGAGATGGCGAGGTCGCCCGTCAGCAGGAACGGGAAGAAACCGGGCAGATCGATCGTGAGGCTCAGCGTATGCGCAATGCGCTTCGCGTGCGCGGCGTTGAGCGTCACGCCCGGCAACGCGAGCACGTCGGCGAGCAGGCGCTTGCCGAGGCGCGCAATGCGCTCGCTGTCCGCTTGCAGCGCTTCGCGCGCGATCACGCACGCCACGCCCATGCCGACGATCTGATGCGTGGCGAGCGTGCCCGAGCGCAAGCCGCGCTCGTGACCGCCGCCGTGCATTTGCGGCGCGATGCGCTCGAACGCGTCGCGGCTAACGTAGATCGCGCCGATGCCCTTGGGCCCGTACACCTTGTGCGCCGACATCGAGAGCAGGTCGATGCCCATCGCTTTGACGTCGATGGGCGTCTTGCCGAGCGCCTGCGCCGCATCGACGTGCAGCAGCGCGCCCGCGGCATGCACCACGGGCGCAATCGCCGCGATGTCGGTGAGCGTGCCCAGTTCGTTGTTGACCAGCATGAGCGACACGAGCCCGGTGTCGGGCGTGAGCGCCGCGGCCACGGCCTGCGCCGTGATCTCGCCGTTTGCGTCCGGCGCGAGCCGCGTGACGGCCATGCCGCGCGCTTCGAGGCTCGTCATCGTATCGAGAATGGCCTTGTGCTCGAGCTGGCTCGTGACGAAATGGCGCTTTTGCGTCGCGCGATCCGCGTAGCCCTTCAGCGCGAGATTGTTCGACTCGGTCGCGCCGGAAGTCCAGACGATCTCCTCGGCATCGGCGCCGATGAGCGCCGCCACGTCCTTGCGCGCCTGTTCGACGAGCCGCCGCGCCCGCTGGCCCGCGCCATGCGAACTCGACGCCGGGTTGCCGAAGTCGCCCTCCATGCCCAGACAGCCGAACATCGCTTCGATCACCCGCGGGTCTGCCGGGGTGGTCGCGGCGTAGTCAAAGTAACGCAAATCGCCCTTCTCGCTCATCTTCGTTTCTCGCACATCGGAATGCCGAAGATGCTACGCGCCGGGCGCTGAAAAATGGTTCCAAAATGAAGCGGATTCTTCAAAGAGAGGAGAATTCACTTCTATTCTGTCAGCGCAATTCGAAATGAAATTCTCGGGGCATCCGGTCACGCAGCATCGCGATCGCGGGGTGAATCCGCCCTGAAATCGCGCATGCCGGCATGCAAGCTCCGCGACAGCGGACGCGTGTACCGTATTCCATGCCGTCTTGCTTACGTCCGCGAGGTTCGCCATGCCGCTTTCCCGTCGCCGATTCCTCGAACTGAGCCTCGCCGCGTGTGGCGCCGCCGGGTTCCCCCAGCGCGGCGCGCTGGCGGCGGACACGCAGGGAATGCCCGAGGACGCGCAAGCGATGCAGACCGCCCAGCGCGGCGGCCTCTACGCGAGCCTGCGCGACCCCAACGCCACGCAGTTGCCGCCCGACGCGTTCACCCAGCGCTTCTTCTACTCCAGCGCGCCACGCGCTACGCCGCAAGGCGAGTGGACCACGGCCGCGCCCTTGCCGCTGCCGCGCAGCGAAATGGCGTGGGCGACGAGCGAAGGCGATCGGATGCACGTGATCGGCGGGTATGGCGCGGGCCAGGTCGCGCGCCCCTATCACCACGTATTCGACGCCGCGCGCGGCGCCTGGCGCACCGCGGCGCCCATTGCGCGCGGCGCGAATCATATCGGCGTGGCGGCGCTCGACGGCGTGGTCTATGCGATGGGCGGCTTCGTCGAGCAAAACCGCATCGCCGTGCCCGACTGCTACGCCTACGTCGTGGCCGACGACCGCTGGCACGCGATCCATCCGCTTTCGCGCGGCTCGCGCGGCGCGATTTCCGTGGTGGCGCACGAGGGCATGTTGCACGCCATCGGCGGCCGCGACACGCGCTCGGTGGACTGGCACGAGGTGTACGACCCGAAGAGCGACAACTGGAGGACGCTCGCGCCCATTCCCGGTCCGCGCGATCACACGGCGGCCGTCTCGCTCGCGGGTTGGATACTCGTGGCCGGCGGCCGCATGGACACGTTCGACTTCAACACCGGCATGCACGTGGCCTACGACGCGAGGCGCGACGCATGGGAGGAACGCGCGCCCATGCCCACGCCGCGCTCCGGCCACGGCGGCGCGGCGTGGCGCGGGCGGTTCTTCTGCATGGGCGGCGAAGGCACGCGGCGCGTGTTCGGGCAGAACGAAGGCTACGATCCGGCCACCGATTCATGGCAGGCGTATGCGCCCATGCTCACGCCGCGTCACGGCATGGGCGCGGCGGTCGTGGGCGATGCGATTCATGTGGCGGGCGGCGGTCCCATGAACGGCGGCGTGTTTCAGACTTCGGTGCACGAAGTGTTTTTGTTTTGAGCCACGCGCGCTCTGGTCATCCCTCGGGCGTCGCGATGTCCGCGCGGATCAGTTCGTCGGCGAGCGCGAGCGCCTCCTGCCTTGCCTGCGGCCCCGTTGCGCACGGTCCCGGACGCGGGCAGCCGTCGAACGGATAGATGAGCCGCCCGTCGGTCTTGCGGCGAATACGCAGCAATCCGTAGTAGCGGCCCGCGCCGTCGATCTGCTCGCCGCAAAAGACTTCGTAGTCTTCAGCGGCGGTCGGGCGGCGGATGGCCGGTTTCGGCCTTTTCTCTGGCATGTCGGCACTCCGCGAAGATCCAGGGATGAGATATGCGCATACTCAGCAAACGCCGCGCCCGACAACGCCCTGCCGCCAAAGCCCGCCCACTCCCGCTTCCCCGCTGCTTGCTACCCATCCGATGGGACCCAATGGGACCCGATGGGCACCGAGGGGCGCCGCACGGAAACCGCCGATAAGAGGCACAATACGCGCCTACGCCGCCGCACCGGACGCCATGTTCGCGATTCGAACGTGCCTTCTCAACGCGCCTGTTCGATTCCCTCCCGCGCTCCGCTGCACCGGAATCCGCCCTTTTCACGCTGTCATGACCCACGATCTCCCCGAACGTCCCGCCCCCGCCGCGCGCCCCGCGAATTCGCCGCGCTTCCTGTTGTTCCTGATTTGTCTGTTCGCCTCCGCCGGACAGCTCGCCATCGACATCTACGTGCCCGCCCTGCCGGCCATGGCGCGTTACTTCGCGACCTCGCCGCAGGCGATCCAGTCGAGCGTCTCGGTCTATATGGCGGCGTACGCGTTCGGCCAGCTCATCTTCGGGCCGATTTCCGACGCGCTGGGACGCAAGCGCGTGCTGGCCTTCGGCCTCGTCGTCTTCACGCTCGGCTGCCTGCTTTCGCTGGCCGCGCCCAATCTGGAAACGTTCGTGCTCGCGCGCTGCCTGCAAGGCTTCGGCATCGCCGCGACCAATCTGCTCGCGAAGGCCATCATCACGGACTCGTTCGTGGGCACCGCGCTCATGCACGCGTTCACGTACATGTCGATCACCTGGGGACTCGCGCCGATCATCGCGCCCGTGATCGGCGCGCACTTGCAGGAGCTGTTCGGCTGGAAGTCGTGCCTCGTGTTCCTGCTCGTTTATTCGCTCGCGATGTGGGCGCTGCTGTGGCGCTTTCGCGAGACCTTGCGGCAACCTGTGCATCTGGAGCCGCGCACGCTCGTCGCGAACGCGCGCAAGGTCCTCGCGAGCCCCGTGTTCCAGAGCTGCTTTCTCGCTCAGGGGCTGTGCTACAGCATCCTGCTGGTGTTCAACATCATCGGGCCGTTCATGGTGCAGAACACGCTGCACAAGCCGCCTACGTTCTTCGGCTATCTCGCGCTCGGCATCGGTTTGATGTATTTCCTGGGCGGCCTTTCGAACCGTCTGCACGGCCCGCGCCTGCCGACGCCCGAGCAGCGTCTGCGCGTGGGCGCGCGCGTGATGGCGGGCGCGGCGATCGTCATGCTCGTGCTCGCGCTCACGGTGGGCCTGCGCGTGTGGACGCTCGCCACGCCCGTTCTCGTGATGGGTTTGTGCGCGGGCACGATGTATCCCACGCTGATGGCAAAGGGCAATTCGCTGTTCCCGCACATCGCGGGCTTGACGAGCGCGATCCTGGGCTGCGCGCTGCTGCTCGTTTCCTCGGCGATGATGGGGCTGGCCGGGTTCGTCTCCGTGCACGTGCTCACGCCGCTCGCGGTATTCTTCGTGCTGCTCGCGCTCACCGTCGTCGTGATGGTGACGAAGCTGCTGCGGCACCTCGCGCAAAGCCAGGCGGCCGCCGCCGCCGCGCTCGCGCAGCGCAGCGGCGAGGCGGCTTGAAACCCGGCGGCTCGAACCCCTACCTGATCGCGCGCGCCACGTCCTGCAACTGCGTAAAGGCGCGGTAGCGCGCCTCGTGTAGCGCCGCGATTTCGCCGGTGGCCGGCGCGTAGACCTTGCTGATCTGCGACATCGCGGCCATCGCCCCGCGCGCGTTTTCGTACAGGCCGCCAGCCACGGCGCCCAGCATGGCCGCGCCCAGCAGGACCGGCTCTTCGGCGTGGGTGGCCAGCACGGGCTTACCCGTTGCGTCCGCAAGCAGTTGGCGCACGAGGTCGAGCCGCCCCGCACCGCCGCTGATCACGACCTGCTCGATCGGCGCGCCCGCGTGGGCCTGCACCTCGATGATCTGCCGCAGCCCATAGCCGATGCTGCAAATGCCCGCCACGTAGAGCGCGACGAGGCTCTCCATGTCCGTCTCCATGCCGAGTCCCGCGATCACCGCGCGCGCGTGCGGATCGGCAAACGGCGCGCGGTTGCCGAGGAATTCCGGCACGACGTGCAGGCCTTGATCGTGCGCGAGGCGCACCGCGCCCGACACATCTTGCGCAGCCTGCGCCGCCAGCCCGGCGAGCATCGTCGGCAGCGACTGGCCTTCGCTCGCCGCGCGGCTCGCGGCATCGCTTGCGAGCGGATGCAGCGTGAGCAGCCGCTCGATCGCCGCGCCCGCCACCGACTGTCCGCCTTCGTTGAGCCACGCCTCGGGCACCATCGCCGAATAGTACGGGCCCCAGACGCCGGGCACGAACACGGGATCGCGTGTGGTCGTCATCGTGCACGACGACGTGCCGAATACGTACGCAAGGCACGCCTCGGGCTGCCCTTGCGCGCCGACCGTACCGATGCCGCCCGCGTGGGCGTCGATCACTCCCGTCGCCACCGGCGTACCCGCGCGCAGGCCGAGCTGCGCGGCGGCCTGCGGCGTGAGCCCGTTGCCGAGCGGCGTGCCCGGCTCGACGATCGACTGACCGATGCGCGCGAAATCTTCGTCGGCAAGAACGCCCAGACCCACGGTGCGGAAGTAGCTTTCGTCCCAGCGGTGCTCGTGCGCGAGATAGGTCCACTTGCAGGTCACGGTGCAGGTGGAGCGCGCCAGATCGCCCGTGGCGCGCCACGTGAGGAAGTCGGTCAGATCGAAGAACTGCCAGGCGGCGGCGAATACGTCGGGCCGGTTTTCCAGCAGCCACAGCAGCTTGGGCGTTTCCATCTCGGGCGAAATCTTGCCGCCCACGAAACGCAGCACGTCGTGGCCCGTCGCGTTGATGCGCTCGGCCTGCTCCACGGCGCGATGATCCATCCACACGATGATGTCGCGCTCGGCGATTTCGGACGGTCCCACGGGCAACGGCTGTCCGCCCTCGCCGAGCACGACGAGCGAACAGGTGGCGTCGAAGCCGATGCCCGCGATACGCTCCGGCGCAATCGCGGCCTGCGCCATGGCTTCCTTCACGGCGTGGCACACGGCATTCCATATCTGCGTGCTCGATTGCTCGACAATCGCGCCGCTCTCATGAAACACGGTGATGTCGTGTTTCGCCGACGCCACCATGCGCCCGGTGGAATCGAAAATGCCGGCGCGGGCGCTGCCCGTGCCCACGTCGACGCCGACGGTATGGCTTGCGCCGCCAGCCTGGTTGTTTGCGGTCATGGCTCGTTGACTGGGTATTTACAGATCGACACTGTTGGGCAGGATCACAAGGTCGCGAATCGTCACGTTACGCGGCCGCGTGAGCATGAACACCACGGAATCGGCCACTTCCTTCGGCTGCATGAGACTGCCCTGGGCCAGCGCTTCGTCCATCTTCGCCTTGGGCCAGTCGTCGAGCAACGCCGTGACAACCGGGCCCGGCAGCACGGCGCCAACGCGCACGCCATGCTTCGCGACCTGGCGGCGCACGGTGTGCGCGAAGGCCTGCACCGCGAACTTGGAAGCCGTGTAAATGGGCTCCCACACCACCGGCACGACGCCCGCCACCGAACTCGTGAAAACGATATCGCCCGACTTCTGCGCGATCATGTGCGGCAGCACGGCGTGCACGGATCGAAACGCGGCGTTGATGTTCAGGTTGAGCATGCGGTCCCACTCGTCGGGATTGCCGCTCGCCACCTCGCCGCCAATATAGGCGCCCGCATTGGCGTGAAAGATGTCGAGCCCGCCCGCGAGATCGAGAATCTTCGGCAGCATGGCCGCGTAGTCGGCGGGGTTGAGCAGATCCATGGCGAGCGGCAGCGCATTGGGGCCCAGTTCCGCGCAACATTTCGCGAGCCGGTCTTGCGCGCGGTCGATCAGCACGACTTTCGCACCCTCCTCCACGAACGCGCGCGCACACGCGAAGCCGATGCCGGACGCCGCGCCCGTAATGGCGGCGACCTTTCCCTTGATCGATTCAGACATGGGTGACTTTCTCCTTGATTCAGGTTCCGGCGCCTCAGGCGCGGCCATGCGAAACACGCGACTGGCGGGCGAGCGAATCGACGATCACCGCAATGGCCAGCACGGCGCCGGTAATCATGAAGCGCAGCGAAGAAGACAGATTCAGCAGCGTGAGGCCGCTCGCAATCGACTGGATCACGATAATGCCAAGCACTGCCGACCATGCGCTGCCGCGCCCGCCGAACAGGCTCGTGCCGCCGATCACGGCTGCCGCGATGGCGTTGAGGTTGACGTCGCCGGTGCCGGCCTGCTGGCTCGCCGATGCGAGGCGCGCCGCGGTCAGCACGCCGCCGATCGCCGCAAGACTTGCGCACAGCACGAACGCGCTCGTATAAATCGCGCCGACCTTGATGCCCGCGCGCCGCGCGGCTTCGTGATTGCCGCCCACGGCGTGCATCGAGCGGCCCCAGCGCGTGCGCGTGAGCGCATATTGCATGACGACCGCGAGCCCGAGAAAGAGACCGAACATCAACGGCACGCCGCGACCGCGATTCAGATAGGCCACGACGATTTCGAGGAACACGGTCAGCGCCGCCGCGCGCCCGAGCAGGCCTGGAACCGAAGGCGCGGAAAGCCGCGCCTCATGGCGGCGCGAGCGCGTGCGCATGCCGAGCAGCAGCAGCACGATACCGGGCAGCAGCGCAATCAAGTGCGAAACGACCGGCGGGATGACCATCAGTTGTCCGAAATTCACCATCGCCGAGCCGTAAGGCAAGTTGATCGAGCCGGTCGAGCCGAGCACGTAGAGCTGCATGCCGAGAATGGCGAGCAGGCCCGCGAGCGTCGAGACGAAACTCGGCATGCCTATCCAGTTGAGCAGCAGCGCATACAGCGCGCCGATCACGGCGCCCACCGCAATGGCGGCGAGAATGGCGAGCACCACCGGCCAGCCGTCGTTGACCCACAGCGTGCCGACGAGCGCCGAAGCAAAACCGCTCATCGAGCCCACCGAAAGATCGATCTGCCCGAGCATCAGCACGCACACAATGCCGAGCGAAATGACGCCGACCGTCGAGCAGTCGAACAGCATGTTCACGAGGTTGTCGGCGGAGAGAAACACGGGGTTCAGGCTCGTGAACACCGTCCAGATGATGACCAGCCCCGCGATGACCGGCAGCGATCCGAGGTCGCCGGAACGCACGCGGTCGACGAATGCCGAAACGCTCTCGCCGATTCCGCTCGCATGCTTCACACGCACGTCGCTGCGGTCGAGCAGCGCGGCGGGCTGGGTTTGTAACTTCGAGGCGTCCTGGCCTTCAGGCTCTGAAGCAGGCTGCGGAGCGCCATGGATAGTCTTGCTCATGATCGTTCCTTTCATTGGACGTCCTGTTGCGCCTGGCGGCGGCCCGCGCGGCGCGACACCGCGTTTTCCGTCGCCCCGGTGATCGCCGCCACGAGTTCGGCGTTCGATGAGTCGGGATAGAAGACGCCGTTGTTGCGGCCAAGGCGCAGCACGACGATGCGGTCCGCCACGGCGCGCACGTCTTCCATGTTGTGGCTGATCATGATGACGGCGTGCCCGCGGTCGCGCACGCGCTCGATCAGGTTCAGCACTTCGGCGGTCTGGGCCACGCCGAGCGCGGCGGTCGGCTCGTCGAGCATGATGAGCTTCGGGTCGAGCAGCAGCGAGCGCGCGATCGCCACCGTCTGGCGCTGGCCGCCCGAGAGTGAGGCGACCACGTCGCGCACGCTGGGAATGCGCGCCGACAGCTCGTTGAGCAGCGTCCAGGCCCGCACTTCCATCGTGACCTCGTCGAGCCGGTAAGGGCCCAACTCGCGGCCGAGGAAGATGTTCGCCACGACGTCGAGGTTCTCGCACAGCGCGAGGTCCTGGAACACCGTCGCTATGCCGAGGTCGAGCGCCGTGCCTGGATCGGACAGGTTCACGGGCTGGCCGCGGAACGTGATCGTCCCGGCGCTCGGCTGGTGCACGCCCGCGAGAATCTTCACGAGCGTCGATTTGCCCGCGCCGTTGTCGCCGACGAGGGCGACCACCTCGCCCGCATGCACGTCGAGTTCGATATCCGTGAGGGCCGAAACCGCGCCGAAATGCTTCGAGACGCCGCGCAGGCTCAGCACCAGTTCGCCGGGCGCGCCGCGTGTCGAGGCGCGGTTCGCCGCGCCGTTCGTGGCGGGGTGCATGGCGGGGTGCATGGATTCGTCAGTCATGAAATGGGTACCTCTTCGTATCTTTCAGGGCCCGGCGCGCGCCGGGCCCGACCACGCGTATCAACCGGATAACCCGGATCAGCCACCAATGCCGAGCTTCTTGCAGCCGTCCGCATAGCGGCCCGTGCACAGGTCCTTCGCGTTCGCGAAGCCCTTGTCCACGACCTCGGCCTTGATGTTCTGCTGCGTGATGACGGCCGGCTTGAAGAGTTGCGAGGGCGTCTTGAAGAGCGTCGTCTCGCCCTTCACGGGCTGGCCGCTAAGGAAGCCCACGGCCACCTTCGCCGCCGCGCCCGCCACGATTTCGCTGGGCTTCGAGATCGTGTTGTACTGGTCGCCCGCGATGATGAGTTGCAGGCCCGCGGTCGTCGCGTCGTTACCCGTGACCGGCGGAACCGGGTTCACGCCCGCAGCCTTGAACGCCGCGATCGTGCCGCCCGCCGTGCCGTCGTTGGCCGCCACCACGCCCACGATCTGCGGACCGAAGCGCGTGATCTGCCCGCTCACCCACTGCTGCGCCTTCGGGGGCGCCCATTCCGGCGTGTCGTACTCGGAGAGCGTCTTGTAACCGCTGCCCTGCAGCCCTTCGTGGATGCCCTTCTTGATGAGCCCGGCGGCGGCGTCGGTCGGCGAGCCGTTCACTTCGAGCACGCCGCCCTTGCTGGCGGCCACGCCCGAGGCTTTCAGATGCTGCACGAGCGACTGCGCAATCGACTTGCCGATTTCCTCATTGTCGAACGAGACGTAGTAATCGGCGGGCGTGGACGGCACGGGCCGGTCATACGCAATGACCTTGATGCCCTGGCTCTGCGCCATATGCACGAGCGAAGCCGCGGCCGTTGAATCCACCGGATCGAGCACGATGACCTTCGCGCCCTGCGCGATCACCGAGTTGAACTGTTGCTGCTGCTGCGAGGCATCGGCGTTGGCGTTCTGGTAAAGCACCTTGCAGTCGGGGCAGAGCTTGTTCATTTCGGCCTTGAAGCCGGGGAAGTCGTGCTGCTCGTAGCGCGTGGAGGCCTGGTCGGGCATGAGGAACGCGACCGTGCCGCTCGGCGCGGCGTAGGCCGACGTGATGCCCGCGAGGGCGAGACTGAGCGCGGCGGCGCCGATCAGTTGGGTGTGAAGTCGGGTCATTGGGTGTCTCCGTTTTTTGGTTGAATACCTGGTGGGTTGCCGATGCTGCCGTGCTGCCTGGTGAAAGTGTGAGTTCGTCCTTCGCTAGCCGATCGCGGGCACGCCGTACATGGCTTCGCTCTTGCTGGCCGCGCTTGCGGCATTGAGCCGCTGATAAGATCGCCAGCGCGAAGGCGACATTTCCTTGAGCAACAGGAACTGGCGATTGAAGTTCGAGAGATTGTTGAAGCCCACCTGATAGCAGATGTCCGTGATATTCAGTTCACCTGACATCAATAGCTGGCATGCCAGATTGATGCGCAACTGGTTCACGTAGCGCACGAACGACACGCCCGTATGCCGCCGGAAATAGCGCGAAAACGCACTCACGCTCTGCCCGGCCAGTTCCGCCAGCTCCGTTTCGCGCAACTCCTGCGAGAGATTCTTGCCGATAAAGGCAAGCACGTGATTGATGCGCGTGCCCGCGTAGCGGGCCGGGTCGGCGCGATACGCCTCGCTCGCGAGCGCGGCGGGACCGTCGCTTTGCACGAGCAGGTCGAGCAAGTCGATAAAGAGCGTGACGCGTCGCATGCCTTGCGCGCCCAGCATCTCGCGCAGGATGGGTTCGGCGGCCGCGCCCGTTTCCGGCGTGAACAGGAGGCCCCAGCGCGACGCATCGAGCAGCGGTTCCACACGGCGGCACTCGGGAAACGCCTCAATCGCGCGCGCGATGAAATCCGCATCGAACTGGAGCACGAGACAACGCTCGTCGACCGGTTCGTCGTGCTGGACGCTGCTTACCCAGTTATGCGGGAGGTTCGGGCCGATCATCACGAGATTGCCGGGCGCGAAACTGCCGATGAAGTCGCCCACGAAATACTTGCCCGTGGTCGCGGTGATGAGGTGAATCTCGTACTCGGGGTGAAAGTGCCAGCGCACCGTCCGGTAGGGATAGCCGTGCGACCAGACCTTGAACGACTCGTCGCGCGGCACCGCGACCAGTTCGAGGTCAGGCTGGGAATGTGTGGCGCGGGGCGCGTCCATACGCGCCGTGGCTGCCCCAATGATTTGCATCTCGACTCTCCTGCACGGAATTTTTCTTCTTCTGCGACGGCTGCTCGCGCGTACGCTGGACCGAATTCAGTTGCCACGCCGCCATGACTGAAAATTACCCGGCGCGGCACGCCTTCACCACTGAAAATCAGACCGCATACTGATACTTTTTTGCATTCGGGTTAGTCCTGGGCGTATTCCAGGCCACCCGAAGTCAACTTTTGTGCAGGGCAACAGCTACAAATTGAGGCGAAAACGGCAAATATTGCCGCCGCCGGGTCTGCGGCGACGGCAGATAATGGCCAAAGCGGTCAAAACCGGCGGTGGCTAACGTTTGAAAACGACTTTGGTCGAGGCGGGGTCGATCGGCGAGGACGAATGCTGGTGGAAAATCTTCCAACCGTCGCCTGTTTGCCTGAGGGTTGCGGTAATGCGATTGTCCATCGAACGCAATTCCTCGCCGTGCGCGCTCACCGCTTTGTAGGTCACAAAGGCATGAACCACCGCAAGGTCCTGGGAGACGACTGTGCGCGCCTCGCTGAAGTCCACCGCCACGCGCTCGGCGCCCAGCGACCCAAACCAGCCCTCCACCATCCTGCGCCAGGACGCGACGCCTTCGTACGTCCATGCGTCCCACATGTCGAACGCCAGGATATCCGGCGCATAGAGCGCGACGAACGCATCGACGTCTTTCGCGTACACTGCGGCTTTGTAGTCGTGCAGGACCTGCAGGATTGGATCGGCGGCTTTATCCACTGTGTTTTCTCCTGAAGGCGTTCGTACGCCGATGAAGGCCGCCTATTAAAGCAACGCGGGCCGGCCGCTGTCCAGTGAAATTGCCCGCTGCTTTCAGGTGAGCGACGAGGCGGATTCTCCACGCATCGCCCCCTTTCGCCACGAACGCAGCAGCAGATAAAAGGCGGCGCCATGCGTGATCGCCAGCAGCGGCACGAAGATCACGGGAATCGCATACGCCGCGCCCAGTTCTCCGGCATGCAAGGGAACGTCGGCCTGGATGGCGTGGTAGTAGGCAAGCATCAGGTCCCCCGCGCCCACCAGATTGAACGCCACGACAAAGAACCCGAATACCGGACGCTTTCCCGCTGTGAGAAGCGCCAGCATGGCGAGCACGCCAGTCACGAAGTCGCCGTAGGCAGTGGGCACGGCAAAACTTGCTGGCAAATCGGGACTCACGACGCCCGGCAGAATAAAGACCAGCCCGAAGAACCGGAAACTGTGCAGCGTGGCGATTGCGCGTTGCGCATCGAATGGGTCCATCGACTTGAGCCGGGGCCATATGTACGCGGTGAAACAAAGAAGCCACGCGACGTACCCCAGAACGAGATGCAAGCGAAAGATCGATTCCTGTGACATGGCGGCTCCGGCAAGATGGTGTCCGATATACGGCGTGCTTTTCACACGCCAGCGGCTGGCACGTTAGGTGTACCATCGTTTCCCGCGAGCGACTATTCATCACAATGTTGATGCGCCATGAAGCAGAACTTCACAGTCAGGCAGGGGGCGCTCGATGGTGTGGAGGCGTTCCTGAGCGTTGCCAGGCACCGCAGTTTTCGTAAGGCGGCCGCCGACCTCGGCGTAACGCCTTCCGCCATCAGTCAGGCGGTGCGCGTACTCGAAGAGCGCATCGGCGCGGCGCTTTTCGTGCGCACCACGCGCAGCGTCGGCCTGACCGAAGCCGGCGAGCGGTTTCTTTCGCGCGCCAAGCCCGCCTTCGAGGAACTGGTTGCCGCGAGCGAAGTGGCGCGCGAACTGGGCCAGCGCCCCACCGGTTTGTTGCGGCTCTCCGTGCCGCGCGCGGTCGTCCCCCTGCTGCTGGAGCCGCTTCTTGCTTCGTTCTGCCAGGCGTATCCCGAGGTCGAGGTGGAAATCGCCGTGAGCAAGGAAGTGATCGATCTCGCGGCGGAGGGTTTCGACGCCGGAATCCGGCTAGGCCAGCTCGTTGCCGCCGACATGGTGGCCGTGCCTCTGACTCCGCCGTTTCCCCTCGTTGTCGTCGGGAGTCCTTCCTATTTTTCCGGCAACAAACGGCCCCGCCACACGGACGACCTGCGCCAGCACGCCTGCTTGCGCTGGCGCCGCTCCACCGGCGCGCTCGCGTCATGGTCGTTCGACGACAAGGGCAACACAATGGAAATCGCCGTAACCGGACCGCTGATCGCCAGCGATTTCCCGACCATGATGGGCGCGGCGCTGGAAGGCATCGGCCTCGCCCAGCTACCCGAACCAATGGTTTCCGATGCAGTGAAAGCGGGAAAACTCGTGCGCGTGCTCGACGCTTACGCGCCGATGCTGCCGGGCGTGTTTCTCTGCTACCCCAGCCGCAGGCAGATCATGCCCAAGCTGCGCGCATTCATCGATCATGTGAAGAGCCGCAAGGCTGGCGCGGACCAGACCAGGGATCGTTGAACCTGCCAGCGGCGCTTCGACGTCACACTATGTTCTCCCAAGCGCCCGAGCGGGCCGAGCGAAACACGGCGTCGATTACCCGCATGTTCGCGCGGGCGTCTTCCAGCGGGATCGCCTGGGGTGTTCCGCTCAATATCGCTTGCGCAAACACCGCTGCCGCCACGCCGTATTGATCGCACAGCGGAAGCTCCAGCCAGCGGTCCTCCTCGCCTTGCTTGCACACCAGCAAACGTGTCGGGCAGTCATTGGGCGCATTGAATGGAATCTCGACTTCTATCCGCCCGGTGGTGCCGTGAAACTGCATGCGCTGGTAAGGATAAACCTGCGTGGAATAGAAGAAACTTGCTTGCACGCCGTGGAAATCCATCAGCACGGAGCCCAGGCGGTCCACTTCGAACGCCGGATCGCGTTCCATCAGCGCGACAACGCGTTCGGGCTCGCGCCCGAGAATGAGGCGCGACGTCGTGATGGGGTAGCAGCCGATGTCGAGCAATCCGCCGCCGCCCAGTTCGTTCTGGTTGCGAATGTCCTGCGCGTTGGTGTTGTAGTAAGTAAAGCCGCCAGTCACCGCGCGCAATTCGCCTATTGCGCCCGCTTCTATCAAATCACGCACCTTGAGCCATTGCGGGTGCGTGCGAACCATGAACGCTTCCTGAATATATCGGCCGCTCTTCTCGCGCGCGGCGATCAGTCGTTCGGCTTGTTGCGCATCGAGCCCGATGGGCTTTTCGCACAGCACGTGCTTGCCCGCCTCGACGGCCTTGATCGTCCACTCCACGTGAAGGTGATTCGGCAACGGGATATAGACCGCATCGATTTCCGGATCCGCCAGCAGCGCCTCGTAACTGCCGTACGCGTGCGCGAGGCCGTATTTCGCGGCCGCAGCCTGTGCCTTCTCCACCGTGCGCGAAGCAATCGCTTTTACGCGGCACTTCGGCGCGTGGTGTATGGGCACGACCACTTTGTCGTTGATCTTCGAACTCCCCAGAATACCCCAGACGATTTCATCCTTTGCCATGACGTTCCTTTCAAATGGCGTACTCGCTGCCCATAACGGGCCGACTGCGTAACCTATTCGCTTTTCTTCTGCGCCGCGCCTGCGGCCGCGACAGCCTTGATTGTCCTCCAGTTCGTGCGCGATACGCCATCCACCCAGAAGTGCTTCAACTCATTCAATACGTCTAGTTCTTCCTTCACCGACTCGGGCTCCATTCCCACGGCGTGTAGCAATGCCGCGCGATAGATATCGATCAGCGATTCAACCTTTCGAACGAACGAATCGGCGGGAACGAGGCTAAGCCGGTAAGAGGAAATTGCGCAGCCAATCAACGCCGCCAGCGTAATCGCGACTTGCAGGACACTGACGTCGTTGTGGGCTCGCGTGATATCAACACCGGCCAGTTTCGTCGCCAGAATGGCTGCGGCGATTGTGGATAAAACAATGAAAACGACACTGAGCGTCAGCAGGGATTCCAGTATTGTGCGGGTTGCGCCAATCTCTTTCCTGTGCTCCTTGGGCAGGATCCACCACACGCGCTCCCACAATACCGACGTTTCCATTCTGTACCGCTTTTCGGCGTAGTCCTGCAAGGCGGAAAAGCGGTTTCCCAAAGCGGTGGGACGGATCCACTTCACCGTGGGATATCGGTTCAGCTTCAGCCATGCGTCGGCAATCTCGCCGGTTTTGAAATCGAGCATCCAGGCGAGTGTCGAATCGGCCGATTCTCCCTTGATCGAAACCCAATCGATCCACTTCTCTTTTTCTTCCCGCGCGGGAGATGAATCCTTGTTGGCATGATGGAAAGCGATCAGCGCCAGAAATCCACTGGAGATAATTCGCACCTCTTTGGCGCTCATTTGCGGAACACAAAGCGGATCTTTCAAGCGGTCGGCGGCAATACAGGCGCAGACAAATGCCCAGTTATTGAGCCGCCTGACCTGCTCCCATTGTCCAGCAGAAACCGTCTCGGGAATATACAGCGGCCCCGCGCCTTTTTCCTTGAGCCAATTCACCACCGTAAATTCTGCTTCCAGACGCTCACGCTGGGTTTTCAGCCGATGCCGGCTCCTGAGCGCGCGGCTGATCAGCCAGTCTCGCAGCTTCACGCAAGGTTTTCCGGGGACGTTTTCAAAGAGGGAAACAACGGCTTCGCGAATGACCGTCAATACGAAGCTCACCACGAGCACCGAAAGCGCCGTCCAGGTGATTTCGGTTTTCGACTCGCTGCCGATCAACTCCGTAATCTTTTCGATGACGACCGTTGGGCCCAGCAGAACGCAGAGAAACCCGATTACCGCCACACAGGCAGGCACCAGTCCGGTCAGGAAATAGGCCTTGCCTAGCGCCTCTTTGCCTTTGTCGGAGAACTCGCTGAACACGCGTGGCGGCCTTCAGCCCTTCTCGTGAATTGGGCAGGGATTATCCGTGGTGTAATGCCCGCCGCGGCACCGATGAAGTTCCGGCCGGTGACCGGTCAAGGAATCGCGCGGGAAATTTTTCCAGAAACCGCTATCGTCCTGGATCATGGCCAGCAGCGCTTCGCCGGGGCTATCGAAGTTTTTCTGCGCTGCAGCGTCAATACCCCGAAACATCCACGGCAGATCGACTACGCCATACACTTCGTTGCGCGTATCGACGACGACGACCAGACTCGCGTTACTAGCCAGCGCTTGACTCACTGCCTCGATAGCCAGCGTGTTCGCCTCCACCTTGATGGCTTGCGGATATTGATCAGAGGATTGAAGGATCTCGAGATCTAAATCGTTCAGGTCGCGAGACGCCATGTCGCCCGCGAGTATCGTTTCGTCGTCGCTCATTTTCGCTACCCCAGGACGTACGCCGGACAGGCCAAATCCCGCACGAATGCGGGGATTTCGCCCACTGGCATGAAAAATAACGCATGGGATTGAGCGTAGGTTATTGCCACGTCAAGATCAAGGCAGACAGCCTTTCCAAGGCTGCCCACGCCTGGATCACACGGTCTGCAGCCCTTCGATATCGCAGATGCGAATGAGCTTACCCTGCGCATCGATCAGGCCGCGCTTCTGGAAACGCGACAAAATCCGGCTCACGGTTTCGAGCGTGATGCCGAGGTAGCTGCCCATGTCCTCGCGCGACATGCGCAGCCGGAACTCCGCCTGCGAATAACCGCGCTCCCAGTTGCGCGAGGAAACGTCCAGCAGGAAGGCGGCCACGCGTTCTTCGGCGGTGAGCGAGCCGAGCAGCATCATCTGCGAGGCTTCCTGGTTGAACTGGCCGCCCATGAGCCGATGCAGCCGGTCCTGCATCGTGCCGCTTTCGCGGCACAAGGTCTTGAGCGCCGCGTAGGGAAGCGTGCAGATCGAACTGTCTTCGAGCGCGACTGCGCTGAACGCGTGGACGTCGGTGGCGATGCCGTCCAGACCCAGCGCGTCGCCCGCGAGACGCAGCCCCGTGATCTGCTCGCGGCCGTCGCGGTTGACGATCAATGTTTTGAGCGAGCCGGAGCGCACGGCGTACAGGCTGTCGAAGCGGTCGCCCGAACGATAAAGCGCCTCGCCGCGGCGCACCTTGCGCGCCCCGCAGATCAGGGCCTCCAGCCCCGGCAGGTCTTCGGGCGGCAAGCCTTGCGGCATGCAGAGATGGCGCATGGCGCACCCTGAGCAACGCGCGCCGGGCTGGGTTCCCGTGAGAGGAGCACGACTGCTTTGGCGCATGGCGATAGCGGTTCCTGCGACGGGTGACAGCATCGAACGACTCCTTCTTTAACATTTTTTAAGAGTTCGAGGCATTGTCACACCATGCGCGCGCATCAATGTGGTGGCAAAATGCCGCGCATCAGAACCGTCGCCCTTTGAGCCTTGTCAGCCAACGGGTTCGCGGGCTATTGAGCAGACTCAAGCGACCTGCAAGCAACACTGCGAGCTCGACGCGAACTTGGCGCGTCCCCGCGACCCTTCCCGGCGTCACTGCTTTCACTTCACGCCAAGTTGCTTCCACATCGAAGCCGTGATCCGTTGGCGCGCCTTGCCGTAGTCGCTCCATGGATCGGCACTCAATGCATCGAGCCGCTCGCGCACGTTCGCCACGTTCCACTGATCGCCGCTCGTGAGGCTATGCAGTTCGTCCCAGTCCACCGGCACCGAAACGCCAAGGCCGGGCCGCGCCCGCGGCGCATAGGCCGCAGCCGTGCTCGCGCCGCGATTGTTGCGCAGATAGTCCACGAAAATGCGGCCCTTGCGGTTTTGCGCCCCCATCTTCGCGCTGAAGCGATCGGGCAGCGTCGCCGCCATGTGGCTCGCCACCGCCCGCGCGAATTCCTTGGCCTCGTCCCACCCGGCGTGGCGCGTGAGCGGCACGACCACGTGCAGGCCCTTGCCGCCGCTCGTCTTGCACCATGCGCGCAGGCCCAGCGCGTCGAGCAGTTCGCGCGTGAGTTGCGCGGCTTCGAGCATGCGCTCCCAAGCGAGCGAAGGATCGGGATCGAGATCGAAGACAATGCGGTCGGGCTTTTCGATGCTGGCCGCGAGGGCATTCCAGGTGTGCAGTTCGATCGTGTCCATTTGCGCCGCGCCGACCAGCGCCACGGTGGAATCGAGCGTCAGCAGCGGCGCATGGCCCGGATCGAGACCGGGGTGCTGCGTGGCGTGCGGAATCTGCAGGGCGTTGGCGTGTTTCTGGAAGAACAGCTCGCCGCCTACGCCTTTTGGCGCGCGCGCGAGCGCCACGGGTCGCCCTTCTACGTGGGGCAGCAGCCACTGAGAAATCGCTTCGAAGTACTGAACCAGATCGATCTTTCGCAGACCGCTTTGCGCGTCGATCACGCGTTCAGGGTGCGTGATGCGCACACCGGCGACCTCGGCTTCATCGTGCGCGGCGCGGCGCGTGCGGCTCGCCGTCTTCGGCGGGCTCGCCAACGCTGGCTTCGCAGCGGGCTTCGTGCGCGCACTGCCTGCCGCCCGCACCGAAGGCGACTGCGCTTCGCGCACGATGTCTTTCGCAGGCTTGTCCTCGCGCAGGCCGACGAACGACGCCTGGCGCACCACGCCCGCGCTCGTCCAGGTCTTGAAGCGCACTTCGGCCACGAGGTCCGGCCGCACCCAGTGGACACCCGCGCGCCGTTCTGCCGCCGGCACCGCCGCGAACGGAGAATCCTTGCGCTCGCGCGAGCGCAGTTCGCGCGTCATCGCTTCGAGCCGCGCCGCATCGAAGCCGGTGCCCACCTTGCCCGCATATTGCAGCGCGCCATCGTCGCCATATACGCCGATCAGCAGTGCGCCGAACCCTTCGCGGCTCCCCTTGGGCTCCGTATAGCCGCCGATCACGAACTCCTGGCGCCGCGAGCAGCGCAGCTTCAGCCACGCCGCACTGCGCGTAGACGTGTACGGACTGTCGCGCCGCTTGGCGACGAGCCCTTCGAGATTCGCCTTGCAGGCGGCTTCGAGCAGCGCCTGCGGATCGCCCTGGAAGGCTTCGGAAAAACGCAGCGCCTCCTGCGGATTTTCGGCAAGCAACGCCCCGAGTTTTTCGCGCCGCGCTTCGAGCGCCACGCCGCGCAAGTCCGCGCCGTCGAGCCAGGGCATGTCGAACAGCCACAGCGTGATGGCTTCCGCACTGCCCGCGTCGAACGCATTCTGCAGCGCCTGGAAGTCGGGCACGCCCGCCTCGTCGAGCACCACGGCCTCGCCGTCCAGCCACGCCGAGTCGACCTTCAGCGCGCGCAGCGCCTCAACCTGGCGCGGAAACTTCGCTGTCCAGTCGTTGCCCGTACGCGTAAAAATGCGCACGTCGTCTTCGCCTCGCGCCTTCCGGTCGATACGCGCAAGCACGCGGTAGCCGTCGAACTTCAATTCGTAGAGCCAATCGTCGCCGTGCGGAGGCGCCTCGACGGGCGTTGCGAGTTCAGGGGCCAGTGTTTCCGGCAGCGGCGCGCGCACGGCGCCCGCCAGTGCGGCGGCTGCCGTTTTGCGCGCGCCCGTGCGGCGTGGCTTCGCGGCGTCCGAAGATTTCGCGGCCTTCTCCAGCTTCACCTCGGCGGCGCTCGCCGCGACCGGCTTCGCGGCCCGCGTATCGGCTTCCCTGGCTGCTCCGTTGCTCGCCCGGGCGCGCTTTTTCGACGCTCTCGGCGCAGCGGCTTCGTCCTCGACTACATGGAATTCGTCTTCGGGCACAGCCTCGTCGTCGCGCTGTTTCATCAGCAGCCAACTCTCCTGCTTGCCGTCGTGCATGGGGCTGCGCACGAGCGTCCAGCCGCCGTGCAGCCGCTCGCCCTCCAGCGTGAACTTGAGCTTGCCGGCTGCATAACCTTCGCGCGCGCCGCGCAAGCCGCCCTCGGGACGCCACACGCCGTGATCCCAGATCGCCACCGTGCCCGCGCCATAACTGCCTTCGGGAATGCGCCCTTCGAACGATCCATATTCGAGCGGATGATCCTCAACGTGCACGGCAAGCCGTTTGACCGATGGGTCGAGGCTCGGCCCCTTCGGAATGGCCCACGACTTGAGCGTGCCGTCGAGTTCGAGGCGGAAATCGTAGTGCAGCCGCCGCGCATCGTGGCGCTGGATCACGAACGCCCCTTCGCCGTCGTGTGCGCGCGCCGTCGAGCGGGCGGCGCGGCCGCGCGGCTCCGGTGTTTCATCGAAGCGGCGCTTCTGTTCGTAGCTTTCGAGCTTGTGCTTCATCGTTCGCCCCTTGATCGTCCTGGTCGGCCGCCTTCGCGTGGGTCACGCCGCTCGCTTTCCGCGCTTCGGCGCGCGCTTTTCGCGCGGCGCGCTCTCGTCCGCTGCCTTGCGCTTGCCGAGACTGCGTTTGAGCAATTCGGAAAGATCGACGATTTCCGCGCCGCGCCGCTCGGGCGCCGGCGCTTCGACGTGCGTCAGCTCGTGCGCCTTGCCTTCGCGCGCCTTGCGTTGGGCGAGTCCCATAATCGCGTCGCGGTAGGTGTCGCGATACGTTTCGGGGTCCCAGTCCGTGCTCATGTCGTCGATCAGCTTGCTCGCCATTTGCAGTTCATGCGTGCTCACGCCGGCAGCTTTTGCATTCCTGGGCAGGCGCTGCGATGCGTCGAATTCGCGTACCTCGGTGGACCAGCGCAGCGTCTGGAGTGCAAGCGCGGGACCCGCCGCCACGAGCGCCGCGAGATGCTGCCGGCTGTGCAGCACCACGCTCGCAATGCCGATCTTGCCGCTGGCCGCGAGCGCATCGCGCAGCAGCGCATAGGTTTTGCCCGCGCGCTTGTCGGGGGCTAGCCAGTAAGGCGTGTCGAGATAGAGAAATGAAACCTGCGGCGCATCCACGAAGGCGAGCAGTTCGACCGTCTGCGTCGATTCCGGACTGGCCGCCTTGATCTCCTCGTCGGATATCACCACGTAGGCGCCTTTCTCATACTCGTAACCGCGCACGATATCGCTGCGCTTGATCGGCTTGCCCGTGCGCTTATTGATCTGCTGATAGCCGACCGGGTCTAGCGTGCGGCGGTCGAGCAGGTTGAAGCCGGTCCCCTCGCTTTGCGTAGCAGGGAACAATTCGACCGGCACATACACGAGCCCGAACGTGATGGCGCCTTTCCATATCGCGCGTGGCATGATCGCAATCCTCCTCGTTTTCCACATTTACAGGCGTCAAGCAAACGGGATGCCCGCCACGTTCTACGGGCATCGCGTAGCGTGCTCCGTTCAAAGGGACGCAACACGACCCACTATTGAAATGAGCGGATTTCATCTACGGGAATACGCGATGCTTACTCAACACCATAATGGGCGCGCCGCCATTCGGCTCATTCACGAAAGACACGAAAGACACAAGTGGCGGCGCGGCGGACGACTAAAGCGGAGGCAGCATGCAAGGCAACGGCGCACCTGCGCTCAAGGTCGATGAAACGCTGATCACCGAGGCTTTGGTGAACCGACCGTACCGCTTGCCCGATTATCAGGGGGAGAGCCGTGCGCTTGCCGGGCTTGCCGAGGAAATGGCGCGCAATCCTTCAGGTGTCCTGCCGATGCTCGCGGAGCTCGCCCTCGCGCTTTGTCACGCAGAGTCCGCGGGCGTGAGCGTGCCCGAACGCGACGGCGCCATGGCCCAGTTTCGCTGGCACGCGGTAGCGGGGTCTCTCGCCGGCGAGATGGACCGCACGTTTCCCGGCGACGACTGCGCGTGCGGGATAACGCAAGGGCGCAACGCGATGCTTCTGTTCGACCGCCCCGCACGCTGCTTCAGCTCATACCACGCGATCGAACCACCCATCCGCGAAGCGCTGCACGTGCCCTGGAGCGTCAACGGCGCAGTGGTGGGTACGGTGTGGGCCGTCACGCACGGCGAGGAACGGCATTTCGGTGCCGAGGACGCCCGCCTGCTGCAAAGCCTCGCCTCCTGTGCGAGCGCCGCGCACCAGTTGACCAGCGCGCTCATCGACGCGCAGGTCGCGGGCGACACGCTTGCGCAACAGGTCGCCGAGCGCACCCGCACGCTGCTGAACGTCAACACGAGGCTCCACGACGAAGCGGCGCAACGCAGGCAAGTGGAAGACGCGCTGCGCGAGAGCGAGGCGCGCCTGCAGGCCGCCATTTCCATCGAAACCGTGGGCGTGCTGTTCTTCGACCTCGACGGCACCATGGCCGACGCCAACGGCGCATTCGAGCAGATGAGCGGCTACTCCCGCGAGGATCTGCGCGCCGCGACGCACTGGGACCGGCTCGTGCCGCTCGAATTTCTCGGCGTCACGACGCGCGCGGTCACGGATCTCGCCACTACGGGCCGCACGCAACCCTATGAGCGGCAATTGATCCGCAAGGACGGCACGCGCTGGTGGGGCTTGTTCGCGCCCACCCGTATTTCGGGCACCGGCATGGCCTCGAAATGCGCCGAATTCGCGCTCGACATTACGGAACGCAAGCGCGTGGAAACCGAATGCATGGACAGCGCGGAGCGCTTTCGTGCGTTGGTGGAAGGCTTCGCGCAGGCCGTGTGGGAGGCGGACGCCCACGGCCAGGCCGAGTCGGTTTCGCCGGGCTGGTCGGAATATACCGGCCAGCCCGGCGAAGAATGGCTCGGCGAAGGCTGGGCGAACGTCGTCCATCCCGACGACCGCGCCTACGCGCTGCGCCAGTGGAAAGACGCGATCGCGGCGCAACGGGTAGTGAACGCGGAATTCCGCCTGCACGTCGCCACGGGCGGCTGGCGCTGGACCAACGTGCGCGCCGCGCCGATCTGGAATGCCGACGGCACGGTACGAAAATGGGTGGGCATGAATATCGACGTGGACGACCGCCGCGGCGCGCAGGAAGCGCTGCGTGAGAGCGAGGCGCGGTTTCGCGCGCTCGCCGACGCGTCGCCCGCGCTGATCTGGCAAATCGACACGCAGGGCAACACGGTCTATTTGAACCAGCGTTATCTCGCGGCGATTGGCCTCACGTCCGGTCAACTGCTGGAAACGGGTTGGCACACCATCGTCCATCCGCGCGACCTGCCCGGTTTTCTAACACGACTACAGACCGCTCAGCGCGATCATTGTGCGTTCCAGAGCCGGCTGCGCGTCAAACTCAAGGATGCACGCTGGCACTGGTTCGAAACGTGCTGCGCGCCATGGTTTTCCGCGAGCGGCGAGTTTCGCGGCCACGTGTGCGTTTCCATCGACATCACCGAAGCGGTGAACGCCGAAGACGCGCTCAAGGAAGCCGATCGCCGCAAGGACGAATTCCTCGCGACGCTCGCGCACGAACTGCGCAATCCGCTCGCGCCCATCGCCAATGCGCTGCATCTCATGCGGCACAGCGCGTTTCCCAAGGAGTCCGCCGCGATACTCGACATGCTCGAGCGCCAGGTGCATCACATGGTGCGGCTGATCGACGACCTGATGGAGGTGTCGCGCATCACGCGCGGCAAGATCGGTCTCGTGAAGGCGCCGGTGGGGCTCGCGGAAATCATCGAAAATGCGGTTGAAACGAGCCGCCCCGCCATCGATCAGGCGCGTCATGAACTGAGCATCACGCTGCCCGACACGCCGCTCGTTCTCCACGCCGACCGCGTGCGCCTCACGCAGGTCTTCGCGAACATGCTCAACAACGCAGCGCGCTACACCGACACGGGCGGCCAGATCCGGCTGTTGGCCACCCGCAAAGGCGAATGGGTGGTCGTCAAGCTGACCGACACGGGCATCGGTATGTCGCCGGAACAAATTGATCAGGTGTTCGAAATGTTCACGCAGGTGAGCCGCCCCGCCGATCGTAACCAGGGGGGCCTCGGCATTGGCCTGACCATGGTGCGCCATCTGGTGCGCATGCACGGGGGCACTGTCGAGGCAGAGAGCGACGGGCCCGGCAAGGGCAGCACGTTCACGGTTCGCCTGCCGCTGTCGCAGCATACGCCCGCCGAGGCGCGCGACGCGCCGGCGCCCACGGCGCGCGCCGTCAAGCCGCTTGCGGGCAAACGCATTCTTGTGGTCGACGACAACCGCGACGCCGCCGATTCGCTCGCCATGGTGCTGTCCGCCGAGGGCGCGCAAGTGCGCGTGGTGTACGACGGCGTCGCCGCGCTCGGCGCCCTGGAGCAGTCCGTGCCGCACGCTATCGTGCTCGACATCGGCATGCCCGGCATGGATGGCTACGAAATCGCGCGGCAGATCCGTCAAAGCCCGCGCTACGCGGGTTTGCAGATCATTGCGCTAACGGGCTGGGGCCAGCACGCCGACCGGCTGCGCTCGCGCATGAGCGGCTTCGACTCGCATCTGACCAAGCCGGTGGATTTTCAAATGCTGATCGAATTGCTGATCGCGCGGTGAGTATGGGTGACGGCGTGGGTGACGGCGGTTGAGGTCCGGCACCCTGCTTCGTATGAAGATAGCGGCCCCGTTGCCGGGTGGGAATACATCCGCAATTTCTTCCGCAGCGAGTAGTCTTCCCAATGCCGTAATCGGTCATATCGTCCGCTATGTTAAGCAACAACAACGCCAGGCGCCGGGCCCGCTGGTGGACTTCGCATCGATTGCTTTGGATGTGCGCACATTCGGCTGGCAGGAAGTCAATCAGGTACTAGAATGCATTGGTGCAGTCCATGCACAGGCAGTCTATTCGGCAGGAACGTTCGGCAGTTGATGTTTAGTTCGTCATTGGAGGTGTTCATGACGTGCCTGAACAAAAAGATTGTCGGTGCAGCCTTTTTTATGCTGAGCGGTTATGCATACGCTCAGAGCACCGGCTTGAACGTTGCCGAAACCATGACGGTCGCCAATATACCTTCCATGCCAATTGAAGTGGTTCCCGCGCTGCCACCGGAACCCCAGGCGTATCTGCATCAGTATGAAATGGAATATCAGGCGAACCGGCCAAAGCCGTTTTACGCGGAACTCGAAGGGTTTTATAGCGCGACCGTGGCACAGGATAAATACCATTACGACTTCGTAAAGTCCGCGTCAGGAAGTCGTTATGGCGTGCAGGATGCTGCACAGCAAAGCACTGACTATCTACGGATGGGCCCTTCCACAGCGCCGCTAATCTCGATTCTTCAGGTGCCGGACAGCACGCTGAACATCGGCGCGCAGCCTCAACGCAGGCTCTCGCTGACCGTTGACCAGTGGGTGTTTTCGGCCACTGCACGCGTCGCCATTCTTCATTCGCATAGCACGGGCGCGACGGTTACGGTTCGACGCGGTTTCTAGTCGAATATCGACGAATGGGCGAATACGGATTCATTCCGATATCTGGACGAAATGCCACGTCTGATTTAATTCGTCAGTAGCAAAGCCCGTCGTCGCCCGCATGCCGGGAATGCCGCATGCTTCCCGGCAATGCGTGCCTTATGCGCGTTGCCCCGATGAATCCGCCCAGCACTGAGACGACCAATAAACCCGACATCATCGAAACCACGTTGCCCGCGCGCCTCGACCGCTTGCCGTGGGGACGCTTTCACGCGCTTATCGTGGTGGCGCTGGGCGTTACCTGGCTGCTGGACGGTCTCGAAGTCACGCTCGCAGGCGCTGTAGCGAGCGCTCTAAAAACGAGCCCTGTTCTGCATCTGGACAACGCGCAGGTGGGCCTTGCAGGCAGCGCGTATATCGCGGGCGCGGTGTGCGGCGCGCTCGGCTTCGGCTGGCTCACGGACAGGCTAGGCCGCCGTAAGCTCTTCTTCATTACGCTCGCCGTGTATCTGCTTGCCACCGCCGCCACTGCGTTCTCGTGGAGCTTCGCGAGCTTCGTCGCGTTTCGCGCGATTACCGGCGCAGGCATAGGCGGAGAGTACGCGGCGATCAATTCGACGATCCAGGAATTCACGCCTGCGCGCGTGCGCGGCTGGACCGACCTCAGCATCAATGGCACCTTCTGGGTGGGTGCGGGCATTGGCGCGGCAGGCTCGCTCGTACTGCTCGACCCGCACCTGCTGCCCGCGGACTGGGGCTGGCGCGTGTGCTTTTTTATTGGCGCGGTGCTCGCGCTCATTATCTTGCCCATGCGCCGCTGGATTCCCGAAAGCCCGCGCTGGCTTCTCACGCACGGCGAGCACGACGAAGCGAAGCGTATTGTCGAGGACATCGAAACGCGGTTTCGCCATGCGGGCCATACGCTGGAAGACCCGCCGGCCGACCCGCTGCGTTTGCATGCACGCAGCCACACGCCGCTGCGCGCCGTGTTCCACGCCATCTTCGTGCGGCACCGCCGCCGCGCGCTGGTGGGTCTCTCGCTCATGACGGCGCAGGCTTTCTTCTACAACGCGATTTTCTTTACCTACGCGCTCGTGCTCACGGAGTTCTATCACGTGCCTGGTGGCGACGTCGGCCTCTACCTGCTGCCGTTCGCGCTCGGCAACTTCCTCGGGCCGATCTTGCTGGGTCGGCTGTTCGACGTGATCGGCCGGCGCAAGATGATCGCCGCGACCTACGCGCTCTCCGGCGTGTTGCTCACGGTGAGCGGCTGGCTGTTCGAACAGGGCATGCTCACGGCGACGATGCAAACAGGCGCGTGGATGGTGATTTTCTTTTTCGCCTCGGCTGCCGCCAGTTCCGCGTATTTGACCGTGAGCGAGTCGTTTCCGCTGGAGATTCGCGCGCTTGCCATTGCTGTGTTCTATGCATTCGGCACGGCGCTGGGCGGCATCATCGGACCGGCGTTCTTCGGACGACTGATTGATACGCACCAGCGCAGTGAGGTGTTTACGGGCTATGTTGTTGGATCGGCGCTTATGATCGGCGCAGCGCTAGTGGCCGCGATCTGGGGCGTGGACGCGGAGCGCAAGTCGCTGGAGCATGTGGCTGCGCCGCTTTCGGCTGTGGGAGAGGAATGAGGCGGCCAGCCGGCGTATGTCCAGCCACCCTCACCTCCCGGGAATGCAATTGATAACGGTGTTACTGCTTCACCTTTGAAGGCGCATCGCCCGCGAGCAGCAACTGGTCCACGAGTTCGAGCTTCAGCGGCTTGTCCGGATCGAGCTTCTTCTTCGCGGTCACGTACTTCCAGTTGCCGCCATTGCAAGGATTACGGTAAAACGCGACGATCGCCACGTATTGCGTATCGGCCTTCATATCCTGGGTCAGGCTTGCGGAAGCGCCCGGATTAACCGCGGCAGCCATGCTGTCCAGCATATCCTGCGCGAGGACGCTGCGATCGTTCTTAAGCAGATCGTCATAAGAGGCGCCGTCGAACATCTTGCGATCCTTGAGCTGATACACGCGCACGGCGACCGAAGTCGGACGGCCGGCATCGTCGGGATTCAATGCCTGACGTGCGGTCAGATCGACATTGACTGCCTTCACGGTTTTATAGAAAACCGCGTGAAATGCATTCGACGTGGTATCGGAAACCGACTGCCACGCGCCGCAACCCGACAGGAGAACGGCGGATGCAGCGGTGGTAACGGCCAGGCGGATAAACATGAGAGATCCCTGGTTATGCACGTTGCGGACTCAGGTAAGGGTTCGGCGCCGGAGTCGGAAACGCCTCGACGACTCCGAGTGGAATAGTGATCATGCGCTCTTCCTCTGAAGGCAATATCGTTGTCCAGCCAAGCCGTGGCGCGGGTTCGGCGGCCAGCGAACCGATTGCCGGCAGCGGCGCAATTTTCGAGGACACCTGCATGCGCAAATGGATATCGGCCTTCACGCCCACATACAGCCGCACGAAAGCCAGTAGTTCGTGATTGAGCGACGCTCCCGGCAAGAGCGCGTGCGCCTGCTGCGCGTTGCAGGGACGCAGCGTGGCCCGTGCGGCACGGCTGCGGTACGCCATCCGTTTGCCAAGCACGTAGCCTCCGCCCAGCCCCTTCTGCGCGCCGGTGGCTGCTTGCGACGACGGTGCATGTGACCTCAGCGGCAAAGGCTTTCCGGTTCCCGTGACGGCCGGAAAGAACTCGTCGACACGCACGTCCACGCCGGGCAACGCCAGCGCAATGACGCCCGCGAGTCCTTCTGGCGTGCGCGTCCTTTGTGTTAGCAGGCCCAGCAACGCGAGCATCCGCGAATCGGGCAGGCCGGCGCGTTTCGGTTTGTCACCCCAGCCGAAGCCCACGAGGCACAACAGGTTGAGCGAGTGCGGGTCGGTTCCGCCCGGACGAAAGCTCTCCACGTAGCGATATTTTTTCCACGCGCGGTAGAGCATCGTGACGAAACGGTGATCGAAGCGGTCAAGAAATGACTCGACGACCTCGTGCCCCTCTTCGCGCAAAACAATGTCGTCGATCGTATGTGACGGCATTGCCGCATCGACGCCGTAGAGGCCCATGAACGTTGTGCGCACAACGGGCGCCTCGTGTCGCCGGGACTCGTCCCATGGGTCACCGAAATCGACGGTGACGACTTCGCCGGTGGGAAACCCCGCGCGCGGCCACGAGCCAAAACGCACTGGCTCATGCTCCGGCGTGTCGCGTGTTCCTAACCCGGGACGACCGGGGGCTCCGACCTCCAGCAGGCGGCACAACTGCATGAAGTTCATCCGCGGCGCGCGGGCCAGCAGGGACGCGACCAGCGGTTCGAGATTGGGAAGATCCTGAGGCTTCATAGCGGTGCGCGCTCCGCCTTGCTGCGCGGCCAGACGGTGCGCGTCTGTGATGGCAGGCTCACAATCGATAGCTTGGTGAACAGATTGATTTCTGCATACAGCGCGAAGAACCGATGCAGCAGTTCACCAAAAAGCATGACGTCGCCTTCGCCCGCGAACGCCTGCGAATCGAGCGTCACCTCGATCAATACGCCGCGCTCGACCGAGCCGCCCGACACTTCCTCGAGCAATTCCTGAGAAACCCAGAGAATGGCGGCAAGACGCCGGCGGTTCAATTCGTCGTCGGTCCAGTCGTATAGCGCAAGCGCGCCGCGCAGCACTTCCGCGTTCATCATCGAGAGAAAGTTCGGTGCGAGATGCGAGAGCACGCGCCACTGGAACCGGTCGCCCGTAGGCGGATAAAGCGGCAGTGTGGGTGCGACGAGATTGCGCACGCCCACGACGTTCGGCGTGCTGGCTGCGAGTTCGCTGATGCTCGCTTCGCGCAGCCCCTTACGCGGCAGCATGCCGTTGGTGCCCGTGACGCGCAGTGAAAGGCTTTCTTCCGGGAGCGTCTCCAGCGTTTCCCAGGCGTGCCCGCCAAGGATCACCCAGGTCTCGTGCAGCCCCGACACGCCGAGGCGCACGCGGCCATGGAAATACCGTTCCGGCGCCTCATGGCGAAGCATGCCCCCGCGATGCCGGAACGTGGCAAAGGGGACGTACTCGTAGCGCTCGGCTGTCTCGTGATCGAATGTCTCGATCGCGTCGACCGAATACGTTTCGACGTGCTCCCCGTGATGGCCGGCTGGCACGACGCGATACTCCGTTTCGTGGTGGTCGATTTCAATGGGTTCCGCGTCCAGTTCGAAGAGGTTGATCACCGGTGCGCAGAATAGTCGGATGTTCTCGCTAGTGAAACGTTGGTCTGACGGGAAAGCCTCGTTGAGGACGAGTTCCAGTTCGAAGCGGGTCGCGTCCGCGGGCAGCTTCGCGATATCGATTCCGCAGAGATCGACAAAGAGAAACTTCTCGCGGAACGAAAAATATTCGAGAAGGAGTTGGTAGCCGGAAAACGCGGCATCTGCCTTGGGCCACAGCCGTTCCTCAGCCGAGAAACCTGCGGGCTCGATCGTAATGCCGTGCAGCGGCACCCCTTCGCCATCCCGCACCTCTGGAATGCGCCAGAGGATCGTGTCGACCTGGCGCGTGAGCGCGAGGTGCATGGAGAACGCCACGGGCAAATCAGCGTTCAGGTGCAGGCGCACGCGCGCGAGGTCCGTTTCCTCGCGCCGCGCTGAATGCTGCAGTTCGAAGCCAAGGCGAATGACAGAACGGCCGTCGTGCCGCACGGCCGGCCCGGCGTGTGTGATGGTGAGCGGCTGAAGCGTGACCGCCTGGGTGGTGCGGTAGAGGCACTGCACCGTGCGTGGCGTCGTGCCCTCGCTGCCCGCGGGCTGTACGCTGATCGGCGCAGATCGCACGGGCACGCCGGCCGGCACTTCAACTGTGCGCTGGAGCTTCTCCCGAAGGGGAATGAGTTCGGCGATCGACAGTGACGGAATCATTCGCAGGTAATGCGGCCACAGCAGGCTCACGAGCCCTTCGGTGAGTTCCGGCAGTTCGTCGTCGAGTTTCTGTTGAAGTCGTCC
This sequence comes from Paraburkholderia sp. J76, assembly GCF_905220295.1. Classification (NCBI taxonomy): domain Bacteria; kingdom Pseudomonadati; phylum Pseudomonadota; class Betaproteobacteria; order Burkholderiales; family Burkholderiaceae; genus Paraburkholderia; species Paraburkholderia sp. J76. The sequence continues at coordinate 205,318 of NZ_CAJMZJ010000002.1, forward strand.
AGCCAGAAAGGCGAAGCCTTCGTGAAGCCGCTCGACGTAGGGGTCGCGGTCGCCGACGCGGTCGAGGTTGAGCATGCGCGCGCGGTCAGGATGGGCTCTGGCGAATTCCTTGCCGGATTCGCGCAGGTAGCGCATCTCGGCTTCGTAGTAGCGCAGGATGGGATCGTCGTTGTTCATCTGGTTTTTCCGGAGGAGAGTCACGCGATCGTCAGCGCGCGGGCCGGGTCGAGCCGGACCAGTTCTGCCTGCAACTCACCGATACGGCGTGTGAGCGCGGGCTTGTCGGCGTCCTTGCGGTTGCTTGCCGCTTTGAGCGCACGTAATAGCTGGGACTTGAGCTCGAACACGAGAGAAGGCTCCCAGCGCACGAGCGGCAGGGATTGTGCGGCGGTATCCAGCTCGACCAGCAACGCTACGGCCGTATCCGCGCGCCCTGCGTGATCGGCGAGACGCGCCATCACGAACCGCTGCAGATAGCGGTGACGCTCGGTCCTCATGCCCGGCAGCGCTTCGAGCCACGCGAACGCGGCTTCAATGCCCTCGCGCACGGCTAGGTCCCGCGCCTGCGCCTCGATCTCCGGCCAGTCGCCGGCGCTCTCCTGCGTGCTGTCCGCGGATACCGGCAGGGGCGCGACGCCCTCTCCCGCTTCGAGGTCGCGCACCACGGCGTGACGCGCAATCCATTCGAGCGTCGTATCGTCGGCGAACGGCGTGCCGTCGCTGAACGACAACCGCTCGATCCCGGGCAACCGCTCGAGGAAGAGCGCGAAGTCTGCACGCAGCAACTCACGCCACGCGCTGTAGGGCGCGCCCAGGTGGTCGAGAGCCGTATGCTGGAAAAACTGCAGATCGAACCAGAGATGATTGACCCCTTCCATGAACGTGCCCTCGACACGTTCCAGCAGCTCATTCCACTGTTTTTGCAGCACGAGCCGCTTCATCTGCTGACGCAATTCGGCGCGCGGAGCCGTGAGCCGCGTGTGCGACGCGGCATTCGATGGCGGCACCTCGTGCAACGTATCCCAGCGCACGGTGCGCACCAGCCGCGCCGACGGCAGATAGCCATTTTCCTGGTCGTGCAGCCACATCGCCATCGTACGGGCCTGATCAAGCAGATCGCGTGTCGACGCGATCGTTCCGGTCGATGGGGTCCCCGCAGCGGACGGCGGGGGCGCCGAAATCGCCTCTTCGCCAGAATCCGAACCGCTCTTGCGCTCGAAGCGCGAGACAAGCGGTTGCAGGTTGGGTCGCGCCGCTTCGGGCCAGGCGCCCGTGAGCGTCACCAGTACGTCGAGTGCGGCGAGCGCGCGCTCGAGGTCGTCAGACGCGAATTCGCCGCGGCTGTCGAGGAGTTCCATTACGCGCGTGGTTGCCAGCATTTCGAGCGCGCCCCTCTTCGCCTCGGCGCGCGCGGGCAACACCGCATCGCCAAAACGGTCGATGAGCGCGGCGGCAAGCTCCAGCCCGTCCGCGAAGCCCGCCGGTCCATCCTGGCGCAGCCGCGCAACCGCGTAATAACCCGCAAGACGCAGATCCTTGCCGGTCTCCTTCAAAAGCTGCTCGCAGGACCGCACGATCAAACTCTCGTCGATATCCGAGAGCTTGCTCGCCTCGTCCTTGAGGGCGAAGAATGCATCCTCGTAACCGGGATCGCGACCAACGCCGGTCTCACCCGCGAGCGGCTGCAACCACGGCGCCCATGCATCGAGGCGCGCGCGGACGAGTTCGCCGGCATTCTCGCGCGCCGGGAAAAGACTTCTGAACAGTTCGCCGAGTTTCATTGGGCCTCCGGCACGGAACCGTGCGGCAATGGCATGGCTGCCTGTTTTGCCGCGGCGAGAGCCGCTGGCGGCAACGGCGGAGGACTGCTCGCGGCGACTCGGGGACCCGCCTTCGCGCCGCTACCCGAAAAGATCCGGGCGGGCAGCGTGAAATGGCGTAGCTGCAACACGCCAAGCGGACCCGCACTGCCGTCGCTGCGTAGCTGGACCTTGAGCGGGATGCCTTGACTCGAGTCCGGTGTCCACGTCAGCAGATAGCGGGCATTGTCCTGCTGGGACACCTTCGCACGCTCCAGCAAACGGATGGGTCCGAAACGCCCCTGCGCGTCGAGCGCCGTGCGCAAGCCGCCCTGCTCCGTCTGCCATTCGATGTGGGACAGGTTATCCAGCGACTGACCGGGCCATTCGAACGCCGCCCATTCTTCCCGCTGGTTGAAGTAGTGCAATTCGTTGTTCGAGAACACAATCCGCATGTCCGTAATGCCGGGTGTCGCGACGCCGCGCAGATCAAACCGGATATGCGCGTCGCCAGCGGGAAATAGCACGATCCCGACTCGCAACAGACGGTTCAAGCCGTCGAGGAACCCTGGATCGAGCATGAGCGCGCCGTGATCCGCACCTTGCGCGGCCACCCACCGGTCTCCCTGACGCTCGACGATGCCAGCCAGTTGCGTCGCGACGAACTGCGCAATCACGCCATTGTCCGGGCGCATGAAGCGAACCATGTCGGGTATGGACGCGTCGTTGTCCGAGTCCGCGAATGGATAGCGGCCGCCGAAAGCCTCGTTCCAGTCAGCCACGATCGAATTGCGCCAGATGTCATTCAGGCTAGCCGCCGCAGGCTGTACAACGGCCTGCCAGGTCTGGTTCAGCGGAGCCTGCAGCATCTGGCCGAAGCCCGCCCATTGCTCGCCGAGACTGGCGGCAACACGGCTCGCGTAATCGCGGCTGTCCGCGATGTCGGACGTCTTGCCCTGTAGCACGGACTGCGCTGCTACGCGCGCCATCGCCTCGGTGTCGGCGCTGTTCGCCATTTGTTGCAGCTTCAGACGCATCGATGTGACCCGTTCGAGATAACGCGCAAGACTGAGGTCCGCAGTAGAGGCCATTTGCGCGGCGGCCTTGCCGGTTTGTGCGGGCGCGCCAGTGACGAGGTCGCTGCCCGTCAAACGAAGGATCGGACCGAATGCGACTGCGAGTGGGGCGAGCTGAGGTTGCGCCTGTTTCGACGGATCCTTTTCATTGGCGCCGACAAGCTGTTGCGCCTTGCTGATCAGGGAATCTGAAAGCGACTGGGTCGTTGCGCCCGCACCCGCCTGATACACGACCGCGTTCATGAGCGCGACCAGTGGTGAGCGCTGCGGGTCGCCGAGAAGCGTGAGCTGGTCGGCAGTGGCCGACAGTGTGGGGGCTGATTGCCAGCGCAAACTATTGAGGAACAGTTCCCACGCGCGCGCGTAGTCGTCGAAATAGCGTTGGCGCAATTCGGCTTTCAGGCTCGACGGCGCCTGGTTGCCGGATTTCACGTCCGAGAGCACCCAGTCGCCAGCTACGTTACCCTGCGCGCTCGCCTCGTCGATCGCCTTCGAAATGCGCTGCTCCCAGGCGTCGCGCGTGAAGATGCCCGGGATTGTCTGAGTCGTATTGAAAAGACCGCGACCCGTGGTATCGCCGAGCAGTGTGGCCAGCGATACGGGCGGGTATTTTGGTTTGGCGTCGTCGAGGATCTGCTGGTAGACGGCATCCGTCGAATTCTGGATGCCGCGCACGCCGATGATCGTCTGGCGCGTCGCCGCGACCAGGGCGCTATCTGCCGTAATGGCAAGCGCAAGGCCGCCGGTTGGCGTTTGCGGGCCGATGTGATTCGCCAGGAACGCGATGGTGTGCTGACGCAGATCGTCCCATGTCCCCGATGTAACCGGCGAGTTGAACGGACGTGCCGGAACGGCGGTCGCGAGGAGCTGCGGCGTCAGGAAGGAAGCCGCTGCCCGCTCGGGTTTCGCGAGCATCAGATAGGCCTTGAGCGTGTCGTACGCGGCCTGTGCCTGCGCGCTGCCTCCGCTCGCGATTTCCTCGTCGGACATGGAAGCGAGTTGGCGCAGTCGGTCCTCGAGCTTCTGACGGATCGGGCTCACGAGGATGCGGCCCGCGGCATCGGCATAACCGGGCCTGAGTGCGGCCAGCAGCGTGCTGTCCTGATTCAGGCCAAAACGTGTTGGCCATGGCGCGCCTTCGCGTTGACGCACTTCGAGCGTATCGATCTGTTTGTCGAGGCTGTCCAACGTTTGTATTGCCTGCGTGGGGTTCTGCGGGCCAGCGAGTTTTGTGATCGTGTTATTGGCGGCGGTGATCGTTGCGCGATTCGAGAAACCCGACACCATGGTGCCTACTGTCCAGAGGCCAACGGCGGCTGTCGCGATCCACGCGGCGGTCGTCGAAAATGAAAAACCGACGCGACGGCCATGTACCTTGCGACTGTGGTCCGCGATGGTTTGCCAGATCGTGAGGTGCTGGGGGTCGATGTGCTCCTCTTCGTCGTCCTTGCCGTCGCTCTTTTGCTTGTCCGTTGGGGGTGCCAGTTCCCGCGCCTTGAAAAGCTGTGCGAACAGGAGGCCGTGCACAGCATAGCGCCAGCGTTCGGCCGTGTGCAGGACGAGTGCTGACAACGCGCCGCTAACGCCTTCTATATGCTGGGAAAGCTCGGCTGGATAACGATCGCTGTTGTCCGCGGCAAGGCGCGCAACGCCAACGTCGGCGAGCGTGCGGGTGAGGTTATCGAGTGACGCGTCAATATCGCTTGCATTAGCGCGGGCGCTCGACCAGGTGAAGCCGATAGCCTCATCCGGGCCTGTCGGCTCGGTGCCGAAATCCGTGACGTTCAGCAGGTAGGCGGGTGCTGCCCAGCGCAGTGCGCGGGCGTGGCGTGCGAGGCGCTGGCCCGGTTCGTCGTTGTCGAACGGCGATTTGTTCGAGATGCGGTTGCGCGTGACTGCGACGATGGCGTCAACCGGCCGGCGGCGCATTCTGCGAATCTGGTCAAGCCAGTCGGTATCGATGGTGGTGCTCGTCTGCCGGGCATAGAGCAGAACGGTATTCCCCGTGAGCGCGTAACCGGTGTCGACAAGACCCGGCGCCAGACGTTTAACGAGAGGCAAATCCCCAGCCACGACGATCCAGCGATCACGATAGCGCCAGCGCCGACCGTACCGATCTGCCAATTGCTGCGTCAACTGGGCGCAACGACTGCCAGATTCGCCGGATTTCGCGGTTCCCGTGTCTGACGCCCAAGGGCGCGCGTGGTCTGAAACCCACTTCTTTACCGCTCGCCACGCAACTGCAGGTCGAGATGAATCTTCGAAACTGAAGACCAGCAGGAGCAGAATGAATACAACACACAGTAATGCAATGACCACCCCTCGGTCAGCCGGCGCAATGCCAACCCAGCCAGGCTTGTTCCAGACGAGCAGTCCGGGCAAGACAACGAATAGTATGGCCCCAAGAAGGTCAAGTTTGAATTTCCGGTTCATGCGGAAGATGTTTTCTTATTGAAGTCTCATCACTTGCAGCCACGACGGAGAGAACCGTATGGTCTGCCAGACGCTGTGCAACTAGCTGCGGCCTTGCGGTTGTGGCTGCCGCCTGAGCGGCACAGGCAACCGCAAGCCACGCGGCAGATGGCCCAGCGTTCCCCGCGCTACGATCAAGGTCGAATTCAGGTAGCGCGTCCTCACGTGGCGCCTTCTCACCTATGTGAATCAGCGACGCGTGCAGTGGTCCTACTGATTCCCCGTCGAATCCCGTCATCCAGGCTGAACCGACTTGCCGCACTCCAGCGTTGCCCCAACGTAAACTGGTTGTCAGCGCATGGTCGAGATCGGCTTGGTCGGATCGAACAGGACGGTGAATCGCTGCGGCTGGATTCAGCTTGTGTCTTTCAGCAATTGCAGCAGATGCCAGCAGAAGGGCAACGCCCGCCTCAGTTGAGCCGTGAGGAGGATTGGCGTCGAGCATAGTGCTCAATGCAATCGAAACGAGCAGGACTGCGTGCGTGCTCAGCAATCCATTCTGCTCGTCAAGCCAGGTATCCACCGCCATCAACTCGCTCGTTCCTTCGGCTAGCGATAATTGCACCGCACTACGCTTGTGGGCCTGCCATCTATCCTTCCACAGCCTGAGTGCATCGATTTCGCCGATATACCCCGACAGTTCGAGCCGGACACGCAATCCGAGTTCGACAGGAAGCGCGGCCAAGGGTGTTGCCAAATCCGTCAATATCTGGTCGAACAGCCACTCCAGGACTATTGCATGACGTTCGGCATCGTTAGCCGCGAGTCGCGCTTCCAGCAGATCCAGCCATCGCGCCGATACCGACTCGCTTTCCTCGTGAACGGATGTCTGTGCACCAAGCGTGAGCGAACCGTCGGCAATTTTCGCAAAATCGGCCGCCCCATCAACCCCCGTTACGTGGATAGATGAACCCAGAACAAGAACGGGAATACTTTCTCGATCGAATTCCCGCTCGATGTACTCCTTGCTGGCCTTATTCCACTCCTTTACATCGAGCCGACGCCCTTCATAGACGCTATAGCGCCGATTGACCACGAAGGCGCCGAAGCCGACCGGAAAAACAGTTATGGCCGTCCAGAACCACGGAGTATTCGTGGGCTCGCCCGCAGGCCAAAGCAGAAACGCAGCAAACACACCGATCAACGTCAGGACGAAGAACACCACTGTCCAGACGAATCGGGACGGGGGCTCCGGATCAGGCTTCTCCGGTGGAAGGTTCGAGAAATCGAGAGCCATGACTATCGACGCCCACTATTCGGCAGCGACGAAATCAATCTGCAACCGCATTCGCAAAGATCGTTGTGCTGTGCAACCTCCACGCCGTCGTCGAAAGCGCCGGAGGTTGCCGTGGCGATGCGATTGTCGCCATGCTTCGGACAGGTAACAGGGTCGAAAAGTCGCGCAACTGCGCGCCCCATGAAGAAGCATTTTCCCGAACCGCCAGTGACCACCCCTTCGCCAGTATGGCCGTCTCCCACTCGAATGATGCCTGCCACGTTGATGCTCCCTGTTGGTCCGTCGGACCGGGTTGAATACGAAAACAAGCTTTAGATCATGCCCGGGGCGCGCTCACCCGCGTTCATGGTGGCGCTCGCCTTGCTTGCCTGATTGTTGACCTTCTCTTTCAGAACCCGCTTCTTTTCGTCCTTGACGAAATCCGTCGTGCCGAAGGCATCGGTCGCTCGCGTCTGGAAATAGAGCGTCGAAGAAAGGAGATGGTCGTGCCAGCTCGTTAGCATCGTGTCGTGAACCAGCAGGTCAAAAAGCGCCATTACCTTGGCCGGGAGCGGATTTGTCCCCTCTAGCCCGGTCTTCCAGGCTTGCACGAGCGTTTGCTGATCGACCGACATCATGTCCGCCTGAATCATGTCGAGAGCCTGCGAACGGTCAGTGCCCCACGGCTGGACAGTGCCTTTTGCAATCTGGTCCTGCAACTGGTTGGCCGCTTGACGCAATGCCGTTTGTCCGGCTTCGCGCTTGATCATTTCGTCCGATTCACTCTGGATGCGGTCCCAGATGCCGACGACGGGACGCTGCTTTGCGTCGAATGCGGGCTTGAACGACGCAATTTCCTGTTGCTGCGCATCGAGAGCCCGAGCCTGCGCCGCCGCCCACGTCCCAGCGTCGACACCCGGTGCTCTCGCCGCCGCCTCCGCCGCCTGTGCATTCTTCAGAGCCGCAAGGTCCTGCCGATGCCTCGCGTCGAGCGTATCGAACTGGCTGGTGATCGTTTCGCGGAAGGCCGGCGATTGGTAGCGCGTAGCCATCCAGCGCAGAAAAACCTGCATGTGGTCGATGAAATTCAGGCGTGCGGTGTAAGGCACCATCTCGCGGTAGGCACCGATGAGATCCCAGATCTTGTAGCTTTCGTTGCCAGTTTTGATGGGACTGGCGAGGGTGAACTTCTGGAAGGTACCGGGCTTCGCCCTAGCCATATCTTCCATACAATCGACAACCGCCCCGGATGAGAATGCCTCGTTCAGCATGTCACGCAGCACAACCCGCTGCAGTTCAGCGCGCGCGCCCAGTGTGCCCGCAGGCGAGCCACCCGTAATGTCCTCACTCGTGCCAGGATACAGGTACTGGACTCCGCGGGTCTTCTCCAGGCTGTCCAGCCGCTGGCAGAACCGCAATTCGTGGGCCGCCGCAAAATGCACGCAGCGCTCAACCGATTCCGGCACGGCAAGATGCTGGTCGCTGAAATTCTGCTTGATCATGCCAACCACCGGCACCATGCTCAGCAGTTTGTTTTCCTGCATCAGCGATGAAACCGCATCGAGCAATCCCATGAACTTGATCGTGATCGGAATCGGCGTGCCGTTGGTAATTTCCGGATCGCTGAATGCAAGGGCGCCGTCTTTGGCCAACTCGTATTTTTCATTGATCTCGTTCGCGAATGCACGCGCAATCACACATCCACGGTCAGCGCCAAAGATGGACACCTGAATCCGCTGGATCTTTGGCATCTTCAGCTTGACCTCTTTGACGGCCTCCTCTAATTGCGCTTTCGCTGCTGCTATCCTGTCCTCAACGCCTGTGCCAAAAAGGCGTGCCGCCGCACGGCTATCCCGGCACCACGGGATGGAGTCCAGCAAAACGCCAACAAATACGTCCTTGGCAATATCCTCGCCGATTTTCATCGGATTTTCGGCCACGTCGAAAAGCAGCGCGCGGCTCGCTGCGCGTCCGCGGCGAACCCAGCGGTTGTCGCGAGCTATCGTAAGTGCTCGCCCGATGTTGTGACTGCTCTTATCGACCATCTCGTTGAATACCTTGACTACGGGCCGGAATGAGTAATCAGTCAAGGCGTTCTTGAGTTCCTTCTGGGTGGCATCCGTCGGCTTGACGTCAGTGATCTTGTCAATGCCGGCAACCTTCTTAACCAGATCGGTCGCTTTCGCTCCAGCGAATTTCGCACTTTCCTTTAACGTCTTTTCGCCAAGATTTTTGAGCTGTTCGCCTTTGGCATCGTCGTTAAGTGGTGTCCCGAGTCCGGAATAATAGAATCTATACCAGAAGTGGTTTGGCGTACTATGGCGACGATCATCCTTGTTATCTCGATGCGCTTCCCACAGGCGACAGATATTGGAATATCTTGACGTCGTCCTGTCATCAAGGTCCCGGCTACGCCCAAATCCATCAAAAAAGAAGCCTATATGAACCACCGCACCACAAGGAATGCACTGATCCTTCGGATACGCAATCTGACTTAATGCAAGTGCCCGCTTAACTTCCACCGGTGTTTTGTCCGCCGGATCCAGCTGAACTTCTTTACCCATGATCGATCTCACTAAAAATATTCTGAAAAAATCTAAGCTTTGGCAGCGTTGATTTCGCGGACGACAGACGCAGGGAGTGCCTGTATCGCCTTTCCGAATGCACCAGGCGTTGCCTTCGTGGATTCCAGAATTTTTTGGATCGAAGGGTTCTGGTCGAAATCCTTGTTGATCAGATATAAGTAACAGTACTGTTCCAGATCCGTGCTATCCGTCAGCCCGTACTTTTTCCACCCTTCTGCGGAAATTTTCGCGACACGGCGAAGGATGACGAATTCATCATCGTCATCTGGATTTACCAGAGTTCCATGTTTCTCCAGCAACAAGTACTTGACCTCAGAATAGTCGATCCGGCTGCCGTGAAAGTCCGTTCGCAGTTCGAACTCAACGTGGTTATCAGGGTAGAAATGTGCGGCCAGAACAACTCTGCCCGGCTTCATCCTTATCTTGACTGGTTTCATCGTGACGTTCGCTACATGATGAATCTCCTTGAGGGGAGCATAGATATTCTTTATAGCTTCGTCGGCATCGTACGCATTCCATTCGACAGTAAATTTAGTTCCCTTCAGTTTATAGCAGCAACTCAGGCTCCCCTCTCCACTGCCAGGCGGGAGATCACCGCCACCGCTCGCGCTGTTGCCGTACTTGTCACGGATAGTAAATTCACTGAGATTCAAGGGTATATAGTTGAATCCTTCAACACTCAGACCGCTGTACACCGGCTCGGCAGAGAACACATTGCACTTCGCAACCGCCAGTGCTGCCATCAGGCCAAGTCCCAGCCACTTCCAAACACGAAAATTCGCCATTTCACGGACCTCGAGAGCGCGTCTAAACTAGATTTTTCTGGGCCTTTATTTCCTGGACGACAGACGCAGGCAAGGCCTGCATCGCCCTCCCGAATGCGCCAGGTGTTGCCTTTGCGGACGCGAGAATTTTCTTGACCGAGAGGTTTTTTTCGAAATCCTTGTTGAGCAAAAAGAAGTAACAATATTGCTCAAGATCCCCGCTATTTGTGAAACCATACTTCAGCCACGCATCAGCCATAATCTTCGAAAATTTTCTAAAATTAGCCGCATACACCATTTCGTCATTGAAAACCTCGGGATCAATTAACGACTTTTTCGTGTCCATGAGCCAACCCCACACTTCGCCGTAATCTATCCGGGTTCCTCCAAGATCGCTTCTAAATTCGGCCTCGACATGCTCGTCCGGATAAAAATGAACTCCCAAAATTACTTTTCCCACATGATGCGAAACCTTCGTCGGAGGAATTTTAAATTTTGCTACGTAATGCGTCTTTTTTATAGGCCCATCGTATATATGCTTTATGGCCTCGTCAGCATCATATGCATCCCATTCCACAGTAAACTCAGTTCCCTTCAGTTTGTAGCAGCAACTCAAGCTCCCCTCGCCTGCTCCCGGCATGAGATCACCACCACCGCTTGCGGTGTTACCGTACCTGTCGCGAATCGTGAATTCACTGAGATTCAAGGGCATATAGTTGAATCCCTCCACACTCAGGCCGCCGTACACCGGCTCCGATGAAAACACGTTGCTTTTTGCAACAGCCAATGCTGCGACGAAGCCAAGTCCCAGCCACATCCAGACTGTGCGATTGATCATCGTGAGATCGCTCCGTTTTCTGTATTCGCATCAGGGGCAGGCCGCGCATTAATGGAAAAGCCAGCCTCACTGCAGACTTGCTGCTTCGTGCAGTACCTGAGATTCAATGTCACGTAAGGCGTCACGAAACGAAATCGAACCGCTCATCGCGCGGCCGAGTCGCTCCTGAATCACGGGGTGATCGTCGAATCTGGGCGCAATCACAATGCCTGTTGCGACGTAGGTCAGGATGTCGTCCCCATCCGTAACACGGTATTTCGACGCACGCTGCAACTGGACGCAAACGAGTTGGTAGAGGTTCCGGTCCGTGCCGGAGTCAAGCGCCGATCCATACATATCTCGAAGCTGCATAACGAGCTTGTCCGCGTGACCTAAACGGTACAGGTCTTGATGTTGTTCCGCGGATAGGATCTGCTCGTCGGCAACAACAGCTGATCCAACGTCGCTGTTCGCCCAAATAACATCATTCAGATCACGATCGCGATACCAGATCTCAATGCAGGGTGATACAAACGCTTGTGCCTGATCCTCCCTCCAGATCGCCCTCAAACGTTCCAGGATCCGGTTGTCGTAAATGTGCAGGAAGTACTTGCGCTGGTCTGGCGTTGCATACTGGCTGTGGTAGCGCAGATGCCGGCCCAACGAAGCGAGCGCTAGCGGCGACCAGAACCACGTCAACATGTTCAGGTTGTTCGCCTCACGATACAGGCGCTGGACCAGCCGGCTTTGCATATCCCGGCGGTCACCGAGCGGGAGTTGATCAATTTGTACGAGGTACGGCGCGATATCCGTGTATGACTCGATGACCGTGTCCTGCCAAAGGGAAACCCACTCGAGGCGCGGAACTTGCCGTAGAAGTTTGTCAATGCCCGGGTTCGCACGAGAATCGACGAGCAGATACAATTGAGCTATCTCATCGCAGTACGACATTTGCTCGAATTTCCCCAGCAAACGCTCCCGCCACGTTTCCCAGGCGGACTCCATGTCATCTGTCAAAATCGGATTGTCCGCGTTTTGCATCATGCGACCTCCGTCATGGCTTCCACGCCACGTTGGGCGTCTATCAGACATTCCTTGCACGGCCCAATGGGCATGACGGGCAGCGAAAGCGGTAGACTGCCGGGGCCAGTCCAGTTGAAGCTTCCACACTTGAGCTGAATGTCCCCCGGACACCCTAGTTCGATGTTGCCGTTGTCGATCTTGATATAAGCTCCGCCGCTCGATAGCGTCATGGCCCCTTTCGAAGCGGCAGTGAAGGAGCCATCGGTACTGGAAAAATTCATGTCCTTCGACGATGCCAGCGACATTGCGCCGGTGCGAGCCTGCATCACGACGTCCTGTTTCGCGGCTACGAATTTCATCCCTCGAGCCTGTGAGAACAACGCCACCTGACGTGCGGCCGCGACAGTGAAATTCTGCATGACCCCGACGTCAAAGTTGCCTCCCGCTGTTGCGATCAGGTTTTGGTCCCGATACCAGCCGGCCCACTAAGCAGAATGGCTGCTCGCTTGAGTCCATTGAGCGTTTCCGCGTAGAAGTCCTTCTGCTTTTGCAGTTCCGCGACCGTCGCCTCGGCAGCCCTCACCGCATCGGCGAGTGACTCCATGTGTGCGATGGCGCGTTCCAGCTGTTCACTAGCAGCGGCCATGTCAAGCTGTTTGCCGGCTGCACCGGGTTGAGCTTCCGCGGTCAGAAGCATGCCCTTGGCCCCGCGGGCCGCTACGTGCTCATCACTACGCAGTTCCGCTCCCCGCCCCCGCTCCTTCCGATCCCCATCAACCATATGCCCCAGATTAAGCTCACTAGTCTGAAACGGCGTGGTCAGGTGGATATGCTCAATCCCCTCCTTGTCCTCCATCCGCAACTCATTCTGCGCGGCCGTGCGGATAAGATTTCGCGTGTTGTTAAGATTATTGACAAGATCGGGGTGCAAGCTGTCGTGCATCGCGCCGATGATGATCGGACGATTAGGGTCTCCCGCAGTAAACTCAAGCGCGACTTCCGCCGAGTCGATCAACGGGAAGTGATGGCCATAGTTATCGCCGCTATAAGGCTTGGCAAGCCGCACAGGCCGGCTTGTGCCACCAGGACTCCATTCGTCCAGATCGAACGGCAACCTAACGACATACCAGCCCTGCTCGGTCAAATACGAATACTTGTAATTTCCCGGCGACGTAATCCGGGCGGGAAGGATGCCAGTGATGATCTGAGCTTTGACGGCGGCCATCGGCGTCCGCCACACGCGGTCGGACGGAATACCCTCGAATGTCACCCGATACGACTTGTTACGCGCGCCGTGCGATCGCACCGAAGTGATGAAAATCCCGTGTTTCGCATCAACCTGAACCGGATCGACCTTCATGACCTCACCGGCTTCGAGCCAGAACGGATTGCCCATCCCCGTGAAGATCACCTGGCCTGCAAGATGCGCCTCATGACGCAAACGCGCAATGTGTTGACCTTCCTCAGGCGTCTCGTAGTGTTCGCCCCAGTGATAGTCGATCGCGTTCGTTGTCGTGTCGCCTCGCGCTGCGTTTTCCTCGACCAGCAACGATACATCCGCCTGACGATGGTTATAATCATGCAACCGCACCGCTTCCGGCACGCGACGGGTACGCCGCGTGAGCGTCTTGAGTGAATCAGCCCCCGCATTGGCGAGGCCCGAATGGCGACGATACGGCACCGTGCGCTGCTTGCGCGAATACGCGTCTAGATCGTCACCGAACACCATGACGGCGTAGTCCTTCCTCTGCTCCCAGCGAAACCAGATACCCTCTTCCGCGCAGATGCGCTGGATAAACGCGAATATGGTCTCGTGATACTGCGTGACATACTCGTGCCGCTTGTACTGACCGCGCAGATTGAACACAAAATCAACGCCGGCCCGATAGCCTTCGTGCCGAAGCGTGTCGGTGACGATTTCCTGAACCGACTGCTTCTGGAACAGACGGCTCGTCACACCGCGATTGAGGTCCGCCAGCTTCGGCTCGAAGCGCACGCGGTAGCGCGTCTCATCGGCGGACGTTTCCATCTCGTCGAACTTCGTGATGATGCCGTGAATGGTGTACGCCGGCGGCTTCTTGCTGAACTTCTCTGCGTTGTCGCCGTACATCCGGCGAAGATCATCGAGATTCGGATCAATGGGATCGATCACGAACCGCGCCGGTCGTCCGAGCACCTGATCCATCGGGATACCGGCCGTCGGGCTTGTGAATTCAATCTCGTACCTGTATAGCTGGCTGACCTTGTCTTCGCCAACAAATTTCAGGATCGAGAACGGCGCGGGCTGCGGCGCCAGCTTCAATTCATAAGCCTGCAGAGGCATGACCATCGACATCGAAATTCTCCCCGACACACCATGACGGCAAAAACTGCCAGGGCGCCCAACGCGCCCTGGCAGCAGGTACTTGAAACGTCAGATCAGCTCTTGGCTTTTGGCATCTGCGACACGAGCGACAGGCCGATGTCCATACCTTCGACCTGGAAGTGCGGGATGATAAAGAGCTTGATGCGGAAGAAGCCCGGGTTGTCTTCGATGTCCTCGACCGTGACCTTTGCCTCGCGAAGCGGGTGCGAAGCCTGGAGTTCGTCGCCCGGATCCTTCATCTCGGTCACGAGGCCCTTGATCCAGTTGTTCAGCTCCAGCTCGAGCAGACGGCGATCCTTCGTTGTCCCGATGTTTTCGCGCTGGATCAGCTTCAGGTAGTGAGCAATGCGCGAAAGCAGGAAGATATAGGGCAGGCGCGCATTGATGCGGCTGTTCGCCGTAGCTTCCTTCGTCTCGTACAGCGCTGGCTTCTGGGTCGAGTTGGCTGAGAAGAAGCAGGCAAAGTCGTGATTCTTGTAGAACGAGAGCGGAATGAAACCGAGGTTCGCGAATTCGAACTCGCGCGTCTCGGGAATCAGCACCTCCGTAGGAATCTTCGGCTGGGCTCCGGTCCCGAGATCATACAAGTGGACCGGCAGGTCCTCGACCTTGCCGCCCGCCTGCGGACCGCGAATCTGGACGCACCAGCCATTGTTTACGAAGCTGCGCGTCATGTTGGCCGCAAACGCAAACGAGGCGTTCACCCAGAGGTACCGGTTGTGATCCGGGCCCTTCACCGCTTCTTCGTAGTTGAAGGCACGCACCGGCACCGTATCCTTGCCGTACGGCAAGCGGCCCAGCACGCGCGGCATGGTCAGACCTACGTAACGCGCGTCGTCGGTGTCGCGGAAGCTCTTCCACTTGATGTACTCGGCGCGGTCGAAGTAGTTGCCAATGTCCTGGATGGCGGCCACTTCTTCCATCGTCTTCTTGCCGAAGAACGCCGGGCCGACCGAGCCGATGAACGGCATGTGCGCTGCGGCCGCGACCTTCGAAACGTTGCGCAGCAGCGCGATATCCTGAGGCGAGTTGTCAAACTCGAAATCGCTGATCAGCGCGCTGACCGGCTGGCCACCCGGGGTGTCGTATTCTTCGACGTAGGTAAGACGATAGAGACCGCTCTGGATGAGTTCCGGTGCGTCCTCGAAATCACGCTGTAGCCCCTCCTTCGAAACGTCCAGCAATTCGATGCGTGCGTTGCGACGAAAATCGGTACGTGCGACCAGCATCTTGACGCCGCGCCAGCGTCCTTCGAGCGCCTGGAATTCGGGGGCATGCATCACCGCGTCAAGCTGGCGACTGATCTGGCGATCGAGCTGGCCAATATGGAAGTCGAGCAGCGACTTGTCGAGGCGATCGACCGGCTGGCTCGACTTCGCCACCAGCTCGAGAAACGCGCCCATGCCGCGTGCGATACGCTCGTCAGCCGAAGCCTCGGAGAGCATGTCGCCATCGCGGAAGGCTTCAAGCGGTCGCGCCTCTGCCACGGGTTTGAGGTTGATCTTGCTGCACAGCGTGGCATACACACTGTCATTTTCGAGCACAACGGTCTCAGTTGCGCCCTGGCTAGTTTTATTCTGGTTCATTGCTGTTCCTGTCTGCTTTTGAAACACAAGCTGATTGCGAAAGGCGGTGAAAGCCGCTTTGGCGCGGCGGCCCTCAGGCATGCCCTTCCGGCTGGGTCGCAGCCGTGGCAAGCTGCGCCAGTTCGCCGCGCAGCTTGTCGGACAGACGCTTGTCCTTCAGGATCTTCTCGAACTCGCGGCGGAACGTCCCGTTATCCAGTAGATTCGATTTGAGGTCGCGTAGCAGGTTGCGCATGGCGAGCAAGGCCTGCAGTTCGGGAATCTGCCGCGCCACCTGTTCCGGATCAAAGTCCTTCAATGAGCGGAACGACAGATTCACGGGCAATTCGCTACCATCGGCGGACAAGGTATTTTCGACACCGAACTTCAAATTCGGCGCATAGTCGCCGAGCACGGCATCGAAGTTATTTTTGTCGATGTTGACTTTCTTTCGCTCGGCAAGCGGTGCGTGTTCCGCGCCCGCACTAAAATCGCCCGCCACGAGCAGTTTGAGCGGCAGTTCGACTTTCTTCTGAGCCCCACCCGTATGAAGGTCGAGCGTAATAGATACGCGGCTTTTTGGGATTTCGCGCTGAAAACTGTCCATAGTAGACCTAAATAATTCAGATTCAAGATTCCGCAGAACTTGACGGTCGCGATGCGGTGTCGCGTGCTGCATGTGCTGTGCTTCGCCACACGCATGCTCGCAGAGAACTATGTTAACGGCACCCCAAGGCGTGGCCTCCATTCATGCGACTCATTTGCGACGACCCATTAAATATGAATATCTTCATGCCGTCAATTAGAATTTATTTTCCCATTTATCTCAAAATATAAAGCAATCCATTGGATTCACCGTATCTCAGTTTTATGATATTTCTCTCCAAAAAATCCATTTTCCGGCATTGATGTCGATCATATTTAGCATTCGACAACAATAGCGAGATACGTGATCGGCATAATCTTCGCCCATGAGTTGTTGAGGTTTGTCAGATCTCAATACCGATTCAATACAAACCCCGGTTTAC
Source organism: Paraburkholderia sp. J76 (assembly GCF_905220295.1). NCBI lineage: Bacteria > Pseudomonadati > Pseudomonadota > Betaproteobacteria > Burkholderiales > Burkholderiaceae > Paraburkholderia > Paraburkholderia sp. J76. Next base: position 222,028 of record NZ_CAJMZJ010000002.1, read on the forward strand.
CCTGTATAAAGTCGTTCGACTTCCTCAATTGAAGTCATTGGCCGAAAGAAGAAAAGCACGAACCACAAGAGACCATCACCTATGCGGATCCATAAACCTCTCTGGCACGACGGCCTGATACTTTCTCAGCAACACTTCCAGCAGTTGGAGCGCTCGAGCGAATTCGGCGTACAGCAGCTCGCGGCTGCGGCATTCGCTGAGCCGTGGGGCACGCTGGGTGTCGTCGTGGATGAAGAAGCGCTCAACACGGGTCGCCTGAAACTCGAGCAACTCAAATTGCGCCTGCCAGATGGAACGCCATTCGACTCGACGGTCAGCGACGCGATACCAGGGGCACGCGATCTGACGCAGGGTATCCCAGCGGATCGCCAGAGCCTGATCGTCTACGCCGCGCTTGCGCTGCCCGACGCCACCGGTAATAACTGTCGCTTTGACGAGACTACGCTCGCGCGGCCGCGGCGTTCGTATCGCGAGTTCGTGAAGGTCGTGGATCTCAACGGCACGGCCGAGACCGAGATTGCCGTCGAACGCCACGCGCTGCGCCTGCTCTTCGATTTCGAGCCGCATGCTGATGATACTGTGTGTGCGGTGGCGCGTCTCTCGCGCGCTGCAAACGGCCAGTTTCAGGTCGATCACCGCTTTGTTCCGCCGTGTCTCACACTTGGCAGCCATCCGCTGCACATAGAGCGGATCAATCGCCTCGCGGATATTCTGCAAGCGAAGAGTCTTGCGCTCGGTGCGCGCCGCAGCGAACGCGTCGAGCAGGTTACCGAATACGGCGTGGCCGACGTACAGCTTTTCTGGCTCTTGCACTGCATCCATTCGGCGTGGCCCCAGTTGCGGCTTTTCCTGTCTCATCCCGCGCGGCCACCTGAGCAACTCTATGTCACGCTCACCCAACTGGTCAGTGCGTTGACGACTTTCTCCACCGACATACAGCTTTCGGACATTCCCGCATGGGACCACGCACACGCCGATGACGTGTTCACGAAGCTGGAATCGATGATCCGTGAACTGCTCGACGCAATCATCCCGTCCCGCGTGATCCCAATTGGCCTCACCCGCAAGACACCGACAACGTGGACTGGACAGTTCCTCGACGAGCGCATCGTCGACGGCGCGTCAGACTGGTATCTGTCTGTCAACGCACGCATGACCGCGTTCGATCTGGTCGAGCAGTTCCCTCGTCTGTGCAAGATCGGCGCGCCGGACGATGTCGAACACATCGTCAATTCGGCACTCCCTGGCATTCCGCTCAAGGCGGTCCAACGGGTGCCGGGCGCCATCCCGGTTCGACTGGACAACCAGTATTTCTCGCTGGACTCCGGCAGTCCTGCATACGGCAGGATGCTCGCCGCGAGAGCCTGCCAGATCTATCTCCCGGGCTCTGTCGCTGATGCCTCGCTTGAACTTTACGCGGTGCTCCGCTCATGAAAGTCCTGACAGATCGCCGCCACACGGCCGCACTTCTAGCGTCCGAGCCCGGCTTGGGTCGCGCAAGCACCCCTGGCATCCGCGACCTGCTACGTGACACCGGATTGCTTGTTACGTCGCTCGGCGACAACGGAACCGTTCACGATGCAGACAAGTTCCGCGACAACTGCCGCAAGCTGATACAGAAGTTCTCGGAGGCCCTCACACGACATGGCTACCCCGAAGACGTCAAGCACGAAATCCTGCTCGCGCAGTGCGGCCTGATCGATGAAACGGCACTACGCCATTTACCGGAAAGCAGCCGGGCAGCCTGGGCGCTCAACCCGTTTCAGGTCGAGCGGTTCAAGGTGCACGACGCAGGTGAATTCGTCATTAACCGGATCGAGGCGCGCTTGCGGGAAACGTCGCCGAACGCAGACCTGCTTGAGGGCTACGCCGCGATCCTGGGCATGGGGTTCAAGGGCCGCTACGCCCTCGATGGAGAAAGCAGGCTCATCGAACTCATGGGAGCGCTCGACACGCGGCTGAAAAAGCTTCGCCCCCATGAAGAACGCTCCTTCATCTCGGACCGCTCAGGACGCCAGCTTTCCGACTGGTTTCGCCGGCTTTCACCGTGGGCTGTCGCCGGCATCGCCTGCGTTGTCGCGGCCGCCATCTGGAGTGCGTGGGCCGTTGCACTCAACACGCAAGCCACACACATTCTGTCGGCGAAGGTTGCCCAGCCGTGAAATCAGACCTGCCTCTGCTGACTTCTGCGCCCAATGACGGGCAGGTTCGCGGCCACGAAGGACTGGATTATCCGTTCCGGTTACAGATTCTTCTGGCAGGCGCTCTGGCGCTTGCCCTTATCTGGTTTGTGGCGCGGCTCAGTCCGGCGCTCGCGTGGCTCCTCTCCGGCGCGGTGGTGTTCACCGCGGCGCTGCTTGCCTTCCTGTATACCCGCCGAATCGCCATCGCGCGCAAGCAGGGCGCGCACGTTCTCGCCGCACTTGCGCAAGCAACGGCCGACATTCCGATCGATCTGCGTACGCGAATGCCTCTCGTCTTGACGACTGGCGATGAACTGCCCGCACTGTTCAACAGAGAAAGGCGCGAGGGTTTCGCCTATGTCGGAGAAGGCGCAATCTGGCTCCGCGTGGACAAACCCAAGGATCTCGCACGTCTGGCCGTCGCGGTGAAGCAGTGGCGCGACGGACGCGCCCCTGATGGCGTCGTGATCTCGGTTGTGCCCGCAAGGTACACGGACGTCGATCTGCTGACCCAGTCTCTGCGAGCGGTACGTCAGGCAGTCGCTGACACCACACGCATGCTCGGCGCGCGCACTCTTCCCGGCTATGTTGCGGTGTATCAGCGACTGACAGCCGGACCCGCAGGACTCGCCGGCCCTGAATGGCACGGTGTTTCTTCGGCCTCCCGAATGATTGACGCGCAGCGGTTCGAGGCCGTGATACGGGCGGCCGAGGACGAGGTAACGAGCGCGGCGGACCGCTGTGCGGCGGCTACGCGGGCGGCGGCACTTGCGGCGATCATCGGCTGGACGCAGCGCGTCGTGTTTCACGCGCTGACAGACCCGAGGCAACCTGCGACGCCGCTGGCGCTGTTCGGCGCTGGCTGGATCGACTGCGGCCCGGCGGGTAATGCCGGCAACCCGTGGAACATGGCTGTGGAGATGCAGACCAGCGTTCTGCGTAGCACGGGCGCCTCGCCCGCGCCCTTGCCGCTGCCACAGCCACTGATCGAGGCACTCCCTGTGCGGCACTGGAGGTCACCGCGACGCCTGGCGCTGATCCATGCGCTTATGTTGTTCGCGTGCGCGGCCGGCGTTGCGTTTTACTGTGCCGGAAAGAACAACCAGGCGCTGCTCTCGCGCATCGGGGCCGATCTCGGGCGTTACTCGATGATTCCGGCGGACCACGACGCCGCACGGCGCGAGGCGCTGAAAAGCCTCGTGAATGATCGCGACGAACTCGACCGCTACGCGCGAATGGGAGTACCGCTCAATTTGTCGTTCGGCTTGTATCGGGGCGCGCGACTGATCCCTGCGCTCAACAACGCGATTGCCTCGTATCAGCCTCCCCCGCCGCCGCCAACCGTCGTCACCCTTGACAGCATGTCGCTGTTCGACAGCGGCAAGGCCCAACTCAAAGATGGCTCCACAAGAGTCATGGTCAATGCGCTCGAGATGATCAAGGCGCATCCGGACAAGCGGGTTCTCGTGGCGGGCCACACAGACAACGTCGGCGATCCCGACAGCAATCTGCAGCTATCCACCGCGCGCGCGCAATCCGTGCGCGACTGGCTGGTTGATGCCTCCGGCATCCCGGCCACGCAATTCGCGATCCAGGGCTACGGCGACACGCGCCCCCTTACAGAAAACGACACGGACGCCGGGCGCGCCAGGAATCGTCGTGTGGAAATCACCCTTGTGCCTGACACCCCGCAGCGCGCCGCAGCGGCCACCGCCATACAGCCGGTAACGCCAGGCGTCGCGCCCAGGTAGGGAGCGTTTGTCCCCGAAGCCAAGGCTTCGGGTTTTGTGAGCCCGGTCACTGTTTCCGGGCGATTGTCGTAGTACAAAAAGAGGGAGTTTAGGAATGGCAATTCCGTCATACATGTGGCTCAAGGACGATGGTGGCGCTGACATCAAGGGTTCGGTGACCGTCCAGGGCCGCGAGGGCAGCATCGAGATTACGCAGTTCAATCACGACCTGCATATTCCGACCGACGACAACACGGGCAAGCTGACCGGCACGCGCGTGCACGCTCCGATCAAGCTCATCAAGGAAACCGACGCGTCGACGCCGTATCTCTACAAGGCGGTGACGAGCGGCCAGACGCTCAAGTCGGCTGAGATCAAGTGGTACAAGATCGACGACGCCGGCAAGGAAAAGGAGTACTTCAACACGAAGCTCGAAAACGTCAAGGTCGTGGCGGTCCGTCCGAAGATGCTCGACATCAAGATCCCCGACTTCGAGAAGCACAACCATCTCGAGGAAGTCGAGCTGCGTTACGAAACGATCACGTGGTCCTACAAGGACGGCAACATCATTCACAAGGACACCTGGAACGAGCGTTCCTGATCCTTGACGGTGGTCTGGGGGCCGTCGCCGCATGACGGTCCTCTTTTGCCAGTTTGCGTAAGCCGACTGGCTTTTTTGCTGCGCCGGGCGGCTGCCTGTAGTGGCAGCTTCCCTCCCCCCTGCGCCCCGCACGAGCAGTCACCACATGACCCTGCATAACGACCGAAGCACCTTTTCCCGGGATATCAGCCAGCTCCTGCGCCGGCTCAATCCGCATTGCGCGGCAACGCTTGAGGCCGCAGCAAGCCTGTGCCAGACGCGCCTCGCCGATGAGATCACGGTCGAGCACTGGCTACTCAAACTGCTCGAGGCGGGCGACGGCGATATTCCCGCCATTCTGGATCACTACGATCTGGACGTTGACGCCTTATGGACCGCGTTGCTTGGCGCGATCGAGCACACTCCGCGCAATCTGCGGGGCCGGCCGGGCCTTTCCCCGCAACTGGCCGCCGTCCTGCAAGACGCCTGGTCTCATGCGCTCAACCTCGCCGACACCCGTGAGACAACGATCCGGTCAGGGCATGTTCTGCAAGCCATCGTCGAGGCGCCGCACGCGCTGCGCACGCGTTCCACCTGGCCGCTTCTCTCCGTAAGCAGCGCGCAGATTCAGCGTCTGCTGCCGCGTCTCGGACACCGTACGTGCGAAAACGCCGCCGAGACGCCAGAAGCGGAACCGGAACAGTCGGCCGCGGCGAACGCGGCCGGCATTGCGGATTCCGCGGAACACGCAAGCGCGGCGCCGACGGTAACGCGCCGTGTGGACGGCGACGCGCTGGCCCGCTTTGCGATCGACATCACAGGCAAGGCGCGGGAGGGCAAGATCGACCCGGTCTTTGGCCGCGATCGCGAAATTCAGCAGATGGTGGATGTTCTCGCGCGCCGACGCAAGAACAACCCGATCCTGGTAGGCGAGCCGGGCGTGGGAAAAACGGCGCTTGTCGAAGGCCTCGCGCTTCGTGTGGCCGAGGGCACGGTCCCGAACGTGATCCGCGACGTGCGTATCCTCACGCTCGACCTTGGTCTGCTCCAGGCGGGCGCGGGCGTGAAAGGCGAATTCGAGCAGCGTCTGAAGAATGTGATCGATGAGGTGCAGGCATCCAGCGTGCCGATTCTGCTCTTCATCGACGAGGCGCATACGCTCATCGGCGCGGGCAATGCCGCGGGCGGCGCGGACGCGGCCAACCTGCTCAAACCCGCGCTCGCACGCGGCGAGCTGCGCACGATCGCGGCAACGACCTGGTCGGAATACAAGGAATACTTCGAGCGCGACGCCGCGCTTGAGCGACGCTTCCAGATGATCAAGGTGGAGGAGCCGGGTGACGAAGCAGCGTGCCTGATGCTGCGCGGACTCAAGAGTCGCTACGCGCAATACCACAACGTGCATATCCGCGATGAAGCGCTCGTGGCCGCGGTCAAGCTCTCGCGTCGCTACATCCCGGCCAGGCAGTTGCCGGACAAGGCAGTCGACCTGATCGACACGGCGGCCGCGCGCGTACGGATGGGTCTTGAATCGCCGCCGGCCGACCTGCATCGCGCACGCGCCGCCGTCTCGGCGCTGGAACTGGAACTCTCGACAGTGGAGGACGACGCCCGGGCGGGAGTCGCTGAAATGAAGGGGCGTGAGGCAGAGCTTCGCGCGGCGCTCGTCGAGTCACAGGCCGCGCTCGAGACGCTGCAGCAGCGCTACGAACAGGAGCGTGGCTTCGTGCGTGCACTGCATGAACAACGGGCTTCTGCTTCGGGTAGCGAGCCCGGTTCCCTCGCACAGGCACAGGAAACGCTCCAGCGATTCCAGGGCAAGACCCCGCTGATTTTCCCGGACGTGGACGCGCAGGCGATTGCGCGTGTGGTCGCCGAATGGACCGGCGTGCCAGTCGGGAACCTCGTCGAGGACGAACTGGAAAGTCTTCTTACGCTCGAAGCGCAACTGGCCAGGCGCGTGGTAGCCCAGGACGATGCGCTCGCCGCGCTCGCGGAAAGCCTGCGCACCGCCAAGGTCGGATTGAAGAACGAGCACGCGCCGCTCGGTGTATTCCTGCTCGCGGGCCCATCCGGTGTGGGCAAGACCGAGACTGCACTCGCGCTAGCCGACCTGCTCTTCGGTGGCGAGGCGGCGCTCACCCCGATCAACATGTCGGAGTACCAGGAAGCGCATACGGTGTCGCAACTCAAGGGCTCGCCGCCGGGCTACGTCGGTTACGGCCGCGGCGGCGTGCTCACGGAGGCAGTGCGGCAGCGCCCCTACAGCGTCGTGCTGCTCGATGAAGTCGAAAAGGCTCATCGCGACGTGCTGGACATTTTCTATCAGGTATTCGATCGCGGCACCATGCGCGACGGCGAAGGCCGCGAAATCGATTTTCGCAACTGCGTGATCCTGATGACTTCCAACCTCGGCAGCGCGCAGATCGACGAGATGACTGCCGACAATCCGGACAGCGCGCAACCTGCGTTACTCGAAGCCATCCATCAGCAACTCGTCGCGCACTTCCAGCCGGCGCTGCTCGCGCGTTTCCAGACACTGGTGTACAAGCCACTCGACGTGGTCGCACTTGGCGCCATCGTGCGTCTGAAGCTCGACAAGGTGGCCGGGCGCCTGAAACGTCAGCACGGCGTCGAGCTGGTTTGCGACGACTCCCTGATTGCTGCAATGGCGGAGCGTTGCCTCGCCCGTGAATCCGGCGCCCGCAACGTGGATGCATTCCTCAACCAGCGCGTGCTCCCGGCAGTGTCCCGCGAACTGCTCACCCGCATGGCCAGCGGCACTACACCGGCGAAGATTGTCCTGTCGAGTTCGACTGAAGGCAGTCTTGCTATCGATTTCGTGGATCACGCCGGGCCGGCCGCACTTACGCCCGAAGCAATGGCCAGGTAAGGGAGTCTCGCCATGCCGACAGGTCCGTCCCTATACGACATGCTGCTTGGCCATATCAATGGCGAGGCACTCGAAAACCACGATGACAATACGCTCGAAATCCTGAGTGTCCAGGCGAACATCGGGCGAATCCTGAATACACGGGCGGGTGCGCTCAAGCACGTGCCCGAATATGGATTGCCCGATCTCACCGACGTGTACAAGAACCTGCCAGCCTCGGTTCACGATCTGCGCAACCAGATGGAAAACACGCTGCTGAAGTTCGAGCCACGCCTGCGTTCGATCGACATTGAAATCAGCGACAAACCCGATCCGGGGCTGCTCGTGAGCTTCACGATGGTCTGCCACCTCAGGAAGGCCGGGCTGGTTCGGTTTGGAACGTATTTCGAACCGCCCGGGCGTATGCGTGTCGAGCGGCTCATTAATCGCGAACGTGATCACTAGGGTATAAGATACGGCTCCTTAACCGCCACTTATCGAACCAACGGAGTGTTTTCAGTGATTCAGGCAATTCAACCGGGCGCCGTCTTCAAGGACAATCTCGCACTGCTGCCGGGCATCGCCGGCATCGGGCGCATCGATCTCGTGGACGCTTTGGGCAACGTGGCCGCGACCATCGAGAACCAGCCCGGCAAGCAGGGCTCGCTCGCGGTCTACCACTATCTGCGCGAAGTCTTCGGCACGCTCGATACCAACGCCGCCGAGCATGGCCTCGCCGTGTTCGCCGAACACACCGCGGACGCGCGCAACCGCCCGGGCGCCCACCCGAACGTCGATCGTCTCCTCGAAATTGCGGCAGGCGGCCCGGCGCTGCGCATCGACGTGATCGCCGCAGCCTGAGCATCGCATTTTCACGCTCTTCCTGCTACGGTTGAACGTGCGGAAAAGGCATCCTGCAAACTCAGTCATCAGACGTCGCCATCGCGCATCCTGCAAGCGCAATTTCACGTTCGCGGGGCACAATGGCGAACCCATCCTAACGACGAGGAGCGCGTGATGGCCCTTCCTTACGGCTACGTTAAAGCGAAGATCGTTTCCGCACCGCGACTGAAGTCCACGCGGCGGCCCCACGAAGTCCAATATCACCTGCACTTCGGCGTGACGGTCGACGGTGCGCAGTGGGACATCGCGGTCAACGTGGGCACCACCGATGCCGACGACCTGCTTAAATACAAGCTCGTGTTCGATTTCAACCACAGCGTGCTCACCACGCTCGAAGGCGCGGCGGAAGGCAAGAGCGATCTCACGGGCACCGACGCGCTGCCCGCCATCGACTTCGAGCGCAGCGACTTTCTCGCCAATACGGGCGCGTGGCGCAACAGCGACGTAATGGACGGCTCCGAGCAGGTAGAGCCCGTCGCCTCGTTGCAGCGCCTTCTGTTGCGCGCACAACAATCATCGCTCGACGTCTACGTATTCGGCCGCTTTTACAGCGAAGGCGACGGCATTCACGACGTTCACATGAACCAGGGATCGAAGGGCGAGTTCATCCACAGGGCGGGCAACGATTCGAACGACCACAACGACATCTGGCAGGACGGCGCGCTGCTCGTAGATCTGGGCGATCCCGAATGGGCTTTGTATGTAGCGGCGTTCGATCAGCAATACGTTCCGACCGACGACCTTGGCAACCCCATGCCGAACTCAAAGCCGATTTCGTGACTTCAACGGCGAGCGGGCGCACCCCTAACCGGCGCGCGCCCGTTCGCCCGAACGGATCGACCGTTCAGAAGTCGATCTTCGCGTTGAGGCTGACCGTGCGCGGATCGCCCGGCGCGATGTAATCGGAGTACTGGAACATCCAGTAGCGACGATTCGTGATGTTGTCGATCGCCGCGCGCAATGTCACGTCATGGCCGCCGATGCGGGTGAAGTAGTTCGCGCCCAGGTTCACGAGCATGTAGCCGCCCGTTTCCAGATTGTTTGCCGGGCGCACCTGCGTGCTGCCCGTGAACTTCGCATCCGCGGCCAGTTGCAGGCCTTGCACGTAAGGCACGTCGTAAGTCACACGGCCAGCCGCGACGAACGTCGGCGCGCCGGCCACGCGATTGCCGTTGAACGACTGGCCCTTCGCGTACCACGTATCGAGCAGCGTCACACTGCCCGCCACCTGCCAGCTACGGCCAAGACGCACACTGCCACCCGCTTCGATACCTTCGTAGATCGAATTACCGTCCTGCACATAGACGTTCTCGCTGTTCGCATAGGACGCGCCGCGCTCGATGCGGAACAACGCCGCCGTCGCGCTCCAGCGCTCATGCTCGCTCTTGACGCCGATCTCATACTGACGCGAGCGCAGCGGACGCAGCATCGCGCCGCCGTTCGCGTAGATGCTATCGACGATCGCGCCCTGCTCCAGCGCCTCGACGTAGCTTGCGTACAGCGTCGTGTTCGGCTCGAGCTTGTACATGAGCGCGAAGGTCGGCGTGAGCACGCCGTTCTGGCTGTACTGCGACGTCTTTTCGCCCGTCGTTGCGTAGTTGTTCTGACTATAGTTCGTGTAACGCAGGCCAGCGAGCACCGACCAGCGGCTCGTAATCTGCATCGTGTCGCTCACGAACGCCGAAGCCTGCGTGATGTCGCTCGCGCGGTACGTTTCGAGGCCGCCGCCCGAATAGAATCGCCACGGGTTGGGCTGATACAGATTGCCGTCGCCGAGCACCGTATAAATGGAGTTCGACGCGTAATTGTTCGTCTGATGCTGGTACGCGCCGCCAATCACGAGTTGATGCGTGAATGGCCCGGTTTTCACCTTGCCCTCGAACATGCCCTGCCAGTAGATGTCCTGATGGCCTTCGTCGCCGTTCCAGCGCGAGTCGGTATAGTCGCCCGCCTGGTTGAGCAGTGTGAGCGTGCTCTCGTTGCGGTCGCGCGCCGACTTGCTGTAGCTGCCCGAGGTGGTGAACGACCAGTCGGGCGTGATCTGGTAACGCACGCCCGCCGTATAAAGCTGCAGGTTCGTGTTGATGTGCTGGTCGGTGCCCCCAAGCAGGTTGGTGCCGCCGCTGATCACCGCGGGCAGGCTCGACGCCGTGTAGCTGCCCGTGTAGATCGCAGGCGTCTGGCCGCTAGAGCGGATCGTCTGGTAGAGCGCGTTGAACCAGACCTGCAGGTCGCGTGTGAGCTGGCCGTCGAGCGCGAGCGAAACCGAGTTGCGGTTGTAGTCGCCGGCGTTGAAGGTCTTGCCCGCTTCCTTCGTGTAGTTCACGCGCGCGCCGAACATGTCGTCGGGACCGAAGCGGCGGCTCAGGTCCACGTGCGTGCTAAGCAGGCCGTCCATGCGGTAGCCCACGTCGAGGCTCGTGACGGGGTCTTTCTCCGGCCGCTTCGTCACGTAGTTGACGAGACCGCTCGGCTGCGCGAAGCCGTACATGAAGCCGCCCAACCCCTTGAGCAGTTCGACGCGCTCCAGCTGCTCGTAGGGCATCGTGATGCCGTATGAGATGAACGGATTGCCGTCGATGCGAAAGCCGTTTTGCCAGTCCACGGGCAGGCCGCGAATGGTGATGTAGGTGGCCCACGCGTTGTACGCGTTGCTGTTGTTGCTAACCGAGGCGTCGCCGGCGAACACGTCGCCGAGCTTGTAGACCTGGCGCTCGGCGAGGTCCTCGCCCGTCACGACTGTGGTGGAGAACGGCGTGTCGAGCTGCGAACGCGTGCCGAGCGCGCCGCTGTTGACCGGCGTGCGCAGGTTCAGCGGCGAATCGGCAGCCTGGCTCGCGCTGACCTTCACGGCGGGCAGCGCCTGGTCCGTGCTCGTGGCGGCCGCAGCGCCGTCCTGCACGGCGGCCGGGTTCTCCGTCTGGGCAACCGCGGCCTGCGCAGCCGCAAAAGTAAGCCAGGCCGCAAAATGCAACGGCCGCAGTGGCCGGGGCTGCGTGCGTCGAGCGCGCCGCGCGTGTTCTCGGTTGTTCATGTCGTTTGGGAAAGGTCGTCTCGCCAGTGCTTGCAAATGCTTCAATAAGAAGCATTCTCATTCTTACTGGCGGGCGATATTAACAAACCCTTACGGTTTTTCCAAGAACCAGGCGGCATTTGTCTGTTTTAATACCTTTCTACCCAATACCGCTCAAAAATGGACTCAGAGCGGCAAGCTAGAGAGGGTTACTGCTCCGAGCCAGATGGGCGCCTGGAAATACGCCAGGTCGCGACATAAAATACAGGCCCAGTCAGTCCATTCGCGTGGTGGCCGCGTATGAAACACGCTACGTTCCCCGTGCTGCTCGTTCTGGCTTCGGTCCCGGCCGCATGGGCCATGGGCCTTGCCTTGGCAAACGAAACCACGGATCTGCCCTCTTCTCCCCCAAGCGCGGCGCCTGCCACGCTGCATTGGCCGCCCGCCTCGCCTTCGTCTGTTCCGCCTGGCATTTCCCGCGCCGCGCTGCATACGGAGGACCGCAAAGACGGGCGATCGTATTTCGAAGCACTACCGGCTGACGATGAAAAACTCGACGATCACGGCGCATCCTTGCGCGGCGATCGTTTTCATTGGCAGCAGCAATAGGGTTCGCGCTGCCCGGTGCTGCTGCCTTAATAGTTAGTTTTCCTGATTATTGATGCTGCGGGGGTGCGCGGCGGCTCAATCGCAGGCGGTTGTCCCAAAGCTTTATCTGCACCACTGAGCCGCCGATAAAACGCCAGCCGGCGACAGCCATACCTCGAAATCCGCACCGCCAGGGGCGCGCGGACATCCCCGCTTATTTGGCGAAAAGCTGGCCGATGTCCTTGAACGCCTTGAATTCGAGCGCATTGCCGCACGGGTCGAGGAAGAACATCGTGGCCTGCTCGCCCACCTGCCCCTTGAAGCGCACGTACGGTTCGATCACGAACTTCACGCCGAACGTCTTGAGTCGTTCGGCCAGCGCCTTCCAGTCGCCCCAACTCAGCACGACACCGAAGTGCGGTACAGGCACGTCGTGGCCATCCACAGGGTTCGTATGCGCATGGTCCTGCGAGGCCGTTTTTGGATGCTCGTGAATCACGAGTTGATGGCCGAAGAAGTCAAAGTCGACCCACTGCGCGCTCGAGCGTCCCTCCGCAAGCCCGAATACACGGCCGTAAAAATCGCGCGCGGCTGCGAGGTCATAGACGGGAATGGCGAGATGGAAAGGGGAAAGCGACATGGATACCTCCACTGTCTTCGAAAACGATCCCGACATGGTAGACAGCCCTAAGCAAAAACAAAATCAATATATAATTTTCTGATTAACAAATATTATTGATGAATGATACGCGAACTCAGAACCCTCATTGCCGTAGCGCGAGAAGGCACGTTCGCCGCGGCGGGCCAGAAGATCGGCCTCACCCAGGCCGCAGTGAGCGCGCAAATACAGCGCCTCGAAGCGGAGATGGGTTTCACGTTGTTCGACCGCGAGGGGCGCGCGGCGCGCCTGAACGCGATGGGCCAGCAGATCCTCGCGCAGGCGCAGGAAGTCATCCGGCTTTATGAGAACCTGAGTTCGAGCGCGGCCGGCCCCGCGGCAACCGGGCGTGTCACGCTCGGCGCGATCGCGTCCGTGCAGCGCGCGCTCGTGCCCGAAGCGCTGGCCGAATTCCATCGCCGTTGCGCGGGCTGCCGCACGCGCGTCATCCCGGGCGTTTCGATGGAGCTGCACAATCTCGTGGACGCTGGCGAAATCGACATGGCGGCTATCATCCGGCCACCCTTCGCACTGCAAAGCGATTTGCGCTGGACCACGCTCGCGCGCGAGCCGTTCCGGCTCATCGTGCCGCGCCATGTGAAAGGCCACGCCTGGGCCGACATATTGGCGACGCAGCCCTTCATTCGCTACGATCGCGCATCGTTCGGCGGACGTCAGGTCGATCGGTTTCTGCGCCGCGTGCACTGCGCCGTGCAGGACCTGAGCGAGCTTGACGAACTGGAAGCCATCGTCGGGCTCGTCGCGAACGGTGTGGGCGTCGCGCTGGTGCCGCAGACCTCGGCGTGGCGGCGCTGGCCCGCCAAAGTACGCGCGATCGACCTTGGGCAGCACACGTTCCATCGCGACGTCGGGCTCGTGCATCGTGCGCCGGGCACGCTCAGCGAACCTGCGCGCCTGCTGATCCAGTTGCTCGAATCCCGCGCCCAGGCGCAGCCAGCGGGCCCGCAGGCCTGAACATTTGCGCGACGGCGGCCTCCTTAGGTTATTCAACCAAATTCGCCTGAAAATACATTAAAAATAACTGGAAGAAAATCAATACGATTGCGCAAACCACTATCCTTTCGCCCTCCAACCCATAGGAACGCCTATGCCGCGCCCCATCGCCGCCCGCATTCAACCCGATGCCATCCGCCACAACCTGGAGCTTGCGAAGCAGACCGCCGCGGGCTCGCGCGCGTTTGCCGTGATCAAGGCCAATGCGTACGGTCACGGCATCGAGCGGATCTATCCGGCACTCGCGGGCGCCGACGGCATCGCCCTGCTCGACCTCGATGAAGCCGTGCGCGTACGCGAGCTGGGCTGGACCAAACCGCTGCTGCTGCTCGAAGGCGTGTTCGAAGCCGCCGACGTCGAGCTGGCCGTTGCACGCCGGCTCACCGTGGCCGTGCATTGCGACGAGCAACTCGATCTGCTCGAAGCCGCGAAGCCGCCGCATCCCCTCGACATTCAACTGAAGATGAACTCGGGCATGAACCGCCTGGGCTTTCGCCCGCATGCGTATCGCGCGGCGTGGGAACGCGCGCGCGCCATTCCGTCGATCGGCGCGATCGGCCTCATGACGCACTTCGCGAACGCCGACGACGGCCAGGTCGACTGGCAGCTCGACACGTTCGACGCCGCCGTGCAGGGCATTCCCGGCGAGCAGTCCGTGTCGAATTCGGCGGGCGTGCTCTGGCACACGCGCGCGCATCGCGACTGGGTGCGCCCCGGCACGATTCTCTATGGCGCGTCGCCCACGGGCGTGGCGCGGCACGTGCAAGGCTTCGGTCTGCGCGCGGCCATGACGCTCACGAGCCGCATCATCGGCGTGCAGACGCTCGCGCCGCAGGAAACCATCGGCTATGGCCGAACCTTCGAGGCCGACCGTCCCCTGCGCATTGGCGTGGTGGCGTGCGGCTACGCGGACGGCTATCCGCGACACGCGCCCACCGGCACGCCGATTGCCGTGGACGGCTTGCGCACGCGCGTAGTGGGCCGCGTGTCGATGGACATGCTCACCGTCGATCTCACGCCGTGCCCGCATGCCGGCATCGGTTCGAGCGTCGAGCTATGGGGCGACCAGGTGCGCGTGGACGAAGTGGCCGAGGCATCGGGCACCATTGGCTATGAGTTGATGTGCGCGCTCGCGCGGCGCGTGCCGGTGGCCGTGGCCGACGGCGCGAATACGCAAGCCACCATTGCGCGAGGACGCGACGAGCAGGTCGCGGCCTGACCACGCTTAACGCTCGCTGACGAAATTTCCTCAAACTTCCGGTTGAGCCCAGGCCTTACGTCACCTATTTTTGTGTTGACGCGCGACGCATTGCACGCCGCGCGTTGCGAACACTTGAAGGAGACACTCGTGGCCGACCAGGAGACTCACGCTCGCGCGCCGCACCATGCGGACTACCGGCTCATCGGCGGCGCAGGCGAACGCGCGGGCGCCGCGGGGCTTGTCAACGCGAACTGGTATCGATGCGCCGTGCCGCGCCCCGTGATGAAGCAACTGATGCAGCGCAGCGACGCACGCGCGATACGCGACACCGCGATCTGGTATGCGGCCATCGTGGCGAGCGGCGTGCTAGCCGGCCTCCTCTGGCACGCGCATTCGTGGTGGGCCGTGCCCGCCTTCCTGCTGTACGGCACGCTCTATTGCAGCCCCGCCGATTCGCGCTGGCACGAAGCGGGTCACGGCACCGCATTCAAAACACGCTGGATGAACGACGCGCTTTATCAGATCGCGTCATTCCAGGTGTTTCGCTGCGCGACGATCTGGCGCTGGAGTCACGCGCGCCATCACACCGACACGCTCGTGGTAGGCCGCGATCCCGAGATCGCCGCACCGCGCCCCACAGACTGGCTTTCGCTCGCTCTGAACATTTTCGCGCTCAAGCACGTATCGCGCGAACTGCCGCGCATGATCTGCGCCGCGTGCGGGCGCCTGGGCGCGGAAGAACAAAGTTTCGTGCCCGCCTCCGAATGGCCCAAAGCCATACGCGAAGCGCGCCTGAGCCTGCTTGTCTACGCGATCGCGATTGGGCTGTGCATCGGTTTTCGCACGATTCTGCCGTTGCTGTATATCGGCCTGCCGAGCCTTTACGGCGCGTGGCTTTATCTCTACTTCGGCCTCACGCAGCACGCAGGCATGCCCGAGAACGTGCTCGATCACCGCCGCAACTGCCGCACTGTGATGATGAATCCCGTGTTCCGCTTTCTTTACTGGAACATGAATTATCACGTCGAGCATCACATGTTTCCGATGGTTCCTTTTCACGCGCTGCCGCGCCTGCACGAGGTCGTGAAAACGGATATGCCGCCGCCATATCGCAGCAGCCTTGCCGCGTACGCGGAAATCATTCCCGCGCTCGTGCGGCAAACGAGCGACCCCGCATATCACGTGGCGCGCCCCGTTCCGGGCCACGCCGAAGCCTGATCCGTTGCGTACACAACCGTCACACGAAACCGGAGACACCCTCATGCCCCAATGGATCGACGCAGCGGCACTCGACGATATCGAAGACGAAGACGTCATGCGCTTCGACCACGGCGGACGCACCTTTGCGATCTACCGCGTAGAAAGCCAGGTCTACGCGAGCGACGGGCTCTGTACCCATGAACATGTGCATCTGAGCGACGGACTCGTGATGGGCCACGTAATCGAATGCCCGAAGCACAATGGCCGCTTCGACGTGCGCGACGGCAAGCCGCTTTGCGCGCCGGTCTGCGAGAAACTCACAACGTATCCGGCAAAAGTCGAAGGCGGACGCATCTATATCGAGGTGTGATGCAGCGAAACCTTGCGCGTCATGAAGTTTTCTATTCGAGGCGCAATATTTAGACACCGCCTACGGACTCGCCGATTGCGCGTTGTACACCGCCAGGCGTAACGGCCGCAACCGCGTGACGTTCCAAGGACAAATCGCTTTCGCGGGTCGATCCCGCCGACCGCGCAGTTGCATGGTTCGCCCGTTTACGATAATTTATGCTCGTTTTTGATCGATTCAACGAGCAAGCGGGAGCCACCACCCATGCAACGAACACGCCAGGAGGCCAGTGAAGGCCTGCTCCCCGACGAACGCGAGCGCCTGATCCTCGAAAAGCTGCACGCGGAGGGCCGGGTGCTGGCCGCCGAACTGGCCGCGCAGCTCGACACCTCGGAGCATACGATCCGGCGCCATTTGCGCGATCTCGCCGAGGCCGGGCACTGCAAGCGCGTGTATGGCGGCGCGCTCCTCACCTCGCCGGCCAACAAGCCCGCCTCCGAGCGCATGCGCGAGCAACTGCCGGCCAAGGCGCGCCTCGCGCGCGCCGCCGCCGCGCTCGTCAAGCCCAACCAGGTGATTCTGCTGGACGCGGGTTCGACGAACGTCGAGATTGCGGCGGCGCTCCCCGAAAACGCCGGCCTCACAGTCGTCACGACGTCGCCGCAGGCCTGCGTGCGACTGCTGGAGCGCCCCGGTATCGAAGTGATCCTCATCGGCGGCCGCGTGAGCGCGCAGGCCGCGGGCGCGCTGGGGGCGACGGCGCTCGTGCAAATCCGGCAAATCAAGGCCGATCTCTGCTTTCTCGGCGCCTGCGCGCTCGATCCTTCGGAAGGCGTCGCCGCGTTCGATGCTGAGGATGCCGAAATAAAGCGCGCCATGGTCGCCGCAAGCGGCCAGATCGCCGTGGCCGTCACCACCGAAAAGCTCATGACGTCGGCGCCTTTCGTCATTGCGCCGTGCGCTTCGCTCGACTATCTGATCGTCGATGCCGACGTTCCCAAGACCCGTTTGAAGCAACTCAAAGCCGCGTGCGGCGACGTGGCGGTGGCGCGATGAACCTTCTACGCGAACGCTACGCTACCACGGCCGTCTTTCTGGCGAACGGCTTCGGCATTGGCGCGTGGGCCGTCGAGGTGCCGCGCGTGAAAGACAAACTGCTCCTTGGCGACTCCCTGCTCGGCGTCGCGCTTTTTGCCTTTGCGCTAGGCGCGATCGTCGCCATGCCGCTCGCCGGGCGGCTCGCACCGAAGTTCGGCAGCGGCCGCGCGACGGCGCTGCTCGGCGTGCTGTTCGTCGCCGCGTTTCCTTTGCCTGCGCTCGCGCCCAATATCGAACTGCTATGCGCCGCGTTGCTACTGCTCGGCGCGCTCAATGGCGCACTCGACGTTTCGATGAACGGCCACGCCAGCGCAATCGAAAAAGGATGGAACGGCCCGATCATGTCGTCGTTCCATGCGGCCTGGAGCGCAGGCGGCCTCGCGGGCGCAGCCGTTGGCACGGTGCTCCAGAAAGCAGGATTCGGTGTACTAAGCGGTCTCGCGTTGCCTGCCATTCCCATCGCCGTATTGATCGTGGGAGCGGCCGTGTTCTCGCTGCGCGACGTCGGCACGCGTCCCGAGGCAGCGCCTGGCGGCGGTTTCGCGCTGCCGCAGGCGGGCGTCGTGAAACTCGCCGCGCTCGCGTTCCTGTGCATGATGACCGAGGGCGCCATTGCCGACTGGAGCGCCGTGTATCTGCGCACCGCATTGCCCGCGCATGCGGATAGCGCGGGTATCGGCTATACGGCGTTCGCGTTCGCGATGGCGGCGTGCCGCATGGTGGGCGACGCGTTCGTGCGGCGGCTGGGCGCCGTGCGCGTGGTTGCGCTGGGCGGCCTGCTTTCGGCTGCGGGTCTTGCCGCTGTGCTCGCTGCGCCAGCGCTCATTACGGCTGTGGCGGGGTTCATCTGTGTCGGCATTGGGCTTGCCAATGTGGTGCCGGTGATTTTCAGCGCGGCCGGACGCACGACCAATCCGCCCGTTACCGGTGTTTCGATGGCGGCAACCGCGGGCTATGCGGGCTTTCTCGTGGGACCGCCGATCATCGGTTTTGGCGCGGGGTTAATGGGTTTGCGGCTTGCGCTCTGCGTGCCAGTGCTCGCGACGCTCGCCGTGTGCTTTGCGGGTAGCCGCGCGGTTCGTGACGTGGATGCGTCGCGCGGCGAACCGGCCACGCAGGCTCCAGTGCGCAACGACACGCGTGACACGGATCGCATCGAGGCGGAGTAACGCGCAGCCGCCCGGCGTATCGACTTCGAATATCACCACAAGATCCGGATATCCCCACAAAAGCGCCCTACGTAGACTCGATCCCGAAGCTCAACCACTGCATCCGGCCCACGCCGGATCGAACTTCGGGACATTTACGATGGGAATCACGCCAGGCAACACCCACCCGCAGCGCGTCGTCGTCAATCTTTCGCACGCGAGTCTCGCGGCGCAATTCAGCGAGCAGATGGCCATCGCCGTCATCCCGATCGTCGCCGTGGTGGCATTGGGCGCGAGCGCTGAGCAAAGCGCCTCGCTCCAGGCCGTCAACACGCTGCCGTTCCTGTTGCTCTCGCTGCCCGCCGGTCTCGTTGCCGATCGCAGCCGGCGCAAGCCGCTCATGATCGCAACCGAACTGTTGCGCGCCGCCGCGCTCTTCGTGCTGTTCGCGTTGTTTCATGCACGCGTGCTAACGCTCGACACACTCGGCGCGCTGGGCTTCGCCATCGCAACGGGCACCGTGGTGTTCAGCGTCGCCGCGCCCTCGCTCGTCGCGGCCATGGTCGAAACGGGCGATCTGCTCACCGCCAACCAGCGGCTCGAAATCGCGCGCAGCATCGCCTATACGGCGGGGCCTTCCGTAGGCGGCATTTTCGCGGGCTGGGCGTCGGGCGTATTCGCGTTTCTCGCGGCCTTCGCGCTGTCGCTCGCGAGCGCCTGGTTTCTCGCACGCCTGCCCGCCGAGGCGCGTCGCCCACGCTCGCGCCGCGCGCTCTCGCGGGAACTCTTCGACGGCGTGCAGTTCATCGCGCGCAGCACACATCTGCGGCCAATCGTGGCGACGGCCTTCGTCTTCAATACGTCGTGGTATCTGCTGCTCGCGGTGTTCGCCTGGTACGCGATCCACCGGCTCGCGTTCGCGCCATCGGCCGTGGGTGCGGCGCTGGGCGTGTATGGTTTCGGCATGGTGGGCGGCGCGTTTCTCTACAAGATCATCGCAAAACACCTTGTTTTCGGGCGCCAAATCCTGCTCGGCCCGATGAGCGCCGCACTTGCGTCGCTGTTAATGGCGAGCACCCCGCTCACGCATTCGCGCGCCACCGTGTTTATGGCTTTTTTTCTGTTCGGCTTCGGGCCGATCGTCTGGACCATCTCGACCACGGCGTTGCGCCAGGTCGTCACGCCTCGCGACCTGATCGCGCGCGTCTCGTCGGTCATCATGATGGCGACGTTCGGCGCGCGTCCGCTCGGCGCGCTGCTTGGCGCGTTTCTGAGCACGCGCCTGGGCATGACGAGTTGCCTCGTGGGCGCCGCTTGCGGATTCGCCATTCAGTTCGCGATCATCGTGTTCTCGGCGCCTGCGCGGCTGCGCTCGATTGAAGGTCTCGACGAAGCGCGAACCGAAACGCTAAACGCAAAGACAATGCGCTTCGCGACTGAGAACGAGCGGGAATAAGGGGATCGAAGTCACGCCTCGGGTGAATGGATGGCGTCCCGGCGCGTCACGTTACGACGTCTCGCGCGAACGCCGCGCGAGCGTGCGAGCCGCGACAACGGCCGCCGCGAAGCCGGAAGCCGCGCCCACCAGCAAGGCCCAGCGCGGCCCCCAGTGGTCGGCGATCCACCCGACGATCGGCGCGCCGATGGGCGTGCCGCCGAGCGCCACGGCGAGGCGAATCGCCAGCACGCGGCCGCGCATGCCGGGCTCCGTGGAAAGTTGCATGAGGCTGTTGGTTTCGGTGGTGAACGTGAGGGCCGCGATGCCGATCATCACGAGCGCGCCGCCAAACCACCAGTACCCCGGCGCAACGGAAGCCAGCACACACCCCACCCCGAACGCCGCCGCGGCGAACAGCAGCGATACGAAACGCGGATGGCTGCGCCCCGCGCCGAAGAAAGCGCCGCTCATGGTGCCCACCGCCATCATGGAAGAAAGGAGTCCGTAGCGTCCCGCGTCGGCGTGGAAAACGTTCACGGCCATCGTCGAGATGAAGATTGGAAAATTCAGCCCGAACGTGCCGATCAGGAAAAGCATGACGAGAATGGCCCGCAAGTCGGGGCGCGCCCACACGTAGCGGAATCCCGCGGCAATGCCGCCCTTCGCGGGCTGCCTGAGCTTCGCCGAACGCAGTTCGTCCACGCGCAGACGCGTAAGCGAGATCAGCACGGCGACGAACGAAAGACCGTTGAGCAGAAAGGCCCAGCCCACGCCCACCGATGCAATCACGAGCCCCGCCACCGCAGGCCCGATCATGCGCGCGGCGTTGAACGACGTGGAATTGAGCGCGACGGCGTTGGAGAGATCGGCGTCGCCCACCAGTTCGGAGACGAAGGTTTGCCGCACCGGCGAATCGAATGCCGTCGTACAGCCGAACAGGAACGCGAATACGTACACGTGCCAAAGCTGCACGAGTCCCGTTGCCGTGAGCACGCCCAGCGCGATGGCAAGTGCGCCGAGCAGCGCCTGCGTCACCATGAGCAACTTGCGCTGGTCGAAATGGTCGGCGGCGAAGCCGGACCAGGGCATGAAGAGCATCTGCGGGCCGAACTGCAGGCCCATGACGATGCCCACCGCCGCCGCGCTGTGGTGCGTGAGGCCCGTGAGCACGAGCCAGTCCTGCGCCGTGCGCTGCATCCACGTGCCGACGTTCGAGACGAGCGCGCCCGCCGACCACACGCGGTAGTTGTAACTCCTGAGCGAGCGGAAAAAACCCGAAGCGGGAGCGCCCATATCGACCGCCTCGCCTTATTCGGCCACGAGCCGCTTGAGCAGTTCGACTGCCGCGGCGAGCTGCTGCTGCTCGGCGTCGCCAAGGCGCGCCTCGATCCGGCGCGAGAGCCAGTCCTGACGCGCCGCCCGCCCTTCCTTGAGCCAGTCGCGAAACGCCTGGGTGAGCGACCAGAGCGTCTGGCGCCCGTCGTTGGGGTCCGGCGCGCCGCTGATATGGCCCGCCGCCTCTAGCGGCCCGATGAGCGTGCCCATCGACTGAGGGCGCATGCCCTCCGCGCGCGCGAGGTTCGACACGGTAGCAGGCCCCTCGCGTTCGAGCCGCAGCAGGACCGCCATCTGCGACGGTGTGAAGTCGCCGAGGATCGCCTGCTCGCGAAAGCGCCGGCGCAGTTGCCCAACGAGCGCTCGCAGGTCGCCGGCAAGCGACGCGGCGAGGTCGGGTGGAGAAGTTCTGGCGCGCTCGGTCATCTGCCCATTCTAGGAGATGTGAAGGTAAACTGCAAAGATAACCTTCATATTTTCGGTCTGGGGGCGGGATCAAGCTCAGGCACCGCTGGAAGACGAACTGGCGATAAAGCGCGCCGTTTTTTCCGTTCAGCCAGGTTGGCACGTTGATAAGGATACCGATTCGTTCTTTATCTTGCCTCAGCAGTTGCCGTCAAGTTGGCAACGCCGAAAACGCACCTTCGTCGATCGTGCCGGGATCGACTCGCGGAACCGAGCCACAACGTCGACGACTCTTCCCTTTCTCAGCGAACGCGTCTCTCGCGCGGTCCTCGAGCGCGGCCGCCCGGCCCCGATGCGTGTGCACGCGATTATCGATATGCTGAAGACCTGTCTGGCCAAAGCGCGACGCATGGACCGATAGTTAATATCGGACGATTCGCGTTGGCACGTACAGCGCAAGCTGTCTACATTGAACGGGCGCACAGCCCATCGAACGGTGAGTGCGAAGTGTCCCAAAAGCCTTCCGGTAAGTTGTCTCGTCATACCTCGGTCAGCGGCTTCGTGGAAGTGCGCGGTGCTCGCGAGCATAACCTCAAGGATGTGGACGTCTCCATCCCGCGCGACGCGCTCGTCGTGTTCTCAGGCGTCTCCGGCTCAGGCAAGTCCTCGCTTGCGTTCGGCACCATTTATGCCGAGGCGCAGCGGCGTTACTTCGAGTCGGTCGCGCCTTATGCGCGGCGCCTGATCGACCAGGTGGGCGTACCGGACGTGGACGCCATTGACGGCCTCCCGCCCGCCGTGGCGCTGCAACAGCAACGCGGCGCCAGCAACGCACGCTCTTCCGTAGGCAGCGTGACTACCCTGTCCAGTCTCGTACGCATGATGTATTCGCGCGCTGGCGCCTACCCGGCGAACCAGCCGATGCTGTATGCCGAGGATTTCTCGCCCAACACGCCGCAGGGCGCGTGCGCCACCTGTCATGGTCTGGGCCGTGTGTATGAGGTGACCGAAGGCACCATGGTGCCGGACCCGTCGTTGAGCATCCGCGAGCGCGCCATCGCCTCCTGGCCGCCCGCCTGGCATGGGCAGAACCTGCGCGACATTCTGGTGACCCTGGGCTATGACGTCGACCGGCCGTGGAAGGACCTGCCGAAGAAAGACCGCGACTGGATCCTGTTCACCGAGGAAACACCCACGGTCCCCGTGTATGCGGGCCTCACGCCCGCGGAAACCCGCGTCGCCCTCAAGCGCAAGCTGGAGCCGAGCTACATGGGCACCTTCACCGGCGCGCGGCGTTATGTGCTGCATACCTTCGCCAACACGCAAAGCGCGTTGATGAGAAAACGCGTGTCCCGCTTCATGGAAGGAAGGCTATGCCCCACATGCCACGGCAAGCGGCTCAAACCGGAGGCATTGTCCGTGACCTTTGCTGGCGTGGACATTGGCGAATTAACGCAAATGTCGCTGGACCGGTTGGCTAACCTGCTCGAACCCATAGCACATGGCGATTTCCGCGCCCATTCTGCCGGAGCAGGCACCGACAAGGAAGCGACCCGGCGCGACCGCGCCGCGCGCGCAACCGCGGGCCGGGCCACGCACGCAATCTCACCAGACGTGCGCCGCACTTCCGCATTGTCGGAGGAGAAGCGCATGGCCGCGCAGCGCCTCGCCGAAGGCGTGGTCGCGCGGTTGCGCCAGTTGCGAGGACTAGGCCTGGGTTATCTGACGCTGGATCGCGCTACGCCAACGCTCTCGGCGGGTGAGCTTCAGCGGCTTCGGCTCGCGACGCAATTGAGTTCGATGTTATTCGGCGTCGTATATGTGCTCGACGAGCCTTCGGCGGGCCTGCACCCTTCGGACAGCAACGCCCTCTACGACGCCCTCGACACGCTGCGCGACGCGGGCAATTCGGTGTTCGTGGTCGAGCATGACCTGGATCTGATGCGCCGCGCGCAATGGCTGGTAGACGTGGGACCGGACGCCGGCGAGCGCGGCGGCCGCGTGCTCTACAGCGGCGCACCCGCAGGCCTGCGCGCGATCGCCGAATCCCGCACCGCACGCTACCTGTTCGACGAGATGCCCGCGCCACCCAGCCGCGGACGCACGCCCAGCGGATGGCTCGAACTGCGGGGGATTCAACGCCACAATCTCCGCGGCGTGGACGCGCGTGTTCCGTTGGGCGTGTTGACCGCGGTCACGGGGATCTCCGGTTCCGGCAAATCCAGCCTCTTCGCACAAGCATTGCCCGAGCTGGTGCTCCTGCATCTGGGCCACGAACCCGAGGACGATTCGGCCGAAGCCACAAGCGAAGGGCCAACCGTGATCGAAACCACTGGAGGCCATCTGGCCGGTGATGTGGATGCCGTGCAGCGCGTGGTGCAGGTGGACCAGAAACCCATTGGCCGAACGCCGCGTTCGAACCTGGCCACCTATACCGGCCTGTTCGATCACGTGCGCAAGCTATTTGCCGCCACGCCGGATGCACGCCGCCGCCGCTTCGACGCGGGCCGGTTTTCGTTCAACGTGCCCAAGGGGCGCTGCGAGACCTGCGAGGGAGAAGGCTTCGTGAGCGTGGAGCTGCTGTTCATGCCGAGCGTGTATGCGCCCTGCCCGACTTGCCACGGTGCACGCTACAACGAAGCCACACTGAAGGTACGCTGGAACGGGCGCAACATCGCCGAGGTGCTCCAGATGAGCGTGGATGAAGCCCGCGACTTCTTCGCCAATGAGGACGTGGTAGCGCGCCCGCTGCAATTGCTGCGAGAGATCGGGCTGGGATACCTGTGCCTGGGACAGCCGGCCACCGAACTCTCCGGAGGCGAAGCGCAGCGCATCAAGCTGGCCACGGAGTTGCAGCGCAGCCAGCGGGGCCGCAACCTGTACGTGCTCGACGAGCCGACTACGGGGCTCCATGCTGCGGACGCCGATAGATTGCTGGTGCAGTTGCAGCGTCTCGTCGACGCGGGCAATACGGTGGTCATGATCGAGCACGACATGCGTGCAGTGACACAAGCCGATTGGGTGATTGATGTGGGACCAGGCGCGGGCGACGCCGGTGGCCGCGTGGTGGCGACCGGCACGCCGCAACAGGTGGCACGAACGTCTGGCAGCCGAACCGCGCACTTTGTCGCGCAGGAGTTGGCGCGGGGCGAATCGGCTGTACGGGGCCGTCATCGATAACGAAAGGACTCGCCTCGCCGCAGACGCTGCTGCCTGCGCCTGGTCGGAGTCGGTGTGTAGTTTCCACCTATAAAGATAAGTATTCCTGTCTTATGACGGAGAGCGCCTCGACACATGGCATGACTGGAATGTCTCTGCCGCAATTGAAACAGCTATCTGATAAGGATACCTATGATCCTGAGACGCAGTTATCCGGCAGCAGCAAACTCGACAACGCCCGCCAGAGCGCCACTTTGACGCCTCGATCAACGACACCCGTCCCTGTCAACTACGCAGCGCCTGACACTGCATGAGTTGCTGCAGATGGAAACGAGGCGCGTTAAATCGTCACTTCCCACTTCTGCAGAGCGTTGTCATCCACTCATAAACCGCATCCACCGCAGCGGAACGCGCCGGCTGCGCCGAGCGCATCAACCAAAGCGGCTTGAGCGTGAATCCCGGTACCTGAGACAAGACTTTGACGCGCCCGCATGTCAATGCATCACCCGCAGTCAGCCGCGACACCATGGCGATGCCCACCTCCTGCCCGGCCGCTGCCACCAGGAAACACGGATCGCTGACCGTCATGGCACGCCGTATTCGCAAGCCACCTCGCCTCAATTCAGGCAACCAGGGCGCCCATTCCGGGCGCGCCTCATGAATCAGCAATGGCGCCTGCGTCAGCACCTCGGGGAACGGCACCGAGCGCAAGCGGCGCGCGGTCTCCGGTCCGCAGATCGCGATAGCATCTTCGTCGAGCAAGGGCTCGCACACCACTTCGGGCGTGCGAATCTCCCTTGACGAAACGACAAGATCGACATCGACGCGATCGATCTCGTTGACCTTTTCCCCGGTCACGAGCCAGACCTCGATATTCGGCAACGCCTTCGCAAACGCGCGCATGCGCGGCATCAGCCAGCCCGATGCGAACTCGGGTGCGCATACGACGATGACCGAATCCGGGTTGCCATACGGCTCGATACGGTCGCGGCCATCGGCGAGCGTGGCCAGCGCCTCGGTTACCGTCTGAGCGTATAGCGCGCCAGCGGCGGTCAACGCGACCCCGCGCCCGATGCGCCGAAACAGCGGCTGCCCGGTCCATTCCTCGAGTTGCTGGATCTGATGGCTGATTGCCGATTGCGTCAGTACGAGTTCCTGCGCCGCGCGCGTGAAGCTGCCGAGCCGCGCAGCGGCGTCGAAGGCGAGCAAGGCCTGCAGGGGGGGAAGTCTGCGCATGGAACCGTAATCGGAAGATATTAAAAATATCGATACTTCCAGCAAGATTTTTCGCTTTTCGCCGGAATTCTTACTCGCAATGATACAGCCTGTCGCCACCCATACGCGCTCTGCCTTTCAGGCAGACATGAGCAATAGTTGTGTGACGGCACCCGTTAAAACCGACCGGAACGATCCGTATGACCCTGAATCTCGCGCCTTCCCACCTTACGCCAACCGCCGCAGCGGGCATCGCCGGGCAACCCTCGCCTCCGACGTACGCGGGCGTACTGTCCTTCATGCGCCGGCCGTACACGCGCGATCTCGACGGCGTCGACGTCGCCGTATCTGGCATTCCACTCGACCTCGCCACGACCTTCCGCCCCGGCACCCGCTTCGGTCCGGCAGGCATGCGGGCCGCATCGGTGCTGCTGTCCGAGCTGGGTGCGTTTCCGTGGGGCATCGACCCGTTCGATCATCTAAATGTCGTCGACTACGGCGACTGCTGGTTCGACGCCCACAATCCGCTCGGCATTCGCGACGCGATCGTCGCCCACGCACGCGGCATTCTCGCAACCGGCACGCGCATGCTGACGCTGGGCGGCGACCACTACGTGACCTACCCGCTGCTCGTCGCGCATGCGGAAAAGTACGGCAAACCGCTGAGCCTGATCCACTTCGACGCCCATAGCGACACCTGGCCGGATGACAATCCCGACTCGCTGAATCACGGCACGATGTTCTACAAGGCGATCCACGAAGGGCTCATCGATCCTGCACGTTCGGTGCAAATCGGCATTCGCACATGGAACGAGGACTTCATGGGCGTGCGCGTTCTGGACGCGCCGTGGGTGCATCGCAATGGTACGCAGGCGACCATCGACGAAATACTGGCCATCGTCGGCGACGCGCCCGCCTACCTGACCTTCGACATCGACTGTCTCGATCCATCCTGCGCACCCGGCACGGGCACACCGGTAGCCGGTGGACTCAGTTCAGCGCAGGCGCTGGAAATCGTTCGCGCGCTGGGCCCTGTCAATCTCGTGGGTGCGGACGTGGTGGAGGTGTCGCCGCCCTACGACCACAGCGACGTGACTGCGCTCGCCGCCGCCCATCTAGCGGTCGACATGTTGTGCCTGATGCGAAACCAGAAGCTTCAACGCCATCAACACATGTAAGACCACCGCAGGCCCCATCGAAAACCTTTCCGGGTAACCATCATGTCCCAGACCATCACGACGCCGATGCTGGCGGCACTACTTTTTGCTGCGTTCGCCGCGAGCGCGCATGCCGAAGACAAGCAACTCAATCTGTATAACTGGGCGGACTACATTGCAAAGGATACCGTACCGAATTTTGAAAAGGAGTCAGGCATTCACGTGCGCTATGACGTCTACGACGGCGACGAAACCTTGCAGGCAAAACTGCTCACTGGCTCGACCGGCTACGATGTGGTGGTGCCAACCTCGAACTTTCTTGCCAAACAGATCCAGGCGGGCATCTATCAGAAACTCGACAAATCGAAGCTGCCGAACCTGGTGAATCTGGACCGCAATCTGCTCAAGCTCGTCGCCGACGCGGACCCCGGCAATCAATACGCGGTACCGTGGGCATGGGGCACCACAGGACTCGGCTACAACCTCACACGCGTCAAAGCGATTCTCGGCAACGATGCGCCGCTCGACAGCTGGGACATCCTCTTCAAGCCCGAATATCTGAGCAAGTTGAAGAGCTGCGGCGTATCCGTACTCGACGCGCCGGCCGACGTGTTCGCGGTCACGCTACACTATTTAGGCAAGGACCCGAACAGCGAGAATCCGGCGGACTATCAGGCCGCCTATGAAAAGCTGAAAAGCGTTCGCCCCTATATCACACAATTCAACGCGACCACCTACATCAACGATCTCGCCGGTGATGACATTTGCTTTGCGCTCAGCTGGTCGGGCGATGTGTCGATGGCAAGTCATCGCGCGCGCGAAGCCCACAAGAACTACGAGATCAAATACTTCATCCCGGCCGGTGGCGCGCCGGTGTGGTTCGACATGATGGCGATCCCGAAAGATGCGCCGCACCCGCAATCCGCGCTCCAGTGGATCAACTATATCGAGCAGCCCGAAGTCCATGCGGCCATCACCAACGAGGTGTTTTATCCCAATGCCGATGCCGCCGCGCGCAAGTTTGTGCGCCCCGAGATTCTGAATGATCCGACCGTATATCCACCTGAGTCGGTGCTGAATACGCTGTTCCTGCTCAAGCCGCTTCCGCCGACGATCAAACGGCTCGAAAGCAGGCTGTGGACGCAGTTGAAATCGGGGGGATAAAGCCTGAACGGCATCGATTGCGTCGCGAGACGCAGTACTACGGCCAGTCCGTTCATGGCTGACCAGGCGGCATTGTTAGAAATCCTTAGCATTGTCGTCTATGGACGTACACACCTGTGATCTCTTTCCGGGCGGCCGTGAATCGCTCGCGATGCCGCGTCCGTCCGCGGGAGAGACATACAAGAAAGTTGGAGACACAATGAGTGAAAACAGTATTATGCAGGTAGAGTCGTTCGGTTTTGAGCGCATCCCCGATGCGTCGCGATACGCACGGCCGATCGATCTGTTCCGCCTGTTGTTTGGAGGTTGCAACACGTTTTCCACGTCGGTGCTCGGCAGCTTTCCCGTGCTGGCCGGGTTGTCGTTCAAGGCCGGCTTCTGCGCGATCGTGCTCGGCGTGCTCGCCGGGACCTGCCTCCTGGCGCCGATGAGCCTGTTCGGCCCGCGCAATGGCACGAGCGACCCCGTGTCGTCCGGCGCGCATTTCGGCATTCACGGCCGGATCGTCGGCTCGTTCCTTGCGCTGCTCACGTCGATCGCATTCTTCTCGCTCGCGGTCTGGAGTTCCGGCGATGCGCTCGTCGGCGGCGCGCACGAAGTGGCCGGCGTGCCGGTCAACGGCTGGACGCTCGGCGCAACGTACATGGTCATGGCGGTACTTGTGCTCATCGTCTGCATCTACGGCTTCCGCTTCATGTTATGGGTCAACAAGATCGCGGTCTGGGCCGCGAGCCTGATGTTCGTCGCAGGACTGATCGCGTTCGCAAACCTGTTCGACATAAACTATGCGGGCGCGGTGCGCGAGGGCAGCGCGGGTTTCTGGGCCGCGTTCGTCGGCGCCGTGCTGGTTGCGCTGAGCAATCCTGTGTCTTTCGCTTCGGCCCTCGGTGACTGGGCACGCTACATTCCCGAACGCACGCCGAAGCATCGCGTCATGGGCGCCGTGTTCGCCGCCCAGATCGCCACCTTCGTGCCGTTCTTCTTCGGTCTCGCCACCGCAACGGTCATTGCAACGAAGGCACCCGCATTCATCGCGTCGAACGACTACGTTGGCGGCCTGCTGGCGGTTTCTCCGCGCTGGTTCCTGCTGCCGATGTGCCTGATTGCGATTATTGGGGGGATGTCAACCGGCACGACCGCGCTGTATGGTACTGGACTCGACGTGTCGAGCATGTTTCCGCGGTTTCTGAACCGCGTCCGCGCGACGCTGCTGATCGGCACGCTCGCGATCGCGTTCATCTTCATCGGCCGCTTCGCGTTCAACCTCGTCGAAAGCGTCGCGACGTTCTCGACACTGATCGACACGTTCAGTTGCCCGTGGATGGCGATCATGGTCATCGGCTACGTGACACGCCGCGGCTTCTATCTCGCCGACGACCTGCAGGTCTTCAATCGCGGGCTCCACGGCGGGCACTACTGGTTCACGCGCGGCTGGAATCTGCGTGCGATGGGCGCGTGGCTACCGGCCGCCCTCATCGGTCTGTCATTCGTGAACCTGCCGGGACAGTTCGTCGGGCCGCTCGGCCATTTCGCGGGCGGACTCGACCTCAGCGTGCCGGTGTCACTGCTCGTGAGCAGCGTGCTGTATCTGACACTGCTGACGCTGTTCCAGGAACCGGATGGTGTGTACGGACCGCAGGGGCGGCGCTTCGTGCGCGATGGTAATCGCTCTGTCCGCCGGGGAGGCGAGGCGCCGGCTATCCAGCAGAACAGCTACTGAACGTCGCGCTTCGTTCGCCAGCTAGTCGGGACGATCGATGCGTCGCTGCTCGCGCGCGCGATGCGGCGCACGGTCCGCCAATTTGTGCGCGAGGAAATCGACCGGATGATTGAAACACGATAACGCGACGTTACCGCGTTCGCTCGTATCTGACTTTTTGCATCGCCATCCGATTTTGAATTTGCGTTTTCCGGTTAGCCGGAGGCGATTCGCAGGTCGAAGGGCGTAACCCGGAGGCGCTTGCCTGACAAACGAAAAACGGCGTTCGCGATTGCCGGTGCGACCGACGGGCTCGCCAGCTCCCCCACCCCGCCTGGCTTGTTCGCATCACCCTGTACGATATGAATGTCGACGTCCGGCATGTCGCTCATGCGGATCACCGGGTACGTATCGAAGTTGCTCTGCTGCACGCGCCCGTTGCGGATATCGATGCGGTCGCGCGTGGCGTGTCCGAGCCCCCACATCAGGCCGCCGTAGAGTTGCTCCTCTACGCTGGTCGGCGACACCGCGAGGCCGCAATCCGCCACGCAAGTGAGCTTCTCGACGACGATGGCGTCGCCCTTTCGTGCCACGCGTGCAATCACCGCGATGTAGCTGTCATAGGCCTGATTGCTCGATATGCCGAGCGCCGTGCCAGCGGGCAAAGGCCGCCCCCAGCCGGCACGGCGCGCCGATTCCTGTAGCACCGCGATGTGCCGGGGCCGATCGCGCATATGCGCGATGCGAAACTCCAGCGGATCGCGGCGCGCGGCGTGCGCTGCCTCGTCCATGATCGACTCCACGGCGAACACGTTGGGAATGTAGCTCACGGCACGATACCAGCCCGTCGGCACGCCGGTTTCGTGGCGCACCCAGCCGATGTCGCGATGTGGCGCGCTATAGGCGAATTCCCACTTCGTGATGGCCTCGGTCGTGCTGTAGTCCATGCGGTCAGCGCGACCGAAGTAGCCGGGCTCCCACTGTTCGGGCGAAGCCGGGGCCACCGCACGCAATTCGAGCGAGGCGAGCTGGCCCTGCCTATCGATCACCGCTTTCGCGCGATGATGGCTCGCCGCGTGATAGAACAGCGCGCGCATCTCGTCTTCACGGCTGTTCATCAGCTTGACGGGTTTGCCCGTTCTGAGTGCGAGCCACGTCACTTCGAAGAGCCAGTACTTCGATTCGCGGGCGCCGAAACTCCCACCCGAGACGAGCTCGTGCAGCTTTACGCGACGATCAGGAATACTACCGATTACCCTGGCAGCTTCCAGCGCTGTGGAAGGCACCTGCAGTCCGCTCCAGTATTCGATGCCGCCATTTCTCGCCCAGGCGGTCACGTTGATCGGCTCCATCGGATTTGCCGCCTTGTACGGCATCGAATAGGAAGCCTCGATCGTCCGCGAACCGGCCGCGTGGATCACACGGGCGTCGCCGTCCTGAATCGTCGGCACGACCCGCGCAGCGGGATCGTCGAGCCACGCGGCCTGCCGCGCAGCGAGCGTACTGCTGTCGAACGACTCGAAAGGGCTCTCGTCCCACTCGAGATGCAACGCTGCCTGCCCTCGATGGGCGGCCCAGTAGTCGTCGGCGAGCACGGCGACGCCCGCCTGATTGCCGCCGGGCACGTCGGGGCGCGCCGGAATTTGCAGCACCTCGCGCACGCCCGGTATCGCGAGC
Source organism: Paraburkholderia sp. J76 (assembly GCF_905220295.1). Taxonomy (NCBI): domain Bacteria; kingdom Pseudomonadati; phylum Pseudomonadota; class Betaproteobacteria; order Burkholderiales; family Burkholderiaceae; genus Paraburkholderia; species Paraburkholderia sp. J76. The sequence goes on from NZ_CAJMZJ010000002.1 coordinate 253,814, forward strand.
GCCGCCTTCGCGTCGACGCTACGCACGCGGCCATCAATCATCGGCGAACGCGTGATCACGGCCACGCGCATTCCGGGCAATGAAACGTCGATGCTGTAGGGAAAGCTGCCATTGGTCTTCTGCGCGGCGTCGCGCTTCTTGCGCAGCTTGCCCACGTATTTGAATTCGCCTGGAGACTTGAGCGCAACGTCCTTTGGTACGGGGAGCTTCGCCGCGCGCGCAGCAAGCGATCCGTAGTTGGCGCGTCGCCCTCCCGCGGCGTGAGTCACATACCCGTTGTCGGTCGCGAGGGCCGAGCACGGCACGCCCCACGCCTGTGCGGCCGCCTCGATCAGCATCGCACGCGCTGTTGCGCCCGCGCGGCGCAGCCTCTCGTATTCAAGCGCGACGCTCGTGCTGCCGCCCGTCGAAAACACTTTCCAGAGCGGATGAATATATTGGGGGAAGAAGGGATCCTCGGGTGTGATGACCTCCACGCGAAACGGGTCGACGTCGAGTTCCTCGGCCACGACGGCTGCGAGCGCCGTGTGTGTCCCCGTGCCGGAGTCGTGCTTGTGCACGACCAGCTTGATCGTGTCGTCGGGCAGCACGCGCACCCATGCGTTCGGCTCGAAGGCGCCAGGCTGAGGATGCGGGTCGCCACTGCCCGATGGACCGGTCTCACCGGCGCGGGCTTCGGGCAGAATGAAGCCCACGGCGAGGCCGGAAGCGAGCAGCGCCGAACCCTGCCTCAGAAAGCGGCGGCGCGCGGCGCCGTGCATGGACGAACGATCGCGGCGCATTCAGTCCCCCTTGCCGGCGTGGCCCGGCGTCGCGGTCACGACCAGGTTCAACGCTGGATCGCCCGAAGCGGCGCGTTTGATCGCCCGATGAATCCGCCCATACGTGCCGCACCGGCACACGTTGCCCGACATGGTCGAAACGATCGTGGCGTCGTCGGGCACGCCGGCATGCGCGAGCAGCGCCGCAGCCTGCATTAGCTGACCCGACTGGCAGTAGCCGCATTGCGGCACGTCTTCGGCGATCCAGGCAAGCTGGAGCGGATGCCGCCCGTCGCGCGACAAGCCTTCGATTGTCGTAATGCGCTGCCCGTCCACTGCCACCGCCGGCAGCACGCACGAGCGCACCGCCTCGCCTTCGAGGTGCACCGTACAGGCGCCGCACAAACCCTTGCCGCAACCGAACTTCGTGCCGGTAAGCTTGAGGCGGTCGCGCAGCACCCAGAGCAAAGGCATGTCGTCCGGCACATCGTCAACGGTATGCCGGGTATCGTTCACCACAATCGCAATCACTCGCGCTCTCCCGTATTGTTGCCGCTTCGGATCGCACCACCGCGTCCGCTGCACGTGTTGATTATTGAAAGCCGCCGTGCGCCGCGCCAGCGATCATTTCCTCGATCCCCTGTAAGCCGGACTAACACATGCTCAAGCGCTACCCCTCGATCCAGTCGATGCAGGCCTTCCTGCAGGCGGCACGGGCCCGCAGCTTTTCGAGCGCTGCACGTCAGCTTGCCCTCACGCACAGCGCGATCAGCCAGCAGATCCGCTCGCTCGAAGACTTCATCGGCCAGCCGTTGTTCGCACGCGTTGGCGGCCGCGTCACGCTCACCGATACAGGTACGCTGTTCGCCAGTCAGTTATCGGACGGCCTTGAGCAGATCGACCGCGCAATCTCGAGCGTCAAGGGACGGCGCGCCGGGCCTTCCATCGCGCTCGACGTGGATCCGGAACTCATGCAGGGCTGGCTTCCCTCGCGTTTGCCCACGCTCGTCGATGCACTGAAAGGCATGCCGTTGACCGTGCTCTCCGCGCCGCGCTACGACCGCTATGCGTTCGAACACGTCGATCTCGCGCTGCGCTACGGCTATGGGGAATGGGAAGGCGTAGACAGCACGCTCGTGTGCCACGACCGGTTAGCGGCTATGGCCGCGCCCGCATTGCTCGAACGTCATGGACTCGCGCTGCCGCTCACTCCCGAACAGGTGTTGACGCTGCCGCTGCTCGGCTACACGAAGCGTTCGTGGATACCCTGGCTGGAAGAAGCCGGCCTTGCCGGCGTGGAACCCGACACCGTTGCGGTGCTGGACAACGCAGCGGGGCTGGTGGCGTCGCTGCGCTCCGGGCTAGGCGCCGGTCTCGCACGCGGACTGCTCGCTGCCGACGCGCGCCGTGAGGGGACTATCGTGGCGCTCAACGACGTCACGCTTCCCACCCACTACAACCTCTACGCGATCTGGCCGCGCGAGCGCGCGGCGCTGGTTGCGCCGCTTGTCGAAATCATCGGCGAGATGGCCGCCCGTACGCTGGCCTGATGCTTCAGCGCCCGCGCTTCAATTTTGCGTGGGGCGCCCGGCGCTTGCTGCGTCACCGGACATGGCGGCGGCCACTTCGCGGACGGTTTCGAGAAAGGCGTGCAGTACGGGCGAGGCGTCGTCCGCCCGATAGCGTGCGTGCAGCGAGACCTCGAGTTCGGCCTGCGCGAGCTTCACGAACGCCACCCCACCCGTCGAGATCTGCCGCGCGGAACCCGGTAGCAGCGCAACGCCGAGCCCTTCCCTCACGAGCGTAAGCAACGTGTGCACCTCGACTACCTCGTATTCGATATGTGGCGTGAAACGCGCCTTCACGCAAGCGTCCTGAAGAAATCGCGCGAGCTGCGACTGGCGAAGACCGAACGAAACGAAGCGCTCGTGGGCCAGTTCGCTTAACAGGATTTCCTCACGCCCGGCGAGCGGATGACCGGCCGGCAGCGCGGCGAGGGCCGCATCGCGCCCGATCGCTTCGCTACGAATTTCCGGGTCGTCCTGGTAAAGCCGAAAAAAACACACGTCGAGCCGCTTCTCCTTCAAGGCGGCGATCTGCTCCGTAGGCGTCATTTCGTGCAGCGTCCAATGCACCTGCGGGTGTCGCTCCGTAAATGAACGCAGCGCGCCCGGAATCGGCGCGACCATCGCCGAGCTAATGATGCCCACTGCGAGACTGCCCACCTCGCCGCGGCCGGCGCAGCGCGTGAGATCGATCGCTCGTTCTAGCTGCCCGAAGATCAGCGGCACCTGCTTGCTCAGTGTTTTCCCTGCCTCGGTCAACTCGACGCGGTGCTGCGCACGGTTGAAGAGCGGCGTGCCCAACTCCTCTTCGAGCAGACGGATCTGCTGGCTCAACGGTGGCTGCGAGATGTGCAGGCGCGCGGCTGCGCGCCCGAAATGAAGTTCGTCGGCGAGCACCGCGAAGTACCGCAAAAGGCGCAGATCCATAGGCTTTCCATATCGAAAACGTATCAAGATCGAGGGCAAAAAATATTGTACAGAGCCCTGCCGTCTTGTGAAACTGCGTCGCAAGACCGAGGCCTGAATAGCTATCCGAAGCATCCGGCAGGCACCGTACCCGCCGGCCACGACACTCTGGAGACACGTCATGAATACTGCCTCACATCCCGTCGATCGGATCCTGCCCTGGCGGCAGATGTTCACGCTCGGCATGCAGCACATGCTGGTGGCCTATATTGGAGCGATCGCCGTGCCACTGATCGTCGCCTCGGCGCTCAAGATGTCGCCGGCCGACACTACAGTCCTCATCAGCACCGCACTCTTTTGCTCCGGCATCTCGACGATCCTGCAAACCGTCGGCTTCTGGAAGCTGGGCGTGCGCCTGCCCATTCTGCAAGGCGTCGCGTTCAGCAGCGTCGGGCCCGTGATCGCCATTGGCCTCACTCCGGGCATCGGCTTCGCGGGCGTGTGCGGCGCAGTCATCGGTGCAGGTGTGTTCACGGCGTTCGCCGCGCCGCTCGTCGGCCGGCTGCGCCGCTTCTTTCCACCCGTCGTGACCGGTTGCATTGTCATCGTGATCGGGTTGCAACTCTTTCCGGTCGCCTATCAATGGGTGGGCGGCGGCAACGTCGCGAAGCACGACTTCGGCTCACTGCCCTTTCTCGGCGTGACCCTGCTCGTCGCAGCCGTGATCCTTTTCGTCAACCGGTTCGGCACGCCGTTCGTGCGCAATCTCTCGGTGCTGATCGGGCTTGTCGCCGGCACAGGACTCGCCGTTGCGCTCGGCATGGGCCACTACGGCAACGTGGCCGCCACGCCCTGGTTCACACTGCCGGTGCCGTTTTATTTCGGTACGCCCGTGTTTTCCATAGTGGCCATCGCCACGATGGCCGTCGTGATGATCGTGCAGATGGTCGAATCGATGGGCTTGTTCGTGGCGATCGGCGACATCGTGGACAAGGACGTGAGCGAGGAAGATGTCGTACGCGGCCTGCGCGCCAACGGCGTGGCGAGCGCGATCGCCGGCATGTTCGCGGCGTTCCCCTTCATTGCGTTCATGGAGAACGTCGGCCTCGTGATCCTCACCGGCGTACGCAGCCGCTGGATCGTCGCGGTAAGCGGCCTGCTGATGTGCGCCGTGGCGCTCGTACCCAAGTTCGGTGCCTTCGTGGCCGCAACGCCCTCGGCGGCGCTCGGCGGCGCAGGCCTTGCCATGTTCGGCGTAGTGGTCGCAGCAGGTGTACAGACGCTCGCGAAAGTCGACTACGAAGGCAACCGCTACAACGTGATGATCGTGGGCTTCACAATCGCAACCGCGCTGATTCCGGTGATGGCGCCGCAGGTGTTCGGACATATGCCTGCGTGGACGCAGCCCTTTCTGCACAGCGGCGTCGTGCTTGCGTGCTTCGTTTCCGTCCTGCTCAACGCGATATTGAACGGCGTGCGCCCCGCTGAGCGTAAGGAGGATCACGCGGAAGCGGCTTGCGGCGCGATGGCGCGCGAATGACCGGCAGGGGCCGCTGAAACCGTCACGTTTTCCATTACCTGAATTTAGTGAGGATGTCTTATCGTGAACGTATCGAATGAATCGATATTGATCCGCAATCCTGCCGCCGTGATGAGCGGGCGCATGGGCGCTGATGCGCGCCTTGGCCAGGTCGACCTGCGCATCACGGCCGGTCGAATCGAGTCGATAGCGCCCAATCTCACGCCCCGCTCCGGCGAACGCGTGATCGACGCGCGCGACTGCGTTGTTTATCCAGGGTGGGTCAATACGCACCATCATCTGTTCCAGAATCTGCTCAAGGCGGTGCCGGCGGGCATCAATGCGGACCTGCAGGACTGGCTCGCCGCCGTGCCCTATCCGCGTCTTGCACGCTTTACGCCTGAACTCGCACGTACGGCGGCACGGCTGGGGCTCGCGGAAATGCTGCTTTCGGGCGTGACCACGTGCGCCGATCACCACTATCTGTATCATGCGCACGGCACCGTCGAGACTGGCGACCTGCTATTCGAGGAAGCGGCCGCGTTCGGTTTGCGCTTCGTGCTGTGCCGGGGCGGCGCGCTGCAAGCTGCGGGCGATCATCCTGGCTTCTCGAAGATAGCGCTCCAGCCCGAAACACTGGACCAGATGCTCGCCGATATCGAGCGCCTCAAGGCGCGCTATCACGACGGCGGCCCGGCCTCGATGCGTCGTGTCGTGCTCGCGCCCACTACGCCCACCTTCTCGCTGCCGCCAGAACTCCTTCCTGAGTTGGCACGCGCTGCGCGCGGCATGAAGCTGCGCATGCACACGCACCTCTCGGAGACCACGCGCTATGTGGACTTCTGCCGCGAGCGCTTCGGCAAGCTGCCGGTGGAGTTCGTGGCCGACCACGACTGGCTCGGCCCCGACGTCTGGTTCGCACATCTCGTGCATCTCGAGCCCACCGAGATTGCGTTGCTGGCCGAAACCGGCACGGGCTGTGCACACTGCCCGGTTAGCAACGCACGTCTTGGCAGCGGCATCGCGCCCGCGCCACGCATGGCAGATGCAGGCGTGCCCGTTTCGCTCGCGGTCGACGGCGTCGCGTCCAACGAATCGGGCAGCATGACCCATGAGGCGAACTTCGCGTGGCTCGTGCACCGGGCCGCGCACGGCGCCGCGGCGACCACGGTTGAGCAAGTTGTCCATTGGGGCACGGCCGGCGGCGCGCGCGTGCTGGGAATCGACGATGTGGGCACGCTTGCGCCCGGCAAGGCTGCGGATCTGGTGCTTTACGACCTCAATGCGCTGCGCTTCGACGGTTTCCACGACCGCGCGGTCGCGCCCGTCACAGCCGGCGAGCCGGCACGCGTGCGTTATAGCATCGTCAATGGCCGCGTGGTGGTTGAAAACGGCGAGATTCCTGGCCTCGACGTCGAGGCGTTGCGCCGCGACGCCGCCGAAGGCGTGCGGGCGTTGCTGGACTGAGCGCGCGGCGGCTGTGCGTGCCCGCGGCAGGCGCGTCCAGTTGCCTCAACATAGGGCTCAAAGCCAATCGACCGCGTCAGCATCAAGTTGAAATCCAGACACACGGCCAGCACGAATGCCGGAATCAACGAAGCGAAGTTCTTTAGCCTGAGGCCCTTGCCCAATACCAGGAACGTCAGGAACAACATGAACAGCTCGAGCATGATTTCGAGGAAGCCGGACTCAGCGTCGAACCGGCCTTTCGCACGAATTCGATCGAGACGATGAAGCGCCTCGCGGCAGCAAGCGAGGCGATTGCTTTTCTGAGCAAGTTCGACATCGCGGACGAGTACCGGGAGGAGGTGCTCACCTACCGGCAAATTCGCGACCGTGCCTTTAGCAGGAACGTTTTATCCCTCGTACGGCGGGAAAAGCACGGGCGCGGCCTGGCGAGCTTGCTGCTCGCCGAGGAAATCATGGGCGTCCTGGGTTCGATTAGTGGCTGAGCGCCACCGCGAAGGCCCGGCGTGAGAAAGCCTGGGCGAATACGTTTCTCCACTGCGTCGATAGTCCAGCGCACCGGGCGAGACCGCGCCCGGTGCTAACGATCGTCAAACCTCAACGGCGACCGGCTCGCGCCACACGCACAAATCGAGCATCACCTTCAGGCGAAGGCGATCGAGGTTGCGGCCGATGAACACGATCTTGCTTTCCCGCTCGCCGTCCGGCCACGGTTGCGCCGCGTGCAGATCGAGCTGCCGGTGCACTGCCTGGACTACGTGACGCCTGGCATCGCCCGCGACATCGAAAATGCCTTTCATGCGGAACACGTCGTCGCCCTGCGCGGCAAGCAGCGCGCGCAAGCCCGCCTCTAGCCTCGCGCGGTCGAACGGCCGATCGAATACGACCGACACCGAACTCACCGAGGGGTCGTGGCGATGTCCGTGAACACGCTCTTCATCGGCGTGATCGTGCGTGTGATCGCAGGCCTCGTCGCAAACGTGATCATGATCGTCGCCGTGGTGATGGTCGCGCTCGTCGAGGTTCGCGTTTGACGGCGTGAAGCCGCCAATGCCGAGGATCTTCGCGAGATCGACCTGCGCATAGTTCGAACGCAAAATCTGCGCGCCCTCGTTCAGCTTGCGCAATCGCGCTTCGAGCGCGGCGACCGTATCGGCGTCCACAAGATCGGTCTTGTTCACGATGATCCGGTCCGCCGCGACAATCTGGTCGACCGCTTGATTGTCGAACCCGTGCAGTTGGGGATCGTCGAGATGGCTCTCAATGTGCAACGCGTCGACGAGGGTGACGACACCGTCGAGCGCAACCTGACGCGCGACGTCGTGATCCATGAAGAACGTTGCGGCAACCGGCGTCGGGTCTGCGAGGCCGCTCGTCTCCACGAGAATATGATCGAACCGCTCGGGTCGTTCGAGCAGTCTCTGCAGGATCTTCACGAGATCCGTGCGCACGTCGACCGTGCAGCAGATGCAGCCGTTCGTCATCTGGAAGATTTCCTCGTCCGAGGTCATCACGAGATCCGAATCGACGTCGACTTCACCGAACTCGTTCTCGATCACGGCGATGCGGTAGCCGTGGCGCTCGGTCAGTATATGGTTGAGCAGCGTCGTCTTGCCCGAGCCGAGAAAGCCCGTGAGGATCGTGACCGGCACCGGTCGCGAGGTGGCTTGCGTATTGAGCGAGTTCATTGTGTCGTCTCCTTCTCGAGGTCCGGGATATCAGTTCGTGGCGGTGTCGGCGCGCAGCCCGGTCCAGCGGCTGACGAGCCCTTCATGTTCGATGTCGAACAGGTCGAGCACGCGCCCGACCGTGTGATCGACGATGTCGTTGACCGTACGTGGATGGTTGTAGAACGCGGGCACCGGCGGCAGCACGATCGCGCCCGCCTCGGTCACGGTCGTCATGTTGCGCAGATGCACGAGATTGAGCGGCGTCTCGCGCGCGAGCAGCACGAGCTTGCGACGCTCTTTCAACATGACGTCGGCCGCACGCACGATCAGGTTGTCGGCGAGACCGGTTGCAATCGCGGCAAGCGTGCGCATCGAACACGGTGCAATTGCCATGCCGTCGCAGCGAAACGATCCGCTCGCGATCGATGCGCCGATATCGCGTACGTTGTGCACAACATCCGCAATCGCCTCGATGTCGCGCCGGCTCATGCCGAGCTCGTGCCCGGCTGTCAGCAGGCCGGATGACGACATCACGAGATGCGTTTCGCAGTCCTTGATTCGCGCAAGCTGTTCGAGGAGGCGCACGCCATAGGCGGCGCCGCTCGCGCCGGTGATCGCGACAATCAAACGCTTCTTCATGATTCGCCCCTCCACGTGCGGGGCGTCCCCTGGCCGCCGAGCAGTTGCGCGGCGCGCGTCATCGCCTCCGCGCCGATCTTCGCGCGCACGCCGTCGAACCGCGGGCCGCGCGTCGCGTCGAGGCCCATGCGCGAAGTCGTACCGACGCCCGACGCAGACGGATCGAGCGCACTGCCCGGCAAGCCGTCGACGATCACGACATCGAGATGGGGCTGCAGATGCGTCGCGATCGCCCACAGAACTTCCTCGTCGCGCGTGACGTCGACATCGGCGTCGACCGCGACGACGTTCTTCAGATACGGGTCCCAGCCAAGCAGGCCGAGCATGACCTGACGCGCTTCGCCGGGCCGCGACTGTTTCAGCGCGACGTACGCGTGAAAGTGCGTGCCCGACGACGGATAGTGAACCGCCGTCACACTCGGAAAACGCTCCTTCAGCTTCTCGACCATTTCAGATTCGCGAGGAACGCGTCCCAGATTAAGATGCTCGGCCGAATTGCCGCCCATCACGTCGATCAGCAGCGGATCGCGCCGGCGCAGCACGCTCTCGACGCGAAGCAGATTGTTGGTCGAGCGGTCGGACGAATAGCCCGTGAACTCGCCGAACGGCCCTTCGTCCGCGCGGGCATGCGGATCGATCACGCCTTCGAGCACGAACTCGGCATACGCGGGCACGGCAATGCCATAGCGCGGCGTCTTCACGACGTCGAGCGGCGCACCGAGCAGGCCGCCCGCCACGTGACGCTCGTCGACACCGTAGGGCAGCCGCGCAGCGCCCGCGAGCATGAACAGAGGATGCGCGCCGATCACCATCGCGACCGGCAGCGGCTTGCCGAGCGCCTGGGCGCGCTGCAGCATCCGCCACAAGTGGCCGCGCGAATGCAGGCTGGTGGCGATCCCGGTCGGAGAATGCAGCATCGAGCGGTGATAGCTGGCGTTGCCGATGCCCGTTTCCGGGTCCTCGGCAATCAGAATCGCATTCGTGATGTAGGGACCGCGATCGGTTTCGAAATGCCTGATCGCAGGGATCACGCTCAGATCGACGCGCTCGGTCTCGACCGATTCGAGCACCGGCCCATCGGATACGACGCGCGGCGCCATCATGCGCCGGCTGCGCGCCTGGAATTGCGCGTGCAGATCAGCGACGTTCGTGTCGAGCATCCACGCCATGCGCTTTCTCGACGCGAACACGTTTGTGACGAGCGGCGTCTGCCAACCGTCGATCTGATCGAATGCGAGCAATGGATGACGGCCCTGCGCGGCGAGCTGCCAAACCAGCGCGGTCGGCTCCTGGTCCGCGCTCACGCGCTCGTGGATCATGAGCACATCTTCAGGGTGTGCGGCGCGATAGCCGGACAGAAAATGGCGGAAGTCCTGCGGGTTGGCGTTCACGCAGTCGAGCGCGGACGAACGGGACGATGTCATGGTTAGGTATCCTTGTCATCAGCCTTTCGACGGTGTACTGCCGTCGCGCTCGGCTGCGGTCGCGGGCCGGTTGGAGAACCGGCCCGCCGCATGGTCTACGCGGACTACGACTGCGTGGCGACGTCGTCGAGCGAGGCGTAGCTATCGGTCAAGCGCAGCTTCGCTTCTTCGAGGTTGCGCGGCGGCGGCGAAGGGTTGATGCCGACGAGGCGCGCGATGTTGTTGCCCATGTAGTCCTCGAGGCCTTCTTCATCGAGATCCATTCCCTGAGGTGCGGGTCCGCACAGCATCTCCAGCTCGCGCAGCCACATGCCGGGTTCGTTGGGCGGCGTATCAGTACCGAACACGATCTTCTTGCGTGGCAGTTCGCGCGCAAACTCGACGATCCGCGACTGGAAGCACCAGCCCGATTCGCAGACCACGTTCGGCGTGTCCATCGCCATCCAGAACGCCTCGAACGAGTAGTTACCGCCCGTCTGAATGCCGAAGTGTCCGATGATGAAGTTCACCATCGGGAACTCGCGGATGATCGGGTAGAACATCGTCGGGATCGTGTAGGGCCCATCGCCGGTGTGGATCAACACGACGATGTTGTACTTCGCGCACATTTTCATCGCCGGGCGCAGCCAGTCGAGCGCGCGGTCGGGACGATAACCGTGCATGTTCGCGTGCAGCTTCAACATCTTGAAGCCGTACTCCTTCACGTGGAACTCGAGTTCCAGCGCGCCCTCTTCCGGGCCCCAGCGCGGATTGAACGTAAAGTTGCCGATAAAGCGGTCGGGATACGTTTGGCAAAGCTCCGCGATGTACGCCATGTAGTCGCGAATGCCTTCGCGGCCGCGGCGATTGCCGTCGCGATAGCCGGTGTTGCCGGGCGGCGGTTGAATGAAGCCCATGTCGATGCGGCGCGGCTTGCCGTTGATGATATACGGGCCATCCATCATCTTCAGGAGACGCTCGCCGGTAAACGGCGTGCCGGTGTGGCGCCACGCCTCGTCGACGAGATTGGTTGGGTGCAGATGGGTATCGATGATCATGCTCTTGCTCCGGGTTCGTGTGACGGGCGCTCAGGCCGCAAGCAGCGCTTGTGCTGCTTCGACAGTCTTCGGCGCGGACGTCGGTTCGAGGCCGATCATCCGGGCCGTGTTGTTGCCGAGATAGTCCTCTAGCGTTGCTTCGTCGAGATTGAGCCCCTGCGGAGGCTCGAAGCACAGCACTTCGAGCAGGCGCAGCCACATCCCCGGTTCATTCGGCGGCGTGTCGGAGCCGAACAGGATCTTGTGCTTTGGTAGCACCTTCGCGAACTCGACGATACGCGACTGCAGGCACCAGCCGGATTCGCAGTACACGTTCGGCAAGTCCATCGCAAGCTGGAACGGCTCGAAGCAGTAGACGCCACCCGTCTGCACTCCGAAGTGCGCCATGATGAAATTGACGGTCGGAAATTCCTTGATCATCGGCACCCATTCGGTTGGGATGCTATACGGCCCATCGCCCGTGTGGAGTTTTACGAGCACGCCCAGTTCGGCGCATTTCGCGAGCGCGGGGCGCAGCCAGTCGAGTGCCCGATCGGGGCGGTACGCGTGCATGTTCGCCTGGAACTGGACCATCTTGAAGCCGAGCTTACGCACGTAGTGGTCGATCGCATTTACGCCGTTCTCGACGCCGCAACGCGGGTTGTACACGAAGCAGCCGATAAAGCGGTCCGGATATTTCGTCACCATTTCGACCGTGTAGCCCATATAGGCGTCGATCGATTCGCGGCCCGACTTCACGCCGTCGGTGTACGTGTAGATGGTGTTGCCTTGCGGCGGCTGGATGAATGCCTTGTCGATGCGGCGCGGCTTGCCGTTGATGAGAAACGGGCCGTCCATCATCTGGATCAGGCGCTCGCCGGTGAACGGGTCGCCATCGTGCCGCCACGCGAGATCGACGAGATTCGTCGGGTAGCAGCTTGTGTCGATAATCATGCGGGCTCTCCTCGCAGTGCTTGACGTGGAACTCAGCAGACCACGGCGCATGCGATGCCGCACTTGCGGCACACACACCGTTTTGGACTGCCTCGATTTCGGGAGCACTGTGAGAGCGGCAAAGGATCGATTGGCGCCACCGACAGAAACTCCGTCAGTGAGCAATCTCCAGATGAACGTTCGCGACGTTGCGCCGCTGCTTGTTCAACCGACCGCTTCTACCCACGACCGCATCATGCCGCGAGCAAAATCCGTTTGTCAAGCGCGATACGAAATTTTCCGGGCGCAAGAAGACTGGGGGCGTCGTAGAAGTTGGGTCCTCGCGAGGTTCAGATCACCTTCGACTCTCGCAATCTCCCGATTTCACCCTCGTCCATGCCCAACCACTCGTGCAACACATTCGAATTGTGCTCTCCGAGTTTCGGCGGCGTTTTCGCCTCTGGTTCGGGAACGTCCGACATCTTGACCGGATTCCCCGCCACCTCAATGTGCCCCCACACCGGATCGTCGAGCGTCATGAGCATCTTTCGGGCTGCAACATGAGGACATTCGAACAGATCCGGTACATCGTTGACAGTCGAGCACGGCACGCCACCCGCGCGCAGCGTCGCGAGCGCCGTCTCCCGCGATCGATCGGCTAGCCACGCGTCGATCTCGACGTTCAGTTCGTCCAGATGCTGCTTGCGTAACATGCCATCGGCGAATCTCGGGTCACGCGTCAGATCCGCCCGGCCGATTACCTCGGCAAAGCGCTTCCAAATGTGTTCACCCAGCACCGCAATGACGATATAGCCATCTTTTGCGCGATAGGTTCCAAACGGCGCAGTGACGGCATGGACGCCTGGCGGCGACGTTCGCTTCGTAGCTGAGTACATGGCAACTGAAATTTCGTTGAGAACCAACGATGCATCGTACATCGAAATATCGATCTTCTTGCCCTTACCCGTAGTCTGCCGGTGCAAAAGCGCCAGCACAACGCCATAGAGCGCGAGGATCCCGCACTCGATATCGGCAAGCGAGAAGCCGAGATAGGTCGGCCGATCGCCGCTGCGTTCGGGACGATACATCAGTCCACTCATTGCCTGCCCCACGATGTCGAACGCGGGGAAGTCGCCGTACGGACTGGGCAATACGTCGTCGTGTCCAAAGCCAGAGATAGCGCCATAGATCAGCCGCGGATTAATCCTGCTCAACTCTGCGTAGCCAACTCCCAGTCTGTCCATGACGTTCGGCCGCAGATTTTCAATCACGACGTCGGCTTGCGCGGCGAGTTCCTTGAAGAGCCGCTGCCCCTCAGGATGCTTGAGGTCGAGCGTAACGCTTTTCTTGTTCCGGTTCGTCCGCAGAAATGCAAGGCCGCTCGGCTTGCCGTCGGCATCAGGTTTGACAGGACTCGTGCTCCGCGAAAAATCACCACCTTCTCGCGCCTCGATCTTGACGACTTCCGCTCCCGCATCGGCGAGCCACATTGACGCAAACGGCGCTGCGATGAAATTCTCGACAGTCAGTACCCGTATGCCGGCCAACGGACGCCCGTTGCCGATGTTCGCTTCGACCCGCGAATCATGAAGTGCCTCCTCCATCTTGTCTCCTTTCCGATCGTCTCTTGAAACAGTTCTCGCGCACTCATTGGATCGTTCCGATTTCAGAGCCGCGGTGCAAATTGATATGGCCAATGCTAGGCGTATCGGGCCGCCGCGTTCAAATGCTGATTCGCGAATCCGGGGTTGCAGAATCACGAACAGACAGATCCAGGCGGAAGCTGCCCCGGACCACCACGCCATTGCCCCAATTCGTCAGCCAGCAAGGTATTCGCACTCACATGCGACAACGCTGCGACGTCCGGTTCGAAAAACGTCAACAGGTGATTCGAAAAACGACACTCGAATTACGGCTGCGTGCTACCTAATATTGGACATCCCGACAGGCGGCGGCCCATAGGACTTGCGCGGCCGCCCGCCTGTCACCCGCGAGCCACCGGCCTGCTATGCACGGTCCGCAATGTCATGAGTACCCGTTCGGCGGGCGCGCTCGACCAAATACTTCCATGATTTGAAGGCGATTTTCGATGAGCAACCTTGAAGGGAAAGTAGCCATCGTCACTGGCGGCACCGGCGGGATCGGCAAAGGCATCGCATTGCAGCTTGCCGCTCGCGGCGCAATTGTCGTGATCAGTGGACGGAGTTCGGCAAAGGCGGAGTCTGTCCTTAACGAGCTACGCCAGGCGGGAGGCAAGGCGGATTTTCGGGCCGGTGACGTACGATCGAAGGCAGATATGGACGCGCTGGCTTCGGAGACCGCCCGCCGCTACGGCGGCATCGATATTGTCGTTGCCAATGCAGGGGGCAACGACGACGAGGCTCGTTCTCCCGAAGTCCGTGGCCCATTCGTCAATATCGATCTCGTGCGTGTCGCGGCGCTGGTGGCCGAAAATACGGCGGCCAAGCTCCTCCCGGTACAAGCCGCGTTGCCCTTTATGCGTCCGCGGGGTGGCGGCAGCGTGATTTTTGTGACGTCGGAAGGTGGCCGGGTGCCGACGCCGGGCCAAACCGCCGTTTCGACGTTTGCCGGGGGATTGATCCGGGCGAGCAAAGTCATTGCCAAGGAACTTGCGCAGGACAAGATCCGGGTCAATTGTGTTTGCGTGACGGTCGTGCGGGATAGCCCTTCGTGGGAGGCCGTGTTCGGCGCGGACAGCAAGGTCTCTGCACAGCATCGCAAACAATACGAGAAGGTCGTCGCTGGCTGCCCGCTCGGCGTTGCGGCACCACCCGATATCGGCCAGGTCGTCGCGTTCCTGGCATCGGACGAGTCAGCCTACCTGACAGGTGCAACGCTCAGTCCGACCGGTGGGTTGACTGTTCATTGATCATGCCACGCGGCGTGCCTGAATTCATCGATTTCGGATTATCACCGCATCGTGGCACGGGCTGAACCACACACGCCAGTTCAAGTGCAGTCGGAGGATACGTAATGCGCGGCATGGTGTTTCAGGGAGATTGCAAAATCGACGTTCTCGATTTTGAGGACCCCGTTCCAGGGTACGGAGAAGCCGTCATTGAAATGAAGGCGTCAGGGATGTGCGGAACTGACCTTCACTATTACCGTCATGGCATAAGATCCGCAAGCTAACCGGCGGCAAAGGCGTCGCCTGTGCGATCGAGTGCGCGGGCGGGGAACTGCCTCGTGCCCAGGCTATTCGCAGTACGAAAGTGTGGGGACGTGTCGTGCTCGTGGCCGTCGGCGGCAACGTCACGATAGACGTGATGAAGGATTTGATCGGGAAGCAACGGACACTGATCGGATCGTTTACCTTCTCCGAAGTCGGTATGAGGGATTGTGCACACTTTATCGCTGACCACGGCGTCGAAGTGGACAGACTCTTTACCGAAGAATGGAGTCTTGAGCAAGCTGGTGAGGCCTATGCGCACTTCAATCAACAAACGAGTGGCAAAGGCGTCCTAGTCTTTTGACGGCACACATAGCAGTGTCGTCCCGAATTTAGATAGTGCTCTCTCGCGAGGGCCATGGAGATTTTAATGACCAGGAGAACGATCGAACTTAAACACCCTCGAGAGTTCTATATTGGCGGGCAGTGGGTCGCGCCGTCCACATCCGGTACGTTCGACGTGCTCGATTGTTCAACGGAAGAAGTCGTGGCGACCGTGGCAAAGGCGGAGTCCGCTGATATGCAGCGCGCCATCGCCGCGGCGCGCGACGCTTTCGACAACGGGCCATGGCCCCGGTTGACGCCTCAAGAGCGCGCGATCTATCTCGAGAAGTTCGCGGAACGCCTCGAAGCGCTGAATGACCACTTTGCCCGCGTGTGGTCGATCGAGACCGGGATCGTCTACAAGGTTGCCCAACCGCGTCTCGGGTTGTTCATCAGCGGAGCGTTTCGCCAGTACGCGGCGATGGCATCGACCTTCGCGTTCATCGAAGAACATCGATCGGTTACCGGTAATCCTGGCTATCGCATCTACGAACCGGTCGGCGTCGTGGGCGAAATCATCCCCTGGAACGGCCCGGCCGGCCTGATGGCCTACAAGACCGCACCGGCGCTGCTCGCGGGCTGCACCCTGGTAATCAAATCGTCGCCGGAAGCGCCTTGTTCGGCCTATCTGTTTGCCGAGATTTGCGAAGAGATCGGCTTGCCGCCCGGCGTGATCAATGTCGTGACCGCCGATCGCGACGTGTCCGAGGAGTTGGTCCGCCATCCCGATGTCGACAAAATCACGTTCACCGGATCGACAAGTGCGGGACGCCGTATCGCTTCGATTGCGGGCGACCGGGTCGCGCGCGTCACGCTCGAACTGGGCGGCAAATCTCCTGCGGTCATTCTCGACGACTACGATATCGAAACCGCAGCGAAGGTGCTCGGCCCGTCGTACTTCGGCTACAACACCGGGCAAATCTGTCACAGCCTGACTCGTGTGATTGTGCCCCGCGCGAAGCACGATGCCATGGTCGAAGCGTTGTCAAATATCGCGAAGCAGGTTGTGGTCGGCGATCCATTCGCGGCGGAGACGACCTCCGGCCCGCTCGCGAGCGCACGACAGCGGGAGACCGTCGAGCGCTTCGTCGCCAAGGGCATCGTAGAGGGGGCAACCCTGGCGGCCGGTGGCACACGGCCAGCAGGGCTGAAACGTGGGTTCTTTTTTGAGCCAACCGTATTCGGCAACGTGGACAATCGTTCGACGATCGCGCAGGAAGAGATATTCGGCCCGGTATTGAGTGTTATTCCTGCCGACGACGAGGCCAGCGCGATAGGCATGGCAAACGATACGCCGTTCGGTCTGAACGCCGCGGTCTTCACAAACGATAGTGCCAGAGCGCTGCAGGTGGCACGACAGATCCGCTCAGGTACGGTCGGCCACAACGGGCCGCGCACCGATTTCTCGATCGGCTTTGGCGGCTTCAAACAGTCAGGCATTGGACGCGAAGGAGGTGTCGAAGGTCTGACCGCATTCATGGAGTCGAAGACAGTCATTATGGCTTGATCGCCTGCGTGTCAACTATGACGCGCGTGTTGCTTCACCGGACGGCCTCTCAGCTTCCGTCGCCCTGATTTCAACAGCTACTGCGGGTCGCGGATGCGTCCATCATGGCCGCACCGGCCTCCGGTGCGACCAATGCATTCACGATTATGATTGACGAAAAAGCCGCCGACATGATTTTGCGGGACGCCGCGCAGCCATTGCGGCAAGGCGCCGAGCACCCAGTGAACAAACGCGGCACCACGACCGCGTGGGAAAAGACGGCACTTTCACTCGCGTACTAATTTGACGTCCGAAGTTCCCAGCAGCCACGATGTGTCAAGCCACATCGAGTGCGTCGTCGCGCACGGGGAACCACCCAGTGGTCGCCCTGATCACGTTCCAGAGCTTGTCGGGAATACGAAGCTCTTCGGGCTCCCGGGAAAAATCCAACGCGATATCGATCTCAGCGTCGCTTCCCATCCGGCTGAGTTCCACCCAATCGGGCGTCGTGGCGAGACCTCGCCCGACCGCCACGAGCGGCAGCCCGAGCGCGAGGGCCTTGCGGGCCTGCTCCGGCTGGCGGATGCCGCCAGCCGCGATGAGCGGCACACGCTGCCCGACACGTTCGACGATCTTCTCGATGGTGGTCTGTTCGCCCACATAGTCCAGCGGTTTGCCTGCAAGCAAGTCAGAGAGCGAAACGTGCAGGTAGTCAATGCCGCGCTCGATCAAGCGTTCCATCAGCATGCATGCGTCGCCGATGCGCAGCGCGCCTTCGCCCGACTCCTCTGGAGAAATGCGGTAGCCAACGAGGAAGGGGCGATCAGCATGCGCTGCCACGACACGCCTGACCTCCTGCACCAGGTCCAACGGAAAGCGCATTCGGTTTTCCAGTGATCCACCCCAATCGTCGGCGCGCTGGTTGTACAGCGGGGAGAAGAAATTCTGAATCAGAAACCCGTGGGCGCCGTGAAGTTCCACTCCGTCGAAGCCTGCCGCGATCGCGCGCCGCGTGGCTTCGCCGAACGCACGGATCACATCCAGTATTTCGTCGTGGTCGAGCGCCCGGCTGCTACGCTGGCCATCATTGAACGGTCCGGGGGACGCTTTAGTCGCGCTGGCGCTCACCATTTCGCCGCCGGGGATCAAGCCGTGGACAGCTTTGTTGCCTGCGTGAAAGATCTGCAGCACGGCAGGCGCACCGCCGCTTTTGGCGGCCTCCGCCAGCCGGCTCAAACCTGGAATGAAACGATCGTCGTAAGCGGCGAACTCATGCGTGAAGCCAACGCCGTTCTCCGTCACATGCGTGCACCCGGTCAGCACGAGCCCGACACCACCAGCGCGGGCGCGATACCAGGCGAGTTCCTGCTCGGAAACAGTTTCATCTGCGTTCGACGACCATGTTGTCATCGGCGCCATGACGACGCGGTTGCGTAGCGTCAAGCCGTTGGGAAAGGAAAACGCCTCGAACAGGGTATCGGTTGTCTTGGTCATTGGCTGCAGTTACATGAAATAGGGTTTGTCGCCGTCGGTGTCCGGCTCGTTGACGCCGAGGCTCGCGCCCAGGACGAGAACGTTATTCATGATTTGATAAGGTATCCGATTTAATGCTCATGACCGACGATCCGGCAGGGACACCGCATCGGCGGTGCCTCGGTGCGATTACAGGTGTTCCTTGAAGAACGGCACAACTTTGACCAGTGCCAGGGCCACCGGCTCGGGCTTGTCGTACAGGTCGTAGTGCGACCAGCCTTCGGCCACGACGATATGCTTTTCCTTCGATGCCGCGCGGCCATAAATTTCCCAACCGTCGCGATACGCACCAAAAGCGCCCGGCTTGTCGCCGATCACTACCATCAGCGGCTGCGTGAGCAGCACTTCGGCATGCAGAAAAGCATCCCAGGCCATCGCCGCGCTGTTGAACGAAAACAGCCCACTAGTGGCGCCGTTCGGCTTCTGTCCGCGATCGGACTTGTAGTAGTCCGTGGCCTCCAGCACATCGATATCCTTCACGCCGCTCTTCCTGCCTTCGTCAACAGACGCCGGCAAATAGTTGATGACGTTGCGCTGAGCCCCCTGCGCCTCCGCGGTGCGCTGCTTGCCCATTGCCTCCAGCGCGCCAAGCGGATCAAAGTTGCTGAATCCTTCGCGAATCAGACGACCGAAGTTGACGCCGGTGATTGATGTCACCGCCTTGATCCGGTGATCGGTCATGGCCGCATGGATCGTATAGGCACCACCGCCGCACACGCCAATCGCGCCGATACGGTTCTCGTCGACATACGGCAGCGTGACGAGATAGTCGATAGCGAAGCGGATATCCGAGACACGAATCGACGGATCTTCGATGAAGCGTGGCGACCCGCCACTGGCGCCCTGGAAGCTCGCATCAAAGGCGATGACGACGAACCCTTCCTTTGCAAGCGCGGCACCATAGACGTTCCCGGCGGTTTGCTCCTTGCAACTGCCGATCGGGTGCGTGCTCACGATGGCGGGGTATTGCTTCGTCTCGTCGAAGTCCGGCGGCAGATAGATGTCCGCCGCCGTATCCCATCCCAGATTCTTGTAGGTGACGGTGCGAATGTTGCTGGCGTTCATGACGGGTCCCGTTTTCTCAATGAGTGAGCGTGCGCTGGAAGAACGGCGCGAGTACCGAAACGGCCTCGTCAACATACTTCGGCACGTCGTACAGCGACATGTGATTCGCGCCTTCGACAATATGGAATTGTTTATCCTTGCTGGCGGCGCGAGCGAACAGGTCGTCGCTCATCCACTTGCTGCCAGCTACACTCCCCGCCACGATCCGCAGCGGCTGGGTCAGGAATGCTTCGGCCTTGTTGTAGGCGTCATACGTGATGATCTGGTTGAGGCTGCGGGCCGTCATGAAGCCAGGCGCATTCGGATGCTCACAGCGCGGCGTATGGTAGTACTCCCAGGCTTCTTCCAGTTCCTTGTTCGGCGCATCTTCACGACGCATCGGGGCGAGCGGCAGAGTAGCCTGGTTCGCATTCACCGCATCGCTCGTACGTGCCTGCGAACCGGCCTGAATGAACGGAATTGCATCCGCGTCCGCGACCGTGTTCTCCCACCCATTGCGGAACATCTGGCCGATGTTGACGGCGCTAACGGTACCCACAGCCTTGATCCGCCGGTCGTTGATGGCCGCATTCGCGGAATAGCCGCCGCCTGCGCAGATACCCATTGCGCCGATCTTCTCGGCGTCGACATACGGCAGCGTCACCAGATAGTCGATCACGGCGCTGATATCTTCGGTACGGATGTACGGGTTTTCGAGTTGACGCGGCTCGCCCGTGCTTGCTCCCTGATACGAAGCGTCAAAAGCAATCGCCACCAGGCCGCTTTCCGCCAGCTTGCCCGCGTACAGCCCAGCGGTCTGCTCCTTCACACCGCCGCCCGGATGCGCGACGACCACGGTTGCATATTTGCGGTTCGCGTCGAAGCCTTCCGGAAGATGGATGGTGGCGGCCATCGTCACGCCCTGGCCATTGAGATTCCTGAAATTCACGTTCTGCATGATCGGTTTGCTCCTGTGTGGGAAAAGTCCGTTGCGATGGGATTCATCTTAGGCGCTCTTTTGGATAGGAAAAACCGCCTTCCAGGCACATCAGTGTTAAGCTAGACTTGACAATATGCCGATCGAAACTTCACTCCTGCCCGCCCTCGCCTCGTTTGTGAACATTGCCCGTCACCGCAGCTTCACCCGGGCGGCGACGGAAATGGAGGTTTCGCGCGCGGCGCTCTCGCAGCAGCTCAAGTCGCTCGAGCAGCAGCTCAAGGTGCGCCTGCTGCATCGCACGACACGCGATATGTCGCTTACAGAAGAAGGACAGCGCTTGTTCGATACGCTTGCGCCGGCGCTCGCGACGATCGAACGGGCGGTGGCGGAAATTGGCGAAACGCATGCCGAACCGGTCGGGCAGATCCGCGTGAGCACCTCGCGGATCGCGGCGCGCTTGCTGCTGGAACCGCACATGGCCGACTTCCTCGCGCGCTATCCGAAGTTGCGTCTCGAACTCGTCATGAACGACGGGTTTTCGAATATCGTGGCGGAAGGTCTGGACGCGGGCATTCGCCTTGGTGAGAGTCTCGACGAACATATGGTCGCCGTGCCGGTGACGCCCATGCTGGAGATGGCTATCGTCGGTTCGCCGGATTACTTCGCCCGCCACGGCATTCCGGAAACGCCGGCCGATCTCATGCGGCACAACTGCCTTTCCTATCGCTTCACGTCGAGCGGCACGATCGACCGCTGGTCGTTCACCACGCCGGGCACCGAGGCCCAAACGGTGGTGTACGAACCTCAGGGCAACGCCATCTTCAACGACGACGACAGTATGCTGCGCGCTGCGGTACAGGGCGTCGGACTCGTACAGCACATCGATCTGTGCGTGCGGCATCATCTCTCCAACGGGTCGCTGATGCGCGTACTCGAACCGTGGTGCCGTCCCTTCCCGGGCTTCCATCTCTACATCCCCTCGCGCTCGCAAATGCCCGCGAAAACACGCGCGCTAGTGGATTTTCTGGTCGCACAACGCGAACAGTTCGAACAGGAACGCGAATCGCCCTGATACGCGCGAGAGGGACTGCGAAGACGCTAAATACGCATTCCCACTATAGGCGACACGACCGGACTCGAATCGTTTTTCCTGCTCGCTACCAAAGTACGGAACGAGCGCGTCGCGCGCATTGCGCCCACTGATATCAGCGGGTTCAATGCAAGCTGGCCCGTTCAAATCCGCTTTGGAAACTCGCATGCGATACGAAGAATTTGAGTTCATCCGGTTCGATCCCCAGCACGACGGCGTCATGCTCGTCACGCTGAATCGCCCTGACTTCATGAATGCTACGAACAAAAGGATGCACTGGGAACTGACCCAGGTGTGGGGCGTGCTCAATGCCGATCCGAGGGTCAAGGCAGCGGTGGTGACCGGAGCGGGCGACCGTGCATTCTCCGCTGGCGGCGATCTGTCCGTCGTGGAAGAAATGTCGACCAGCCACGAAGCCACGATGCGCGTGATGAAAGAGGCTTCCGACATCGTGTACAACATGCTGGCCTGCGAGAAACCCATCATTTCCGCGATCAACGGTACGGCCGTGGGCGCGGGTCTCGCCGTGGCGCTCCTGGCCGACGTGAGCGTGATGGCCGAAGACGCGCGTCTGACCGACGGCCACACGCGCCTGGGCGTGTCGGCGGGCGATCACGCCGCCATCATCTGGCCGCTGCTGTGCGGCATGACCAAGGCGAAGTACTACCTGATGACGGCGGATTTCATCGACGGCAAGGAAGCGGAGCGCATCGGCCTCGTTACGTTTTGCACGCCGCGTGCAGAAGTCCTGGCTAAGTCTCTCGGCATCGCGGCAAATCTCGCGCGCGGCAGCCAGACGGCAATTCGTGCGACCAAGAAGTCACTCAATAACTGGATGCGCCTGGCCGGCCCCATCTTCGACAATTCGCTCGCCATGGAAATGCTATGTTTCCTGGGCGAGGACGTCAAGGAAGGTCTGGCCGCGCTGCGCGGCAAACGCCAGCCGGATTTCCCCTCGGCCCGCTTACCTTCGTAGCGCGCGGCCAGACGGCTCGAGGCGCCCTCACGCGCGTCTTTACCTAACTAATAATAGTTAATAACATGAGACAACTTACCCTGCTGCTGGACGGTATGACGCATACCGAAGGTGCGCGCTGGCACGACGGGCGCTTCTGGTTCAGCGACCTGTACTCCGAACGGGTGTGCTCGATATGCGAGGACGGTGGCGACCTGCGCACTGAAATGCACGTCCCCGAGTGTCCCTCCGGCATCGGCTGGTTGCCGGATGGCCGCCTGCTCGCCGTGTCCATGCACGATCGCAAGCTGCTGCGCCGTGAGCACGATGGCGCCGTGGTGGTCCATGCCGACCTGTTCCCGCACCTTGAATTCGAGCCGAATGACATGGTCGTGGACGCACAGGGCCGCGCGTGGGTGGGCAATCTCGGCTTCGACGTCATGAAGCTGGCGCCCCGCCGCCCGGCCCGGCTGGCGCGCGTCGATCCGGATGGAACGGTCACCATGGTCAGCGAAGGGCTGCATTTCCCCAACGGCCCGACCGTCATCGACAACCGCACGCTTGTGGTCGCCGAATCGTTCGGCAACCGGCTTTCGGCCTTCGACATCCTGCCCGATGGTTCGCTATCAGCGCGCCGGGACTGGGCGAGCTTTGGCCCGGTGCCGCAAAACGACGATGTGATCCAGTCGATGGCCGAAATCACCGTTGCCTCGGACGGCATCTCGCAAGTCGATGCCGAAGGTGCGATCTGGGTCGCGGATTTCACCAAGGCGCGCGTACTGCGGGTGGCACCCGGCGGACACATTCTCGAAGAGATCCAGACCGGGGATCGTAACTGTTATGCATGTGCTCTCGGCGGTGCGGACGGGCGCACATTGTTCCTGTGCGTCACGCCCGCCGATTTCAATCCGGACGTGCGCCGCGCCAACCCGCTGAGCGCCGTGTTGTCCACTCGGGTCGACGTCGCCGTCGCCTGAGCTGCACTGCCATTCACGTGGAGGCTTCATGACGAATTCATCTAACACTGCTCAAGCCGCACGCGCGAAAGCGCTCGCCTGGATCAAGCAAGGCGGTAAGCGCCTTCTCATCGGCGGACAGTGGATCGACGCGGCATCGGGTAGGACATTCGAGGTCATCAACCCGGCTACCGAAGAACTGCTTTGCCATGTGGCCGAAGCCGATAGCGCCGACGTCGACGCGGCTGTCATCGCTGCCCGCAAGGCCTTCGAAGCGCCGTCCTGGGCCGCGCTGTCGCCCCACGCGCGCACTCGTGTATTGCTCAAGATCGCCGACAAGGTCGAGCAGCACATCGACGAGCTGGCTGCGATCGAATCGCTCGATAACGGCATGCCCCTGTGGTTCGCCCAAGGCGCGGTAACGGCCGCCGTCGACATCTTCCGTTACTACGCGGGCTGGTGCTCGAAGGTGCTGGGCACCACGATCCCGTCCGACGGCAGCACGCTGATCTATACGCTGCGCGAACCCCTGGGCGTGTGCGGACAGATCATTCCGTGGAACGTGCCTATCCTGATGGCCTCCATCAAATTCGCCAACGCGCTCTGCTGCGGCAACACGGTGATCCTCAAGCCCGCCGAACTGGCGTGCCTGACTTCCATCCGTCTTGCGGAGCTGATCCAGGAAACCGATTTGCCGCCCGGCGTCGTCAACGTGCTGCCCGGGTTCGGCGCCACGGCGGGCGCCGCGCTCGCCCAGCATCTGGGCGTGGACAAGATCGCGTTCACGGGCTCCACGGCCATCGGCAAACAGATCGTGCGCGACGCCACGTCCAATCTGAAGAAGGTGACGCTGGAACTCGGCGGCAAAGCGCCCAACGTGGTCTTCGCCGACGCCGACATCGAAAAGGCCGTACAGAGCGCCGTCAAAACCTTCTGCGGCAATTCAGGCCAGGTCTGCTCGGCAGGCACGCGCCTGTTCGTGCAGGAGAGCATCCACGACCAGGTGTCGGAGCGCGTGGCCCAACTGGCGGCGACGTGGAAAGCGGG
Source organism: Paraburkholderia sp. J76 (assembly GCF_905220295.1). NCBI lineage: Bacteria > Pseudomonadati > Pseudomonadota > Betaproteobacteria > Burkholderiales > Burkholderiaceae > Paraburkholderia > Paraburkholderia sp. J76. The sequence goes on from NZ_CAJMZJ010000002.1 coordinate 278,279, forward strand.
CGATCCGTTCGCGGCCGATACGAAGCTGGGGCCGCTGATCTCGGCGAAGCAGCGCGAGCGCGTATGGTCGTACATCGGTGCGGGACAGGAAGGCGGCGCTACGCTGCGACTGGGCGGCAACGCGTGGAGCGGCGCGGGCTACTTCGTCGAGCCCACGGTGTTCGACAACGTGCGCAACGGCATGCGGATCGCGCAGGAAGAGATCTTCGGCCCCGTGCTCTCGATCATCCCATTCAAGGATGAGGACGACGCTGTGCTGCAAGGCAACGACACGACCTACGGCCTGTCCGCCGCGGTCTGGACGCGCGACGTTTCGCGCGCCCACAAGGTGGTGCGTGCGTTGAAGGCGGGCCGGTTGTGGATCAACACGTTTGGCGAATCCGATCCGGCCATGGCCTTCGGCGGCTACAAGCAATCGGGCTGGGGACGCGAATTCGGCCAGGAATCGATCGAGGCCTACACGCAGACGAAATCGATCATGGTCCGCATGTGATTCCAGCCTGCCACAACAACCATCAAGGAGACACGCCGTGGACATGAGCACGCCGGCTTTCGTACAAGGCTCAAAAAAGCTGCTGATCGGCGGGCAATGGGTCGAACCCAGTTCGGGCCAGCACATCGAGGCCATCAATCCCGCCACGGGAGAACTGTTGTGCCGGGTCGCCCGGGGCGATGCACAAGACGTCGACCGTGCAGTCACCGCTGCGCGCCGCGCCTTCGAAGGGACATGGAGCCGCTTCACGGCACATGAGCGGCGCAAGCTGCTGCTGCGCGTGCACGACGTCATCCTCGACAACTTCGATGAGTTGGCGCTGATCGAAACGCTCGACATGGGCGCGCCGCTCGCGCGCACGCGCGGCTACAAGGAATGGCTCTCGCAGCTACTGCAATTCTATGCATCGCAGACAGGCACAGCCTCAGTCGCGGCCAGTCCACTGTCCATCGCGCCGAACTTCACGGCGCTCAAGCATCTGATGCCCGTGGGCGTGGTAGGCGGCATCATCCCCTGGAATGGTCCGCTGATGGGCCTTTGGTGGATCTACGGCCCGGCGCTGGCGACCGGCTGCACCGCCGTGCTCAAGCCCGCTGAGGATGCGTCGCTGTCCTCGTTGCGCGTGTCCGAACTGATGATGGAGGCAGGCGTCCCAGACGGCGTTATCAACGTCGTCACCGGCTACGGCAAGGACGTTGGCGAACCGCTGGCCGGGCATATGGGCGTGGACCGCGTGGCCTTCACGGGTTCGGTGGGCACGGCGCAGGCGATCGTGCGGGCTTCGGCCGGCAACCTAAAACGGCTGCAACTGGAACTAGGCGGCAAGTCGCCCGACATCGTGTTCGCAGATGCCGATCTCGACAAGGCGGTCCCCGGCGCTTCCATGGGCGTCTTCACCAACACGGGCCAGGTCTGCGTGGCGGGCACCCGCATTCTCGTACAGCGTGCCGTCCACGACGAATTCGTGCAGCGCATGGCCGCGTTCGCCAAAACCATCAAGATCGGCGACGGTCGCGAGGCCGGCACTCAAATCGGCCCACTAATCTCGCAGCGCCAGCTCGAACGCGTCATGCACTACATGGACATCGGCGGCAAGGAAGCCGAACTGGTGCACGGCGGCCGCCGCCTCGGCGGCGAGTTGACCAACGGCTTCTTTGTCGAACCCACGGTCTTTGCCAACGTGCGCAACAACATGACCATCGCCCAGGAGGAAATCTTCGGGCCAGTGGCGTCGGTGATTCCGTTTGATTCCCCGGAGGAGGCACTCCAGCTGGCCAACGACACACCCTACGGCCTCGCGGGCGGCGTTTGGACGCGCGACCTGTCCACCGCCCACAAGGTTTCGCAAGGCATCCGCTCGGGCACTGTCTGGGTCAACTGCTACGGCGTGATCGATCCCGCCGTGGGTTTCGGCGGCACGAAGATGAGCGGCTATGGCTGGAAAGGCGGCAAGGAGCACGTGGAAAGCTTCCTCTACCCCAAGGCCACGTACATCAATCTGGATTGACGCGCGGCCCCGCTGCCGTGCGCTCCAGCCACGACAATAAATCAGGAGAGACACATGAAAGGCGTTGTTTTCAAGGGCGACAAGAAACTCGATATCCTCGATTTCGACGATCCCACGCCCGGTCCGCTCGACGCGGTCATCGAGATGAAGGCTTCGGGGATGTGCGGCAGCGATCTGCACTTCTATCGCAACAAGCCCGCTGACGTCATCAAATCGCTGGGCTTCAAGGACCTGGCGTCGCGGGGCATGTCGGAAGACACGCCGATCATCGGCGGCCATGAACCGTGCGGCCAGATCGTCGCACTCGGCGCGGCTGTCGATACGCGCGCCTTCAAGGTGGGTGACCGCGTCGCGGTGTTCCACTACGAAGGCTGCCAGCATTGCGACCATTGCCGCACCGGCTGGACGCAGATGTGCAGCCACGGAGCGGATATTCATGGCGTGATCAAGCACGGCGGCCACGCTCACTACATGCGGGTGCCTGTGACGTCGCTCGTCCATTTGCCCGATGACGTCTCATACGCCACGGGCGCCGCCGTTTCCTGCGGTACGGGCACGGCCTGGGGCGCGCTACTGCGCCTGAACATCAGCGCGCGCGACACGCTCGCCGTGTTCGGCCTCGGGCCCGTCGGTCTGTCCGCGGTGCAACTGGCTGCGGCCATGGGCGTGGAAGTCATTGGCGTCGATATTTCCGCCGACCGCGTCGAACGCGCCAAGGCGTTTGGCGCGGCCCACGTTATCGACGGCAGCAAGCAGGACCCGGTCGAAGCCATACTCAAGCTGACCGGCGGCCTGGGCGCGACCTGCGCAATGGACTGCGCGGGTGGGGACATCCCGAAACAGCAGGCGGTACGCTGCACGCGAGCGTGGGGCCGCATCGCGCTCGTGGCCGTGAGCGGTAACCTCAACGTCGACGGCATGAAGGACGTGATCGGCAAGCAGCGCACCATCATGGGCTCGTACACGATGTCGGAAGTCAGCATGAAGGACTGCATCCATTTCGTCGCCGATCATGGCGTGGACGTGGACAAGCTGTTTACCGACCGCTGGAAGCTGGAACAAGCCGACGAAGCCTATCGTCTGTTCGACGCGCAGGCCGGCGGCAAAGGCGTATTCCTGTTCTGATTTCCCGATCGCATCCAGAAAGAAAGGAGATTCTCGTGACCACCGAGCACGAAACCCCATCCACCGTTCCGGCCAACTGCCCGCCGCTGGAGCAGGAGATCGTTCGTTTCATTCAGGAACTGAAATACGAGCATCTCGACGCCAGCGCGCACGCCGGTGTGAACCGGCTGATGCGCGACCAGATCGCCTTGCAGATCGGCATCTCGAAGATGCCTTGGTCCGGGCAACTGCTGAAGTACGCAACAGCGCAGCAGAGGCCCGGCAAGAGCCGCGTGAGCGCCTCCGCGCTGACAATGAGCGCCGGGGACGCCGCGTTCGTCAACGGCTCCTATGGCCATGGCTTCGAATATGACGATGCGCACGGCCCCAGCTACAGCCATCCGGGCAGTTGCGTGATCCCGGCCGCGCTCGCGATCGGCGAGGAACTGGGTTCGTCGCTTGAAGAAGTCATCACGGCGATGGTCGCTGGCTATGAGGTCTACGCACGCCTGGGCGTGCTGGCCCAGCCCGACCTGTTGCAACGAGGCTTCCATCCGCACTGCACGCTCTCGAACTTCGGCGCCGCCGCGGTCGCCGCCAAGCTGCGCGGGTTCGACGCGGAGACCACGCTCCATGCGCTGGCCATTGCGTTAAGTCACGTGTCGGGCACCACCGAGTACACCTCCACTGGCGGCTCCATCAAGCGCATTCACGCCGGCATCGGCACGCGCAACGGCATGGCCGCCGCCGATATGGCCCGCGCCGGCATCACCGGTCCGCGCGCCTTCCTGAGCGGCAACAAGGGATTTTTTCGTACCTTGCTACAACGTACGGCAGGCGACGCTGCCGAACAGCGCTTTGCGCTGGAGCAGCCTTTCGAGATCGGCACCGTCTGGCTCAAAGCCTACTGCGCCTGCTACTGCACGCATGCCTACATCGACGCGCTGCGCCCGTTCGCCGAACGTCAGGCCGAAATCGCCGACGTGCACCTGAAGATCACGCCGCACTTCAACGTCGTCGTCGGCACGGCGAATACCAACGCTTATGAGCCGAAGAATATCGAGCACGTGCAGTTCAGCCTGCCCATCCAGGCCGCCTTCACGCTGCTGGGCAAAGGCAATGGGTTTCGGGTTCACCACGACTATCTGCAAGGCAAGGTCGATATGGAACCCGTCATAGCGATGGCTCGCAGTATCCGCATTACCGAAGAGCCCGCGCTTGAGAAGCAGTACCCGGGCCGGTTCGTGGCCGACGTGACCGTCACATTCAAGGACGGCCGCTCCGAGCACGTGTTCGTGGAGAATCCGATCGGCACCGACCGTAACCCGATGCCCGAGCATGAGCAAGACGCGAAGTTCATGGAGCTAACCGCCGAAACGCTGGGCCTTGCAAGGGCTCAGAAGCTGCTCGCCGCGCTGCGCGAGCTCGATCCAGCCATGAGCACCACCGAGCTGACGGAAATGTGGGCCATGTAGCACCGAGCGGCTTGCGGTGCCTGAAATCCCTGTGCCGCAAGCCGCGCTTCGATACTCCCTCACATGCCCGAATAGTTGGGACCGCCCCCGCCCTCGGGCGTGACCCAGACGATATTCTGCGTCGGGTCCTTGATATCGCAGGTCTTGCAGTGCACACAGTTCTGCGCATTGATCTGCAGCCGCTTGCCGCCTTCCACCTCGTCGTCCAGGAACTCGTAGACACCCGCCGGACAGTAACGCGCCTCAGGCCCGGCGTAGCGGTCCAGATTGACGGTCACCGGCACGCTAGCATCCTTTAGCGTGAGGTGCGCAGGCTGATTCTCTTCATGATTGGTATTGCTGATGAAGACACTCGAAAGGCGGTCGAACGTCAGCTTGCCGTCTGGCTTGGGATAGGCGATGGGTTTGCACTCGCTGGCCGGCTTGAGACAGGCGTGGTCGGGCTTGCGGCGACGCAGCGTCCAGGGCATGCGTCCGCGCAGCACGAGTTGCTCGAAACCGTTCATTAGCGTGCCTGCGGTCAGGCCATAGCGGAACCAGTTCTTGAAGTTGCGGTCTTTCTTCAGCTCCGCGTGCAGCCAGCTCGCTTCGAAGGCTTCAGGATAGGCCGTGAGTTCGTCGTGCTGGCGCCCTGCCGTCACGGCAGCATAGGCGGCTTCGCCCGCCAGCATGCCGGTCTTGATGGCGGCGTGGCTGCCCTTGATGCGGCTCACGTTGAGAAAGCCCGCATCGCAGCCGACCAATGCGCCGCCCGGAAACACGAACCTGGGCAAGGCGCTGAGGCCGCTGGCGTTGATGGCGCGCGCACCGTACGAGAGACGTCGCGCCGTGATCTCGCCCTTGTCATTCTCGAAATAACGGCGAATGTCGGGGTGAGTCTTCCAGCGCTGGAATTCCTCGAACGGGCTCAGCCAGGGATTGGTGTAGCCAAGGCCCGTAACGAAGCCCACGGCAATCCTGTTGCTGTCGAGGTGGTAGAGGAAAGCGCCGCCGTAGGTCTTGCTGTCCATGGGCCAGCCAGCCGAGTGCATGACGAAACCCGGCTGGTGCCGGGCGGGGTCGATCTCCCACAGCTCCTTGATGCCGATGCCAAAGCTTTGCGGATCGCGCCCTGCATCGAGCCGGTAGCGCTCTATGAGCTGCTTGCCCAGGTGGCCGCGCGCGCCCTCGGCAAAAATAGTGTATCGGGCATGCAGTTCCATGCCCAACTGGAAGTTCGCGGTGGGCTCGCCGTCCTTATCGATGCCAACGTTACCCGTGGCCACGCCCTTGACCGAGCCGTCTTCGTTGTAAAGCACTTCTGCTACGGCAAAGCCCGGGAAGATTTCCACGCCGAGCGACTCGGCCTGTTCGGCCAGCCATTTGGTCAGGGCTCCCAGGCTAATGATGTAGTTGCCCTCGTTGTGCGCGAACGGCGGCAGCATCAGGTTGGGTACGCGCCAGGACGTTCGCTCGCCGAGGAAGACGTAGGCATCTTCGGTGACGGGCTGGTTCAGGGGCGCGCCACGCTCCTGCCAGTCTGGAAAGAGTTCGGTCAGCGCCCTGGGATCCATGATGGCGCCCGAGAGGATGTGCGCGCCAGGCTCCGAGCCTTTTTCGAGTACCACCACCGAGACGTCCTGGCCTTTTTCCGCCGCCAGTTGCTTGATCCGGATGGCCGTGGCCAGGCCGCCGGGGCCACCGCCCACGATCACCACGTCGTACTCCATGGTCTCGCGGGGGCCGTACTGGGCCAGAAGGTCTTTACTATTCATCGTGTTTTCTTCAGTGGGACTCACCCCGCGCGCCGCTGGAACGGGCGCCGGTAGCGACTATTTTTGCGCGATAGCGACAATCGCCTCGGCCGCGCGGATCACCGGCAGATCGACCATGCGGCCGTCCAGGCTAAACGCTTCGCCGCCGTGCTTCGCGGCTTCTTCGAGCACGCGGCGCGCCCAGGCCAGTTCGGCCTCGGTATGACCCATGGCCTCGTTCACGCCGGCCACCTGGGCGGGGTGGATGCACAGCTTTCCGCCAAAACCGAAGGCGCGCGCGCGCCGGGCATCGGCTGCCAGGCGCGCGGCGTTGCCGGTGTCGGTGGTCACGCCATCGATGGGTGCGGGCAGCCTCGCGCGACGCGACGCTGCCACGAGCGCATTGCGTGCGAAGGCCAGTTCGGGCTCCTCGGCCGTTGCACGCATGCCGAGATCGAGTTGAAAATCCAGGTGGCCGAAGGCGAGGCGCACAACTTGCGACTCGCGCGCCAGCGCATCCGCCGCGTCGAGGCCCGCCAGCGATTCGATCAACGCCACAATGCACGCGGCGCCACCGAGTCTTTGCGCCACTGCCCACAGTGCGCCAGCATCTTCAGACTTGGGCAGCATCACCGTCACGCCCTGCCCTACCCAATCGCACAATAGCCCGATATCGGCCTCGTGCCACGGCGTACCCACAGCGTTCACGCGAACCACCGTGCGTGCCCGTTGTTCGGGTGTCAGTTGCGGCAGGCACCGCGCGAGTTGCTCGCGCGCACTGTCCTTGCTGCCCTGTGCCACCGCGTCTTCGAGGTCGACGATGATGCAGTCGGCGCCCGAATCCAGCGCCTTGACGATACGCTCGGGCCGGGTGGCGGGGACGAACAGCAGGCTGCGCGCGTGGCGCACAGCCGAGGCAATCGTTGTGGACATGGGTCAGATCACTCCTTCGGCCTGCAGACTCTGGATGTCGGCTTCCGAGCGCCCCAGTTCGCGCAGGATCGCCGCGCTGTGTTCACCTAGCGCGGGCACAGGATCCATTCGGACATCGAAGCTGTCGACGTTGGCCGGCGGCAGCAGCGCCTGCAGTTCACCTGCCGGCGAACCTATGGTGGTAAAGCGCTCGCGCGCGCGCAGTTGCGGGTGCGCCCACAGATCGCCGACCTGGTTGACGGCGGCGTTGGCGATCTGAGCCTCATCGAGGCGCGCGATGACCTCCTGCGCCGTCAGGCTGGCAAACGTCTGCTCGATGACCGCCTTCAAGGCCGCGCGGTTTTCCGTGCGGCGCACGTTGGCGTCGAAGCGCGGGTCGGCTGCGAGTTCGGGGCGGCGCAATACCATGTCGCAGAATAGCTTCCATTCGCGCTCGTTTTGCAGGCCCAACATCACCACCCTGCCATCGCCCGCCTTGAACGGGCCATAAGGATAAATGGTGGCGTGCGCCGCGCCGTTGCGTCCGGGCGGCTGCTGGCCGTCGTAGGCGTAGTACATCGGAAAGCCCATCCATTCGCCCAGTGCTTCGAGCATGGAAACTTCGACATGCGAACCTTCTCCGCTGATCCCGCGCTGCAGCAGCGCGCTCAGAATGCCTGTGTAGGCGTACATACCAGCCGCGATGTCCGCAATCGAGTTTCCGGCTTTGCTAGGCTCGTCGGGCGTGCCCGTAATCGAGAGAAAGGCCGCCTCGCTCTGGATCAGCAGGTCATAGGCCTTCTTGTCGCGGTAAGGGCCGTCGGCGCCATAGCCCGAGATATCGCAGACAACGAGCTTCTTGTGCTTCGCGTGCAGTTTTTCGAATGACAAACCCATGCGCGCGGCTGCGCCGGGGGCGAGGTTCTGCACGAGAACGTCGGCTTGGGCGATCAGCTCGCCCAGCACGGCCTGAGCCGAAGGCTGCTTCAGATCCAGCGTCAGGCTTTCCTTGGAGCGGTTGGTCCAGACGAAGTGCGAAGCGAGCCCGCGCGTGCGATGGTCGTACGCACGGGCGAAATCGCCGACGCCAGGACGCTCCACCTTGATGACGCGCGCCCCAAGGTCGGCGAGCTGGCGTGTGCAGAACGGCGCGGCGATCGCGTGTTCCAGCGTGATGACGGTCAGGCCGCTGAGCGGGCCTTTGCGATTGGGTTCTGACATGGCTTGTCTGGTCTCGGTGTTATGCGCGCCGTGATAAGCGCAGTTACTCGATTTCCGCACTGGCCTGCATGGCCAACTGGCCCTCGGGACCGCGTGCCCATAAATGCGCCGCGCGGCCTTCGAGCCTCCCATTAACCGTGAACGGCGCGATGTCGAACAAGGGGTAAACGGCCTTGAATTCGAAGCTGCGGATAGTCTTTTCCGGATGCGCCCGACGCAGCGTTTCCATTAGCAACGTGGCGATCAGCGGCCCATGCACCACGAGGCCCGGATAGCCCTCTTCTCGCATGGCATAGGGACGATCGTAGTGGATGCGGTGGCCGTTGAAGGTCAGCGCGGAATAACGCATCAGCAGCACGGGGTCGGGCGTAACGGTGTGGCCGAACGCTTCGCCGGTGGGGGCGGCTGTGGGCTGGGCCGCAGCGGCGCCGGGAGCCGGCGCGTCGCGGTAGACGATATCCTGCTCTTCGCGAATGGCGATGCCGCTCACGTTGCTGATTTCGTGGAGCACGGTCACGAACACCAGTTGACCGCTGCGCCCGGACTTGCTCTGAACGCTTTTGATCGTGGAGACTCGCCGTATCGGCTCGCCCACGTTCAGGGGGTGTAGAAACTGCAGCCGCCCTCCGGCCCACATACGCCGTGGCAGCGCGATGGGCGGCAGAAAGCCGCCGCGCTTCGGATGGCCGTCCGCGCCGATGCCGGACTGGCGCTCGCCTGGCAGAAAATACAGCCAATGCCATAGCGGCGGCAGCTCGGACGGCGACACACCGGCATCGATCGCGTCCAGCGTAGCCTGCATGAGGCGCACGGGTGCCTCGGTCACGCGGTCCGCGCTTTCCGCGTGGCGGCCCACCCAGGCCTCGAAGGAATCGGGGCTTTCAAGACTCGTATGCATCGCGCCCTACCAGAAGAATCAGATTGATGCCCGCGTCGGGCGTTACAGTGCCTTGACCAGTTCGGGTACGGCTGTGAACAGATCGGCTTCGAGGCCATAGTCGGCCACGCTGAAGATCGGCGCCTCGGCATCCTTGTTGATCGCCACGATCACCTTCGAATCCTTCATGCCCGCCAGGTGCTGAATCGCACCCGAGATGCCGCAGGCGATGTACAACTGCGGCGCCACGATCTTGCCTGTCTGGCCCACCTGCAGGTCGTTCGGCGCGTAGCCCGCGTCCACGGCCGCGCGCGATGCGCCAATCGCCGCACCGAGCTTGTCGGCAAGCGGCGTGATGATTTCCTGGAACTTGTCTTCGCTGCCGAGCGCGCGGCCGCCGGAAACGATGATTTTGGCCGCCGTCAGTTCGGGTCGGTCGCTCTTCGTCACTTCGCGGCTCACGAAGCGGGTCTTGCCGGTATCGGCCACAGCCGCCGCGGTTTCGATCTGGGCGCTGCCGCCGGTGGCCGGTGCCGCATCGAAGCCCGTGGTACGCACGGTGACGACCTTGATGGCATCGCCCGATTGCACAGTGGCGATGGCGTTGCCCGCGTAGATCGGGCGCTCGAAGGTATCGCTGCTCACTACGCGGGTAACGTCGCTGATCTGCGCCATATCGAGTTTCGCCGCCACACGCGGCGCGACGTTCTTGCCGCCGGCGGTGGCCGGGAACAGGATATGGCTGTAGTTGCCGGCGCTGCTGGCCACAACCGCCAGCACCTGCGCCGCAAGGTTTTCGGCGATACCGTCCTTCAACGATGCGCCGTCGGCGTGGACGACCCTGGCCACGCCAGCAATCTGCGCGGCCGCCCGAGCAGCGGCTTCGGCGCCTTCACCGGCCACCAGCACATGGATGTCGCCGCCACAGGCTGCGGCTGCTGTAACCGTGTTCAGGGTGGCGCTCTTGATGGAGGCGTTGTCGTGTTCTGCAATTACGAGTGTGGTCATTTCCATCGGCTCCTTAAATCACTTTGGCTTCGTTTTTGAGCTTGTCGACAAGCGCGGCCACATCGGCTACTTTGACGCCTGCCTTGCGACCTGCGGGCTCGGTTGTCCTGAGCGTCTTCAGGCGAGGCGCCACGTCGACACCGAGGTCCGCGGGCTTGACGGTGTCCAGCGGCTTCTTCTTCGCCTTCATGATGTTGGGCAGCGTCACGTAGCGCGGCTCGTTCAGGCGCAGATCGGTGGTAACGACTGCAGGCGTGGAAAGCGACAACGTTTCGAGGCCGCCGTCTACTTCGCGGGTCACATCGACCCGGTCGCCGGCGACTTCAACCTTCGAAGCAAAGGTCGCCTGCGACAGGTCGGCCAACGCCGCAAGCATTTGGCCGGTCTGGTTGGCGTCGTCGTCGATGGCTTGCTTGCCGAGGATGATGAGGCCGGGCTGCTCCTTATCCACAAGGGCCTTCAGAATCTTTGCAACGGCCAGCGGTTGCAGTTCGACATCGGTTTCGACCAGAATGCCGCGGTCCGCGCCGATAGCCATGGCCGTGCGCAGGGTTTCCTGGCAGTGCGCCACACCGGCGGAAACGGCGATGACTTCCGTGGCCACACCCTTTTCCTTCAGGCGCACAGCTTCTTCGACGGCGATTTCATCGAAGGGGTTCATGCTCATTTTGACGTTGCCGATGTCCACACCAGTGCCATCACCCTTGACGCGGACTTTGACGTTGTAGTCCACCACGCGCTTGACGGGTACGAGAATCTTCATTGCTCAGTATTCCTTTTCAGTGTTAGTAGGAACGCGGAAGCTGCAGCACGTGTTCGGCCACATGTCCCAGAATCATGTTCGTGGAGATGGGCGCGACCTGGTACAGGCGCGTTTCGCGGAACTTGCGCTCCACGTCGTATTCGCAGGCAAAGCCAAAGCCGCCATGTGTCTGCAGGCAGGCGTTGGCAGCTTCCCAGCTCGCCTTGGCGGCGAGGTACTTGGCCATATTCGCTTCCACGCCCGCGCTCTGGCGCGTATCGATCTTCTCGCAGGCACGCCAGCGCATCAGGTTGGCCGCTTCGAGTTCGATAAAGCATTCGGCCAGCGGGAACTGGATGCCCTGGTTCTGGCCGATGGGGCGGCCGAACACCTTGCGCTCGCTCGCATAGTCGCGCGCCTTTTCGAGGAACCAGTAGCCGTCGCCGATGCACTCGGCGGCGATCAGCGTGCGCTCGGCATTCAGACCGTCGAAGATCACTTTCAGGCCCTTGCCTTCGGTGCCCAGCAGTGCATCTTCGGGCAACTCCAGGTTGTCGAAAAACAGCTCGTTGGTCTCGTGATTGACCATGTTGAGAATGGGTCGCACCGTGAGGCCGTTGCCGATGGCCTTGTCCAACTCGACGATGAAGCACGAAAGGCCGTCGCTCTTCTTCTGCACCTGGTCGATCGGTGTGGTGCGCGCTAGCAGGATCAGCAGGTCGCTGTGCTGCACGCGAGAGATCCACACCTTCTGGCCGTTGACGACCCAGCGGCCGTCCTTTTTCACTGCCGTGGTCTTGAGCCTGGTGGTGTCGCTGCCCGTAGTGGGCTCGGTCACGCCCATGGATTGCACACGCAACTCGCCCGCAGCGATACGAGGCAGATAACGCTGCTTCTGTTGTTCGGTACCACTAAAGACGATGGTGTTCATCACATACATCTGGCCGTGGCAGGCGCCCGAGTTACCGCCCGAACGATTGATCTCTTCCATGATGACCGAGGCCTCGGCCATCGAAAGCCCCGGGCCGCCATAGTCCTGCGGGATCAACGCGGCGAGCCAGCCGGCCTTGGTGAGTGCGTTGACGAAAGCCTCGGGGTAGCCGCGCTCCTCGTCGATCTGGCGGTGGTAGTCGGACGGAAACTGGCCGCACAGAGCACGTACCGCGTCGCGGATCTCCTGGTACTGGTCGGGGGCAGAAAAAATGGAAGCGCTCATGAAGGAAGTCTCGTTAGTTGCCTGCGTGATTCCATAGTAATATTTGATGGATAGAGAGAAAAATAGAATTCTTTGATTGATGCATCAGTTTTCGGTATCGAGGTATCTGCGATGGATCTCAAGCAACTCCGCGCCTTTGTCACCGTGGCCGAGACCGGCAACGTCACGCGTGCCTCCAGCCTGCTGAACCTCGTTCAGCCCGCCGTGTCCCGCCAGTTGCGCCTGCTCGAAGAGGACATGGGCACGGAACTGTTCGACCGCAGCCGTCACGGCATGCAGCTCACGCCTTCTGGCAAGACCATGCTCGAATACGCGCACCGCATCCTCAATGAGGTGGCGCGCGCCAAGGCCGAGATCCAGCCCACCGAAGGACCGGTCGCGGGAATCGTGAGCATCGGGCTCCTGGCCAGCACGTCGGATCTGCTTGCCACGCTGCTGGCTGGCGAGGTGGCCAGGCGCTACCCGCATATTCGGCTGCGGCTGACCATCGGCTACGCGGGGCATCTGCAGAACTGGCTCGAAGCAGGGGACGTAGACGCCGCCCTGCTCTATGGCCAGAAGGAAACGCCCGCGCTGCATGTCAAGGCACTGATCGAGGAGAGTCTATGGGCGGTAGCCGCGCCATCGGTGGGGTTGTCGCACAAGCGAGCGCTCGCGCTCTCGCGCGTCGCGCGCGAACCGTTCGTTCTGCCCGCCGCCCCACAGGGCCTGCGCGCCATGATCGAACACGCCGCGGCCGAGGCCGGCGTGACGCTGCGCGTCTTTGCCGAAACCAATTCGCTCAGCGTGCAGAAAGAACTGGTCGCACAAGGCCATGGCTGGACGATTCTTCCCGCCGTAGGCGTCACGCACGAGGTCGAACAGGGGCTCCTCAGTGCGGCACCGCTAACGTCTCCTGGGCTGCGGCGCACCATCGTGCTGGCCGCGCCCACCAGCCGGCAAGCCACGGCGCCGGTACGCTGTGTAGTCGGTGCGCTACTGGACTGCGTCAGGAGTACGTTCGAACAGGGCCGCTGGCCCGATGCGCGCTGGCTGGGATAGAGACGCTCCGACTCCATACGAAATCCTAAACAATTTCCCGCAGCCGCAGATCGGCAATGACTTGCGGGTCGAGCCCGATACCGGCCAGGATTTCGTCGGTATGCTCGCCGGCAAGCGGCGCACGCGTATGGATCTCCGGCGGCGTGCGTGACAGCGACACGGGCGTAGCAAAAATCGGTACCTTCTTTGGTGCACCTGGGTAGTCAATCCAGTGAATCAGGTTGGCGGCCTTGATGGTCTCGTCGTGCAACGCCTGGCGCGGCGAGTTGACGGGAGCGGCGGGAATGCGCGCCTCCTCCAGTTGCGCCAAAGCCTCGGCCTGCGACAGGTTCCGGCACCACGCCGACATGACGTCGCTCAGAAACTCGCCGTTCTCGCCGCGCAGCCTGTCGTCGGCGAAGCGCGGATCGTCGACCAGTTCGGGGCGCCCCACGAGTCGCGTCCAGCGCTTGAACATGGGGCGGCCGATTACCTGCGTGATGAACCAGCCGTCGTTGGCCTTGAAGATATCGGAAGGGGCATAGCTGGGCGCGCGGTTCAGCATCGCCGCGCGGTCGAGGCCCAGCAGCGCTTCCTCGATAAGCGCGCCGCTGGCCATGTTCAGTCCTGTACACAGCAGCGATGCGCTGACCTCCTGACCCACGCCGCTGCGCTGCCGCTCGTAGAGTGCGAGCATGGTGCCCAGTGCGCAGGAAAAGGCCGTGGCGAAATCCACCACGGGCACCATGGCTTTTTGCGGTTGTTCCGGTGTACCGGCGATGTGCACGGCTCCACTCAACGCCTGGCCCACCCCATCGAAGCCCAGCCGGTCGCGCACGGCCTCGCTGTTGCCGAAAGCGTTGGAGGCCACGAGAATGATGTCGGGCTTGATGCTGCACAGGCTCTCATAATCGAGCCCCAGACTTTTGAGCGTACGTGGCGGCATGTTGGCGATCACCACGTCGGCTTCGGCAACCAGCTTGCGCACGATCTCGCGCCCTTCTGGGCTGTCCAGGTCCAGCGTCATCGAACGCTTGTTGCGGTTGACCTGCAGAAAGAGCGCGCCCTCGCCCTGCTCCGTCACGGGCACGATGAAGCGGTCTTCGCCGCCGCCCACGCGGTCTACACGGATCACCTCGGCGCCATAGTCCGCCAGCAGCGCCGAGCAGAATGGACCTGCGATGAAGCGGCCGAAATCGAGGACCTTTATACCTTCAAGCACTTTCATTTTTTTCTCGCATGAGAATCGATCGAACGCGTTGTCACTGACCGATCACGTTGAATTCCGATTGCAACTCATAGGCCATCGCCAGCAGGCGCGGCCCCAGTTCGCGCTCCAGGCGCGCGCGCGTCATGGCATGGCTGCCGCCGATGCACACCAGCACGAAGGGTGCATTGCCTTCCAGCAGCACGGAAGCGGCAAGGATTCCTAAATCCGGCTCCCATTCGCCGATGGCGGTGCAATACCCCTTCTCGCCAACCTGCGCCATGCCTTCCAGGACTCGGCGGCGCAGCCGGCCCCAATCGCGCGACATGCGCCGCTCGACGTTCTCGAGCAGATAGGTGCGCTCCAGATCAGGCAAAGCCGCGAGCAGCGACCAGCCCATCGGCGAGAGCGCGATCCCTACCCGCATACCCACGCGCAGCGGCAGCGTCACGGGCGATTCGAGGCTACGGCGACATTCGAGCACAACGAGGTCGAGCCGGTCGCGCACCGCGAGGCACACGTGCAACTTGTGCTGGCGCGCAAAGATCGCCATGCGCTCGCCCGCCAGACCCTGAATGGCCGAATGGGCGATGGCTGCGTAGCCGAGGCCCAGCACGGCCGCGGAAAGCCGGTATTTGCGTTGCACCCCGTCGTACAGCAGATAGCCGAGATGCACTAGCGAGCGTGCGATGCGCGACACCGTGGACGGCGGCAGCCCTGTGCGCTGCGCGAGTTCGCCGTTGCCGAGCCAGCGCTCCTCGGGCGCAAAGGCCGAAATCAGCGCTAGCGCACGCACCAACGGGGTAACCATCGTTGCCCCCGGCTCAGGCCGCAGCGAAGCGGCGAGCCGCCCTGCAGCCCGCTCCGGCGGCTCGGGATGGACAGCAGCAAGCGAGCGGGCGGTGGTCATGACAAGGGGCGCGTCAGGCAGCGGGCGCGACAGCGCGCACTTCGTCAAGCGCGGCAGGATTGTCCAGCGACGACAGATCGCCCGGCGGCAAGCCGCAGTACACGCTGCGGATCACCCGGCGCATGATCTTGGAGCTGCGCGTCCTGGGCAACTGCTCGACCACGTGCACATTGCCAGGCCTGAAGGGACGCCCCAGTCGCTTGTCCACATGGCCGGACACGGCGGCCGCCAGATCGGCGCCCTCCACCGTCGATCCGGGCCTGGGCACCACGAAGACCACGAGCTTCTGCCCCTTCTCGGCATCGGCCACGCCGATCGCAGCGGCTTCGGCCACGTCGTGCAGTTCAAGTACCACTTCCTCGACCTCGGCCGGCCCCAGCCGCTTGCCGGCGACCTTAAGCGTGTCGTCGGAGCGTCCCATCATGAAGTAGTCACCCTCGGGCGTGCGCAACGCCAGGTCGCCATGTACCCAGATGCCGGGAATGGTCTGCCAGTAGGTTTCCAGGTAGCGCTCGTCGTCGCGCCAGAACGATTGCGTCATGCCCACGAAGGGCGCGCGAATCGCCAGCTCGCCGATTTCGCCGGTCACGCTGTTGCCCGCAGGATCCACCACGTCCGCCGCCACGCCCGGCGAGACGGTGTTGAAGCCGCTGGGCGGAATCGGTCGGATCGGCACGCTGGCCAGCAGCGCGCCCGAAGCCTCGGTGCCGCCCGTGTAGTTGATAACTGGCGCCGTACCGTCACCGAAGCGCTGCAGAAACCAGTTGAAGTGCTCGGGCGCAATGCCCTCGCCCGCCGTGATGAGCAGACGCACGGTGGAGCGGTCGCCCGCGAGCGCCAGTTCTTCGTGGCTCGCCATGCCGCGAATCAGCGTGGGCGCGGACCCGAAGTGCGTGACCTTGTGGCGCTCCACCACCCGGGACATGCGCGACCAGTCGGGGTAGTCGGGCGCGCCGTCGTAGCACACGAGCGTCGCGCCGCGCAGCAGCGCGCAGCCCAGCACCAGGGTGCCCGCGATCCAGCCCATGTCCGCGGGCCAGCAGTACACGTCGCCGGGATGCACGTCGAAGTGGATCAACGAGTCGTGCGCGATCTTGATCGGGAAGCTGCCGTGCGTGTGCACGACACCCTTGGGCTTGCCCGTGGTCCCCGAGGTGTAGATCACCATGAAGGGCGTGTCGGGCGTAGCGGACACGGGCGCCGTGCCCTGGCCGCGGGCCATGGTAGCGGTTTCCTGCCAGTCCAGGTCGCGCACATCCTGCGCGGCTTCGCCTTCGGCGCGCTTCCAGATCACGTGTTCGACGAGCGGCAACTGGCGCCACGCGTCGCGCAGCGCGCCCTCCACATCGACGCGCTTCGTGCGGCGCGAAAAGCCCGTGGAAGCGATAACCATGCGTGCCTCGGCGGCCGACAGACGGGCCACGATGGCATCGACCCCGAAGCCGCTGAAGAGCGGCACGACCAGCGCGCCCAGATGCACGATGGCCAGCAGCGAAATGGTGGCCTCGACGCCGTTTTCCATCAGCAGGCCGATGCGGTCTCCCTGCTTGAGGCCGCGCTGCGCGAGACCCGCCGCGAAATCGCGCACACGCGCTTCCAGCTCCGCATAGGTCAGTGCGCTTACGCTGCCGTCCTCGCGCTCTGCTACCACGGCCTTTTGCTGTGCGGTGGCCGGATTACGGGCCCACGCATAGATGGTGTTGACCCAGTTGAGTCTGCCGCCGGGGAACCAGCTGGGAAACTGCGGGCCGCGCGACAGGTCCGCGTAGCCCGTGGGCGGCTCGTCCCAGGCAATGGCGCATTCGCGCATCACGGTATTCCAGTAGCGCTCGGGTTCGTCTATCGACACGCGCATCAGCTCTTCATACGACGCCACATCCAGCGCGCGCATCAGCTTCACGATGCCGGCGCTCTGTAGTTCACGCTGGCCGGGCCGCCACACCTGGTTTAACTCAGGATTGCTCATTATCTGTCTCCGGTCTTCCATGTCTTATGCGGCGCGTTCGAAAATCATGGCGATGCCCTGGCCGCCGCCGATGCACATTGTCTCCAGACCATAGCGGACCTTGCGACGCTGCATCTCGTGCAACAGCGTGCTCATGATGCGCACGCCCGTGGCACCCACCGGGTGGCCGAGCGAGATACCCGAGCCGTTGACGTTGAGCCTGTCTTCCAGCGCTTCCATGGAACTGCCCCACCCCTCGACGCATGCCAGCGCCTGACAGGCGAAGGCTTCGTTGAGTTCGATCAGGTCCATCTGGTCGAACTTCAGGCCCGTGCGCGCCAGCAGCTTCTGCACGGCTGGCACGGGACCGATGCCCATGCGCGCCGGATCGCAGCCTGCGGCGGCCCAGCCGACGACCCAGCCCATCGGCGTGAGGCCCAGCTCTTCGACCTTGTCCTCGGCCACGATCAGGCAGGCCGCGGCGGCGTCGTTCTGCTGGCAGGCATTGCCTGCCGTGACCACGCCATCCTTCACGATTGACCTGAGTTTTGCCAGACTCTCGGCCGTCGTTTCGCCGCGTACCCCCTCGTCCTTGCTCACGAGCACCGGGTCGCCCTTGCGCTGTGGCACGGAAACCGAAACGATTTCTGCGTCCAGCCGGCCCGCCTCTTGCGCCGCGGCGGCGCGCTGGTGGCTGCGCGCGGCAAAGCGGTCGGACGCCTCCCGCGTGATGCCATACTCGCGCGCCAGTGTCTCAGCGGTTTCAATCATGCCGCTGATGCGGCCAAAGCGCGCCTCGGGCTGTGAGCGCTCACGGCCTCGGTCCAGACGGTCGTGCATCTTCACGGTGCCCGCGCGTTTGCCCCAGCGCATATCAGTGGTGTAGTACTCGACGTTGCTCATGCTTTCCACGCCGCCCGCCAAAACAACGTCGGCCGCGCCGGTCTGCACCATCATGGCTGCCGTGGCGAGCGCCTGCACGCCGCCGCCGCAGCGCCGGTCGAGCTGCATGCCCGCGACCTCGATCGGAAAGCCTGCCTGCAGCGCCACCCAGCGGCCTGTGCAAGGCGTTTCACCACTCGCGTAGCTTTGGGCGAAGACCACGTCGTCGATACGCGCCGGGTCGAGCCCCGTGCGCTCCATGATGGCGCGCGCCACAGTGGCGCCCAGCTCTTCGACGGGAACCCCTTTCAACACCCCGCCGAATGCCCCCACCGGTGTGCGAAGCGGCGAGACGATGGCTGCTCGTTTCATTTTGAATGCCTCTTGAACTTCATGAATAGTCCGCCGCCGCCATCGCCTGTCTGTCACGCGCTGGCAGCGATCACCTATGATTCCGCCCTGGAATCAGCCGTAGCGCCCGCCCGTCACATGGAGGACTTCACCGCTGATGAAGCCGGCGCGCTCGCTGGCCAGGAACGCGACGGCATCGGCGATGTCCTCAGGACGCCCCACGCGCTTGACGGGCTGTGCATTCACGGCGCGCTCCTTGATGGCTTCGTAAGTTGGCAGTGCCTGCACCATTTCGGTTTCCATGAAGCCCGGCGCCACGCAGTTCGCAGTAATACCGTAGCGGCCCTCCTCCATGGAAAGCGCCTTCGCCATGCCGATCAAGCCCGCCTTCGCGGCCGAATAGTTGGCCTGCGTGGGATTGCCGAAGTGGGCGCGCGAGCTTATGTTGATGAGCCGGCCCCAGCCGTGGTCGATAAAATGCGGCATGACAGCCTTGGCCGCCAGGAAGGCGCCCTTGAGCATCACGGTGATGACGAAGTCCCAATCGTCCTCGCTCATCTTCACGAGGTACTTGTCGCGCGGCGCACCGGCATTGTTCACGAGAATGTGCACGCCGCCGAAGTGGGCCACGGTCTCATCGACGAGGCGCTGCACGTCCGCGGCTTTGGTTATGTCGCCCACCACACAGTGCGCGGCCAGCCCCTCATCCTGCATCGTCATAGCAGTAGCTTGCGCCAGTTCGGCGTTGATATCCGTGATGACGACTTTGGCGCCCTCTTGCGCGAGCCGGCGTGCCGTAGCGGCTCCCAGGCCGCGTGCCGAGCCGGTGACGATGGCAACCTTGCCGGTCAAACCCAAATCCATTTTCTACTCCTGATAAATTGAAGTTCAGGTCAGATCGACCCGCGCATTATTCAGAACCACCACGCCGCGCTCCATCGCCGTAGTGCGCAACGACACCGTGCTGCCGCGCACCCACATCTCAGTGCGCAATGTGTCGCCGGGCCAGGCCGGCGCCGTGAAGCGCACGCGCATGCCCGTGAAGTGGGTGTTGTCGTAAGCCAGCACCGTGCGCAGCACGGCGTGCGCTGCCACGCCCATCAGGGCCATGCCGTGCAGAATGGGACACGAAAATCCCGCCGCGGCCGCAACGGCCGGATCGGCATGCAAGGGGTTGAGGTCGCCGCTCAGCCGGTAGATCAGCGCCAGTTGCGCAGGCGTTGTCAGATCGCACACGAAGTCGGGCTCGCCCTCGGGCACAGCGTGAGGTGCGGGCGGCGCGCCAGCGCTCCCCCCTTCGCCAAAGCCGCCGTCGCCGCGTAACAGGCTCAGTTGCGTCACCGTGGCCAGCAACTGACCCGTTTCGGCATCGGTGATCTCCCGCGTTTGCTGCAGGAAGGCGCCCTTGCCCTCCCCTTTGTCCCATAGGCCGGTGATGCGGGTCGCGCCCTTTACGTGGCCGCTAGCGGGCAACAGCGTATGGATACGAATCTCCTGCTCGGCATGCAAGAGTTTTTGCCACGTGATGCCCGTATCTGGTTCGCGTGCCCAGAAGCCGGGGTACGCCAGCACGTTCGCCATGGTCGGCATGGCACGCAGCAATTGACTGTCCGTCCCCTCATAGACATAGCGCAATTGCCCCGCATCGAGCGGGTCGCTTCCCAGGCCGAGGCCAAGGGCGTAAAGCTGCGTATCGCGCTGAGAAAACGCGTGGTCGATGACTGGAAATGGACGTGCCAGCAGTTCAAAGGGATTGATGGGCATGGCGGGCATGAGGCTGTGATGACTAGCCCACACGATGAAACCAGCCTTGCCCCCGGTCAACGGATTTGCGTAGCCTGTTCCGTACCTTGGCAGGAACTGCTTCATCGGAATTATCGGTGTGTGCCTATGCCTGTCGGCGAGCGCCAACGGCATCCAGATAAACGGAATTCCATTTTCCGGAACGCGCGAAGCAAATCCGTTGCTTCACGCCTCGGGCTGACGCAGCATGGGCCATCTTCATCGACTGATTGACACGCTGACATGATTCGCGACCAGGAAACGCTCAACGGATTACTCGACTCCATCTCCCGCTTCGTGCGCGAACGCCTCGTGCCTAACGAGGAGCTGGTCGCAGATACCGACGAAATCCCCGACGACATTGTGGCCGACATGAAGGCCATGGGCTTGTTCGGCCTCACGATTCCCGAGCGCTTCGGGGGGCTCGAGTTGACCATGGAAGAAGAGGTGCTGGCCGTCTTCGAGTTGTGCCGCGCCTCGCCCGTATTCCGCTCCCTGCTGGGGACCACGGTGGGCATCGGCTCGCAGGGCATTCTGTTCGACGGCACCCCCGAGCAGCAGGAAAAGTACCTGCCGCGGCTCGCAACGGGCGAGCTGATCGCTTCGTTCGCGCTGACTGAGCCCGGGTCCGGCTCCGACGCCGCCTCGCTGCTCACTACAGCCGTCAGGGACGGCGACGACTATGTGGTCAACGGCACCAAGCGCTTCATCACCAATGCGCCGCATGCCGGCATCTTCACGTTGATGGCGCGTACCAATCAGGACGACAAGGGTTCGGGCGGCATCTCGGCATTCATCGTCGATGCCAAGACGCCTGGCATCAGTTTCGGCAAGCGCGACAAGAAGATGGGACAAAAAGGCGCCCACACTTGCGATGTGATCTTCGATAACGTGCGTGTACCCGCCGCCAACCTCATCGGCGGCAGAGAAGGCCAGGGCTTCAAGACTGCGATGAAGGTGTTGGACAAGGGCCGCATTCACATCGCTGCCGTCTGCGTCGCCGTGGCCGAGCGCATGCTCTCCATGGCCCTTTCCTACGCCATGGAGCGCAAACAGTTCGGCGCGCCCATCGCCGACTTCCAGCTCGTGCAGGCCATGCTGGCCGACAGCAAGGCAGAGATCTACGCGGCCCGCAGCATGGTGCTGGACGCCGCGCGCCGGCGCGACGCCAAACAGCCCGTAAGCACCGAGGCTTCGTGCGCCAAGCTGTTCGCTTCGGAAATGTGCGGACGTGTGGCCGACCGCGCGGTGCAAATCTTCGGCGGCGCGGGCTACATGGCCGAGTACGGTATCGAGCGCTTCTACCGCGATGTGCGCCTGTTCCGCATTTACGAGGGCACGACGCAGATCCAGCAGATTGTCATTGCCCGCAACATGATCCGCGAGGCACAGTAGCCCGCCGCGTGAAACCGTTGATCATCGGGCCCTTACAGCGGTCACGGCCCGGCGTCCAGCCAGGAAGGCGTAAACCCCAATCGACATGGATCGGCGCTCGAATTCTAATGATCGTTAGTTTGGTGAACGTGTTTCGTCGAGACGCCCCATGTATCGTTCGTACTCCCCCGACGCCAGTGCATTGCCCAAAGCGGGGGCTGTCAAACACGGCCCGGTGGTGACACCCTTTGCTCGCGCCCTTGCCATTCTTTCCGCGTTCACAGCCGACGATCGCTGGCTCTGCAACAGAGACCTCTCCGAGCGCGCGCGCATCCCGGCATCGACCGTGACACGCCTCACGCGCACCCTTGTCGCATTAGGGTATCTGTGTTGTGACAGCGGCAAACGGCGCTTTCGCCTTGGCCCTTCGGCGCTGGCGCTGGGCTACCGCGCAGCGGCCGACATCGAAATCCACGACGCCGCGCATCAGCGCATGCATCTCTTTGCCGAGCGCCATCACGTGCACGTTCATCTCTGTACCCGAAACCGGCTGGACGTGGTCGTCATCGACAGTTGCTGCACCAGCACAATCCCCGCCTCGCTGCAGCCTGCGATTGGGACTCGACTGGGTCTCGCATCGTCCGCCGCCGGTTGGGCGCTGCTGGCCGGCCTGCCCGAAGCCGAGCGCGACTATCTGCTTAGAAATGCTGAACGTATGCCATCCTGTGACTGGAGCGAGAAGTGGGGACACCTGGGCCGCCGCCCCAGCGAGGCCATCGGGCAAGTGCGAGAGGGCGGATTCTGTGTGGCGCTCGGGCAATCGGGCCAACCCATGACCATAGTGGCCGCCCCGGTGCCGTTGCCCGGAGAGGCGCCCCTGGCCGTAAGCTGTATGGGGCCGGCCATGCTCGTCGGCCGTGCGCGCAGCGAGCGTGAACTGGGGCCGGCGCTGGTGCGCATGGCGCAGGAAATCCAGCATTCGAGGACGCTGTCATGAACCTGTCTGGAGATCCTGCATCCGATAATGCGACGCTGATGACCGTGGAGCGCGGACTGGAGGTCTTGCGCGCGTTCCGGTCGAATCGTGCGCCGCTGACCAACGCGGAACTCGTGCGGCGCACCGGACTCTCCAAAGCCACGGTCTCGCGTTTGACCTCCACCCTGATACAGGCGGGTTTCCTGCGGCTCGTCCCCGGCAAGCGTGAATTCGAGCTCTCCATCGGTGCGCTCGGGATAGGTCACGCTTACCTGGCGACCAACGACCTGCTGCAAGCGGCGCAGCCCCTCCTGCAGAACCTGGCCGACCGTCTCGATGTTTCGGTCGCCCTGAGCATCCAGGACGGCATCGACATGCTCTACGTCGATTACCGTGTCAGCCGCAAGGTTGCCACGCTGCGGCTCGGCATCGGTTCCGTGCTGCCGATGAGCACCACTTCCATCGGGAGAGCTTATCTTTGGGGATTGCCCGATGAAGAACAGCGGCGCTTGATCGAAGAACACAAGCGTCGTGCGGGACCGCAAGGCGAGGCACTGGAGCACTCCATTCGCGCCTCTTTCGACGAACTCGAAGCCACCGGCACCTGCGCGGTGCTGGGCGGCTTCCAGCGCAGCACCTTTGGCGTGGCACTGCCTGTGCGCCTTGGCCGCGAGGGCACGCTCATGAGCATGAGTTGCGGCAAAGCGGACGTCGATTTTGATCTGCAGGCCGAGCGCGAGCGCATCGCGCCTGCGCTCAAGGAAGCGGCCGCGCGCCTGCAAGTGGAGTTGGCAGATTGCGCGAGCGGTCTCTAGCGGTTATCGGAGATGCCGCTTCGCAGAGCGGCTGAACCTCAGTCCCCGCCAGTCCCGACAAAACCATGCACGCCCGCCTCCAGCGACGGCGACCGCGTGCGATAGCAGTGCTGCATCCAGCGCTCATAGCGCAGTCCATCGGAGAGGGGCAACTCCATCGAGCGTCGCGCCAACTGCTTCATGGAGGCGAGCGCCAGCGCATCGGCCTGGGCGATTTCCCCCGCCAGTTCCAGCGTGGCAGTCTCCAGTTGCAGGGCAGGCACGGCCTGCACGGCGAGGCCCATTTCCACCGCCTCGCGGCCGGTCATGCGCCTGCCCGTGACGAGGTAGTACAGCGCGCGCTGCAGGCCCAGCCTGCGCGGCAGCCGCTGCGAGCTGCCGCCGCTCGGCAGCAGGTTACGGCGAATGTGCTCGTCGCCCATCTGTGCCGCTTCATCGGCGATGATCAGATCGCAGGCCAGCGCCAGTTCGAAGCCCCCCGCCAGGGCGAAGCCGTTGACGCTGGCCAGGACAATCTGCGGAGCGGCCTCGAGGCGCTCGTAGGTGTCCTGCATCAGGTCCTGGTGACGCATATGGGCGCAGCGGTCCGCCAGCACGCCGCTCGCGAGCCACTTGAGGTCGTTGCCCGCGCAGAAAGCACGCCCACGGCCGCTGATCACGAGCACTTTGACCTCGCTGCCCGCCGCCACGCAGTCGCGCACCGCGTCGTTGAGGGCCTGCAAGGTGTGCCCGTCGAGCGCATTCATCCGCTCCGGGCGATTCAGCGTGAGGCGGCGCACGCGCGGCGCTGGTTGGTCGATCAGCAATGTCATGGCGCTCCCCTCCTCGTTTGTCTGCCTGCAACCGTCAGGCGAAGCGCGCCAGATCGTCTACGCCGGCACGCGTGGTACGGAACTGGTTGACGGGATGCTCGACCTCGGCGTAGCCAAACGAGATGCCGCAGATCATGTGCTGCGTATCGGGAATGCCGAAATACTCGCGCACGAAATGCGCGTGGCGGGAAAGCGCCCCCTGCGGCGTGGTGGCCACGCCGTGGGCGTAGGCCGCGAGCAGGAAAGAGGCAATGAAGCCGCCCGCATCGACGAGCGCATAGGGTCCCAGTTCCGCCGGCACCGAGACGATGGCGACGTGCGGCGCATCGAACATGCGGAAGTTGCGCAACGCCTGCTGCGTGCTGCGCTCGGTGTCCTTCGGGCCGATGCCAAGCGACGAATACAGGGCAATGCCTGCGCCGCGCCGACGCTCGCCGTACACGCCCTCATAGCTTGGCGGAAACGGCAGATCGGACTCGTTTTCCCGGTGGCTGCGCGCGCGCTCCATCAGCGCCTCGCGGAAACGCTCCGTGCTCTCCAGCGTTTCGGTGATGACCAGTTGCCACGGCTGTACGTTGCACCAGGAAGCCGAGCGGCCTGCCATGGAGACGATGCTTCGGATCAATCCCGCATCCAGTGCCTTGTTTTGGTAGGCGCGGCAGGTGGAGCGGCCGTTGGTCAGGCGATCGAGCGCGGCAAGATCAGGTGTTTGCGATGTCATTTCAGAGGAATCCTTACTTATTCTTCAATCCTTGCCCGACGGATATTTGTGCCCGCGGCCTCAGATGAAGGTGCCCTGAGCGCGCCAGGCCTCGATGCGCTCCTCGGGCAGCCAGCCTTGCAGCGCGGCAATGGCGTTGTCGGTGCTAAGTGCGGCGGGCGGTTCGGGCATCGCGGCGGGCGTGCGCGAAAAGCGCGGACCGGGAGCGGGATGCGACACGCCGTCGAGATCGATAAACGTGCCGCGCGCCTCGAGATGCGGGTGGCGTGGCGCCTCGTCGAAGTCGAGCACTGGCGCGAGGCACACGTCGAGTTCGCCGAGTTGCCGCGCCCATTCGTCGCGCGTGCGCTCCTTGAATTTGGCGGCCAGCACCTGCTTGGCCTCGGGCCAATGCATACGGTCCATCTGCTTTTGCAGCAGCGGGTGGTCCTTCAACTCGAGCTTTTCGAGCAGCAGCCCGAAAAACTTGCTCTCGATGGGAGCGACGCTGACGTACTTGCCGTCTGCGCAGGCATAGACTTCGTAGAACGGCGCGCCGGTGTCGAGCAGATTGGTGCCGCGCTCCTTGCTGAGCATACCCGCCGCATGCAGGCCCAAGGTGACCGTCATGATGGAGGCCACGCCGTCCACCATGGCGGCGTCCACCACCTGGCCGTAGCCGCTGCCGCGTGCTTCCAGAATGCCCGCGAGCAGGCCGAAAGCGAGGTATAGCGAGCCGCCTGCGTAGTCGCCCAGAACATTGAGCGGCGGTGTGGGCGCCTGCCCTGCGCGGCCCATAGCATGGAGGGCGCCGGTGATGGCGATGTAGTTCAGATCGTGCCCGGCCACTTGGGCGAGCGGCCCGTCCTGTCCCCAGCCGGTCACCCGGCCATAAACGAGACGCGGGTTGTGCGCGAGGCACACATCGGGCCCGAGGCCCAGACGCTCCATCACGCCAGGGCGAAACCCTTCGATCAACGCGTCGGCCTCTCCGATCAGCTCCATCACCATTTCGACGGCGGCCGGATCTTTCAGGTCCACGCGGACGGACTTGCGATTTCGCAGCCCCAGATCGAATTGCACCGGCCTCGGCGCGCCGAGGCCCGAGGGCTCCTTGCGGTCGACACGGATTACGGTCGCGCCGAGATCGGCCAGAAACATCGCGGCCAGCGGCCCGGGGCCGATGCCCGCGATCTCGACGACCTTGATGCCCGCGAGCGGGCCGCGGCGGGAGGGTGCGGTGGACATGATCAGATCACTCCCTCGTCACGCAGCCGCTGCAACCGCTCGTCCGGCAGCTTGAGCAGGCTGCGGTAGATCTCGTCGTTGGAGGCACCCAGTTCCTGTGCGGGCTGGTCGAACTGCACTGGCGTCTTCGAAAACTTGATCGGCAGCCCCATGCCCATGGCGTCGACGTCAGCGAGTCCAGCGTGTTCCAGCTTCACCACGGCGCCGCGCGCCTGCAGCACCGGGTCCTTGAGGACATCGAGCGGCGAACGAACAGGCGCGGCAGGCACGCCACGCTTTTCCTGCAGTTCGCAGATGACCTCTTCCGTGCTGCGTTGCCGCGTCCATTCCTCGATGATGGCGTTGATCTGCGCCGCGTGCTTCATGCGCGGGCCGCGCGTGGCATAGCGCGCATCGCTGGCCATCTCCGGCCGGCCGACCGCTTCCATCAGGTTGCGGAACCAGTCGGGCTGGAACGCCACCATGGCCACGTAGCCGTCGCGCGTGGCGTACACGCCGAACGGCACGAGGCGATCCTGGAAGTTGCCCGAGCGCTTCGGATATCCGTGCCCGAGGAAAACGTCAAAATGCTCCTCTGCCACCATCGAGGAAAGGCAGTCGAGCATGGACACCTGCACCAGTTGCCCCTCGCCCGTCTTGCCGCGATGGATTAGCGCGGCAAGGATGCCGTTGACGGCGTACAGCGGCGCGATCAGGTCGGCCATCGGAAGGCCCGAGCGCGTGGGCGGGCCGTCGGCGAAACCGGTCACGTCCATGATGCCCGACAGCGCCTGTACGATGATGTCCATGCCCTTGAGATTGGGGTACGGACTGGGTTCCCCAAACGCCTTGATCGAGGCATAGACGATCTTCGGGTTGGCGCGGCGCACGCTCTCGTAGTCCACGCCGAGGCGCGCCGTAGCACCCTCGCTGGCGTTTTCGATGACCACGTCGCACTCCTTGGCGAGTTCCATGAACAGCGCCAGGCCTTGCTCCGACTTCAGATCGAGCGTAATGCTCTTCTTGTTGCGTGCGCGATTGAGAATCGTCAGCGATACTTCGTCCTCGCGCTTGACGCCGAAGTGCACGCCCTCCTTGCCGACATAGGGCGGGTTGTTGCGCGCGATATCGCCGCCGCCGGGCGATTCGACCCGAATGACTTCGGCGCCCAGACCGCCCAGCAACAGCGACCCGTAGGGTCCGGCGAGCGCCACGGTCAAATCGAGAACCCGAATGCCTTCCAGGGGTCTTGTAGCCGACATGCCTGTCTCCTGAATCTTCTCTGCCTCAATATGACTTCGGCAAGCCAAGCTTGCGCTCGGCGATGTTCGACAGAATGAGCTGTGGAGTGACCGGCGCGATGTAGCCGATCCAGGCCTCGCGCATGAACCGCTCCACGTGATACTCCTTCGCGTAGCCGAAGCCGCCGTGCGTGAGAATCGACGTCTGGCAGGCATTCATACAGGCCTCGGATGCCAGCAGTTTCGCCGCGTTGGCTTCGGAACCGCAAGGCAGCCCCTTGTCGTACAGATCCGCTGCCGCGAAGATCATATGATTGGCCGCCTCCAGCTCCGCCCAATTGCGCGCCAGCGGGTGCTGAACGCCCTGATTCTGGCCGATCTGACGACCGAACACCACACGCTCCTTCGCATATTGCGTGGCCAGCTTGAGCACGGCGCGGCCGATACCGACCTGCTCGACTGCGACCAGCACGCGCTCTGCGTTCATGCCGTGGAAGATGTAGCTCAGGCCCTTGCCTTCCTCGCCGATCAGCGCGTCCTTCGACACCGGCAGGTTATCGATGAAAAGCTCGTTGGTATCGACGGCGGCGCGGCCCAGCTTGTCGATCTCACGAATGTCGACGTAGTCGCGGTCGAGCTTCGTGTAGAACAGGCTCAAGCCCTCGCTATGCTTCTTGACCTCCTCGATCGGCGTGGTGCGCGCGAGGATCAGCATGTGGTCGGCGACCTGCGCGGTCGAGATGAATACCTTCTTTCCCGAAATGAGGTAGTTGCCGTCGGCCTGTTTCTTCGCCACCACCTTGAGCTTGGTGGTATCGAGCCCCGTGTCCGGCTCGGTGACCGCGAAGCACGCCTTATGCTCGCCGCGCGCAAAGGGCGGAAGCCACGCCTTCTTCTGTGCGTCCGAGCCGAAATGCACGACCGGCTGCAAACCGAAGATGTTCATGTGGATGGTGGACGCGGCCGCCTGTCCGCCGCACTCGGCAACTGTACGCATGAAAAGCGCCGCCTCAGTCACGCCCAGGTTCGCGCCGCCCACATCCTCGGGCATGCAGATGCCGAGCCAGCCGCCGCTGGCAACGGCTTCGAAGAACTCGTGCGGGAACGCGTGGTTCTTGTCCTTGTTGCGCCAGTATTCGAGCGGAAAGTCCGCACAGATTTTTTCCGCTGCATCAACGATGGCATGTTGATCGGCGCTCAGTTGGTAGTCCATGGCTTCGCTCTTCCTGCAAATAGGTAATCAGGCCGCCTCGGCGGGACGCAGCATCATCAGGCCGGTGCGAACCGCGGTGCACACGATCTCGTCGCGCTGGTTCTTCGCAACGTGCCGGAAAGTGACGATGCCCGAATCCTTGCGGCTCTTCGAGAGACGCGTCTCGAGAATCTCGGTCTCGACACGGATGGTGTCGCCGTGGAACGTGGGCTTGGGGAAGGCGATTTCGCCGAAACCCAGGTTGCCGAGCGTGGTGCCCAGCGTGGTTTCATACACGGTGATGCCGGCCACCAGCGCGAGCAGGAACATACTGTTCACGAGGCGCTGGCCGTAGAACGTGTTCTTGCTGTACTCGGCGTCGATATGCAGCGGCGCGCAGTTATAGGTCATGGCCGAGAACAGGACGTTGTCGGTCTCGGTCACGGTGCGGCGGATGGCATGCTCGATCACCATGCCGGGCTTGAATTCTTCGAAGTAAAGGCCTGCCATTTGTCTTCTCCAGAGATTTTGATTAGCCGTTGAACGACTGCGCGAGTTCGATGATTTCACGCGCCGTCTTCACGTGAGCAATGTCGATGTGCTCGCCGTCGTAGATGCACGAGGCACGGCCTTCGGCCTGGGCCTTGTCCAGCGCGTCGATCATCCCCTGGTAAAAGGCCACTTCGTCCTCGGTGGGGCTATAGGCCTTGTTGACGATCTCGACGTTGGAGGGATGTAGCACCAACTCGCCGCTCATGCCCAATTGGCGATCGTTGGCCGTCGAGACCTTGAGGCCGTCGAGATCGTGTACCTGCTGCCAGACACCGCCGATGGGCAGCTTGCCCGCGGCGCGTGCGGCCATGACGACACGCGACTTCAGGTACTGGGTTTCACGACCGTTCAACGACCAGACAGTCTTCAGCGCACGGGCCACGTCGGCGTTCTTCGCTGTCGCACCCACGATGGCGGGCACGCGCTCGTGCTGGGCAATTTCGTAGGCCAGTTGCAACGAACGGGCGGTCTCCAGCAGCGGGATCACTTTTGTATGTCCCACCTCGACGCCCGCGCGGTACTCGGCCTCGGCCAGCATCGACGCAACGGTATGGATATCTTCGGGACCGCAGGGCTTGGAGATCACGATGCCCTCGACCACAGGGCTCACGATCGCGAGGATGTCGTCGAAGTCGTACAGGTGCGCGCTGCGGTTGATGCGCACCCAGACGCGCTGCTTCTGTTCGGCCAGCCAGGCCAGCTTCGACTTGACGATCTCGCGCGCCTCCACTTTCTGGGGCGGCGGCACGCTGTCCTCCAGATCCAGGATCAGCGCATCGGCCCTGGAGGTGATGGACTTCTCGATCCAGGTTGGCTTGTTTCCCGGAACAAAGAGGAAGGAGCGTATGGGTTTCATCTGCGTCGTCATGTCTATCCAGGCCTGTCGATGGTTTCAACTGAAAGCCGTCAGGTTTTACCTAACAACTGGTAGTTAGTTTCTGCGCAAACAGCAGCGCTGTCATTGAGGGTTTACGCCAACACGGAAACTGGCGCGAAATTTGCATCACGTCCGCTACGTGCCGCGCATTTTGTCGGCTCATGGATAACACTCATGGAACAACACCTTCTCTCGCACCAAACTACCTCGCAAACCTATCGAACATTAGGTAGTTAATGTCGCACGATATCCGAACAACCGTCCCGGAGGAGAAATGAGCAACACCATGAACGACATGCCGTCCAAGGGCGCCTGCCCCAGCGAACAAGCGCTAGCGCAGGGCGCCTCCCTTCGGGTAGTCCACGATAGTGGGCGGGCCTGGTACATACTGGCAGTGCTAACGCTCGCCTATTCTCTCGCTTACATCGACCGGCAACTCCTCAACCTGCTGGTGGAGCCCATCAAGCATTCGCTGGTCATCTCCGACACGCAACTCAGCCTCGTCCAGGGTATCGCGTTCATTTCCGCGTACCTGGTCGCATCGCCGCTGTTCGGCCGGCTCGTCGATCTGACCAACCGGCGCAACCTTCTCGTGATCTGCATCTGCCTGTGGTGCGGTTTTACTGCGCTGTGCGGCACGGCCAATACGTACGAAGGGCTCTTCATCGCCCGCCTTGGCGTGGGCGCCAGCGAAGCGTGCGTATTCCCCCTCGCGCTCTCGATGATCGCCGATTGCTTTTCGGCGGGAAAAATGGCGCGCGCGATGAGTATCTTCATTCTCGGGCCGATGCTCGGCGGCGGGCTCTCGCTCGTGGCCGGCGGCTTCGTGATCGAGTTTGCGCGCGCGCTTCATCAGCAACTCCCGATCCTCGCGCAGTTCCAGACCTGGCAGCTCGCATTCGTACTGATCGGACTGCCAGGTATTCTCTTCGCTCTACTGGTGGTGGCCACCGTGCGCGAGCCCGTGCGCAGCAGCGTGATCAGCGAGCGCGAGGACGACCGGCAATTCACGACCGGCGATTCAGCCTCGTATATCTGGCAGCGACGCGGGTTCTATCTCCGGATCCTGCTTGGCGTCGGCATGCTGGCGATCGTCGTGCTCGGCATGCCAGCGTGGATGCCCACGTATCTGATCCGCACGCGCGGGATGCCGACCGCACTCGTCGGATTCCGCTTTGGCGTACTGGTGGTCAGCTTTGGCATTGCTGGCGCGCTCACCGGACCCTGGATTGCCCGCCAGCTCGAGAAGCGCGGCTATACCGATGCGCCGCTGCGCACCGCCGCGTTCGCCACGATTCCGATGCTGCTCTGTTGCGCGAGCATTCCGTTCGCCCCCGGCGCGACGGGCGCGCTGGCCGCGGCTTCAGGTACCGTCTTTTTCTTCAGCCTGCCCACGGGCTGCATGGGTGCCGCACTGCAGCTCGTCGCGCCGAGCCGGATGCGTGGCACCGTAGGCGCGCTCTATTCGTTCGTCGCCCAATTAATCGGTTTCGGCGCGGGCCCCACGCTGATTGCGCTGATGACCGACCACGTGTTCAGTAATCCGAAGATGGTTGGGCAATCCATCGCCATCGTGTGCACGATCGCGTCAGCACTCGCAGCGTGGCTGCTCTTTACCGCGCTGCCTCACTATCGGCGCTTGCTGGCAGAGGCTGCATAAAAGCTTGCGTAGAAGCTTGTGGGAGTGCGTGCAGGAACGGAAATCGGCCTGCGCGCCGCTCTCGCGGCGTACAGGTCCGGTGTGCGTGCCTACAGATCGAGTACCAGCCGCGCCGACTTCGAGCGCGAACAGCACGGCAGGAACTGATCATTTGCCGCCCGTTCATCGGGCGTAAGGTAGGCGTCGAAATGTTCCGGCTCGCCGGTCAGCACGCGCGTCAGGCACGTGCCGCACACGCCCTGTTCGCAAGACGTTTCGATCCGGATACCGGCCTTCGCCAGCGCCGCTACGACGGACTCATCTTTCCCGACAACGACCACCTGCCCCGAACTCGCGACCTCCACTTCGAAACGCTCGTCGCCAGTCGTTTCGCGCCCGTCGACCGCGAAGAACTCGTAATGCAGTCGAGCGTCCGGCCAGCCGGCCTTTCGTGCAGCACCCAGCACGACGTCCATGAAACCCTTGGGCCCACACACGTACAGATGTGTGCCCGAGTCCGGCTGCGCGAGCAGCGCCGCGAGGTCGAGTTTCTGGCTCTGGGTGCCGTCGTCGAAATGGAACTGGACACGCTCCGAGTACCGCGCATGGCCAATGCGTTCGGCGAACGCTGTGCGCGCGCGCGAACGCGTACAGTAGTGCATCGTGAACGACGCGCCGATCGTTGCCAGCCGTTCGGCCATGCAGAGGATCGGCGTCACGCCGATACCGCCCGCGAGCAAGAGGTGATGCCGTGCCTCATGCGCGAGCTGGAAATGATTCTTTGGATGGCTTATCGTCAGTTCGTCTCCGACCCGCAGGCGATCGTGCATCCCGGCCGAGCCACCGCGCGATTGTGGATCCCGTAGCACCGCGATCTGATAGCGATGGCTTTCGTTTGGGGCGTTACACAGCGAATACTGACGCGTCGGGCCACCCGGCACAGCGACGTCGATATGCGAGCCCGCCGAGAATGCCGGCAGCGACCCACCGTCCACGCAAACCAGCTCGAAGCTGCAAATATCCACGGCCTCGTCATGCTTCGCCGCCACGCGGACCTTCAACCTTCCCAACCCACTCGTCATCGTTCCTCCCGCACCGAACGCGCGATGCGCGCGTGATCGATCAATTTCCTGCGGCTTGCGGCGGCGTCGCCAGACAACAACGACGCCGCGCCCGCAGCTAGCCCAATGCGTCCTTCACCGACGTCGCCGAAGTCCACTTGACGACCTGCTCCAGGCCGTGACGGCACAGGATTTCGCTCTCGTTGAAATGGACGAACGGCTTGGCGCCCGTTTCCATCCCGACCTGCATGGACTCGATGTTCCCGAGATCCTCGAGCATCCCGTCTGTGATATGCGCGGTGAAATGTTCGAGCTGAAGGCGTTCTCGCACCGAGCCCGGCTTCTTGTTGTAGAAGCGTGCTTCCCACAGCGTCGTATTCGCCGAGGTTGGCCAGAACTCGTGTGTCCAGAACTGGTTCGCCGAGATTTGCAGGTGCCAGTTCGGGAAGAACCAGTTGACGTCCTGCGACCACTCGGCGAATTTTTGCGGATTCACCGACTTGTGCTCGACGATCGAATTGGTTTCCGTCCCTTTACGCGTACCGGTGACCGTGTGACCCGCCGCGTAGAGCCAGCGCGTGACCTTCGCGTTTTCCGGGGGCTGATTTTCCTGATTCAGCCACAGAGAAAACGAGCGGTGAATACCATAGAGATTCGCACTGAGTGGCCGGCCGAACGGATTCGCTTTACCCGTGTAGATCGGCCCGAAGGTCTTAGGGTGAATCGACGCGATGTGATAGATCTCGCTAAAGTTCTCGGCAACCGCTTTCCAGTTTGCCTTGAACTCGCCGCGCAACACGATCGCGTTGTCCGGGTTCGGATAGTCGATACCAGCCAGCGCATCTGCGACCGGTCCGAGAAATTCCGTGAGGCCGACTTCCGGCACCGGCGCCGTGTTGATGAAGATCCAGCCCTCCCAAACGTCCACGGCGACCGGCGTCAGCCCGCACTTCCTTTTGTCGAGATGGAAGAAGGCGGCTTCGTCCGGCACGTGCGCGAGATCGCCCTCATTGTTGTAGCCCCAACTGTGATAACGGCACACGAAGCGCTTCGCGTTGCCACTCGGACGATGCTCGACGATGTTCGCGCGGTGCGAACAGACGTTGTGGAACGCACGGATCTTGCCGTCGTCGGAACGAGCAACGATCACCGAAGCCTTGAAGATTGCCAGGTCCTTGACGAAGAAGTCACCCGGTTTCGGAATGCGCTCGACTCGCCCAACCATCAGCCACGCGCGGCGGAAGATTCGCTCACGTTCGCGCTCGTACTGGGTGGGATCGGTATACAGGGAAGTCGGCATCGGCTCGGTGGACAGGCCGATGGACCCGGTAAGGCTCACTTTGACTTCGGACGGATGATTCATATGACCTCCGGCACATCGCAATTGGAGAACGTGGGTATTCGTGGCCTGCGGTTCAGCCGTGCGGCTGGAAACCAACCTCGATTTTCAGCGCATGCTGGGGCGGTGCATGACGGATCGTCGGCGCCTGGTGCATTTCGACGGCGATCGCCGCCTGGCACATCGCCAGTAGCAACTTGAACAAGTTTTGCGCCTGATCCGGCATGTCATTCAGTGGGAACTGTTCCAGATAAACCGTCGCTTCTTCCGCGCGCGCAAACATCGCCTCGTAAAACTCGACGATCTCGGGATATGGGGTGAGCGCGCGGCGCATCCACCGCTCGTGAGATGTCGCCGCGCTCCATTGGTCGACGAAGGGTTCGAGTTCTTCGAAGCCCGCGGGCAGGCGGCCCGAACTGCTTGAAACATCTTGAATCATCGCGCTCCTCCAGATTGGCTCGTCAAAAATGCAATTCCGCATCGCTGAAAATTCGTGGCAACGCACCTAACGAACGGTAGATTGGTTTACAAGATGCATTATCTCCATCCGGTCTAACCCGAATGCGGATGCGGACGTCATGCCAGCAGCAAGACGCGGCGCAGTGCGTAAGAAGCGGGATTCAAGACGATCGCGGCCGGCGCGATGAGGCACGGCGACCGGCGCGGGTCACCGTGCTGCAATCAGGATCAGTGCGGAGGGGCAGGCGTCGCCCGAAGAATCTGAGCGACGCGAAATACGACAGCCGGTCAGGACGAAGCGGCCAGTTCTTTCTTGCGGCCACTGCGCCGCGGCTTGGCCGCTGGCGCGGCACCCTCAAAGAACATCGTGATGAATTGATCGGCGATCTTCTCGAGCGATCCCTTCTTCGGATCGAACCAGGTCTGCACCGAGTTGATGAAGCCCAGGACGTAGACGCGGGCGAGCGCCATATCGACGTCCTCGCGCAGATAGCCCTCCGCACGCAAATCGTCGAACACGGTCGTCCACATCCGCTGGTGCCGCTCGCGTCGCTTGATCTGACGCTCGCGCACCTTGTCCGGCAATTGGGTCAGAAGCCGATTGTGGGCTAGCGCGTAGTCGCCGAATTTGATCAGGGCGCTCATCTGGCCGACCAGTGCCGCTTTGAAGCGGTCTTCGGCATTCGCAGTCGCGGGCAGCGCGTTGAAGTGCTCGTTGATGTGCTGAACGATGCTCTCCGCGCCGTGCTCCATGACGACGTCGACGAGTTCTTCCTTCGACGAAAAGTGATAGTAGATGCTCGCAGCCTCAATACCGGCCTGGTCGGCGATCACGCGCATTGTCGTGGCCGTATACCCCTGCGTTGCAAACGAGCGCGCGGCGAGCCGCAGCAAGGTCTCGCGGGTATCCGCACTAGGATTTACATTTCGCTTTCGCACTTGTGTTTATCAGCCTTTTGCTGCCCTGTCTTTCGCACCCGGAGCGCGAGTGCGCTGCGCAATCTAACGGTTATTTGGAAGGTTACCGTATTTTTTCCGCCTGGCAAAGCAGGGGCTGCCATTGTACGGAACCCGGCGCCGGGACGTGTTGACACGGCGCGCCCCTTCGGCGAAGTTCGAAACTGATGTTCCGTACGCCGCAGCGCGGTCTTCGCGCACGGTATCCACCCGCAATGAGGCCCCGATGAAAGCAGCAAGCCGCCTGCCAGGTACACCGCAACCCATGCACATGTGGAAAGGTTCCAGCGGGGTTCGGTTAGCCGGCGATACATGGGGCAATCCCGCCGGTTCGCCCGTCGTCTTACTGCACGGCGGCGGCCAGACGCGTCACGCGTGGGGTGGCACAGGCGAGCGGCTCGGCCATGCCGGCTATTTCGCCGTCGCCTACGACGCGCGAGGACACGGCGACTCGGATTGGAGCGCCGATGGCGACTACAGTCTCGACGCGCTTGCCGCCGATCTCCGGTGCGTGCTCGCGGCAATCGGCATAAGGCAGCCCGCGCTTGTCGGGGCGTCGCTAGGCGGCGCTACGAGTCTCGTTGCCATCGGCGAACGACAGGTGGACGCGCGCGCACTGATCCTCGTCGATATCGTGCCGTACACGGAACCAGCCGGCGTCGATCGGATCCGCGCGTTCATGTCACAAAACCCGGACGGATTCGCTTCGCTCGACGAAGTAGCTGACGCGATTGGCCGCTATCGCCCTTCGCAAGCGCGCCCACGCAATCTGCAAGGTCTCGCGAAGAACGTCCGGCTAGGCGCCAACGGCCGCTACCGCTGGCATTGGGATCCACGATTCCTCGCGGGGCAGATCGATCTGCACGGACGCCATTCACGCCTCGGCGCCTGCGCCCGCAACCTGACGCCGCCGACGCTGCTCGTACGCGGCGGCAGTTCGGACGTCGTCAGCGAGGCTGGCGTGCAGGAGTTCCTCGAATTCTGCCCGCATGCGGAATACGTAAACGTCGCGCAGGCTGGCCATATGGTGGCCGGCGACCGCAACGACGTGTTTGGCGAAGCGGCTTTGCAGTTCCTCGCGCGTCATGTGTGCGCGACGTGAGTCCGCGCATGGGCCGGGTCGCCACGCGTTAGATGGGCGGAGATTCCGGCGTAGACGAAAAATGGTGTTGGCGGATCTTCCATTCGCCTTGCTGCAGCGCGACGACGAGCGTCGTGCGCAAACGAGAGCGTGACTGCCGGTCACCACTCAAGACGAACGAGAATTCGCCGTAACCTTGCGCAAGAAAGCAGTCGTCCGTGAGACGGATGAAGTGCTGCTCCACGAGCGCCAGCGTGGCCGATTCGATCACGCCTTCGTACGAAGCAAAATACTCGCGAATCGCGCCCGCGCCGACCGAATGACCTGGCCGGCCGCCGAAAAACAGCGCGTCGTTCGTGTACACAGCCGTCAACATGCCCGCATCCCAGCGGCGCGCGGCCGTGTTCCACGCAAGCTGGACCTGGGCGAGCGCAGCACAGGCTGCATCGGTCGTTCGGTTCATCGAATGCTTCCTCATCGGTCAGGACAGACCCGCACGGGCCTCTCTCGCGTCGTCGCGACATACAGCACCACCTCATCCTAACATTCGTTAGCCTTCAATACAAATAGCCCCTGCGGCGCGAAAATTCGATTAGCTCTACGAGCATAGGGATTAATACGCATGGTGATTCACTACACCTTCCATAAAACTAACATTCGTTAGCCTAAATCAGTTTTGATGCTTTCAACTTCGACGACCGCGCAGCGTGTGAGGACGCCTTACCTGCGTCCGAAACGGTCACGCGCCAACCGCCGACCGCCGCTCTTCAGACGCGTTCCATTCAGGACCCTGCCATGCCCGCCACCATCGTCGAACAGCTTGCCAGTTTCACCATTGATACCCAATTCGACCGAATGCCTCCGCCCGTTGTTCAGGAATGCAAACGGATTCTTCTTGATTCGATCGGCTGCGCCGTGGCTGCCACCGGTGAGCCCAAAGGTCGCATCGGCATCGACTACGCACGCGCGATGGGCGGCAATGGCGACGCGACCATCATCGGCACGGGGGAGAAAGCGTCGATTTTCGGCGCTGCGTTCGCGAATGGAGAACTGATCAACGCTCTCGACATGGACGCGGTCGTGCCTCCCGGCCACGTCGCACCCTATGTGCTGCCCGGCGCCCTGGCCGTCGCAGAGGCGCACGGCGCGTCCGGCACGGCGCTGCTCGAAGCGATCGCGCTTTCGCACGAAATGTCGTATCGCCTCGGCAAAGCCATGGACTATTTGCGCGACACCCGGGACGGCAAAGTCTCGCCGCCGCCCGTCTATGGCTACAGCAGCACCGTGTTCGGCGCGACCGCTGCGATCGTCAAGCTCAAGGCGCTCCCGAGCGCCGTGCTCACCAACGCGCTTGGCATCGCGGGCAGCATCTCACCCGTGAATTCGCAGGTCGCGTGGTTCCAGCATGCGCCCAGCTCCACGATCAAGTACCTGCTGGCCGGCGCGCTGGCGCAGACGGCGATGACTGCCGCCCATATGGCCGAATTCGGCCATCGCGGAGACGTTCAGATTCTTGACGACCGTGAGTACGGTTTCCCGCGCTTCATCGGCACGCGCCGCTGGGAACCCGAGCGCATCACAGCGGGCCTCGGCGTCGACTGGCTCTTTCCCGCCGAGCAAGCCTACAAACCCTACCCGCACTGCCGCATCCTCCATGCACTGCTCGACAGCCTCACCGAGATCGTCGACGAAAACGATATCGCGCCCGCGGAGATCGACGGCATCAAGGCCTGGGTCGAAGGGTTTGTGGAGCAGCCCGTGTGGCTCAATCGCGAGATTGCGCACGTTCACGACGCGCAGTTCAGCATTGCACACGGGCTTGCACTCGGTGCGCACCGCGTACCGCCGGGCAGAGGATGGCAGGACCCCGAACTCGTCTTCGGCGCGTCGGTGATGAACCTGATGAGCAAGGTCACGCACGAAGTGCATCCGAACTACGTGGAATTATTGAACGGTCACGCCGCCAGTCGCCCCGCGAAGATCGAGGTGCAGGCGCGCGGCAGGACGTTCATCGGCGAGCGGCGCTATCCGAAGGGCAGTCCGTCACCGGAGCCGTCCAGCTTCATGACCAACGACGAGCTCGCCGCCAAATTCCGCCGCAACACCGAAGATGTGCTGTCCACCGCGCGGATCGACGACGTAATCGACACGGTCTTTCATCTGGAAAAGCTCGGCAATGTCGCGGCGCTCATGCGCTTGCTAGGTCGGACGGCCGACCGGGCAAGCCCGCACATGGCCGACGAGGCACTTTGAAGCGACCGGGCAGTTCAACCACCTTAAGAAGCAAGGCTGCGCTCCTCACGCTAAGCCGCCAGATGGCACACGAGTGGGCGGCATATGGCGTGCGCGTGAACGTCGTGCTGCCCGGGGTCATCGACACGCCCATGGCGCGCGGATCGGTACCGCGGAAAATCCTCGACCAGCTCGCTTCAATGCTACCGATGAGCCGCATAGGACAGCCCGAGGAAGTGGCGGATCTGATCGTGTACCTCGCGTCACCCGCGGCAGGCTACATCACCGCCCAGTCCATCGCGTGCGATGGCGGCATGTCGCACATGATGTTCGCGAAGCCCATGGGAAAGTGAGGTAGCAGCGCTCACGCCCCCTCTTTGTCGGCTCACCCGTTCGGAGTACGGAACGTGGGGGCCGTCTGCATTGACGCAATCCGGCCACGCGCGGAATCTATGCTGAAGCTTCCGCACCCTGATCTTGACGCAGCGTCGCGGAAAGTCCGAATTGACGGGTTGCGATACTCCCGCAGCATAAGACAGGTTCGATCGTGATGACTTTGACGCAAGCCCCAGCGCGTGTGCGCGACATGCCAGTCCCCATGTGCGTACGTAATAGCGCAGACGGCACACGCCTCGCCGGTGAAGTCTGGGGTGACCCGGATGCAACGCCAGTGATCCTGCTGCACGGTAGCGGCCAGACCCGTCACGCATGGAGTCGGACAGCCCGCGCGCTGGCCGCTGCAGGGTTCTACGCAATTACCTTCGACGCAAGAGGACACGGTGATTCTGACTGGTCGCCCGTTTGCAACTACAGTCAAGGCGCAATGGCCCGCGATCTCGAATGCGTCGCGGCCATGCTCGACGGACGCACGCCGGCGCTCGTGGGGGCTGGCATGGGGGGCAGCACGAGCCTGCTCGCAGTAGGCGAACGGTATTTAGACGCGCACGCCCTCGTGCTCGTCAACATCGCGCCGCAAACCCAAAGCGCGGCTGTCACACGGCTCCAATCGTTCATGCGGCAGCCCGGCGGATTTACTGCGCTAGACGATGTGGATGCCGCACTCCAGGGCATTCGAGACCGTCCGGCGCGATCCTTGAACGCCGAGGGCCTCATGCGGAGCGTGCGCCGATGCGACGATGGGAAATACCGCTGGCACTGGGATCCGGGCTTCGCCGCATGGCCGCGCGACCTCGCGCGCCGCGAGTCGCGCCTCTCAAAGTGCGCGCGCAACCTGAGCCTGCCGACGCAACTCGTGCGTGGCCAAGGTTCGGAGGTCGTTAGCGAAGCGGGCGTGCAGGCCTTTCTGCGCCTATGCCCGCACGCGGAATACGCTAACGTGAGTGGCGCCGGACACCCAGTCGCTGGGGAGACCAACGACGCGTTTGGCGACACGGTGCTGCGCTTTCTGTTGCGGCATGCGCGTACCGACTGGACGCCTTCGTATCGCACAACGGCCTGCGCGTAGTTGCCGGATTTCCAGTTAGCACACCGAAACTCCAGACTGATTTGCGCCATTTTTCAAAGCACGGAACCTTCACCGTGCCGCGCTTGCGTACGTCAAGGCCGACGCAGTACAACGGCTGGACAAACACCACACACTGGAGACACGTCAATGAAGCCCTTTCCCCTTCCCTTCGTGCGTCCGCGGATCGGCTCCGCGCTGCTGGCTCTATCGTGCTGTTATGCCAACGTCAACGCACTGGCCGCGCCGCCCGCGAAGATCGTCGCATCGCTCGACCTGAGCGGCCCCGCCTCCGCGCTCGGCCAGCAGTCGCTCGCCGGTATCCAGTTCGCGCTCGACAGCCTGAACCAGCACGGCGGCGTGCTCGGCCAGCCCGTGACGTTCGACCAGCAGGACAACGGCACGAACCCGCAGCGGGCGATCACACAGGCCAGCGCGCTCGTGCAGTCGGGCGCTTCGCTGCTGCTCTCGCCGATCACCTCGGGTAGCACGCTAGCCGTGAGCAAGATGGTCTCCGCGAAGTTCAAGGTGCCAATGTGCGTTGCCGTTTCGGCGGCCGAAGAGATCACGATGAAGGACTACCAGCCCTACGTTTTCTCGATGGCGCCGACAACCTACATGCTGATGCGCGCCGTCACCACGCGTCTCGCGAAAGCGCCGTACAAGCGCTATGCCCTGCTGGTGCCCGACTATGCGGGCGGACGCTCGGCGGCCGAGCGTTTCAAGACGTTCATGAAAGAGCTGAATCCGCAAGCGCAGATCGTGGTCGAGGAATATCCGAAACTGGGCGCAATCGACTACACGGCCAGTATCAACAAGATA
Source organism: Paraburkholderia sp. J76 (assembly GCF_905220295.1). Classification (NCBI taxonomy): domain Bacteria; kingdom Pseudomonadati; phylum Pseudomonadota; class Betaproteobacteria; order Burkholderiales; family Burkholderiaceae; genus Paraburkholderia; species Paraburkholderia sp. J76. The sequence goes on from NZ_CAJMZJ010000002.1 coordinate 319,482, forward strand.
CTCGCTGCCAAGCCGGACTACGTTTGGGCACAGATATTCGGCGCCGATCTGGTCACGTTCTCGAAGCAGGCCAACGCGGTGGGCTTCTTCAAGCAGATCAACAACCACTTCATGACAGTGCTCGACACGACCACGCTGAAAAATCTCGGCAGCGACGCGCCCATCGGCACCGAGGGGTATCAGTACGCGCCTTTCAACGAGATCGAGAAGACGCCGCAGGGCAACGCGTTCGTCACCCAGTTCAAGGCGCGCACCGGCAGCTATCCATCCGACTGGGCCAGCGTCGCCTACGACTGCGTTACGACCTGGGCCCAAGCGGTGGCCGCTGCGCACTCGACGAGCCCCGACGCAGTGATGCATGCGCTCGAAACGAATACGTTCGACACGCTACGCGGCAAGCTGCGCTTCGGCCACGATGACCACGAGGCCGAGGTGCCGGTGTATATCGGCAAGATCGCGAAGAGCGCGCAGTACGGACAGCCCGTGCTCGACGTCGACGACGTGGTGTCCGCCAGCGTGACGCAACCGTCCAGGGCCATTGTCGACGCCGCACGCCAGTAATCGCCGCACGCGCCCCGATGCCGACACGCCAGGGCTGTCGGCTTCTCGATGCCCGAATCCGCCCGACGGCGGATTCATGGTCCGCGCGTCCGTTGCGACAACGATCAGGTCTTGTGCGGCCGGTGGAAATCCGGCCAGCGCTGCAAAACGAGCTCGCGCGAGACGCCGTAGGCATAGCAACTGTCGATCTTGAGCGGCTTGCCGTTCGCATCGGTTGCGTCCAGCAGACTTTGTGACCGTAGCGGATTGACGGCCTGAATCGCCGCCGTCGCCAGCGGAATCAGAATCTCCCGCAGGTGTGTACAGGTCTCCCCGGCAGGCAGACGCTTGCGGACTTCGCCGCTCCACCCCGAGCCGATACGCAGCCCCACGAGCGCCTGCAACGACTCGCCACCGCCCGAGCAGTCGCGATACGGATACGCGCGCATCGTGGTGGTGACGGCGTGGATGACCATGTCGAGATCGAAGAGGACATGCACCGCGATGTCATGAATCGGCTCGTTTGCTGGTACCACGCGCGGGCCGCTCGGCGGGGCAAAGTCGTACGGCTTGCGGTCGGCAAGCTGGCCGACTATCTCGAACAGGCCATCGCTGCGCCGGAAGCCCTCGAAGCTGATGTGTCGGGTATGTATTGGCTCGCGGGTCACTTCATCCGTCGCGATCGGTAACGTTTCAGTCATACTCTCCAACCCTCGTGTATACGCAGCGCGAATTTCAGGGCGCCGCTTCGTCGCGCGGCCGGTCCAGCAGTTGCCGTATCAGCGCGGACGCAATGGGGTTCATCTCGCGACCACGCGCAGTCGCAATATGAATATGCCGTATCGCCCAAGGCTCGGCGAGTTCCAGCACGGTGACGCGGCCGAACAGTTCGTGACTCACCAGACATTCGGGCTGAATGGTCACCCCCAGGCCGGCCTCGACGAGACTCACGGCTACACCCGCGCTGCTCACTGTGTAAGGCGGCTGGAATTCGGCGCCAAGACGCCGCGCCGCGACCCGCAACGCGCTCTGCATGGCGTTGACCGCGATGAGGTTCTCCGGCAGCAGGTCAGCGAACGAGACACTCGTGAGGCCGCTCAGCCGGTGTCCTTGCGGAACAACGGCGATCAGGCGGTCGGTGCGGTACGGCGTCACGTCCACTCCGCCCAGATCGAACTCATGCGCGGCTGCGAACACGCCAACGTCGGCCTCGCCGCGCGAGACCGCCTGCACGATGTCGGCGTTCTCCATTTCGCGCACCACGAGATCGACAAGCGGATAGTCGCGCTTGAAGTCGCCAAGCTCGCGCGCGATGAACGGCACGATGATCGTACGCGCCGACGCGATCGCCAGCTCACCGCGCATCCCTTCGGTAAACGCCGCGACTTCGGCACGCATGTCGTCGAGATTCTCGAAGATCCGCCTGATGTAGCGCACGAGCACGGCGCCCGCCGGACTCGGCAGGACGCCTTTCGGGCCACGCTCGAGGAGCTTGATGCCAGCGATGTCTTCGAGGTCCTGAATGCGCTTGGTTGCTGTCGATGCGGCGATGTTCTCGCGAATGGCGGCCAAGCCGATCTGCTGCTCCTCCACAGCCGAAACGAAAAGCTTCAGCGTGAACAGATCGACCTGCCGGATCAGATGCAGCCGGTTGAAGGTGCTCATGTCTCCTCTCTTGCCCGCCCTCCCTGGCTCGCTTCGCGACGTCGCACGGGCCGGACGGGTTCATCGTACACCGTCTGCCCCTGTGCGGCGCCCGGGGTCGAGCCTGCCGCGGCTTCTAATGTGGCAACTTCAGCAGGCGTTCGAGCTGGTCGTTGTCGGCGCCGATCTCCCGCGCGGCATGCAGCGGCGGTGGACGCTTGCCGTCGAACGACAGCGGCAGGCCGACAAGGCCGATCTCGTCGTCCGATGGCGTCTCGATGATACCGAGCGCGCACGTCTGCTCGTGCCCGACGAGCTCGGCCGTCGTCTGGATAGGCGCGACAGGTATGCCGGCCGCCTGCAGCCGCGCCTGCCAGACCGCGCGCGTGTCCGTCGCAAGGCGCTCGCCGATCAGGCGGTCGATTTCCGCGCGGTACTTCAGTCGTCCGGCGTTCGTGGCGAAGCGATCGTCGTTTGCCCATTCGGGATGATCGAGCGCCGCGCAAAGCTTCGCGAACAGCACGTCGTTGGCCGCGCTGACGATCATATGACCGTCAGCAGCGGCATACGCGCGATGTGGGACGATGAACGCCACGCCCGACCCGTGCCGGCCGCCCTCCTCGCCATCAGCGCTATAGTTCGCGATGCCAACCGACATCCACGCGATCGCCGTCTCCAGCAGCGAGCTGTTCACGGTTGCGCCGCAATGCTTGATCTGCCGGCGATACAGCGCGGAGAGAATGCCGATCACGGCCCACATGCCGGTGCCGAAGTCGACGATCGACACGCCCGCGCGCACCGGCGCCTGCCCCTCCTCGCCGGTAATGCTCATGATCCCCGAGAATGCCTGCATGAGCGGATCGTAGCCCGGCAGCGTATTCATCGGCCCCGTATGGCCGAACGCCCCCACCTCGCAGTAGACGAGTTCGGGCTTCGTGACACGCAGGCTGTCCGCGTCGAGTCCGTACCCGGCACTGGAGCCAGGCCGCAGATTGTGGATGAACACATCCGCGTGCTCGGCAATCAGCCGATGAAGCGTCGCAAGTTGCTCCCGGTCCTTGATGTCGAGGCAGATCGTGCGCTTTCCGCGATTGAGCGCGTGATACGCGGCGCCGCTGCCTTTCCATTTGCTCGGGCCCCAGCCGCGCGCCGAATCGCCCGCTGGCCGCTCGATCTTCCATACTTCTGCGCCCAGCGCTGCGAGTATGCGCCCGCTGAACGGCGCCGACGCGCTGTCGCTCAGTTCCACCACCACGACGCCCGCCAACGGTAAATCACGCAACATGGTTGTTCTCCCTTGCATAGTTTTACGCGGCATCCGTGCCGGGCGTCCATGCGCCGCCCGAGTGGATCATCGCATCGATCTCGTCGCGGCCGAAGCCGTACTCGGCCAGCAACTGCGCCGACTGCTCGCCGAGCCGCGGCGCCGGATAGCGCAGCTCCGGCGCGCTTTCGCTCCATTGCTGAGGAATCCCTAGTGTGCGGATGGTGCCTTCCGACGGATGCTCCTGTTCGGCGAAGAAGCCCACCGCTTTCATATGTGGATCGTCGAGCAGCGTTTCCGGCGTGTTCATCTCGATGACGGGAATGTCCGCCCCGGTCAGAAGCCCGAGCCATTCCGCCGATGTCTTCGTTTCGAAGACTTGCGCGAGAAACGCGTACAGATACGCGATATGCTCGGTGCGCGCACCGATCGTCGCGAAACGCGGGTCGTCGGCCATTTCGGAATGCCCCGACAACAAGAAGAAACGCCGCCAGTGATGATCGGCATACACGTTGACGCCGATATAGCCGTCGCGCGTGCGATAGGGGCGGCGGTCCGGATTCATCATGCGCGCATAGCCCCAGTCGCCGATGGGAGGCACGAACGTATGACCGTAGAGGTGGTCGCCGAGCACGAAATGCGCGAACGTCTCCATCATCGGCACGAACACCTGCTGGCCCACGCCGCTCTTCTCGCGCCGGTAAAGTGCCATCGCCACCGCGTTGCTGGTGGCCATGCCGACGACGCGATCCGCGACTGCCGTCGCGACGTAATTGGGCGGCCCCGACTTGCGGCTTTGCAGCACCGGCATGCCGACCGCCGCCTGGATCAGGTCGTCGTAGGCGGGACGCGTCGCATAGGGGCCGTTCTGGCCAAAGCCGAACGCACCGCAATAGATGATGCGCGGGTTGAGGCGCCGAACGTCTTCGTACGCGATACCGAGCTTCGCCATCGTGTGCGGACGCATGCTGTACAGCAAAACGTCGGCACGCTCCGCCATGCGCCTGAGCGCGCCAATCCCGTCTGGATGCTTGAGATCGAGCACGAGGCTGCGCTTGTTGCGATTCAGGTGCAGGAAGATCGGCCCCATACCGGGATGGCGGCTCGGCCCGATATTGCGCGTCGTGTCACCCTCGCGCGATTCGATCTTGCAGACGTCGGCGCCCATGTCGGCCAGCAGCAACGAGGCGAATGGCCCCATGAAGTTGGACGTCAGATCGAGAATACGAACGCCATCAAGCGGTCCGGCCACGATGCCTCCCGCTGGCGCGTACGCCTTGAATAAGTCTCACGGTGTCTCCTCCGCTTTTTACGGCTATGCCGGCACGTGGCCGGCTCACCACCGATTCTTTACCGGTCGCACGGCACGAACAGCGGCAGTTTCTGCTCACCGCGTTGCACGAAACGCACTTCCACGCGTTGGCCGATCGCAATGGCATCCGGATCGGCGTCGATCTGCGAAAACAGGAAATAGCCTTCGTCCATCTGGATGAAGCCGACCGTGTAAGGCACGATAGCCGCCCATACCGGGGTCGGGCCGCGCATGATCGTGCTGTACGACCACACTGAGCCGCGGCCGCTCGACTGCCGCCAGTCGAGCGATCGTGACCCGCAGTGGGTGCAGAACGAGTGCGCGGGCCACACGGCCTGCGCGCATTCGTTGCAGTGCTGGAAAGTCAGCCGGTTTTCCGACAACGCGGACCAGTAGGGCTCGGCATCCGGCAAGCGGTAAGGCTGCGGCCAGCTATTGAGCGAATGAGTGTCTGTCATGGAATGCTCTCAATCGGATTTCATGTCGCGGACGACAACAGGAGCACCGCGCCAGCCGCCAGCATCCCGCCCGCACCTTGCACGAGCACTGTCTGCGGGCGACGCACAGGTGCGAGTCCCAAAGGTTCACCGCGCAACTGGCGCACGGCCTCGACGATGCTGTCCATATTGCACGATATGCCTGGCTGTCCGAAAGACAGCCAGCCGCCATTGGTATCGGTTGGCAGATCGCCGTCCACGCCCGTTCGGCCTTCGCGATAGAGGTCGATGCCGCGCCCCTTCTTCGCGAAGCCCAGATCCTCCATCACCATCGGCCCCATGTGGGCGAAGTTGACCGAGATCTGCGCCATGTCGATATCCTCGGGACCGAGACCCGACATCGCATAGGCCTGACGTGCCGCCTCCGCAGTCGCCGTGGTGGTCAGGTTCGGAAACGCGCCGAGACTGTCGAACCGGCACTGACGCATGTTCATGCGGTCGGTCAGGTATTCGTGCGTAGTGGCCGATCCGTAGCCCATCAGGTACACCGGACTGCGCGCGGCGCGCGCGTTCTCCGGCGACGTGATGACGAGGGCACCGCCCGTACCACCGCCCCATGTGGAGCACATCCAGCGGCGCAGCGGCGTCGCCACATACGGCGACGACAGCACCTTGTCGCGGTCGATCTCACCGAACTTCGCTTTCGCCGCGTGAGGATGATGACGCCCCCAGCGCTGATTCGCGACGGCGACATCGGCAAGATCCGCTTCGGTGATGCCGAATTCGTGGAAGTATCGATGCGCGGCCTGCGCGTAGAGGGCCGGAATCGTCGGACCGTAGGGAATCTCGAACTGCGGGTCGGCGTCGGCCTCCGCACCCATCGCGACCGCGTCGACGAACAACTCGGTTGCGTCGCTCTGCAGGCATAGCACGTACTCGGCGCGTCCCGCTACGATCATCTGCGCCGCAATCGCCAACGTAGAGGTCAACCCCGCGCCGTGCATCGTCAGTTCGCTCGTTATCGTCACCGGCATCTGCATGTGCGAGATGAAGATGTTGCTCCACTGCGAACGCTTGTCGGCCCACGGCGAGCGGCCCGTAAACACCGCATCGACCTGGTTCTTGCGTATGCCCGCGTCGGCAAGCGCACCCTGCGTCGCCTCCGCGGCCAACTGCAACGGATCTTTCCTGTTCGCGAGCGAGGCGTACGCATCGCCCATGCCAATGATCGCCGCTACCGGTTGGGGACTCATGCCGGTGCTCCTCAGACCTTGAAGTCGGGCTGCGCTTCGGCGACCAGCGCTTCGAGGTCCGCGCGACGGCGCAGCATCAGCAGGCTCCATTCGCTACGCTGCACGACTTCGCCGCGCTGGTTGTATGCCTGGATCAACATCGTTCCCACGCCAAACTTGTCGTCCTTTTCCTTCTTCGCGATCACTTCGGCGCTCGCGTAAACCGTGTCGCCGATCTTCACCGGATTCAGGAAGCGCATCTTGTCCACGCCGTAGTTCGCCTGGATCGCCGGGCCGAACTGCAGCAAGCCCGAGATCAGCGAGAACGTCAGCATGCCCTGCACGATGCGCTCGCCCCAGCGGGTCTTCTCGGCGTATTCCTTGTTCGAGTGGATCTCGATCCAGTTGCCGGTGAACATGCAGAACATCACCACGTCGCTTTCCGTCACTGTGCGGCCGGGCGAGCGAAATTTCTGCCCGACTTCGAGTTCGTCCAGCGGGATGTTGATGCTGTTGTTGACTACGCTCATTGCCACGTCTCCTGAAAATTTCGTAAGCGAGACGGCGTTCCCTGCCCGTCTCGTTGCTGTGCCCAAGTGGGACCGCGCACCCTTATTGGCGCATCGACTTCGCGATGATCGTGCGCTGGATCTGGGAGGTGCCGCCGCCGATGGTCGACTGGATGCTCTCGCGCAGATAGCGCTCCATGTCGGCTTCGGGCAGGTTCGCGTAGCCGCCCAGGATTTGCATGCCCGCGAGCGCGCACTCCTTCAGCGTTTCGGAGCCGTACAGCTTCGCCATCGACACTTCGCGGCTGCATGGCACGTGCGTCGCGGCCATCTGCGCGGCGCGGTAGCAGAGCAGGCGCGCGGCATCGACCTTGGTCTGGCAATCGGCCAGCAGGTGGCGAATCACCTGGAAGTCGTAGAGCTGATGGTCGAACTGGATGCGCTCGTGCGCGTAGCGTGTGGCCGTCGTGACGGCCTGCTGCGCATTGCCCGTATAGGCGGCTGCCACGGCGCAGCGCTCGAGTTCGAGGTGCTCGGTGATGATCTTCCAGCCCTGGCCCTCTTCGCCGAGCAGCGCGTCGCCCGGCACGCGCACTTCGTCGAGGAAAATTTCCGTCGTGCCCGTGGCGTGCCGCGAAAGCGTGGGCAGGCGATTGATCACCATGCCGGGCGTGTCGTTCGGGATAAGCAGGACAGAGAGGCCCTTGTGCTTGTCGTCGGTGCTCGTGCGCACGAGCATCGCGATGACGGTGTCGTTCGCCGCCGCGCCGCTGCACCAGAGCTTCTGGCCGCTCACGATCCAGTCGCCGTTGCTGTCCCGGCGCGCACGCGTTTTCGTATTCGCGGCATCCGATCCCGCATCGGGTTCAGAGATCGACACCGAGAAGCGGATCTTGCCGTCGATGAACGGCTGCACGTACTTCGCCTTCTGTTCGGGCGTGCCGAACTTGATGATGTTCATCGCCGTGAAGGTCGGCACAAGGACCGAGCACGCGAAGTCAAAGCCGAACTTGCCGAGTCCTTCGGCCATCAGCGAGTAGTCGAAAATATCGCCGCCCGAACCGCCCTCTTCTTCCGGGATCAGGATACCCAGCCATCCCTGTTTCGCGATCTTCTCGTAAGCCTCGTACGGATAGTCGCGATTCATGTCGCACTTGCGCACGTACTCAACGGTGATCTCGTTGTCCATGAACCGGTTGACGGTGTCGAGCCACATCGTCTGCGATTCGTCCAGAAAATTCGCTTGCATTTGTCTTCGCTCCAGTTGACGTGTTTGCCTCGTTCTTCTGCCGGGCATCACTGTTTGTAGATTAGGGCGATGCTTTTCTCGATCCAACTGGTCAATTACGAAACGACGATTCGAATATTTCGAAGATCGATTCCGCGTTCGTAACCATCAGCACTCCGATTTAAAATACTAGCTGCGATGCCGCGCACGGCATCGATTCACACGATGACCCGCGACTCGCGCAAAGCGTCGAGTTCCGCCACGCTGAATCCCCAGTCCCGCAAAGCCTCGTCGGTGTGCTCGCCGGGTTTCGCGGGCGGGCGCTGGATCGCGCCGGGTGTGCGGCTGAAGCGAGGCGCTGGCGCCGGCTGGACAACGCCATCGCGCTCGACGAATGTGCTCCGCGCGCGCAGGTGCGGATGTGCAGGCGCTTCCGTCATCGAAAGCACGGGGGCGAGGCACACCTCGCGGCCCTCGGCCAGCGCGCACCATTCGTCGCGCGTGCGTGTGCGGAAGATCGCGGCAAACCGTTCGTGCACCTCGGGCCAGCGTGAAGCGTCGTGCTGATCGGGCATGTCGGCTTCGGAGAGTCCCAGCAGCGCGAGCGTGTTGCGCCAGAAGCGCGCCTCATTCGAGGCAACGCTGATCCAGCGCCCGTCCTTCGTCTCGTACACGTTGTACCAGGGTGCACCCGAATCCAGCCGGTTGCTCCCGCGCTGGTCCTTCCAGTAGCCGCTCGCGAGCAACCCGTAGCACAGCGTCATCAGCGAGGCCGACCCATCGACCATCGCGGCATCGACGACCTGGCCTTCGCCGGAGCGGCGGCTCTCCAGAATTGCCGACACCACTCCGAGCGCGAGATAAAGTGAGCCGCCGCCAAAGTCGCCGGCGAGATTGAGCGGAATGGCGGGCGGCCCGTTGATCGGGCCGATGGCATGCAGCACGCCCGTCAGCGAGATGTAGTTGAGGTCGTGCCCCGGCGCCTGGGCGAGCGGGCCGTGCTGCCCCCAACCCGTCATGCGGCCGTAAACCAGCGCGGGATTCGCCGCGAGGCAGGCGTCGGGGCCGAGGTTCAGCTTTTCGGCCACGCCGGGTCGGAATCCTTCGACAAGCGCGTCGGCCCGGGCAACTAGCTTGAGCACCGCGGCTGCAGCCTCGGGCTGCTTCAGGTCGAACGCGGCGCTTCGCCTGCCGCGATGCAGCAGGTTGAAACGCGGGTCGACAGATACTCCGCCATCGTATCCGGCGGGCCGGTCGATGCGGATGACGTCAGCCCCGAGATCCGACAGCAGCATGCAGCAGAAAGGCACCGGGCCGACACCGCCCAGTTCGACAATCCGTACGCCCGCAAGCGGGCCTTGAGTCTCGCGCATAGTCTTTACAGTCCCTGATCGGAATCGCCTCAGGTTACTGCTCGCCAGCCGCGCGTCCAATGTCGAAAATTCGAATCGCCACTTCGCTTTCCGCGAAGCGCTCCAGCATGGTTACCGTCGGCCCCTCTTCCGGGTTCCGGAACGAACAGCACCGCAACGTTGACAGCGCACGGCGCGCCGCCATAGGGTCTGAATATCAGATGGACGTGCGAACCTCAACGCACAGGTCCAGGGGAATCAAGGGTTCGCCTCGCTCCCCGACAAGGCGCGCAGGAGACAACAATCCCAATCAACGACAGCGTGCATGCGTTCACGACGCAGGCACACGTCGACCGCATGCAGAATCGCCATGGATCCGCTCTCGGACGTTCTATCGCTTCTGAAGCCGCGCAGCCAACTCTTTGCCGCGTTTGACACCGCTGGTGCGTGGTCCTTCTCTTTCCCGGCCTATGACGGCATCAAGATCGCCGCCGTCCTGCAAGGTGGATGCTGGGGGATCGTCTCCGGGATGAACCGCCCCGTTCGTCTGGAAGAAGGCGACTGCTTTCTGCTGAACAGCGGCTACGAGATCGTTTTGTCGTCCGATCTGTCGCTGTCTCCGCAAGATTCTTCGCTCATCATGGATGGGATCGCTCGTGACGGCATCGCCGTGCACAACGGCGGTGGCGAGGTCCTGCTGATAGGCGGCTTCTTCACGTTCTCCAGCGAACACGCGGCGTTGCTGCTTGATGCATTGCCGCCGTTCGCCAATCCGCCTCGCTCGTCGAATCAGGCGGACGTGCTGCGCTGGTCGCTCGATCAGTTGAGGTCAGAATTGCGTGACCCGATGCCGGGAGGAGTACTGGTGTCGAACCACCTGCTGCATCTGATGCTGGTTCAAATATTGCGCCTTCATATGACGGCGGCGTCCACGGAGTGTCCCGCGGGATGGCTCGCCGGTCTCTCCGATCGCAGGATCCGGGCCGCAATCAGCGCCATGCATGCGGAACCTACCCGTCACTGGTCGCTGGAGGAGTTGGCTCGTATCGCCGGGTTGTCACGAACAATTTTTGCGCAGCGTTTTAAACGACTGGTCGGAGAAACGACCATGAACTATCTGATGCGCTGGCGCATGCTGATGGCAACGGATCGCCTTCGCCACAGCGAGGAAAGTATTACATCGATCGCTTTCGCGCTCGGCTATGAGTCTGAAAGCGCATTCTGTACCGCATTCAAACGGGCAATGTCCTGTTCGCCGACACAGTATCGGCGGCGCTCGTCTGTGTCGGCGGAAGATACACAATCCGTACGCCCTATAAGAAAAACCGAACTCGTACGAAATACCCGTTCCCCGACGCAGATCTAATATTTTGCTGCATCCAGCGCCATTGCCGAAGCGGGTCGCCATCGACGATCTGCTGGCAGATCACCGCTCGTTGTCGATTCGTGATCCACGCAATCGTCGCCGAAGTCGGCTGCCATCGTCGCGCTTGTCGGCGATGCCTGTAGCGATACAAGGCGATGGGATGGATGCTATGTTGCCGACCCACAAGAAATGACGTCTGCGTATTCACCAGGCGAAGACATATTGGAGGAGCACAATGACTCAGGCTGTATCCGTCAAATCCGGCCGGCTGCCGGAAGGTTTTGAAGAACTCGAACCCTACCTCGACAGTTGGAGCGCACCGACTTCTCATGAGCGGTGGATCAATCGCGCTGCGACGCCGTACCCGGAAATCGTGAAGTTCTATGACGCGATGTTCGCTCGCGCCGAAGAAGCGACCGTCTACCTCGAAAAGCTCCCGCTCGACGACATGCCCGAACCGGCACAGAACCTGTTTCGGCTTCTGCTTTCGATGTGTCATGCCGCGATCGCGGTGGAAATGCATCAAGCGCCAACCATCCGCCATGCGCCGCCGGTTCATGCGCTGAAAATCGCGACTGGCTTTCAGCCGCACGGCTAGGCGCCGACGCTTCGACACCGATCGATTTGCAATCCTACCCATTCGCAGGAGCCGGCATGAACCACCCTTCCGAACTACCCGCCCAACTGACCGAGTCTGCAGGCCTTAACACCGAAGCGATGCCCGTTTCGCTCTATACCAATCCGGCGCAATACGAGATCGAACGCGAGCGGGTCTTCCGCCGCGCGTGGTTGATGGTCGGCCGTGTCGAACGGATTCCAGAGCGCGGCGACTTCTTCGTCAAGGATATCGCAATGCTGAAGACGTCCATCATCGTCGCGCATTCAGAAGACGGGGAAATCCGCGCATTCCACAACGTTTGCGCACACCGTGCGAACGTCGTCGAGCATCGTTCGAGCGGCAACGCAAAGCGCTTCGTGTGCCGCTACCATAGCTGGGGCTATAACAACTCCGGCGAACTTTCGCACGTACCCGACGAACCTGGCTTCTTTCATCTGAACAAGAAGAAGTGCGGGCTGACACCGGTTACAGTAGCGCTCTGGGAAGGCTGGATCTTCATCAACATGGCGCCGGCGCCGGAGGTCAGCCTGAAGGAGTTTCTCGGGCCAATGGCGGACGCGCTCGCTGGCATCGAATATCCGAATCCGGACCACGCGCTCGTGCTACGCGGCGAGTTCAGGGCAAACTGGAAAGCCGTGGCCGAGAACTTCAGCGAGGCCTATCACATCTCATCGATTCACCCGAAAACGCTCGGCCCCATTTACGCCGGGCCGCTCAATCCGTTCAGCAGGCCGATCAGCGCGAATGTTTACGGCGCACATCGATCGATGTCGACATGGCTGAATCCGGCCGCGGCGCCGTTCGCAAGCGCAAAAGTCGCCCAGTGGCTCTTCACGGCCGATCACTCGGTCACCGGCACGCGCAAGGAAGGTCAAACCAATTCGCTCGTCGAGCACAAGGCGATCAACCCGACAAAGAGCGATCGCTGGGCAAGCGACGTCAACTGGTTCTTCCCGAACTGGCATCTGCAGATATCGGCGAACCAGTTCTGGACGCACGAGTTCTGGCCGACGTCGGCAACGTCGACGATCTGGGAAGCGCGCTTTTACTTCAAAAAAGCGGAGACGGTGCGTGAGCGTCTGCAGCACGAGCACTTCACATCGCATATCACCGACACGATGCTTGAGGACCTGGGCAATATCGAAAGCATGCAGCGCGGCATGGAATCGGGCGCCAAGCCATTCATCCACTTCAACGAAAGCGAGATCCTGTGCCGTCATGGGCTCGAGCAGGTCATCAAGTGGTCGGCAGCGACGACCGCCAGAGATGCACTGATCTAAGCGGCGCGGCCGATCCCGTATCCCGCTGAGCAGTCCGGCAGACAGCCCTGCTATTTTTACATCGAGGCGTCCATGACCCACGAATCTCGCGCGGCGCTGCCGCGCTACGAACATCTGTATATCAATGGAGAATGGGTCAAGCCGCTCGACGGCGAACTCATCGAGAGCATCGATCCGGCAACCGGCAGGCCGTGGGCCATCGCGCCGATGGGCGGCCCCGCGGACATCGACCGTGCCGTGGCGGCCGCGCGTGCAGCCTTCAACGGCCCGTGGCGACGCATCCCCGGTCACGACCGAGCAGCGTTGCTGCGCCGCTTCGCCGATCTCTTCAGCGCGGCAATTCCTGAACTCGCGGTGATCGAATCGCGCGACAACGGCAACCTCGTGCGTGAGCACCGCGCCAGCCTCACCGCGCAGGTCCACTGGTATCAATGGTTCGCCTCCCTCGCGGACAAGGCGCAGGGCACGACGATCCCGATCGACGATTGCGTGCATGCGTTCACGTCGCGCGTACCTGTGGGTGTCGTCGGAGCGGTCATCCCGTGGAATGCGCCGCTGCTCGCGACCTGCCTGAAGATTGGCGCCGCACTGGCGGCGGGCTGCACGCTGGTCGTGAAGCCCGCCGAGCAGACGCCGGTATCCGCACTTGAGCTAGCGCGCCTGATTCATGAGGCCGGATTCCCGCCGGGGGTGTTCAATGTGGTACCGGGCTTCGGCCGCACGGCCGGCGCGCATCTCGTGATGCACCCCGACGTCAACAAGATTTCATTTACGGGCTCGACCCAGACGGCGAAGCACATGCTCCGCGATGGTGCCGACAACCTGAAGCGTTTCACGTTCGAGCTCGGCGGCAAAGCACCCCACATCATCTTTGCAGACGCCGATCTCGAGAACGCGATAAACGCCGCGACGGCGTCCGCCTGGCGACTCACGGGACAAAGCTGCGCACTCGGCTCGCGCGTGCTGGTCGAGCGGCCCGTGTACGAGCGCGTGGTCGAGGCGTTTCGCACGCGCGCGCGTTCCGTGCGCGTAGGCCTGCCTTCGGTCGACACGAATCACATGGGCCCACAGGCGCACAAAGAACAACTGAAGAAGACGCTTTCGTATATCGAATTCGGCAAGGAGGACGGCGCCGAACTCGTCACCGGTGGGCATCGTATCGCGACGCCGGAGCTCGCCTCGGGCTACTTCGTCGAGCCGACCGTGTTCGCGGGCGTGAACAACGGCATGCGGATCGCGCGCGATGAGATCTTCGGGCCGGTCGCATCGCTGATTCCGTTCGACGGCGAGGACGAGGCCGTCGCCATTGCGAACGACACGCCGTACGGCCTCACCGCCGGCCTGTGGACGCGCGACGTAGGGCGCGCCCACCGTGTCTCGAACCGCATCGATGCCGGTATGGTTTGGGTCAACACCTACTCGTTCCTGCGCTGGTCCACACCTTATGGCGGATTCAAGTCGAGCGGCTGGGGCCGCGAGAACGGCATCGACGCGCTCGACCCGTACCTCGAGACCCGCACGACCGTCATCAGCACAACCGGGCAATTCCCGAATCTTTACGCGAGCTGAACGCGTTGGACGCGGGCTCTGTCGCAAGGGGCGGCTCGGCATCAAGCCCGAGCGGCTCTTTACCGAGCGGCTCGATCTCCCCCTTGTCGATCGAATACCAGCGCTGGCAGATCAGATCGGCAAACTTCGCGTTCTGCTCGGCAATCAGCATCGCCATGCCGTTCGCACGCAGCCTGTCGATGGCCTTCGCGAGCCTCAGCACGACGACGGGGGCGAGCCCTTCGCTGGGCTCGTCGAGCAACAGCAGGCGCGGCTCGAGCATCAGCGCGCGTGCGATCGCGACCATCTGGCGCTCGCCGCCGGACAGTTTTCCGGCGTAGCGCAGCCGCAGCTTGTGCAACTCCGGGAAGAGATCGAACACGCCTTCAGGCTGGCCCGGTGCGGACGTCTTCACACCGATGGTCAGGTTCTCCATGACCGTGAGCGACCGGAACAGACGGCCGCCACTGGGCACGAGCGCGAGACCCGCCGCCACGCGCCGGCTCGGTGCGAGCGTGGCGATATCCATGCCGTCCAGCACGATCCGCCCGGCGGTCGGCATGACAAGTCCCGCTACCGATGAAATGAAGGTCGTCTTGCCAGCGCCATTACGCCCGATCAATCCGACTACCTCGCCGTGCCTGACCGAAATCGCGCCGTCGCGTATCACTCTCACGTGGCCATATCCCGCATCCAGTCCCGCGACGCACAGGGCTTCGTCAGATCGCTTCTCCAAAATAGGCCTCCTTGACGCGCTCGTCCGCCCGCACCGTGTCCGGTGTGCCGTCTACCAGCACGGTCCCGGCCACCAGCACCATCACGCGGGTCGCAAACGAAAAAACGATATCCATATCGTGCTCGACAAACACCATCGGCATTTTCTCTTCGGCGGCGATCATGTGGATCAGGCTCAGGCAGTCGCGCGACTCGTCGCGCCCCATGCCGGCTGTCGGCTCATCGAGCAGCAGCAGTCGCGGGCGGGTCGACAACGCCACGGCCAGTTCCAGCTTGCGCTGGTCGCCGTACGAAAGCTCGCCGGACAGTACCTCGCGTTTGCCCGCGAGCCCCACCTTTTCGAGCAGAGCGTGTGCTTCGTCCCGCTTCGTGCGCGTTGCCGGCCGCAGCAGGTTCCACGCATGCCCCTGAGCCAGCATCAGCCCAATCTGCACGTTTTCGAGCGCGGTGTAGCCCGGGAACACGCTGCTCACCTGAAACGAGCGTCCGATGCCGTGCTTGGCGCGCAGCCACGGCGGCTGACGCGTAACAGGCGCACCGAACACACGCACCTCGCCGCTATCGGGCAGCTTGCGTCCGGTGAGCAAGTCGAAGAGCGTGCTCTTGCCCGCGCCGTTCGGACCGATGATCGCCACGGCCTCCGCCGCGCCGATGGAGAACGACACATCGTTGACGGCTGTGAAGCCCGCAAACGACTTGACGAGGTTCGACGCCTGCAGCGCCAGTTCGACGTTCTCTTTCATCGTTGCCCCTCGACGCCCCGTTGCGACGAAGAAGTCGTGCCGGGCATGCCGCGTCTTGCGCGCAGCGGCGCGGCCAGCATCGCGGCGAGCTTCGACGCGATACCCTCGGGAAAAGCCAGCGCGCAGAAGATCACGAGCGCGCCCACCACGAGGTCCGCGTTCGACGAGTGGATCTGCACGTAAGCGCGTGGAATCTCGAGTACCAGCGTGCCCACGACCGGCCCGAGAAAGACCGAGCGGCCGCCCAGTGCGATCATCATGAGCAGCATCGCGCTCGTGATCCACGAGAACAGATGGGGATCCACGCTGCCCTCCACTGCCGCCAGAACCGCACCGAACAGCGCGCCGAACGCGCCAGCGATCACAAAGGCGACCAGCTCGAAGCGTTTGGGATTACCCCCGAGCGAAGCAACGCGATCGGCATTCTCGCGCACAGCGCCTAGCATCGCGCCGAACGGCGAAGAAACAATCTTCAGCAGTACGAGGCAAGCCGCAATGCTAACGATGGCCGCGAAGCGAAACTGCGCCGCGCCGCTGCCGAGCCAGTCGGGCAGCGTCACGCCCACGAGACCGTCGTCGCCGCCCGTGAGGTTGTAGCTCGACACGACGAACACGAATGCGACCTGGCCGATGGCGAGCGTCAGCAGGCCGAAGAACAGATGCCGCGCACGCAGCGAAATCAGCGCGCTCAGCAACGACACCGGCACGGACAGGACGATCGCGAGCGCCGCCCCGCTCCAGTATGAAAGGCCATAGCGGATCGTCCCGATCGCCACGACGTAAGCGCCGAGTCCAAAGAAAAGCCCCTGCCCGAGTGACAGCAGCCCCGTGGTACCGACCAGCAGATTCAGGCTCATCGCCGTGCCGGCCAAAATCACGAGGCGCGTGACTTCGGGCATGTACGCTGCCGAAATCACATAAGGGAGTAGACATAGCACGCCGGCCGCGAGCAACGCCACCAGAACGGTTTTTGCGGTGAACTGCTTCATCTCACTCCCTCCCGACAATCGTGCGCAAGCCTGTCGGCCTGAGCATCAGCACGACCACCATCACGGCGAAGATCACGATTTCGCTGCCATGATCGAGCACCATCGTCGAAAGCGCTTCGGCCACACCGATCAGGAGTGCCGCTGCGAGCGTGCCCCAGATCGCCCCGAGGCCGCCGACGACGATCACCGCGAACGCAATGACGACGATCTGCACGTCCATACCGGTATTGATCGCGCCACGCGGCACTGCCACGACACCCGCGATGCCAGCCAGCAAGGCGGCAACGCCCATCACCGCCGTGCGCAGCCGCTTCACGTCGATACCAACCGCTTCGAGCATCTGCGGATCGTCCACCGCCGCGCGTATCAGCCGCCCTGTGCGGCTTTTCGCGAGCAGCAGCCACAGGAACACAGCGACGGCGCCTGTCACGCCCAACACCGCGAGCTGATAGCTGGCGAGGCGCACGCCGCCGAATTCGACGAAGCCCGTTAGCTGCGCAGGCACCGACATCGAGAGCGGCTCGGTGCCGAACACGATGCGAGCGATATTATTCAGCACCAGCATGAGCCCGAACGAGACGAGCAGTTGCCCCCACATTCCCGCGGCATAGACGCGGCGAAACAGCGACAGTTCGAGTGCCGACGCAAACAGCGCGACGACGACCGGCACGGCAACGATCGCCACGACGAAACCGGCTCCTGGACCCAGCAGCCGGATGCAGGTTGCGCCGGCAAACGCGGCGAGCATGAAAAACGAGCCGTGCGCGAGGTTGACGACGCCCATCGCGCCCCACAGCAGCGTGAGCCCCGATGCGACAAGAAAGTAAAGGCCGCCGTTCGCGACGCCAGCCAGGAGCTGCGCTCCCAGTAATTGCCAGTTCATTGACCGTGCTCCTCCAGATCTCCATGTTGCGGCCCGGTTCGGCGTGGTCTTGTTATATGTTCCGGCGCGCCGCTGTTATTCCTCCTGTCACCGCTTATCGATTCATGCGCGACTCCTGCTCAAGGCGCTCGCGATGAGCGGGATGTGCGATGGCAATCATTCTCGGGACACGTTGCGCGAGCGACAGGCCGCGCAGGTCCGCCACGCCGTATTCGGTGACGATCACGCAGGCGTCGCTTCGCGGTACGGTCACGGGTCCCGAAACGCGCGAGACGATGCGGCTGTGCGCACCCGCCTGCGAAGGCAGCGCCACGATAGGCACGCCGCCGGGGCTCGACTGCGCCGCACGCAAAAAATCGCCTACACCGCCAACGGCTCCCACGTAGGTACCCGCCACCATCTCGGCATTCACCTGGCCGGTCAGGTCGACTTCGACTGCCGAGTTGATAGCAACAAAGCGCTCGATCCTGCCGAGCACCGCAGGGTTGTGCGTGTATTCGGTGCCGCGTAGTTCAAGCGCGGCGTTGCGGTGCGCGAACCGGCGTATGCGCTCCGAACCGATGATGACGCCGCCTACCGTGATGCCGGCGTCGATTGTCTTTCTCGCATTCGTGACGACGCCTGCCTCGCACAGCGCAGCAATGCCGTCGCCGATGCTGCCCGTGTGGACGCCAAGATCGCGCCGGTCGCGCAACTGCGCCAGTACGGCGTCCGGAACCGCGCCGATCCCCGTCTGCAGCGTCGCGCCGTCCTCCACGAGCGTCGCGACGTGCCGGCCGATAGCCTGCTCGGTCTGGCCCGGTGCCGAAACGGGTAGATCGGCAAACGACGAGCGGGATGCTACGAGCAGATCGATATCGGCGGCCTGGAGCCAAGGACCGCCATAGGTCCAAGGGACATCCGGATGCACTTCCGCGATGATGGTGCGCGCATGCTTCACGGCTTCGGTGAGATATTCGCGCGCTAACCCGAGGCTGTAGCGGCCGTGTTCGTCGGGCGGCGAAACCTGCAGCATCACAACGTCAATACGCAATGTGCCGCCGCCTATCATCGCCGGCAGTTGCGAGTAATGCGCAGGAAGAATGTCGAGCACGCCGGCGCGGGCGAGCTTGCGATTCGTGCCGCTGCCGCAATATGCGAGAAAGTCGAACGCGTCTGAGTGCTCCGGCTCAAGCACATCGGCAAGACCGATGCCGAGAAAGAGACGGACACGCCGTAGCCGCTCGCGCTGCGCCACCAATGCACGCATGAGCGTCACAGGCTCGGCGTGGGACTGGCCCCACATCACAGTGTCGCCAGGACAGATCAGGCCGGACAGGTCAGGGACGTGGGCCGTCGATTCCGAAGCGCCAGCCTCTATCGAGGATTCCAGAGGCGAGAATTCGTCTTGTTTCATGCGTGCGGGGAATTGGAGGGCGCGGTACAGCGAGTAATTACACAGGAATCCGATTTATTTAGATCGATCCGGAGTAGTGTCGCGACCATTGCATCATCGGTCGACGCGAGCGTCAACGCGGTCTCGACGGTCGTTCCGTACTTCGGCCAGACCGCCGATTCGGCCATCCAGAGATTCCGTCAGCGCGCACGGAGACGTCAAAAGGCTCGGCAAGCCGCTACTTGCTCCGCGTGGGCGAGTAATGCAGATCGTCGAACTGCGACGCGGTCGGAACAGGAACGCCGATTTCGAGCGCGAGTTCCTGATCGCCGAGCACGGGTCACACGGCGAACCGCCGCGAGAATCGCAAGGCAAAGTGCGAACGGATTGACGATCGCGCCGCTCACGCCACGCGCATCGTCAGACGGCGCGGCAACGGCGGGAAAACTCGCCATATACCATCTTCATGTCTGAAGAAGCAAATGGTGATATCGCCGCGCGGTGCACGCGCCTCTACCCGAACACAGCGGCCACGCCCCGCATTGCGCAGCGGGCGAACCCGGAACGGCACCGCGTGGCCAGGCATCAGCCAACGCTCCACGACCTCGCGCAATGACATTCGAACCGTTTCCATCTACGTCTCCCTGCTCTCCACCACCCTGCCAAAACCGCAGGTTCGTTGATGGGTTCATCGTGCGATTTGCCACCTGCCAACGTCAATGCTGTTCGCGCAGCCGTTCCGTACTTCGAAAGGAGCACGGGGCGCTTCCCACTGCCGGTAATTGCACCCCAAGCCCACGCAAGTCAGACGTCCGCATAAGACATTCGCGATGGCGCTGTCTCCTGAATCTGCGCGACAACTACGGCCGCCAGCACCGCAGGCACCGCGAATGCATAGAAGTTCCATTGCGCCCCCAACTTCGCACCGATGATCCAACTGCCGACCATCGGTCCCAGAATCGACCCAATACGTCCCAGGCCCTGTGCGATGCCGATGGCCGAGGCCCTGCACGACGAGGGGAAGTAGGCGGCGATATAACCATAGCTGAGCGTAGTGGACCCAATGGAACCCAGTCCTGCACCGAACACACCGAGCATCAACCATACGTAGGGCGGCTTCTGACTCAGCACGAGCAAGGACAGCCCGCAGACGAGGAAGAACGGAATCAGAACCTTCCTCGATCCGACGCGGTCGGCCAGCCATGCGCCGAACAGGTTGCCCGACACCGCGCCGAATTGCATCACCAGCAGAAACTGCAGCGAAGAGCCCAACGGATAGCCGGCTTTGCGCATCAATAGTGGCAGCCATACATTGAGCCCATAGACGACCAGTTGCACACAGAAGGCCATCAGCGCAAACAACAGCACCGCCGTACGCCATTCCGACGACATCATGAGCCTTAGGCCGCGCACGCGAGGGACGGCCGTATGCGAATGTGGCGCAAGCGATTGTTCCTGCAGAACCTGCTCGAAGTCGACGGCATAGCGGTACGCCAGTGCACGCGCCTCATCAGTGCGGCCGCGATCGACGAGGTAATTGATGGACTCGGGCAAGAGGAAATACATCGCCGGCAGGATCAGAACGTAAAGCGCACCCACGGCGTAGAGAATGCGCCATCCGTGGCTTTCGAGCAGTGCGATGGCGAGCAGCGCGCAGATCACGCCGCCAACTGCGTAGCCCGTAAGCGCAAGCGCGTTGTAGATCTGCCGGCGATTGCGTGGCGCGTACTCGACGC
The DNA here is from genome assembly GCF_905220295.1 of Paraburkholderia sp. J76. Lineage (NCBI taxonomy): Bacteria > Pseudomonadati > Pseudomonadota > Betaproteobacteria > Burkholderiales > Burkholderiaceae > Paraburkholderia > Paraburkholderia sp. J76. The sequence goes on from NZ_CAJMZJ010000002.1 coordinate 340,274, forward strand.
AGAGCGCTACCGACGACGGCACCACGCCGCCCAGCCCTACGCCGGTCGCGAACCGTGCCACGCCAAAGTCGAACGGCATACGCGCGAGCGCGCAGAAGAGCGCACCGGCGGAAAACCACAGCACGCCCAACATAATGAGCCTGCGACGGCCGATGCGGTCCGCAAGCGGGCCGGCGCCGACGAGGCCCACCATCAGCCCCGCCAGCGTCCAGCTACCGATCATGCCAACGCCCCTTGCGTCGAGTCCCCAGCCGGGTTCCGCCAACAGGCGCGGAACGGTCGCACCGTAGACGATCAGATCGTAACCATCGACGGCAATGGTCATGAAGCAAAGTAGCACTACTAATAAACGTCTTCCGGTTTGCACTGACGAATCGCTCACGTTGTCTCCTTGCCTTTGACGGCCGCGCCGGCCATCGGGCTTTAATGGTTGTAGGCCGCCCCACTATAGGGAGACGAAATCGCCCGACCAAGTGACGGATTTCGAACCGGCGCTTTCCAGATTTCGAATTGCGCGTTGAGAAGCACAGTCAAGAAAAGCTGCGCCGCCTGCTAGAGATCCGTCAACCGCGCAATGAACGCACGCGCTGCGGCGCTCGGCGACTCGCCGCGCTTCGTCCCTATACAGAGCCGGCGTAGCGCCCAAGGCTCGTCGAGCGCCACAAGGACCACCTTGTTGAAGTCCTCGGTGGGCAGCATGCTTTCCGGCTGGATCGTCACACCCAGCCCCGCCTTGACGAGACTCCGCGCCACCTCGATCGTGTTCACCCGGAATTTGACGCGCAGTTCGCCGCCGAGCGCGGAAGCGGCGTTGCGCAACTGCGTCATCATCGACGTATGCGGCGCAATGCCGATCAGGTCCTCTTCGAGGAGATCCCGCGTCGTTATGCTCGCGCGCCCAGCCAGCGCGTGGGTACGCGGCACGATCGCAACGAGCCGGTCGGTCCGGAACTCCACGATGTCCAGCGATTCACTGCGGATATCATCGGTGGCGTAAAACATCGCCACATCGGCTTTGCCGGACGCCGCGGCGTGCACGACGTTCGCATTCGCGTCTTCCTGCAACTCGATATCGACGAGGGGAAAATCCCGCGCGAATTCGGCGATCTCACGCGCGAGAAACTGCACGATGATCGTGCTCGTGCTGCTGATGATCACCTGCCCGCGTACGCCCTGGGAGAATTCGGCCATCTCGCGGCGCATGACGTCCAGATTCGCGAACAGGAGACGCACGTGACGCGCGAGTACATCGCCGGCCGGAGTCGGGGTCATGCCGCCCGGGAGACGGTCGAAAAGATCGACGCCCGCAACCTCCTCCAGCTCCTGTAACCGCCGCGTCGCCGCAGACGGCGTAATGTTCTCCCTCAACGCCGCGCGCCGCATCTGCTGCTCTTCAACTACGGTGAGAAACAGTTTGAGCGTAAAGAGATCGACACGGCGCGTCAGATTGTGAACACTTAACTCGGTCATGGTGAGGTTCCATCCTAACCGCCCAGCGCGCAGGTCGGCCGGACTCACCTTCGAGACTAAGCCGGGCTTCGGGCGCCGTCAATTCCTCGTACCGTGGAGCCCGAAGACCCCGGTGAAGCGAGCCATCGTGTCGGCCTGATGCGTCATTGTCAAGCATCGCAACTAGAACCTGTGGAGGATGCCTATCCCACCGCCGACCGTCGTGCCTTCGACCCCTTGCATCGCGCCGTCCACGTCGAGACCGAGCGTGGACCTGCCGTGGTTGTTCGTCACGCCAAATTGTGCGTACAAGGAGGTGCGCTTCGATATCGAATACTGTGTGCCCAACGCGAAAAGCAGCCCGTGCGTGCTCGAGTCGTGCGGGTCTCGCAGGTACCAGACGCCCGAATTGACGTTAAGCGTCGGCGTAACGAAATAATTGAAGCCGAGATTCCAGACGTCGTGATCGCCTCCACCCACGAGACCATTGAGCGTAGTCTCCGGCGCCTTGTAGTTAGTGTACGAGCCCTTCACCGTAAAGGACGAGATGGTGTAGCCCAGACCAAAGCTCTTCGCGATCAGCGGTACCTCGAACAGCGAGTTGCCCAAGGTCGCATCGTTGCCCGCGCTGGCGTCGTAGACTGCCGCGTTAACCAGCAGCCCCGCGCCCTCGTACTTTAAGCTCGCGGAATACTGGCGCCCGGCGTTGAAATCACCCGGCACCCCGCCGAGTGCATACATGAGGCTCGCGGTAAACCCTACGATCTTCGGCGAGGTATAGCTGATCGCGTTCGAAACGAACGTCCCCGTGAAGGTGTTGTTGGCATAGACAGAGATGTTGCTCCCGAATTGCGCCATACTGCGCGGATCGGAATCATAGAGCGCGAGAATGAACGGCGAGAACTGCAGACCGGCCTTCAATTCGCCAACATTGCTTGCGAGGGAGACCCATGCCTGACGGCCGAACAGGCCGCCGTTGGTGTTGTCGAAGCCACCGTTGGCGAGACTGATGCCGCTTTCCAGCTTGAACTTCGCCCTCACGCCGCCTCCCAAATCCTCCTGCCCGCTCAAGCCGAACACGGAAGGCTCCAACCCGCTGCTGATCATCTCGAACTGCTTGCCGCCATTTTTCCCCGTGGCCGGATCGAACGACTTGTTCGTATAAATCAGGCCTGCGTCTAGCACGCCATACAGCGTCACGTTTGACTGCGCCCACACAGTGACCGGCAGCGACGATACAGCCACCAGCACGGCAATTCGCTTGACCGCGAACCTGAATACGCCGTACGAACCCATGTCTACCTCCTTGATATAGATATCGTTTTGTTCTTTTCGTTGACGCCATCGAACCGGAAATCCCCTATGCGAGGGCTTCCGGTTCCATCGCGATTGCTCCAAACCCGTAGCACGGGAGCACAAGCCGTTGCAGTCTGGTGTAGAACCTCCGCTCGAATGCGCGCGAACGCCTGCATTGCAGTTGTCCGCGATCTGAAATACAAATAGGATTTCTAATCAAATAATCTAGAAATGACCGGTCCTTCCCGGGGCGGATATTCCGGAACAAAATTCAAATGTTCCGGTCCGCGTCATTTCCGTCGATTAGAGCAATCGAAAACGCGAGGGTCAACGACGCCGATCGAAACGTTCCGTACTTCGGGGAGCAGGCGACAACCCGCTTCGGGAATAGTGGAAGGAGCGCTCGCACGGACCCCGGGGCTGAGTGCCGTGCGGGGATGAAGCATCCGTTGCGGCGTCAGGTGATTTCCGTGCAATACCCCGGTGCGCTAAGCGCGGCCTCATCGGCGGCAAGCACCTCAGGAATGCTTTCCTTGAGGAAGTCGACGAAGGTTCTGATCTTTGCATCGAGAAATTGCCGCGATGCGTACATCACATACACGGTGAGCGTCTGAAGCCGATACTCCGGCAGCACCCGCAGCAGCGAGCCGCTGCGCATGGCGGGCAACGCCGTCGACATGGGCAGCGCGCCTATGCCGACGCCCTCCCGCATTGCGCCCCCCAATGCCTCAGCGACGTTCACCTGTAAGGTGGCCGGCGGCAATTCGAACGTTTCGACTCCGTGCGGTCCTTCCAGTCGCCATTTGTCGCGTGGGAACACCGGCGTAAAGAGTTGCAGACAATCATGTCCCGCGAGTTCCGCAACGCTGTGAGGGGTGCCGCGCTCACGCAAATACGCGGGCGCGGCGCAGAGCACGCTGTGCAGGGTGCCCAGCGCGTGCGAGATGAGCCCGGAATCGGGCAGATCCGTAGCGCTCAGTTGCAGCGAGACGTCATAGCCTTCGTCGAGAAGATCGGGTACATGCTGGGATAGCGTCAATTCGACCGAAACCGAGCGATGGCGTTGCTGATACTGCACGACGGCGGGCACTAGGTAAGCCTGTCCGAAGCCCGTTGTGGCATGCACGCGCAGCCGTCCCGACGGCAGCGCCTGCGCGTTGCCGGCCTCAGCTTCCGCCTGGTCGATGTAAGCGAGAATCTGCTCGCAGCGCCGTAGATAACGCTCGCCGGCTTCTGTCAACACTACGCGCCGCGTGCTGCGATTGAGCAACCGAGCCTGAAGATGCGTTTCCAGACTCGCCACAGCGCGTGACACGGCGGCAGTCGTCATGTCGAAGTGCTGCGCGGCGGCGGTAAAGCTGCCCATATCGGCAACGCGCGCGAATACGCGCATGGAATGCAACCTATCCATCTGACAAATGAAACGCGTATTTCCAGGTATGGCGCTACGTATCGCAGAGCGCGTGTTCGAGGTCTTTCATACCGGCCTTCGACCGCCTGCGCTTTACCTTACAAACGTTCGATTTCGCCGCGTGCGAAGTTTAACACGTGCCCCAGCGCGACGTGGTAGAGCGAGCGACCTCGGGCTCGTGCCAGGCGCTTCCCTCTTGCGCCAGTGGCGCGTCTTCGTTACGAACAACGAAACCCGAAATCATCGCGACAAGGCGCTTGCTCTGGTCGTCCAGTGACTGAGATCCGCCTCGCGGAGAGAAGTCCGATCGCGTGCATGCAACCCAGCCCGCTGAAGAAAGCGGGATTTGGCGTAGACGAAAAAGGATTTCAGAACGCGAGAAGCTATCGTGAATGGCAATTCAGCCTCATTCCGTGAGGACGCGATGGTAGGTTTAAAGGTTGTTCTAGTATCGATATAAGCCCACTTTTTTCATTTCCATCCCTTTTGTCCTCCACCAGCGCCGCACTCCGTAATCGCGCTATAAACGAGCGTGCGCAACTGGCGGCGAATCGGATACGCGGTCGAAGGCAGTAGCTGGGTGAGGAACAGCACGATCATGTCCTCGCGCGGATCGACCCAGAAGAAGGTGCTAGCCGCGCCGCCCCAGAAGAAGTCGCCCGCGCTGCCCGGAATGAGCGTCGACGCAGGCGCAATCGTCGTGGCAAAACCGAGCCCGAAGCCAACGCCTTCGTAGGCCGCTTCGGTGAACATCGAGCGCGACAAACGCGGCAGGTCCACGCCGCCAGGAAGATGGTTCGCGGTCATCAGCGCGATGGTCTTCGGCCCCAGCAGTCGCACGCCGTCCAGTTCGCCGCCCCGCAGCAGCATGCGCGAAAAACGCATGTAGTCCGCCGCCGTGGAAACCAGGCCGCCGCCGCCCGATACAAACGAAGGCGGCTCGCGATAAGGGCTCGTTTGCGGATCGTCCTGCAAGACGGGGCCTTTTGCCGAAACAGTCTTCGAGCCGAGCGCGCCGATGGCGTAACACGCGCACAAGCGCGGCACCTTCTCTTGCGGCACGTAGAACGCCGTATCGACCATGCCGAGCGGGTCGAAAATCCGCGTTTTCAGAAAGTCCTCGAAGGCCATCCCGCTAACCTTGCCGACGAGATAGCCGAGCACGTCCGTGGAAACCGAATAATTCCAGGCATCGCCCGGCGAAAATTCAAGCGGCAGCGTGGCGAGCTTTTCGACCATTTCGTCGAGCGTACCCGTGGTCGCGATGTCGCCCAGCTTCAGCTTCCGGTACGCCGCATCGACATTGGTGTTCTGCTGGAACCCGTAGGTCAGGCCGGAGGTATGGCGCAACAGGTCGACCACGCGCATCGGACGCGCGCTCGCACGCGTCTGGAAGCTTTCCATGAAACCGCCCGCGTACACCGCCAGCTTTTCCCACGCGGGAATGTATTTGCTGACCGGGTCGTCGAGCGCGATCTTGCACTCCTCGACCAGCATCATGATCGCCACCGACGTAATAGGCTTGGTCATCGAGTAGATGCGGAAAATCGAGTCCTCGGCCATCGGCGTTTGCCGTTCGTGATCTGCGAGACCGAGCACCGAGTTCAACGCGAGTTCGCCATGCCGCCACACTTGCGTGACGGTGCCGGCGAGCGTGCCGGGGGCGACGTAGTTCTCGTCGAGAAAACGTTCGATGCGCGCGAGACGCTCATACGACATGCCCTGCTTTTCCTGACCTTCCCTACCCATGACGCCTCCTTTGATGGATTGACCGGGCGTATCCCGAACCGATGGATTGCACGCGATGCGCGCCACAGTATCGGTCATCCGGCGCGAACTTGCGTCATGCCGCGTTACATTGCGCCTTCACCGGACGCTTGTGGCTCATGCAATCCGCATCGGGGGAATACGCGGTGAATTTCGTATTTTTAGCGCCTCGACATGCAATATGTGTGGGGTACACTACCGGGCGACAAAATACAGCATTGCAGCGGGGGTGGCAGCCATGGGCGAAACGGAAACACATTCCTGGCCCGGGAAGGCGTTGTTTCGCGCATTTCCGAAAGACCCCGAAAAAGAGCAGGCCGTACTGCGCATTACGCTCGGGTCCCTCGTGCTTCTCGCTTACCTCGTGGCCTGCACGATCTATCGTTCGACCCACATCTACGCGACGCTTCTGGCGATCACCGCTTATGTGGCGTTCGGCGTCGTCACGTATGTGGCGGTAACTGTCGCGCCGGAGCGCTCGCTCGTGCGGCTCACGCTCTCCACGGTCGCCGATCAGGCGATCGTCGCCGCCGCGCTGGCCGTGGGCGGCACCGCTGCGCTACCGCTGCTGTGGGTGGCGTTCTGGTTTCTAGTCGGCGCGGGTTGCCGCTATGGCCAGCGCATGCTGGGCCTTTCCTGTGTCGTGGCGCTCGTCGGCATCATGGGCCTGATGCACTGGCAGCCGTGGTGGCGCGCCAATATCACGGCGGCGCTCGGCATCGCGCTCAGCATTGTGGCGACGTCCATTTATCTGGCGGTGCTCGTCCACCGGCTGGAGCGCCAGGCATCGACCGATCCGCTCACCGGGCTCTACAATCGCGTGCGGCTCGAACAGGCCATCGGGCGCACGCTCTTTACGCGCGTGGGCGAACTCGATCGCACCGCCATGCTGCTCGTCGATCTCGACGGTTTCAAGGAAGTGAACGACTCCTTCGGTCACGCCGTGGGCGACGAGTTGCTGCGCAGCTTCGCCGGCGCGCTCGTGCGCCGTATGCGTCGCGGCGATACGCTCGCACGCCTGGGCGGCGACGAATTCGTGGTGCTGGCCCGCCACGTCTACGACAAGAACGATGCGATCACCGTCGCCAACAGCATCCACGCGATTCTTGCCAACATGCGCACCGTGGGCGGTTATCCCGTGACTGTGTCGTGCAGCATCGGCGTGTGCCTGCTCACGGAAGGCACCGGCAGCCGCTCGCTCGACGCGCGAACCTTGATGCGGGCCGTAGACAGCGCCATGTACCGCGCCAAATCGCGCGGCATGGGAAAAACGGAATTCGTCGATACGGTCGGCGTCGCGCCCAGCATGGTTTGAGCCCGGCCATGCCAGTATTGTTCTGTCGATGGAAACAGTGAATTCGTTTATTAGGTATTTACCCTGATAGTCGCACCTCCTAGACTGGCTTCACCTGCTGCAAACAACCCCGTAGGCAGCTAAAGAAGAAAGTAAATCCCGGAGGTTATGCCATGAAATCGCTCGTCAAAGCCGTTGTTATCGCTGCTGCCCTCGCCGCACCCGTTGCCGTATTCGCTCAGTCGAACCAGCCGGTAACGCGCGCGCAAGTCCGTGCAGACATGATTCAGGTCGAAAAGGCCGGCTTCAATCCGGCGCGCTCGAATCCTTACGAATATCCGGCGAACGCTCAAGCCGCCGAGGCTCGCGTCGCTGCGCAAAACAGCGCAGTCGGCGGCGTGAACAACGGTTCGTCGCAGGCAGGTCAAGCGGCGCAGTAAGTTTGCCTCGCTGAACAAGCCGTTCCCGCCAGCCCGTCATCGCAGTGTGTTGCGATGGCGGGCTGGTTGCATTTTTGGCGGTCGCGCGAATCGGTGAACCAGGCACGCTCCATGCGCCCGCTCGAACGGCGTATTCCAGTCGTGACGATGCGTGACGCCCGGCTCTGGAGGCTCGATGAAAGGCAGGCGGGTACGGATAGCGAGCGTGACCGCCGTGTTTCTTGCTCTCGTCGCCGCACAGGGCGGCCACGTTGCACGCGCCTGGGAGCGAGACCTCTCGCCAGTGGCCGCGCCCTCGCCGCCCGCGGGCGAGGCCCAGGCCATCGCGCGCGGCGCGAAGCTCGCGGCAATTGGCAACTGCATCACGTGCCATACCGCGAGAGATGGTGAGCCGCTCGCGGGCGGCCTTCCGTTGCACACGCCCTTCGGCGTGATCTACTCGACCAACATCACCCCGGACAAGGACACCGGCATTGGCGACTGGTCGCTCGACGCATTCACGCGCGCCATGCGGCGCGGCGTGTCGCGCGACGGCCATCTGCTCTATCCCGCGTTTCCGTATCCGCATTTCACCCACATGAGCGACGCCGATATCGCCGCGCTCTATGCATGGCTGATGAGCCGGGCGAGCGTCGACGCGCGTGCGCCGCGCAATGCGCTGATTTTTCCGTTGGGGTTTCGGCCGTTGATAGCCGTGTGGAATCGGCTCTACCTGCCCTCTGAACCTTCCATCTCCTCTACGTCTTCCACGCCTTCGGCGACTTCCGCCATGCAAACGCCGCAAGTCGCGCGCGGGCGCTATTTCGTCGAAAGCCTCGGTCATTGCGGCGCGTGCCACACGCCGCTGAACCGTCTCGGCGCCGAGCGCAACGACCACGCGTTGCAGGGCGGCACACTGGAGGGCTGGGACGCGCCTGCGCTGACCGACATCGCGGCACGCCCAAAACCCTGGACACAAGCACAACTAACCAGTTATCTGCGCACGGGCTACGCAAGCGAGCACGGCGCGGCAGCGGGTCCAATGCGCACGGTGACACGCTCGCTCGCCGACGCCTCGCCCGAGGACGTAGAAGCCATCGCCGCCTATCTGCTGACGCTGCAGTCCGCGCCGAACGCCCCCGTGCCGCCCGCTGCCGCCGGTATGCCGATCACGACCGCGCGCGCCGCAGGCGGCACCCTCTTCGCCGCGGCCTGCGCGTCGTGCCACAGCGAAGGCGCGGCGATGTCGCTCGACGGCTATCGTCCATCGCTGTCGCTCTCGACCGCCGTCAACGCAGACAGCCCGCGCAACATGGTGCGCCTCATGCTCGATGGCATCGACTGGCACGAAAGCGACGCCGCGCCTTTCATGCCGCCGTTCGCCGGCACCTTCACGGACGCGCAGATCGCCGAGCTTGCCAACTACACGCGCACGCGCTTCACCGCGCTCGGTTCGTGGCCCTCGCTCGATGCGGGGGCCGTCGCGCGTTTTCGCAAGGAAAGCCCATCACGATGATTACGCTTAACGTCAACGGCGTCAGCCATACCGTCGATGCCGATCCTTCCACGCCGCTGCTCTATGTGCTGCGCAACCAGCTTCGGCTCAACGGCGCGAAGTTCGGCTGCGGGCTCGGCCAGTGCGGCGCGTGCACGGTGAGCGTGGGCGGCGAGCCGGTGTTCTCTTGCCTGCTGCCGGTCGTGGCTGTCGGCGAGCGGCCCGTGCGTACCGTCGAAGGACTGGGCAGCGCGGATCATCCTGGGCCGCTGCAACAGGCTTTTATCGACCAGCAAGCCGCGCAATGCGGCTACTGCATCGCCGGCATGATCATGCGCGCGCAAACCCTTTTGGAGCGCACGCCGCGCGCCACCGACGACGAGATTCGCCGCTATATGCAGCCCAATTTGTGCCGCTGCGGAACGCACATGCGCATTCTCGCGGCGATACGGCAAGCGGCGACGGGCGCGAAGTCATGAACCGCGTTCCCTCGTCCTCCTCGTTCGACGGCATCGGCCCGGAAGACGCCGGCCGCCGCCGTTTCCTCGTGGGCGGCTCGCTGGTGGTGAGCTTCGCCATCGTGCCGGGCATAGCCGCGCTCGCGCAAACCACCACCGAAGCGGGCTCGTTCACCGCGCGCGCCCCGAAACTGCCGGGCAGCCTCAAGACCACGCCATCGCTTGACGCCTGGATCAAGGTCGAACCCGACGGTCACGTGAGCGTGTTCACGGGCAAGGTGGAACTGGGCACCGGCGTTCGCACGGCGCTTTTGCAACTCGCCGCCGAAGAACTCGACCTCGCGCCCCATGCGATCGAGTTGATTACCGCCGACACGGCGGCCACGCCAAACGAGGGCTACACGGCGGGCAGCCACACCATGGCGGACAGCGGCACGGCCATCCTCAACGCGGCGGCCCAGGTGCGCACGCTGCTCGTGGCGAGCGCGGCGTTGCAGCTAGGCGTCGATGCCTCCGCGCTCGTCACGCGCGACGGCGCGATTATCGCTGCCGACGGCAGGCGCGTGACCTATGGCGAAGCGGTGCAGCACGCGAATCTCCACCAGGACGCGCAGCCCGACGCCGCGAAAAAGCCGCCGGCAAAATACGAAGTGATCGGCCACCCGCTGCCGCGCGTGGATATTCCGGGCAAGGTAACGGGCGGCGCGAGCTACGTTCAGGACATGCGGCCAGCCGGAATGCTGCATGCGCGCGTCGTGAGACCGCCCTCTTATGGCGCGCGCCTCATTTCCGTCGATAGCGCGCGCGTGGCGGCGCTGCCGGGCGTCGTCAAGGTCGTACGCAACGGCGATTACCTGGCCGTGGTCGCCGACGACGAATGGCGCGCCATCGTCGCCATGCGCGAACTCGCGCTCGCGGCGCAGTGGCAGCCAGGTCCGCCACTGCCCGACCCGGAAACTATTCACGCGTATCTCATGAGCCTGCCCGCGCAGGAAATCGTCGTGGCCGATCAGCGCGCGCCCGCAGGCTCGCCCGCGGCAACATTGAAAGCCCGCTATTCGAAGCCCTATTTGACACACGGTTCGATCGGGCCTTCGTGCGCGCTCGCGCAGCTCGACAACGGCGTCATGACGGTCTGGACCCATACACAAGGCGTCTACCCGCTGCGCTCCGGCATTGCGGAGATGCTCGGCATGCCGCGCGAGAACGTGCGTTGCGTGCACGTGGAAGGTTCGGGCTGCTACGGACACAACGGCGCGGACGACGCCGCGGGCGACGCCGCGCTCATCGCGCGCGAACTGCCCGGCCGCCCCGTGCGCGTACAGTTCATGCGCGAGCAGGAGCACAGTTGGGAGCCGTTCGGACCGGCAATGACCGTGGATGTGAGCGCGTCGCTCGACGCCGGCGGTTCGATCATTGCCTGGCAATACGAACTATGGAGCAACACCCATAACAATCGCATTGAGAATGCGGGACGACTGTTGCCCGCGCAACTGCTGGCGCAACCGTTCACGCCCGCGCCGCCCAAGCCGATTCCCATGCCCGAAGGCGGCGGAGACCGCAACAGCATCCCGCTCTACCGCGTGCCGGGCGTGCACGTGCAACACCACTTCCTGCCCGACATGCCGATACGCGTTTCGGCCATGCGCTCGCTCGGCGCGCACATGAACGTGTTCGCTATCGAGAGCTTTATCGACGAACTTGCGAGCGCCGCGCAGGCGGACCCAGTCGCGTTCCGCCTGAAGCATCTCGACGATCCGCGCGCCCAGGCCGTCATTCACGCGGTGGTCGATCGATCCGGCTGGCAATCGCATACCGCGAGCACCGTGCGTGCAACGCATCCCGACTCGCGCGCAAAAGGCACCGGCTTTGCCTTCGCCCAATACAAGAACCTGATGGCGTATCTCGCTCTCGCAATGGACATAACCGTTTTGCGCGACACCGGCGAAGTGCATATCGAGCGCGTGGTCGCGGCCATCGACTGCGGACAGATCGTGAATCCGGACGGCGTACGCAACCAGGTCGAAGGCGGCATTTTGCAGTCTACGAGCTGGACGCTGTACGAAGAAACGCATTTCGACCGTGAACGCATTACGAGCTTCGACTGGAGCACTTACCCGATCATGCGCTTTGCCTCCGTGCCCAGACGCGTGGAAGTTCTGCTGATCGACCGCCCCGGACTGCCGTTTCTCGGCGTGGGCGAAGCGGCGCAAGGACCGGCCGCGGCGGCGCTCGCAAACGCAATCGCCGACGCGACCGGGGTGAGAATCCGCGACTTGCCGCTGCTCGGGCCTAAGTCGCGGAATGCGCTAAAAGCCTGATTCTTATTCGTGCTTTTTCGGCGGCAGCGGCTGGTCCTGGCCGGGCTCGACCGGCGTAGGCACCGCGTCGCCAAGCGGTTTGGAAATATCGTTCTGCGGCGCAGCATCGGACTCGTCAGCGCTTTCGTCCCCCTCCTGCGCGGGCGGATCCGCGGGCAAATCGGGCGTTTTTGGCGGCAATGGTTGATCGAGACCCGGCTCTGTCGGGGCGGGCACGGCATCCCCAAACGGCCGGGACAAATCCGTGCCGCGCGGGTCCGCTGCGTCTTCGGGCTGTTCGGGCTTCTCGGACTGATGGCTCATCGTTTCGACCTCCCTTTGCGATGAATATCGCATGGTCCAATTCGTTGACGCAGGGAACGTGCCAGCGCGCATGACAAAGCGGGTATGCCAACTTCAGTAGAATGAGGGACACGGCGCGCCGACTCTCGCCGCAGAGAAAGAATTACACCCAGCAATATCCACGAATAAGCCTGATGCCGCCCGCCCTCGATCGCCGCACCGCCGTCGCATTCCTTGTGGCCGCAACGTTCTTCATGGAGAACCTCGACGCCACGGTCATCACCACGTCGCTGCCCATCATCGCGCGCGACTTTCACACCGCGCCCGCCTATCTCTCGATTGGCGTTTCCGCGTATCTCGTCGCACTGACGATGTTCATTCCCGTGAGCGGCTGGTTCGCCGAGCGTTTTGGCGCGCGGCGCGTCTTCGCCACGGCCATCGCGGTGTTCAGCGTGGCTTCGCTGCTGTGCGCGATGAGCAACGGTCTCTTCGCCTTCACCGCCGCGCGCGTGCTGCAAGGGCTGGGCGGCGCGATGATGGTGCCGGTGGGCCGCCTCGTCGTGCTGCGCGACACGCCCAAGCACGAGATCGTGCGGGCCATCGCCATCCTCACGTGGCCCGCGCTGGTCGCGCCGATTCTCGGGCCGCCGCTCGGCGGCTGGATCAGCACGCACTGGAGCTGGCACTGGATTTTCCTGCTCAATCTGCCGCTCGGCGTGGCCGCGCTCGTGGCCGCGCTGCTGCTTCTGCGCGACGAGCATACGCAACCGCGCCGCTTCGACACCGTCGGCTTCGTGCTGAGCGGCCTTGGCTTCGCGTTCGTCATGAGCGGCATCGAGATGGCGAGCCGCTCCGACGTCGCCGCATTCGTGTCGATCGGCACGTGCGTAGCGGGCGGCGCGCTATTGGCGGCGGCGGTCGTGCATCTGCGGCGCGTGCCGCATCCGCTGTTTGACCTCGCACCCGTGAAGATCAACACGTTTCGCGTGACCGTGTTCGGCGGCTCGCTGTTTCGCACGGCCATCGGCACGGCGCCGTTTCTGCTGCCGCTGATGTTCCAGGTCGCATTCGGATGGAGCGCCGTGGCGTCGGGCGCGCTGCTGCTGTGGCTCTTTGCCGGCAACCTGTGCATGAAACCGGGCACCACGTGGGTCATGAACCGATTCGGATTCCGAACCGTTCTGATTGTCAACGGCACGCTCGTCGCGCTCGGTTTCGCGGGCTTCACGCTGCTCGGCGCGGACACGCCGCGCGTGATCGTGGCGGCGTTGCTGTTTTTCAGCGGCCTCGTACGCTCCATGCAGTTCACCGCACTGAACACCATCGGTTTCGCCGATGTGCCCCAGCCGCAGATGCGCGACGCGACGACGCTGTTCTCCGTTTTGCAACAGATGAACGCCGGCATGGGAATCGCGGTGGGCGCGCTGGCGCTTTCGATTGCCGAGGCGCTGCGCGGCACGCACGCCGGAACGGCCGGCGCCGCCGACTTCCACCTCGCGTTCTGGTTCATCACGGCGCTCGCGGCGCTGGGCGTGGTAGACAGCGTGCTGCTGCCGCGCAGCGCGGGCGCGCATATCCTTGCGCGACGCTAGTGCGATTCCGGTTCCCGACTTTCGTTCTTTCGGTCAAAACGATGCTTACCGTTGCGCGGCTCGTCTTCCCGGCGTCCAGGATGCAATACCGCGCACATCGGCGCGGTCAAACGAGGCGGGCAGCACGCAGGCTCGCCGCGCCGCTCACACGTCCCGCTTGCTGCGACCATACAGCAGCAGCATCGCCGCAATTACCACGCCGTAGATGATTTGCCGTCCCGCCTCCGGCATTTGCGCGACCGAGAGAATCGACTGCAGCAGCGTGATGAGAATCGCGCCGGCCACGGTTCCGAGGTACGAGCCGCGCCCGCCCAGAATGGAGGTGCCGCCGAGCACGACCGCGGCAATCGCGGGCAGCAGATATGCGTCGCCCATCGACTGCGCGGCCTTCGACGCATAACCGGCGAGCAGCACGCCGCCGAACGCAGCGAATGCACTGCACACGGCGAACGCGGCCACGGTCACGCGCCGCGTATCGATGCCGGAAAGATACGCGGCGCGCTCGGTGTTGCCGATTGCGTACAGCGTGCGGCCGAAGGTCGTGCGCGAGAGCAGGAACATCGTCGCGGCCCCGATCACCACCCACAGCGCGACGGCGTTCGGCACGCCCGGTACGAGCCAGCCCGCCGCAAGCCAGCGCATGACGTGCGGCGCGGAATCCTGCGGCGACGATCCGCCCGTGTAGACGATCATGATGCCCTGCGCGACCGCGTTGGTCGCGAGCGTCGCGATCATCGAAGGAATGCGCAGGAGTGCGACGAGAATCCCGTTGACGATGCCGATCAGCACGCCGCAACCGATCCCGACCGGAATCGCGAGAATCTGGCCGAGTTCGCCATGCCCCGCCATCGCGCACGCCATCATCGCGCCGACCGTGATCGTCCACGGCAAAGACAGGTCTATGTGGCCAAGCAGGATCACCATCATGAGCCCAGTCGCGATAATGCCGAGAAACGCGCCGACCTTCAGTTGCAGCAGAATGTACTCCGGCGACGTGAAGTTGCGCGAATACATCCCGCCGACGAGCAGCAGCGCAACGATGCAGCCGAACGAGATCGCGATCGGCTTGTCGATCCTGCGCGTGAGCCTCGACACGAAGGTCGTGCGGGTGCTTGCCGAAACGCCGCTCATTGGAACCACTCCAGACGGTTGCGCACCCTGAACAGCCCGCATGCGCCAATCGCGACCGCCAGCAAAAGAATCACGCCTTGAAACAGCGGCTGCCACAGCGCGTCGACATTGAACACAAACAGCAGATCGCCGATGGAACGGAACGCGAATGCGCCGAAAATTGCGCCAATCGCACTGCCCTTGCCGCCGAGCAGCGACACGCCGCCGATCACCACGGCCGCAATCGAAAAGAGCGTGTACGAATTGGCGCTGCCCAGGCTCGCTTCGCCGGTGTCCGTGAAGAAGGTCAGAAAAAGGCCGCCAATTGCGGCAAGCAGGCCCGCCAGCGTATAGCTCGCGAATTTGGCGCGGCGAATCGGCATGCCGGAGAGAAAGGCCGCGGGTTCGGACGATCCGGTCGCATACGCCGCGCGTCCCACCGCCGAGCGTTTGAAAGGAATCCAGACGATTATCACCGCCGCGATCAGGATCAGCAGGCTCGCCGGCACGACGCCCGCGACCTTGCCGGTCAGTGCGTCGGCGAGATCGTCGTTGATCGTTCCGCCGGGAACGGGGCGCAGCAGCAGCGCGATGCCGTAGTAGACGGCGCCCGTCGCGATCGTCGTCACGATCGGCTGCAAACGGCCGAAAATGATGATCACGCCATTGAGTGCGCCGCACAGCGCGCCCGCCGCGAGCACGCCCACGATGCCGAGCGCGCTGTGCAGCGCGTCGCCCGTGACGATCCACGAGCCAATGCAGTTCGTCAGGACGAGCATCATGCCGATCGAAAGATCGATGCCGGCCGTGAGCACGACGAGCGCCTGGCCCATCGACACCAGCGCGAGCAGCACCGCCTTGTTCGCCGCGGTCTGAAACACGTTCGCCGATAAATTCGACGGATAGTTGAACAGATAAATGGCGAACATCAGCACGAACAGGCCGAACGCAAACGCCGTTCCGCGATTTTCCGCATACCAGTAACGCAATCCGCTCATGGCGCGGCTCCCTTCGAAGGCGAAACCGGCGCGCGTTGTCCGGGTTGCCCGACTTGCCCGAGTTGCCCGAGTTGTCCAACCGGTAGATCCAGTGCGCTGGCGATCAGGTTCTGCTCCGTGATCGCCGGCCCGACCAGCTCCTTCTTGATCCTGCCTTCGTACAGCACGAGCACGCGGTCGCAGCAGCCGATCAGTTCGTCATAGTCGGTCGAATAGAACAGGATCGCGGCGCCTTCGTCGGCAAGGCGCCTGAGTAGCTGATAAAGCTCCTGCTTGGTGCCCACGTCGATGCCGCGCGTCGGGTCGCTGAGAAGCAGGATTCTGGGCTTGCGGATCAGCCACTTCGCGATCACCACCTTCTGCTGGTTGCCGCCCGAGAGCGACCCCACCGGCGCGTCCACGCCGTGCGACTTGATCGCGAGAAGCTCCATCATTCGGTCTACGAACGACTTCTGGCGATCGCGATCGATCACGCCCGCCGTGGACATGCGATCGAGCGCGGCAAACGAGAGGTTTTCGCGCACCGACATCGGCAGCATCAGGCCTTCGGTCTTGCGGTCCTCCGGTATCAGCGCCATGCCGATTCCCTTCGCCCGCGCGGCAACGGGGCTGCCGATCGACACCGCCTTGCCGTCGATCTCGATCTTGCCCGCGCAACCGCGCAGCACGCCGAACAGCGCGAGCAGCAGTTCGCGCTGCCCTTGCCCGTCGAGTCCTCCCAGCCCGAGAATTTCACCGGGCTGCAGCGCAAAGCTGATGCCGCGCAGCGTGTCGCTCCACGCGAGATCGTGACACGCGAGAATCGGCGCTTTCACGTGCTTTTCCGCCGGTTTATCGGGGAAAGCGTGCTGGTATTTCCGGCCGATCATCATTTCGATGACCTCATTATCGGAGCATGTACCCGCCTCGAAGCTTTTCACATGGCGGCCGTTGCGGTAGACGGTGCATTCGTCCGCGAGCGCCTTCACCTCGTGCATGCGGTGCGAAATGAACAGGATCGCCAGTCCCTCCGCGCGCAGGCGTTTAAGCACCTCGATCACGCGCGCCACGTCGGCGGCGGTCAATGCAGAGGTGGCCTCGTCGAGAATCAGAATGCGCGGTTCGTGCGCCAGGCCCTTCGCAAGCTCGACCATCTGCTGGCGCGACAGCGGCAAATCGCGCACTTTCGCGAGCGGGTTGATATCGGCCGCGCCCGCGCGGGCAAGCGCTTCCGCGGCCTGGCGGCGCTGCGCCCGGCGGTCGATCATGCCGAAGCGGCGCGGCGGGTTCGAAGCGAAGATGTTGTCGGCCACGCTCAGGTCGGGAATCAGCGACAACTCCTGATACACGCAGACGATGCCCGCCGCGTTCGCCTGTGCCGGCGAGGCGAACGACACCTCGCGGCCGTCGAGATGCATCACGCCCTCGTCCGGCTGCACCACGCCGGACATCACCTTGAGCAGCGTGGACTTGCCCGCGCCGTTCTCGCCGAGAATCGTGTGAATGCGGCCCCTGCGCACCGCAAGCTCCGCCTGATCCAGCGCGACGGCGCCGCCGTAGCTTTTCGACACCCCGGACATCTGAAAGAACGGCTGCTCCGCGCCCTGCTGCATGCTTCGTCTCCCGTCACGTCACAGGCAATCGCGCCAATACGCGTTCACTGGTTGCCCTGGCTCTGCTTCATGATTTCCTGCGCGGAGAAATTGATGCCGCAAGTGGGAAACGAATTGCCCACGAAAAAGTTGTCAGACTCGCCCGGGAAATAATTGGCGCCTGACTTCAGCTTCGAGTCGTCGGTGACGTCGAGCGGCAGCTTGATCGCGACGGGAACCGTCTGGCCATCGAGCGCCGCGAGCGCCGTCTTGATCGCCACGGCCACTTGCGCGGGTCCGCTGCCCGCCGACGTGCACTTCAAGCCCTGGCCGCCATATTGCGCGCAGAACTTGCGAAAGCCGTTTTCCGTCTCGCCGCCGAACGGCACGAACGGATGTTTCGCATCGATCATCGCGCGCACGACGCCCGTGTCGCCGCCCTGCGCCGAGATGCCGTCGAAATGGCCTTGCACGGCAATCGCATCGGCGGTGGCCTTCTGCGCGACCGCGTCGTCCCACTTGCCGTAGACCTGCACGACGTTCCACTTCTTGCCGGTGTCGTCCAGCGTTTTCGTGAAGCCATTGTGCCGGTCGGTGTCGACCGAGGTGCCCGCCACGCCGCGCACTTCGAGCACCTTGCCGCCGTTCGGCAGATGGCTCGCGAGCCACTTGGCCCACAGCACGCCAAGCCCGTACTGGTCGACGTCCACGTTGATCGCGTCTTCGCTGTCGAGCGTGTTGTCGAACGCGACCAGCACGACGCCAGCTTTCTTCGCGCGGCGGATCGCGGGGCCGAACGAAGCGGGATTCTGCGCATCCACGATGATCGCGTCATAACCGGCGTCGATGAAATTGTTCACGGCCGAGATTTGCGCGGGCACGTCTTCGCCCGTCGAAACGACCTTGAATTCCTTGAGTTTGGCGGCGACGGCCGGTTGCGCCGTATAGGCCTTGGCCGTCTTGATCATCTGGATGCGCCAGGTGTTCGCAATATAGCCGTTCACGAGCGCAATGCGGTAAGGTCCGTTTTTCTTGGGATATTTGATGAATTTCGTATCGGTCTTCCAGGGGACCATGCACGTTGGGTCGCTGGACGGCCCGGAAACGATCGATGCCTGCGCGAAAACCGAGCTTGCGCACAGCGCCATTGCCGCGGTCGCCGCCGCTCGAAGCACCTGGATTCCTGAAAGCATGTTTGTCTCCTTTGTATCGGATAGAACTTACCGGTAGCGGCGCACCGTACTCGTCGTGAATGGCCGACACCGTGTGCGTAACGCGGGGAATCTTGCTGAATGTGCTGCAGCGGGACCGGTTCGGACACCGAACCAGTGCAATGACTTCTTCAAAGGCGTCCCCTCGAAGCAAAACGGCGGGCATGCGTGAACGCCACCCCGCCTGACAGTACTGGCATACCAATCCGCGCGCGATAGTGGTTTACCAGTGGGGGCCGGCGCCCAGCCCGATTGGCGGGAAATCCGGCGAAACCCGCGCCGCCTCTGTGCGCGGCGACGCGGCAACTGGTGTACCATTCTGCCGAACTTCAGCCGCTGCCCGCCGGCTTCGACGCTTTCGAGAATCCCGCATGGCCGATCTTTCGCACACGCCTGCCGCTCGCCCCGCCGATGCGGACGCGGCCGATCGTTCTTACGTCGGGCTCGCGAAACAGATCTACGACCTGATCGCAGCGGGCGACTTCGGTCCGCGCGCCCGCCTGCCTTCCGAGCGCACGCTCGCCGAACGCTTCGGCGTGAGCCGCACACAGGTGAGAGAAGCGATCATCGCGCTGGAGGTGCAAGGCGTGGTCGAGGTGCGCGTGGGCTCTGGCATCTATGTAGCCGGGACGACCGAGTCGCGCTCCATCGCGTTCGACCTGCCGCGCGGACCGGGCCCGATAGAAACGTTGCGCGCGCGGGAAGTGATCGAAAGCGGAATCGCGGCGCTCGCCGCGACCGAACGAAAAGACTCGGATCTCGACCGTATTTTCGCCGCGTTGCGCGCAATGCGCGAGAACATGGACGACAAGGCCGCGAACGAGGCAGCCGACCGCGAATTCCATCTGGCGATTGCGGGCGCAACAGGAAACGACATGCTGCGGAACGTGGTGGGCGCGATGTGGGACAACTCGCGCGCCGACCCGTTATGGAAAAAGATCGAGGAGCATTTCCATACGCCCGCGTTGCGCGCCGCTTCGCAGGAGGACCATCAGCGAATTTTTTCGGCGATCATGGCGCGCGACGCGAGCGCTGCGCGTGCGGCGATGCAGGCGCATCTCGCCCGCGTGATCGGCGAGTTCACGCGGGCCTGGCGTTAATACCTCATGCGACGGCTACCAGCGCATGCGCGGGCAGCGCGCCTTCCTCGCGCGCGGTTGAAATCGTCAACGGCGCCGCAACCAGCGTGTCCGCCGTCTCGCTCACGCGGAACGTCGCGACCGCTTCGGCCATCTGGCTCGCCTGCTGTTCCAGCGACTCCGCGGCAGCGGCCGCCTCTTCCACGAGGGCCGCGTTCTGCTGCGTGACCTGATCCATCTGGCTCACCGCCGTTTCGACCTGTTCGATGCCGGCGCTCTGCTCCACGGTGGCCGACGCGATCTCCTTCATGAGGCCGGACACCTTGTCCACCGAAGCGACGATCTCGGCCATCGTCGCGCCCGCCTCGCCCACGAGCGTGCGGCCGTTGCGCACGTCGTGCACCGAGGCGTCGATCAGCGACTTGATCTCCCGCGCCGCGGCGGCGCTGCGCTGCGCGAGCATGCGCACCTCGCCCGCGACGACGGCGAAGCCGCGCCCCTGCTCGCCCGCGCGCGCGGCTTCGACCGAAGCATTGAGCGCCAGAATATTGGTCTGAAACGCAATGCCGTCGATGATGCCGGTGATGTCCGCGATCTTGCCCGAACTGCGGCTGATCGCTTCCATCGTCTCTATCACCTGCTCGACCACGCGACCGCCGCGTTGCGCGACGTCCGCTGCGCCCGTGGCGAGCGCGCTCGCGTCATTCGCATGCTGCGCGTTCTGGCGCACGCTCGACGTCAATTGCTCCATGCTCGACGCCGTCTGTTCGAGCGACGCAGATTGCTGTTCCGTGCGGCTCGACAGATCGAGATTGCCCGCCGCGATTTCGCGTGCGCCCGTGTTGATCGCGTCGCAACTCGTTCGCACGCTGCGCACCGTGTGGCTCAAGCCGCTCTGCATGCGCCGCATTGCGCCGAGCAACTGACCGATTTCGTTGCGCCCGCCACCTTCTATGCGGACCGCGAGATCGTTCGCAGCAATCTGGTTCAGCACTTCCACCGCCTCCTTGAGCGGCGTAGTCACGAGGCGGCGCAGCGCCATATGGGTCGCGACGACGAGCGCCAGCGCGCCCAGCAGGCCCACCGCCACCATCGCCATGACCCAGTTGTGGTCGCGCTCGCCGCGCTCGAGCGTCGCGCGCATGGCGGCATCGGCGTTTGCGCGCAAAGCGGCCGCGGCCGCCGAAAACCGCGTGTTCGCGTCGGCGACCTCGCCGGCGGCAAGCGTGGCATAGGTTGCCGTGTCGCCCACTTCGAGCGCCGTGGCCGCGCGACGCAGCGAATCCGCGAGCATGCTCCACGCGCCGAGCAACGCGTCGCACTGCGTGGCGGCCGCCGTGTCGAACCGTGCACTCGCGCGCAGCGCGGCGGTATGCTTCGCGGCCTGGTCGAAGAGATCGCGCGCATCCTGCTGCGCGCGCTTTTGCGCTTCGGCGCCGCCGTTCTCCTTCGCAGCTTGATAAGCTCGCGCCAGTGCGGTTTGCACAAGCGCGGCGTCCTCACGCAAGGCGAGCGCGAGCGCATCCTGGCGCGCAACTTCGTGAACGAAGCGCGCCGAATCGTCGGCACGCCCAATCATCAGGACACCTACGGCTGCGCCCGCCCCCAGCATCGCCGCGAACGTGCAGAGCACGAGCAACAGCCCTTTTCGAATCGTCAGATTACGCATTGCCTTCCTTCCACTTCAGTGCCTCGACATGGTTGGGACAGCGTCGCTGCGTGAGATGTCATGTCGTCCCCCAACCGCACTTCGATGTCTTTATGAGATAGCGGGAAGCTAACAGCGGGGAGACGGCCTTCAGTTGACGTAAATCAAGGTTTTGAGCGCGCGAGATCGCGCAAACGTTTGCGTCTCGCCAAGACGGAATAAGGGGACAGCATCATATGTCGCAGCAGTGCAACAAAACTTGATGCGCATAAACTTTTTTACGCCGCATCACAAAATCTAGTTTACTGGATTTTTTTATCCATTAAACTGGATTCCATGGATATCCACACCCATATCGCCCGTCGCCTGCGGGAACTGCGAGACGCCAAGGGCTGGTCGCTCGACGCGTTGGCCGAGCGCAGTTCGGTCAGCCGCTCGAACATTTCGCTCATCGAACGCGGGGAAAGCAGCCCAACCGCCGTTGTGCTCGACAAGCTCGCCACCGCCCTGGGTGTTGCGCTCGCATCGCTCTTCGAAGCGCCGGGCGACGACATGCAACAAGCCCCTTCCCCGCACGCCGCGGCCCGCGATCAGGCGGTCTGGACCGATCCCGAATCGGGCTACGTGCGGCGCAATCTCTCGCCGCCCGCGTGGTCGCCAATCCAGTTGGTGGAGGTGCATTTCCCGCCCGGCCAGCGCGTGGCCTACGACACGAGCATGCGCGACGCGGAAATCCATCAGCAGGTCTGGATCATGGAAGGCACGATGGAGATGACCGTTGGCGAGCGCCTGTGGCGGCTCGAAACCGGCGACTGCCTCGCCATGCGCCTGGATTGCCCTATCGTTTATCGCAACCCCACGGATGAACCAGCACGCTATGTCGTCGCGCTCTGCAGGACCACTAACTAACCGGAACCGCATTCCCATGAGCGAAGCAATCACCATACGCCGCCTTAACGCCGAACAGGCGCAAGCCTGCGCGCCCGCGCTCGCGGAGGTGCTCATCGATTGCGTCGAGGGCGGCGCCTCAGTGAGCTTCATGTTGCCGATTTCACGCGAGACGGCACTCGCGTTCTGGCACGCGGTGGCGCAAGACGTAGGGCGCGGAGAACGCATTCTGCTCGCAGCCGTGGACGCGCAGCAGCGCATTGTCGGCACGGCGCAGCTCGTGACGGCGCAACCGGAAAACCAGCCACATCGCGCCGATGTCGCGAAGGTTCTCGTGCATCGTGCCGCGCGCGGCCACGGCGTGGGGCTGCGCCTCATGCTGGCGATCGACGAAACAGCGCGGGAGGCTGGAAAAACGGTACTCGTGCTCGACACGGTGACGGGCGGCGCAGCCGAACGGCTCTACGCGCGCGCGGGTTGGGAACGAGTGGGCGCCGTGCCGAATTACGCGCTGATGCCCGACGGAACATTTTGCGGCACCACGTTCTATCACAAGCAACTGGCGAGCAATTAGTCCCTTTTAGGCGCAGAGGGGAGGCGCAGCGGTCCGTCACGCGCCCTTCTTCAGATTCAGAATACGGCTGATGGCGAGCGCGAGACCATCCGGATTGTCGTACGCCATCATATGTTCGGTGTTCGCGACGAGTTCGACGATGCAGCCGGCGTGCTCGAATTTCGCAATTTCATCGCTCGCGATCGTATCCGGAAGGATCACCGCCTTGGTCAAATTCAATGCGGCCAGGTCTTCGAGCCAGTTTTGCGCGTTATCGTCCAGCGCGGATTTAGCCCACTGATAAATGGCATACGGCGACGCGACGGAAAATGGGCCCAGCCACGCCTCGTTATCGCTCGTGGATTTCAACTGTTCCAGAAGCCGCGAAAAACCGGTGCTCACGAATTGCGCTTCGCTCATCGACGTTATTGCCGACAGCATGGCTTTGCCGTAATCGTTCAGACCGGGCGCACATAGAATCAGGGGGCCTGTCTGGTCAGGCAGGCATTTTGCGAGCTTCAACGCGACGAACGCACCCGCGCTGTGGCCGAAAATGTTCACGCGCGTGAAGGGCTCGCTCTTTACGAACGTGGAAAGGATATTCGCCTGGGAATCCGAATGATATTCCCCGTCCTCTGGCTTGTCGCTGAAACCCGCGCCCATGAGATCGATGAGAATGGACCGGGTTTTCAAATAAGAATCCGCGCCCACCACGGGCGGATAATCGCTGCTGGACGCGCACCCCAAACCATGAACAAACAGCAGTGGCTCGCGGGCACGGCTGCCGGAATATAAATCGACGTAACGCAGAACGTTGCCTCTGTCGTCTATGGCGAATGATTTCATCATGCAGGCGACGGTAGCCGGTCCGGCTCACCACCGGGCAGCATCGCGTCGCTCTCGTCCTTCAGTTCGATGCCGGTCAGCCCGCGCCGCCGCGCGTGCGTGAGGAGGTAATGGAGCTTGTGCGCGGCAGCCTCATAAGGCAGTCCTTCGGGCCGCACGTTCGAAATACAGTTGCGCTGCGCGTCATGGCAGCCCACCTTCGGCGCGTAGGTAAGATAAACGCCGAGACTGTCGGGCGAGCTAAGCCCGGGCCGCTCGCCGATCAGCATCGCCACGAGTTTTGCGCCCAGCAGTTCGCCTATCTCGTCGCCGAGCGCCACGCGCGCCTGACGCGCGACCACCACCGGGCCGATGCGCCAGTCCGCAAGGCGCGCGCGCACGGCAAGGAGCAGCGGCACGGCCTGTTTCGCGGCGGCGGTCGCCGAAAGGCCGTCGCCGATCACGAACACGACGTCGGGCGGCTCGCCACGCGCGCCAGTGGCCAAGCCCGCCGCTTCCGCCAGCGCTGCGCGGCTTCTCTCCGACAAGCGCCGCCCCAGATCAGGCCGACGCAAATAATGCTGCCGGTCCGGCGCAGCGCTTTCTACGCCGAGCGTGGCGAACCCTTCGGCTTCGAGCGTACGCTGCAACGCTTGCGCGTCGAGCGGGTGATGCACGGCGTCGCGCGCTTGCGCGTGCGAGAGATCGAACGCGAGCAGCGGCGCCGTGGGCAAGCCGTTGCCCGCCCGCCCGAGCGCAATGCGCGCGTTCGTGAACGCCTTGAGGCCGCCCCACGGATTCTTTTCGACGGCGTCGCTCATGCATCGATCCCTATCCATTCGTGCGCGCCTGCGAGCAGCGGCACGCGCGCGGAGCCGGGAAGGAGCGCGCCTTTCGCGTCGACGATTTCCATCGTTTCCAGCCACTCCTCGAACTCCGGCGCGCGGCGTAAGCCGAGCAGATCGCGCACATAGAGCGCGTCGTGAAACGAGGTGCTCTGGTAGTTGAGCATGACGTCGTCAGCGCCCGGCACGCCCATGATGAAGTTCACGCCGGCCGCGCCCAGCAGCGTGAGCAGCGTATCCATGTCGTCCTGGTCGGCTTCGGCGTGGTTCGTATAGCAGATGTCGCAACCCATGGGCACGCCCAGCAGCTTGCCGCAAAAGTGATCTTCGAGACCCGCGCGAATGATCTGCTTGCCGTCGTACAGATATTCGGGGCCGATGAAACCAACCACCGTATTGACGAGAAACGGCTCGAACTTGCGCGCGACCGCATAGGCGCGCGCCTCGCAGGTTTGCTGGTCCACGCCGAAATGCGCGTTCGCCGAAAGCGCGCTGCCCTGCCCCGTCTCGAAGTACATGAGGTTGTTGCCCACGGTGCCGCGCGCGAGCGATAGCGCGGCCTCGCGCGCCTCCTTCAAAAGCGCGAGCGAAATGCCGAAGCCGGCATTTGCCTTTTGTGTGCCCGCAATCGACTGGAACACGAGATCGACTGGCGCGCCTTTTTCGATTGCCGCGATGGTGTTCGTGACATGCGTGAGCACGCAGGACTGCGTGGGTACGCGATAACGCTCGCGAAAACCATCGACCATCGTGAGCAGCTTCACGATGGCCGCAAGGCTGTCGGTTGCGGGATTTATGCCGATCATCGCGTCGCCGCAACCGTACATCAGGCCGTCAAGCATCGAGGCGGCGATGCCCTTCACGTCGTCGGTGGGATGGTTCGGCTGCAGGCGCACCGACATATGGCCGGGCAGGCCCACGGTGTTGCGAAAGCGCGTGACCACGGGGCGCTTTTTCGCCACTGCGATCAGGTCCTGATTGCGCATGAGCTTCGACACCGCGGCGACCATCTCAGGCGTGAGGCCGGGCGCGAGGCGTTCCAGCGCCTCCGTATGCGCCGCGCCGGAAAGCAGCCAGTCGCGAAAGTCGCCCACCGTAAGATGCGAAATGGCGGCGAACGCAGCCGCGTCGTGATCGTCGATAATCAGACGCGTAACTTCGTCGTCCTCATAAGGCACGAGCGCTTCCGAGAGAAACGCCTTGAGCGGCAATGCGGCGAGCGACATTTTCGCGGCCACGCGCTCTTCTTCGCTCGCCGCCGCCACGCCCGCAAGCTGATCGCCGGAGCGCAGCGGGCTCGCCCTGGCAAGCAGCGTCGCGAGGTCCGCGAAGCGGTATGTGCGCGCGCCGATCGTCTCCGTGTAGCTCATGTGCCGGACTCCTGCAAATCGCGACGCTGCGCCTCGCAGGCTGCCCGCGGGGCCGCCTGAAAAGCGCTGCCATGCCGACAATGTACATCACGATCGCGCCGAACAGCGGTTCGCGCGATGTCATCTCGCCTGGAGCAACGGGTCCATCAGCGCGACCTGCTGCGCGAAGCGCTGCTTGTCCTCGCCCTGCAAGGGGTCGCGATGCGGCAGGTCCACCGTGAGCGGGTCCTGCGCAACCTGATCCACGTGCACCTCGTAGTGAAGATGCGGTCCGGTCGCCCAGCCTGTCGCCCCCACATAGCCGACTACCTGCCCTCTGGTCACGGTCTGTCCGACCTTCAGATGCTTCGCAAAGCGCGAGAGATGCGCGAAGGTCGTGGAGTAAGGACCGAAGTTTTCGAGCTTCACGACCTTGCCGTACCCCGTCTGCCAGCCGGCGAACGTCACGGTGCCGCGCGCGGTTGCGTGAACGGGCGTGCCAACGGGCGCCGCGAGATCGACGCCTTCGTGCGGCTGCACGCGATGCGTGACCGGATCGAGCCGCCGCAGCGAGAAGTGCGAGGAGACGCGCGTAAATTTCAGGGGATAGCGCGAAAACGACGGCGCAGCCGCGCGCCCATCGGCGGAATAATAAAAGGCCTTGCCTGCAAGGTTGCGGTACAAAAAAAGATCGTGCGAGACGTTGCCGTTCGAGATGCGGATCGCTACGGGTGTGTCGAGCGAAGCGTTTGTATCCTGCGTGGCGGCGGCATTCGATGCGTTGACGGTGGAATC
The DNA here is from genome assembly GCF_905220295.1 of Paraburkholderia sp. J76. Taxonomy (NCBI): domain Bacteria; kingdom Pseudomonadati; phylum Pseudomonadota; class Betaproteobacteria; order Burkholderiales; family Burkholderiaceae; genus Paraburkholderia; species Paraburkholderia sp. J76. Next base: position 366,930 of record NZ_CAJMZJ010000002.1, read on the forward strand.
TTTCGCCGCGCTCATATCATTCGCATCGTTGGGAAACACGAAGCGGACTTCGCTGCCGCGTTGCAGATCGCGCCGGAAATCGAGCCGGCCCGAGAATGCGCGTGTCAGCCGGGCCGTGGTCGCTGCGTCCACGCCGAGACGCTGGGCCGCGTCCCGGAAGCTGTGCTCGACCACGGCGGTTTCCACACGAAACGCCGGTGCGCTTTCGCTCGCGGGCGCTGCGCTGGCCGCCGCCTGCGACGCCGCGTCATGCGCCGGCGCCACGGACGTCGCCGTTGCCGCGTCGGTAAACGCATCGTCGGTTGCGATGTCCGCCTGTCGATGCGCGAGCCACGCGGCGCTCGTCAAACCGATTGCGGACACAACGATAAGTTTCCCCGCGAAGCCCGGGGAGGCCGCTATTGCACGAAAAGCCATGAATCGAATGACGGATTGCAGAGCAGAGAGGCGCAAGCGGGCGCCGCGCTACTCGAAGTGAATTCGGAATTGAATCGATGGCCGCTTCGTTCAATCGGCGAGCCTCGATGATGCGAAGCGCTTCAAAATAAATGGCCATTCTTAAACGAAACTTAAGATCGGTCAAAGCGCGGGATAAGGGTCCGCATCGCCATGCAATCACTACCGGGAACGTCACTTGCTTAAGTGGCGATGCCGAAAATGCGTACCTGTACGTCCTTTTCTGTCACCTGTAAAAGCGGGAAATGCTACCGAAACGATTTCATCTGGATACCTGATCAATTTCCCGATATGACACACCGAATGCCAGCAAGCGCTTTATGCATCCGCGAGCGATCGCTCCCCAAAGTAGACGCACCCAATCGAATGACTTATACTCATTCCGTTTCGATTACAACAAAGTCGTTCTCGTGCGCATCGAGATACCACGTCCACACAATTGGGCCGCTGTATCGCAAGTGCCATTCAAACGGGCCTCCGGCCCTCGCGTAGCGGCTCACGCCCTCGCATCCATGCCGTCATAAGGCGGTTTCCTGCTTCAGCGCGCATCGATCTGCTCGGCGCCGTTGGGCTGAAATGACAATCAGAAGAACGCGAAAAGCGCGTTCATGCGACCGCCGCCACGTAGCCATCGTGCGCGGGCGCACCGGTTTTTGTCGCTTTTTTCATGGCTTTATCCGGTTCCAATCGCGGCCATGCCGGGATCACGAACTTCCTTCGCGGCGCCTTGAGCCCGGCTCAGAGGCGTCCCCACTGCGCAGCGTTGCGCCGCGCGGCACAAATAAAAGGAGGCGTACCTTCATGACTCGACGCTCTGCCCTGCTCGCAGGCAGCCTCATCGCCCTCGCTGTCATCGCGTGGGCGCTCTCGCGCGCCATCGGCGCCGATACGTGGCACAGCCACGCAGGCGACCTCGCCTACTACACCGGCCGTCACCTGCTGCTCGTCGGCTATTCGATGGCGCTCGCCATCGTCGTTGGCGTGCCTGCCGGCGTCATGCTGAGCCGCCCGCGTTTCGCGCGCCAGGCCGAACGCTTCATGCAGATCTTCAACGTGGGCAACACGATTCCGTCGCTCGCGGTGCTGGCCATCGCGCTCGGCGTATTCGGCATCGGCGACATTCCCGCGATCGTCGCGCTCTTTCTCGCGTCGCTCCTGCCCGTCACGCGCAATACCTATGAAGGCGTGAAGAACGTGCCGGGCGCGCTGCGCGAAGCCGCGCGCGGCATCGGCATGACGGGCTGGCAGTCGCTCACGCGCGTGGAATTGCCCAATGCGTTACCCATCATCGTGGGCGGCGTGCGCACCGCGCTCGCCATCAACGTGGGCACCGCGCCGCTCGCTTATCTGATCGGCGCGGACAGCCTCGGCTCGCTCATTTTCCCCGGCATCTATCTGAACGATCAGCCCTTGCTGCTGCTCGGCGCGGCGTTTACCGCCGCGCTCGCGCTCGTGCTGGACGGCGTGGTCGCGGCCGGCAGTCATCAGTGGCTCTCGCGCCACGGAGGGCTCGCATGATGCTCTCTTCATCCTTCAAATACCTGCGCCGATTCGTTCAGGCCTGCTTGATAAGCACCGCACTCGTTGCCGCCGGCACGCCCGCATTCGCGCAACCCAAGCTCGTACTCGGCGCGAAGAACTACACCGAGCAATACGTGCTGGCCGAAGTCACGGCTCAATATCTGCGTTCGCGCGGCTACACCGTGGAAGTGCGCTCGGGCCTCGGCAGCACGCTCATGCGCAGCGCGCTCGAGAACGGCCAGTTCGACCTCGTGTGGGACTACACCGGCACGGCGGCGCTGGTCTACGACAAGCTGACGGAAAAGCTTTCGCCCGACGCGATGTACGAACGCGTCAAGGCGCTCGACGCGCCGCGCGGCCTGGTCTGGCTCAACGCGTCGCCGCTCAACGACACCTATGCGTTAGGTCTGCCGAGCAAATTCGCGGCGCAAACGGGCATCACCACGGTCTCGCAGCTTGCGCAGAGATTGAAAACCGATCCCAACGCAAAGCGCTACGTATTCGGCATGGACGCCGAATTCGCGAATCGACCCGACGGCCTCAAGCCGCTGCTCGCGACCTACGACATGAGCTTCCGCCGTTCGCAGATGAAGCAGATGGACCCCGGCCTCGTCTACACGGCCCTGCATAACGACCAGTTGAAAATCGGCCTCGTGTACACCACCGATGGCCGCGTGAAGGGCTTCGGCATCGTGCCGCTCGAAGACGACAAACACTTCTTCCCGCCGTACAACGCCACGCCCGTGGTGCGCAAGGAGGCGCTCGAACGCAATCCCAAACTGGCCGCGCAGCTCAACGCGCTATCCGCCGCCCTCAACAACGACGTGATGCAGGACATGAACAAGGCCGTCGATCTCGACGGCAAGTCCGCCCAGCAAGTGGCGGCGGATTTCCTGCGCACGCATTCGCTCCCTTGAAGGAGGCCGCATGAACGTATTCGACTATCTCGCCTCGAGCTGGCCTGAATTGCTGCAACTCACGCTGCAGCATCTGTATCTCGTGGGCATCGCCGTGGGTTGCGCGATTGTCGCGGGCGTGCCGCTCGGCGTGCTCATCAGCCGCCATGACTGGCTCGCCGCGCCGCTGCTGGGGCTTGCGACCATCATCCTCACGCTGCCTTCCATTGCGCTGTTCGGCCTGATGATTCCGGTGTTTTCGCGCTTCGGGCAGGGCATCGGCGCGGTGCCGGCCATCACGGCCGTGTTCCTCTACTCGCTGTTGCCGATCATGCGCAACACGTATCTTGCGCTGCGCAACGTGGACGCGGGCATCAAGGAGGCGGGCATCGGCATCGGCATGACCTCGTGGCAACGCCTGCGTCTCGTCGATTTGCCGCTGGCCGTGCCCGTGATCCTCGCGGGCGTACGCACGGCGGTCGTGATGAACATCGGCGTGATGACGATTGCCGCCGTGATCGGCGCGGGCGGACTCGGCACGCTGATCATTCGCGCCATTGGCCAGAGCAGCATGATGAAACTGCTCGTGGGCGCGGTGATCGTGAGCGTGCTTGCGATCGTCGCCGACTTGCTGTTGCAGATGCTTCAACGCGCATTGACACCGAAAGGAGTACAGAAGACATGATCGAACTCGACCAACTCACGAAGACTTTCACGCAAAAAGACGGCCAGGCCGTGCGCGCCGTCGATTCGGTGAGCCTTTCGGTGGCCGAAGGCGAGATCTGCGTGTTCCTCGGCCCTTCGGGCTGCGGCAAGACCACCACGCTCAAGATGATCAACCGGCTGATCGAGCCGACCTCGGGCCGCGTGCTCATCAACGGCGAGGACACCACGGGCCTGAATGAAGTGGACCTGCGTCGCCGCATTGGCTACGTGATCCAGCAGATCGGTCTCTTTCCGAACATGACGATCGCGGAGAACATCACGGTCGTGCCGCGCCTGCTCGGCTGGGACAAGAAGCGCTGCGCCGAACGCGCGGCGGAACTGATGTCGATGGTCGCGCTCGACCCGAAGCTCTATTTGAAACGTTACCCGCGCGAACTTTCGGGCGGACAGCAGCAACGGATCGGCGTGATTCGCGCACTGGCCGCCGACCCGCCCGTGCTGCTCATGGACGAGCCGTTCGGCGCGGTGGATCCGATCAATCGCGAGACCATCCAGAACGAGTTCTTCCAGATGCAGCGGCAACTGAAGAAGACCGTCATCATGGTGAGCCACGATATCGACGAGGCGATCAAGCTGGGCGACCGCATCGCCGTGTTCCGGCGCGGCAAGCTCGTGCAATACGATCATCCCGATACGCTGCTCGCGCGCCCGCACGACGATTTCGTCGCGCAGTTCGTGGGACAGGACAGCACGCTCAAGCGCCTGTTGCTCGTGAAGGCCGGCGACGCCGCCACGCAGCCGGAAACCGCGCGCCGGGACACGCCGCTTTCGCACGCGTTCGCCGTGATGGACGAAGCGGATTGCCGCTACCTCACCGTGCTCGACGACGCGCAGCATGCGCTCGGCTTCGTCGCGCGCCGCGCCGCGCGCGGGGCCGAGGGCGTGTGCGGCGATCGCGTCACGCCCTTCCCGGCCACGGTTTCCGTCGACGACAATCTGCGCATCGTGCTCTCGAAGATGTACCAGTTCCGCGCCTCGTGGATGCCGGTGCTCGACGCCGAAGGCGCCTACGTGGGCGAGATCACGCAGGATTCGATCGCCGATTATCTGAGTTCGGGCCGCTCGCGGCAGCAGACCGGACAACCGCCGAGCGCGGCGGTGCGTCCGGTGGCTGCCACTGTGTGATCGGCGGCCGCAATCCGCGCGATGACACCGCGCCCTGGAGCGCGGTGTCGTGCACCCCAAACCACGAACTTGCACGATGCTCCCCGTGCGCGCATATTCCCCCTACCGTCAAACCGACACAACGGGATGCGCCATGGATAACCGGACCCGGCTCAAAAGCCTTTCCATCGCCCTGTACGTAGTCGGCGCGATTGCCACGTTCACCATCTACCCGCTGATGGTGCTCTGGCCATCCGGCTGGACCTGGCATTCGGGCCATTCGGACTACCCACTAATGATCGTCGGCATCTACGCCACGCTCGGCGTGTTTCTCATGCGCGCCGCGCGCCGTCCGCTCGAGCATTTGAGCCTGATCTGGTTCACCGTGTGGTCGAGCCTCGTGCACGCCGCGATCATGGCGGTCCAGTCGCTGATGTCGCCCGGCCATCTCGGCCACCTGCTCGGCGACGTGCCCGCCCTCTTTATCGTCGCCGCCGTGCTGGCCGTGCTCACGCCGCACCGGGCGGAAACTTTGGCTCCGGCGCCGGGCGACGGAGCCCGCCCTCGCGGCCACTTATAATCGGAAGTCGAATCCGCGGCGGGACGGAACACACGCTCGATTGCGCCGCCGCGCCCAACGATTTTTCATACGCGAAGAGGAACGCCGCATGTATATCGCCATGAACCGCTTCAAGGTTGCGCCGGGGTCCGAGGCCGCATTCGAGGAAGTCTGGGCCACGCGCGACACGCACCTGAAGGAAGTGCCCGGCTTCATCGAGTTTCATCTGCTCAAAGGCCCGCAGCGCGACGACCACGTGCTCTACGCGAGTCACACGATCTGGGCGAGCCACGCGCACTTCGAAGACTGGACGCGCTCCGACGCCTTTCGCGCGGCACACCGAAACGCGGGCAACGCGGGCGGCGCAAACCGCCCCGTCTATCTGAGCCACCCCGAGTTCGAAGGCTTCGAAGTGGTGCAAACCGTAAAGTAGGCGGCGCACGCGAAGTTACGCAAAAGTATCGGTAAATCTGTGCACGCGCTGCGCCAAAGCTACACGCTCGCGGCGCGCGTCAACGTCTCGCTCGCTCATACGCAGCACGATCCGCGTGCCCGTGAACGGCTGTAAAAATGCCGCCCGGGCGCACTTCCCGCTTTTTTCTTCCGGGCTTCCTCCGCGCCGCGCGGGTTGGCGCGCACTCAGGCCCAAACCTTGCTTGATGGAACCCGCCGCCCTTGCGCGTAACGGCGTGGGAGGCGCGCGCCATCGCGTCCCCAACCGACGAGCCCATGAAGAAAAAAACCGCTACCCGCATCGTAGAAGGACAGCCGTTTCCGCTGGGTGCCACCTGGAACGGCCGCGGCGTGAACTTCGCGCTATTCTCCGCCAACGCAACGAAGGTCGAGCTATGTCTGTTCGACAAGCAAGGCCTGCGCGAAGTCGAACGCATTACGTTGCCCGAATACACCGACGAGGTGTGGCACGCGTACCTGCCCGAACTCGAACCTGGCGCCATCTACGGCTACCGCGTGCATGGGCCGTACGAGCCGCAGGCAGGCCATCGCTTCAATCCGAACAAGCTGCTGCTCGATCCCTATGCGAAGGCGCATGTGGGCGCGCTGCGCTGGCATCCATCCGTATTCGGCTACACGATCGGCAGCCCCGACGGCGATCTTTCGTTCGATACGCGTGACAGCGCGCGCTATGTGCCGCGCTGCCGCGTGGTCGATCAGGGCTTCACGTGGCACCACCCGTTGCGCGAGCGCGTGCCGCGCGAGCGGACGATCATCTACGAGACGCACGTGCGCGGCTATACGATCCGCCATCCCGACGTACCGCGCGAAGAACGCGGCACCTTCGCGGGACTCGCGCAAACGCCGGTGCTCGAATATATTCGCGGCCTTGGCGTGACTTCGGTGGAGTTGCTGCCCATCCATACTTTCGTGAACGATTCGCACCTGCTCGAACGCGGCCTCACGAACTACTGGGGGTACAACACGATCGGCTTCTTCGCGCCGGACCCGCGCTACTCGGTGGGCGAGCACGGCTCGATCGACGAGTTCAAGAACATGGTGGACAGGATGCACCAGGCGGGTCTCGAAGTGATACTCGACGTGGTCTACAACCACACGGCCGAAGGCAGCGAACTGGGGCCGACGCTGTCGTTTCGCGGCATCGACAATGCTTCGTACTACCGATTACCCGAAGACAAGCGCTACTACATCAACGACACCGGCACGGGCAATACGCTCAACCTCTCGCATCCGCGCGTGCTGGAGATGGTGACGGACAGCCTGCGCTACTGGGTGATCGAAATGGGCGTGGACGGCTTTCGCTTCGATCTCGCGACGATCCTCGGGCGCGAGCCGTATGGCTTCGACGAAGGCGGCGGCTTTCTCGACAGTTGCCGCCAGGACCCGATTCTCTCCAGCGTCAAGCTGATTGCCGAGCCGTGGGACTGCGGGCCGGGCGGCTACCAGGTGGGGGGCTTCCCGCCTGGCTGGATGGAATGGAACGACCGCTTTCGCGACACCACGCGCGCGTGGTGGAAAGGCGACGAAGGCAAAGCGCCCGACCTCGCCACGCGCCTGTGCGCGTCGGGCGACAGCTTCAACCGGCGCGGGCGGCGTCCCTGGTCGAGCGTGAATTTCGTCACCGCGCACGATGGCTTCACGCTGAACGACCTGGTGTCGTACAACGACCGTCACAACGAGGCCAACGGCGAAGAAAACCGCGACGGCCACGGCGACAATCTCTCGTGGAACTGCGGCGCCGAAGGCCCGACCGACGACCCCGAAATCCGCGCCCTTCGCGAGCGCCAGAAACGCAACTTCCTCGCCACGCTGCTGCTCTCGCAGGGCACGCCCATGCTGCTGGCAGGCGACGAGTTCGGCCGCACGCAGCACGGCAACAACAACGCGTATTGCCAGGACAACGAAGTGAGTTGGGTAGACTGGGAGGGCATTGACGACACGGGCCGCGCGCTCGCCGATTTCGTGCGCAAGCTCACCGCGCTGCGCCATGCGCTGCCGGTGCTGCGCCGCAACCGCTTTCTCATCGGCGAGCACAACGACGAGCTGGATGTCACGGACGTTCAATGGCTTTCGGCCGCGGGCGTGCCGCTCACCCAGGACCAGTGGGACGATGCAACCATGCATTGCTTCGGCATGCTAATCGACGGACGTTCGCAAACGAGCGGCATCATGCGGCTCGCTTCGGATGCGACCATGCTCATCGTGCTCAATGCCTATCACGACATGGTGGAATTCACGCTGCCCTCCGTGCCGGGCAACGATCAGTGGAACTGCCTCATCGACACGAACATGCCCGTGCGCGACGAGTTGCCCGAATTCGAAGCGGGCGATATCTACCAGGTGACGGGGCGCTCGCTGCTGCTGTTCGCGCTCCATGCGCGAGGTGCGACGCAGCGCGTGTTCGACCGGCTGGAGGAAGACCTCACGGGTTGAACGGCATGTTTTTTCGCGGACGGGCGGCGAAGCCGCCGGTCCGTTCGGAGACGCCCTGCGGGGCTGACAGTTAGTTGCACAAGCTGAAAAACCCTCGCCGCCTTAGCGAAGCACAGCCGACATCGCCGACAAGCTGTTTAGCGTGCGCACAAGGTGCTCGGCCGTGGGCGCCGAAAACCGGATTGCGCAACCCGCCACGCGCTCCACGCCGGGCCACTGCGCAAAGAGATCCGCAAGCGCAGCGCTCTGCGTATGCAGTTCGCACATGCGCACACGCGGCGCCGCGCACGCGCGGTCCCACCACGCGCCGTCGCGCGCGACCTGCCCCACGGTTTCGCGCGCCGCGTCGCGAATCCGTTCTCGACTCGCGGCGGGCGTCAGCAGGTCGCCGCTCGCGTAGCCGCCGGCGCGCTTCACCACCACGAATTTCGCATCGGGAAAAGCAGGTCGCGTTTCGCTTTCGAAGACGTCGTCGCCGCTCAGCAGCGCTACGCGAGCGCCATATTCGTGCGCAAGCGCGCCATACAGCCCGGCCTCGCCCGTCGCGACGCCATCCACGAGCACGCGCGCAAACGCAAAGCCGTTGATGGTGTGCGCAAGCATGCCGCGGCTTTGCGCCATGGCGTGATAGCCGATCATGAAAACGAGCGCGGGCCGGTGTTCGAGCCCCGCCATCATGCCCAGCGTGCGCGGCTTGCCGAGTATGATGCGTGCGCGCGCATCGATCTCGTCGAGCAGCAGATTGTTAAAGCCGCCGTGCGAATCGTTGATCCACACTTCGCTCGCGCCGCCAGCGAACGCGCCTTCCGCGGCCGCGTTCGCTTCGAGCGTCATCCAGCGGCGCGCCTCTTCGTACTCGGGGTTTCCCGCGCGCGTTTGCTGAACGTTGAAAACCCCGCCTATGCCTTCGATATCGACGGAAATCAGGACTTTCATGCCCGCGTTCCGCCTGCGAGCAAAGCGGCAAGATCGGGCACCGCTTCGCGCAACGCGAGACGCACGTGGCCATCGCGGCCTTGCACGGTGGTGGCGCTCCACAACGCGTCGAGAATCGCCTGCTCGATGCAATCGGCGCTGGCCTGAAACAGCGGGTCGAGTTGCGAATCGGCGAGCAATGGCGGCAGCGCGTGGGTCGGCGCGTCGTGCGCCAATGTGTACGCGGTGCTGAACGCCATGGCGATATCGCCGCTGCCATGTCCATATACGGAGCCCGTGCGTGCGAGACCCGCTGCCGCGCGCATCGACATGCGGCGAAGCTGACGCGAGTCGAGCGGCGCATCGGTGGCGATGAGCATGATGATCGAACCCTTCTCGGGCTCCTGCGTCGCTTCTCGCAACGCCGCCCGCGCCGCCAGTTCGCGCCCCACGGGCATGCCGCCGATCGTCAGCATGGGCAAGCGGCCGAAGTTCGCCAGCACGAGCGCGCCCACCGTATATTGCGCGCTCGCCGCCTGTACCCCGCGCGACGCCGTGCCGATGCCGCCTTTCAGGTCGAAACTCGACATGCCCCGGCCCGCGCCCGCGCTGCCGCGTGCGAACTCGCCGCTAGCGGCCGCGCAGGCAGAGAAGTAGTGGTCCTCATGAACCGCCAGCGCCTGAATATCGTTCAGATAGCCGTCGTTGCACTCGAACACGAGCGGATTGACGGTCGGCAGGCCGCGCCCGATTTGCGGATTCGCCGCGACTGCCGCGCGAATCTGCGCTTGTGCGAGCGCGCCCACGCCAAACGTGTTGGTCAGCGCAATCGGTGTTTCGAGCGCGCCCAGTTCTTCGAGTTGCATGAGCCCGATGCTCTTGCCAAAGCCGTTGATTACGCAGGCGGCGGCCGGCACCTTCTCGCGGAAGACGTCGCCCGCATGGGGCGTCACCACGGTCACGCCCGTTTGCACGCCGCCCGCGTCGAGCGTGCAGTGCCCCACGCGCACGCCGCTCACATCGGCGATTGTTCCCGTCGCGCCGCTTGCCAGCGTGCCGATATGCGGCGCGGTATCTGCGCGATGGATACTCATGCGCGGTCCAGCTTCGGGTCGAGCGCGTCGCGCAGGCCGTCGCCGAGAAGGTTGAACGCGAGCACCGTGAGGAAGATGGCGAGGCTCGGGAACAGCGCGATATGCGGCGCCGTGACCATGTCCGCGCGCGCTTCGTTGAGCATGGCGCCCCACTCCGGCGTGGGCGGCTGCGCGCCCAGACCGATGAACGACAGGCTCGCCGCCGTGATGATCGACGTGCCGATACGCATGGTCAGATACACGATGACCGAGGACACCGTGCCCGGCAGAATGTGCCGCATGATGATGGTCCAGTCCGACGCGCCAATGCTGCGCGCGGCCTCGACATACGTGAGGTGCTTGAGCATGAGCGTATTGCCGCGCACGAGCCGCGCAAACGCCGGAATGCTGAACACGGCCACCGCGCACACCACGTTGATCATGCCGTTGCCGAGAATCGCCACCACGCCGATGGCGAGCAGAATACCTGGGAATGCGAACAGTACATCCGCGACACGCATCGTGATGCGGTCCCACCAGCCTTCATAGTAGCCCGCAAGCAAGCCGAAGAAGGTGCCGACCACGGCGCCCAGCGCCACCGAAAGAAAGCCCGCCGCGAGCGAAATGCGCGTGCCCGCGAGAATGCGGCTGAAAATATCGCGGCCGAGCGCGTCCACGCCGAACCAGTGCGCCGCCGAGGGACCCGCATTGAGCGAATCGTAGTCGAAATAGTTTTCCGGGTCGTACGGCACGAGATGCGGCGCGAACACCGCGATCACCACCAGCAGCAGCACGAAGGCGCCCGCGCCGAGCGCGACGTGCTGCTTGCGGAACTTGCGCCAGAATTCGCGCCACGGCGTGCGGATCGTTTCGTCCTGTGTGCGTACATCGGCGTTGAGGGTCGTGCTCATGGCGTGCTCACCTGAATCGAATGGTCGGATTGATGACCGCGTACAGCACGTCCACGATCAGATTGATGACGATGAATTCCAGCGAGAACAACAGCACTTCTGCCTGAATCACGGGGTAATCGCGCATGGCGACCGAATCGACGAGCAGCCGCCCGAGGCCCGGCCAGTTGAACACCACCTCCACGACGATCGAGCCGCCCAGCAGGAAGCCGAACTGCAGGCCCATCATCGTGACGACGGGAATCATCGCGTTGCGCAGGCAATGCTTGATCACGACCCATTGTTCGGCCACGCCCTTCGCGCGCGCCGTGCGCACGAAGTCCTCGTTGAGCACTTCGACGAACGAGGCCCGCGTGAAGCGCGCCATCACGGCGGCCACTGCCGCGCCGAGCGTGATCGACGGCAGCACGTAGCTGCGCCACGAACCGTCGCTCACCACCGGCAGCCAGCCGAGGCGCACCGAAAACAGCTCCATGAGCGCCATGCCGAGCGCGAACGCGGGGAACGATATGCCCGACACCGCGAGCGCCATGCCGATGCGATCGGGCCATCGATTGCGCCACACTGCCGAGACGATGCCGATCGCCATGCCGAACACCACGGCCCACACCATGCTGGTGAGCGTGAGCATCAGCGTGGGCATGAAGCGCTCGGCGATTTCGGTGGTGACTGGGCGCTTGCTGCGCATCGAAACACCGAAGTCGCCGTGGGCAATGCGCACGAAGAAATGGAGGAACTGCTGCGGCAGCGGCTGATCGAGGCCCAGATCGGCGCGCACGAGTGCGACCGTGGCGTCGTCCGCTTCGGGACCGGCCGCGAGGCGCGCCGGGTCGCCGGGCAGCAGGTGCACGAACAGGAACACCAGGATCGCGACGATCAGGAGCGTAGGCAGCAAACCTGCAGAGCGTTTGACAATGAAATTCAGCATGAGCGCGTTACTGCATTCAGGCGCGCGCGCCGCACCGGACTCGAAGGTTCCGGCGCGGCGCGCAACGCATTAGCGAATCGAGATCTCGTCGAAATTGAACGAGCCGTCCGGCGCCACGTACGCGCCCGCCAGGCGCTTGCTGCGCGCGTACACGACTTTCTCCTTTACGAGGAACACCCACGGCGCGTCGGCCCAGATGCGCTTTTGCGCGTCGGTGTAGAGCGCCGTTTTTTGCGCGCGGTCCGTGGTTTCGAGCGCCTTCGCGAGGTCCTGATCGACGGCCGGATTCTTGTAGTACGCGGTGTTCATGAGCTTGGGCGGCCACGATGCCGAAGCGAGCAGCGGCGAGATGCCCCAATCCGCCTCACCCGTGGACGACGACCAGCCGATGTAATACATGCGCACGCCCGCCGTTGCCGGGTCCTGCGCGCTTTCCACGCGCGCGACCGCGGTGCCCGTTTCCAGCGCTTCCACGTTCGCCTTCACGCCCACTTGCGCAAGCTGCTGCTGCACGAACTGAATGGCCTTTTGCGCGGTCGAGTTGTTATACGCCGACCACAGCGTCGTTTCGAAACCATTCGGGTAGCCGGCCTGCTTGAGCAGTTCGCGCGCCTTGGCCGGATCGTACGGCCACGGACCGAGCTTGACCGAATAGTCCACGCCTTGCGGCAGCACGCCGTCCGAAGGCAGCGCGTAGCCCGAGAACGCCACCTTCGCGAGCGCGTCCTTGTTGATCGCGTAGTTCAGCGCCTCGCGCACGAGCGGATTGTCGAACGGCTTTTTCGCGGTGTTCAGGCTGATATAGCGCTGAATGATCGAGGGCGTGGCGATCAGATCCACCTTCGGGCTCGACTGGAACGCGCTCGCCTGCTCGAACGGAATGCGGAACGCGAAGTCCGCTTCGCCCGTGCGCATGAGCGCGGCGCGCGTGTTGTTGTCGGCCACCGGCTTCCAGTCGATCTCGTCGATCTTCGGGTAGCCCTTCTTCCAGTAGCCGTCGAACTTGTGCACGACGAGGTCGCCCGCCGGGTCCCACTTCACGAACGCGAACGGACCCGTGCCCACGGGATGCAGGCCGATGTCCTTGCCCCACTTCTTCATGGCCGTGGGCGAAATCATCACCGCCGACGGGTGCGCGAGCACGTTGACGAACGCCGAGAACGGCGCATTGAGCGTGACCTTCACCGTGTACGGATCGACCACTTCGGTCTTCGCGATACGGCGGAACATGTTGTAGCGTTTCAGATGATTCGCCGGGTCCGTCACGCGGTCGAAGTTCGCCTTCACGGCCGCCGCGTTGAAGTCGGTGCCGTCCTGGAACTTGACGCCCTGGCGCAGCTTGAAGGTGTAGACGAGGCCGTCGCCGCTCACTTCATAGCTCGTGGCGAGCACGTTGGTGAGCTTCAGGTCCTTGTCGAAACCGAACAGGCCCTGGTAGAACGACTTCGAAACGGCCTGCGAAAGCGTGTCGTTGGCGTCGTACGGGTCGAGCGTCGAGAAGGTCGAATCGACGGCCATCACGGCGCGCTGTTCGGCGGCGTGCGCGGCCGTCGCGCCGGCGATCAGCGCCAGTGCGAGCGCGCTGCCCTTCATCCATGTTTTGACTTCTTTCATCAATCAGGTCTCCATACCAATGAATCTTGACGACTCGGCGAAATGAACCAGCTAAAAAGCGAACGATTGGTGCGGCACCGCGGCGCGGCAATGCGGCGTGTTCAGTAAGCGCCGCCCACCCGATGCTTCGCCGCGAAATGATTGGGGCCAACCGCCACGAGCGGAGACACTAGCGGCTCGTCGCCCATCGCGCGAATCGGGCTCGGCAGTTCGTCGGCGGCGAGCACGCGCCTGGCGTGGCGGCGCGCCGGATCGGCGATCGGCACCGCGCCCATGAGCTTTTTCGTGTAGGCGTGCTGAGGGTTTTCGAACACGGCGCGGCGCGGCCCGATTTCGACGATCTGCCCCAGATACATCACCGCGACGCGATGGCTCACGCGTTCCACCACGGCCATGTCGTGCGAGATGAAGAGGTACGCCACGCCTAGCTCCTGCTGCAAATCGAGCATGAGGTTGACGATCTGCGCCTGCACGGACACGTCGAGCGCCGAAACCGATTCGTCGGCGATCACGACTTTCGGGTTCATCGACAACGCACGCGCAATGGCGATACGCTGACGCTGGCCGCCCGAGAATTCATGCGGATAGCGCCCCGCCGCCGACTTCGGCAAGCCCACGCGGTCGAGCAACCATTCCACGCGCGCCTGCGCCTCCGCGCCCTTCGAAATGCCATGCACGAGCAGCGGCTCCATGATCGAGAAACCGACCGTGAGGCGCGGGTTGAGCGAGGCGAACGGGTCCTGGAAAATAAACTGGATATCGCGGCGCAACGCTTGCAACGCGGGCCCCGTGAGGGTGCTGATATTCTGGCCGCCGAATTCGATCGTACCGCTCTGGCTTTCCACGAGACGCAGCAGCGAGCGGCCTGTGGTCGATTTTCCGCAACCGGACTCGCCCACCAGCGCGAGCGTTTCGCCGGCGTGAAGATCGAAGCTGACTTTTTCGACCGCATGCACGCGGCCCGTGACCTTGCCGAACAGGCCGCTGCGCACGGGAAAACGCGTGACGAGATCGCGCACGCGCAGGACCGGCGCGGCGTCCGTCTTCGGCGCGTTCGCCGGGATCTTCGTCGCAACTCCCGGGCGCGCCGCATCGTTCATCGAAAGCAGTTCGAATTTCTCGGGCAGGTCCGTGCCCCGCATCGCACCGAGCTTCGGCACGGCGGCGAGCAACGCCTGCGTGTAGCGATGCGAAGGCGCTGCGAAAAGCGCATCGGATGCGCCCTCTTCCACTTTTTCGCCGCGATACATCACGAGAATGCGGTCCGCCACTTCGGCCACCACGCCCATGTCGTGCGTAATGAACACGACGCCCATATCCATCTCGTCCTGCAAGCCGCGAACAAGCTGCAGAATCTGCGCCTGGATTGTCACGTCGAGCGCCGTGGTCGGTTCGTCGGCGATCAGGAGCGCGGGCTTGCACGAGAGCGCCATCGCGATCATCACGCGCTGACGCATGCCGCCCGAAAGCTGATGCGGGAAGCGGTCCATCACGCGGCGCGCCTCGGGAATACGCACGAGGTCGAGCAGCCGCAGCGTTTCAGCGCGCGCCTGCGCGGCGTTCATCTGCTGATGCAGGGCAATCGCTTCGCTGATCTGGTTGCCCACCGTGAACACGGGGTTCAGCGAGGTCATCGGCTCCTGAAAGATCATCGCGATGTCCGCGCCGCGTACCGAACGCATGGTCGATGCCGTCGCCCGCGTGAGATCGAGCACGCTGCCGTTGCGCCGGCGCAGGTCGATGCTGCCGCCCGTAATGCTGCCGCCGCCATGCTCGACGAGCCGCATCAGCGAAAGCGACGTGACCGACTTGCCCGAACCCGATTCGCCGACGATGGCGAGGGTTTCGCCGCGATCGACGTGGAACGACAGGTTGCGCACGGCTTCGAACGTGCGCGCGCCGCGCCTGAACGACACGCTGAGATCGCGAACGTCGACCACGCGGTTTGCCGGCAGCGCCGAGCCGCCCGTGGCAGACGCGGTATCAAGAGAGTGCGGGGACATCTGCACGATGAGGATTCCTTCGTTTGATGCGCAAAGCGATGCGCCTCTTAAGCGTAGATCGACGCAACGGGCGTTTCGCCCACGCGCGCGTAACCGCGATACATGCCTTCGGTGTTGAACGGCAGAACCACGTTGCCTCGTGCGTCCACGGCAATCAGGCCGCCGCGGCCGTCGATGCGCGGCAACTGCTCCATCACGACATTCGTCGCTGCTTCGGAGAGCGAAACACCGCGATATTTCATTTGCGCCGCCACGTCGTAGGCCGCGACCATGCGCATGAACATTTCGCCCGATCCCGTGGTGGATACCGCACAGGTGGCGTCGTCGGCATAGCAGCCCGCGCCGATCAGCGGCGCGTCGCCCACGCGGCCCACCTGCTTGTTCGTGATGCCGCCTGTGGAGGTCGCCGCCGCGAGGTGGCCGTGCATGTCGAGCGCCACGGCGCCCACCGTGCCGTATTTGCGGTTCGGGTCGATCGGCTCGTGCGGCAGGCTCTCTTGCGCGGCTTGCGCTTCGAGCGCGGCGCCGTCGTGATCGAGCATTGCGCGCGCTTCGGTGCGGGCGATCTGCCACTGGCGATAGCGCGCATCGGTATGGAAATAACCGGCATCGGCGAATTCGAGGCCCTGCGCCGCCGCGAACGCTTCGGCGCCTTCGCCCGTGAAGAGCACGTGTTCGCTCTTTTCCAGCACGCGGCGCGCGGCCCGCACGGGATTGCGCACGCGCTTCACGCAGCACACGGCGCCCGCTTCGAGCGTGCGGCCGTCCATGATCGAGGCGTCGAGTTCATGCGTGCCCGCGGACGTGAACACCGCGCCGTGGCCCGCATTGAAAAACGGGCAGTCTTCGAGCAGGCGCACCGCTTCCTCGACTGCGTCGAGCGCGCTGCCGCCCTCGGCCAGGATGTGCTGGCCAGCCGCGAGAATGCGGCTCAGCGCATCGAGATACTGGGCTTCGACTTCGGGCGCCATCGAAGCGCGCAGGATCGTGCCCGCGCCGCCGTGAATGGCAATGACTGCGTTCGATTTCATGACTTCTTTTTCGTTGGGGAAGACGGAGCGCCCGGCGCGGCAGCCGCCTGCGCCGAGGTGAGCCACGGCAGCACCGATTCGGTGATGGCCGCCGCGGCGACGACGGAATCTTTCGCGCGCAACGCCACGGCGTCGCACAGCGCTTCGATGACGGCCAGCACCGCGGCTTCCGAATTCGCCGCGAGACGCCGTTCGGAGCGGATCAGCAGCGCGAGATCGGCGAAGCGCGCGAGCGGGGAATCGATGCTGTCGGTGAGCGCGAGCACGCGCGCGCCGAGCTTCGCGGCGTGGCGCGAGAGCTTGATGGTGTCGTCCACGTAGCGCGGAAACGCGATGCCGATCACCAGATCGTCCTTGTTCGCGCCGAGCAGCCTGCGCGCCGAATGCGTGGGGCCGCCGACCGTGGAAAGCGCCTGCACGTTGTCCAGATACGGCAGCAGCGCGTTCTCCATGAGCCCGGCGAGAAACGCGCTCGTGCCCGAGCCGATCACGTACACGCGGCGAGCCGAGAGAATCGCGTCCACGGCTGCGGCGGCCGCTTCGCTGTCGATCGACTGGCGCGAGAGGCGCAGGTTCGATTCGGCCTGCTCGAGCGACGCGCCGAACAGCCCGGCGCCGCTGGTGGGCGACTCCTGCGCGCTGCGCAGCCGCTCGACCGGCGCAAGCGTGGCCTCGAAGCCGCGCACGAGCGCCTCACGAAACTGCGGATAGCCGTCGAAACCGAGCGAGCGCGCAAAGCGGTTGGCCGTGGCCACCGAAGCGCCCACGGCGCCCGCCAGTTCGTCGATGCGCATGGTCGCGGCGTGGAACAGGTTCGCGAGCACGTACTCGGCCATGCGCCGGTGGCCCGGCGTAAGAACGGGCATCGCAGCGGTGATGCGCGCGACGATCTCGGCTTCGGGCGTGTCGGGAGTGAGCGGTCGGGTTGGCATGCGTGGGCCGGAATGGAGACGGCAAGTCCGTAAATGAAATTACATGGACGGATCTTAGTGAAAATTAATTTTCATCGCGCCCGGGGTTTACCCTATTCAAGGTAAACAAAAGGGAAATTGACTCCCCGCGGCCCGGGGTGCCTCGAGTAGATTGCGGGATTTTTGGAAGGAGAAGCCGGCAGAAGCCGTAAAGCGCCGCGCAGAGAGGGGCAGCACTTGGGGGCAGTACTTGCCGCCAGCAGGGCGCCAGCGGCATTCGAATCAGTCACATGAAAACGGAAGGCGCAACGTCACACCGCCGCCATCGCCTCGGCGCCCGGGGCCAACCGCCAGGTGTTGCGCCCGGCGCGCTTGGCTTCGTACATTGCCGCATCGGCAAGACAAAGCGGGTCTTCGGCCAGCGTCTGGTTCCCCGCCTCGGCCGAAAGCACCGCGCTCGTTGCGTCAACGACACCCGCGGCGCCCATCAGCACGACGCCCACGCTCGCGCTCGTTTCGATCACGCGCCCCGCCACGACGAACGCCTTCGACACCTCGCGGCAAATGGCGGCCGCGATGCGCTCGCCGGTACGCGCGTCGCTTACGCCGCGGCTCGCGACCACGAATTCGTCGCCGCCCAGGCGGCTCACCACGTCGCCGGTACGCACGGTGGCGACGAGCCTGCGCGCGATCTCCCTGAGCAAAGCGTCGCCCACATCGTGACCGTAGCGGTCGTTGACGGCCTTGAAGTCGTCCATGTCCATGAAGAAAAGCGCGAACGGCTCGCCGCCCGCGCGCAATTCGCACAGCGTCTCCTGCAGCGCGCGCCGGTTCGCGAGTCCCGTGAGCGGGTCGATCAGCGCGCCCTCGCGCAGGCGCTGCTCGGTGCGGCGCTGCTCGGTCACGTCGTGCGCCATCACGTAGAAGCCCGTGACCTTGCCCTCGCGCTTCGCAGGAATGTAAGTGGCCTGCCATACGCGGTCGGCGTCGGCCCGGTAGCGCACCTCGTCGCAGGTCACGCGCTCGCCTGCCAGCGCGCGCGCAAAGAGCGGCTGCAACTGCGCGAACACTTCGGGGCGCAGCGTTTCGCTCAGGCTGCGCCCGCGCAACGCGGCCGGCTCCGCGCCGAACACGCGCCTGAAGGTTTCGTTGTTGAACTGGTAGCAAAGATCGCGATCGACCACGGCAATCAGCGCGGGCACGTTGTCGGTGATGGTTTGCAGCGCGTCGCGGCTGCGCCGCAGTTCCGCCGTGCGTTCGCGCACACGCTCCTCCAGTTCGACGTGATAGTTGCGCAGCGCCTCCTCGCTCTTCTTGCGGCTCGAAATATCCTGGACTGCCGCGATGAAATGCAGCGGCGCGCCCGACACGTCGCGCACGAGCGACACCGCGAGGTTGACCCACACGGCATGGCCGTCGGGCCGCAGATAACGCTTTTCGATTGCGTACGAAGCCTGGCGGCCCGCGAGCAGTTCGGCCACTTGCGCGAGATCGGCGGCAACGTCGGCGGGATGCGTGACCGAGGCGAACGTGCGGCGGCGCAGTTCGCTTTCCTCGTAGCCGATGATCTCGGAGAACTTCTGGTTCACGTCGAGAAAACGGCCGTCGAGATCGACCACGGCCTTGCCGATCGGCGTTTGCTGGAACACGGTCCGAAAGCGCGCCTCGCTGATGGCAAGCGAGCGGCGGTCGCGCTCGTGCGCCGTGCGCGAGCGGTTCAACTGCCGGCGCAATTCCAGTTCGCGTTCGACGAGATGCGCGAAGTCCGCGAGCATCGCGCCCTGGGCTGCATCGAACGCGCGCGGCTTTTCGTCGATGAGGCAAAGCGTGCCGACCACCTGGCCGTCGGCCAAGCGCAGCGGCGAGCCCGCATAGAAACGGATGTTCGGCGCGCCCGTGACGAGCGGATTGTCGAGAAAGCGCTCGTCGTCGAGCGCGTCTTCCACCACGAGCATGCGCTTGCTCAGCACCGCATGCGCGCAGAACGACACGCTGCGCGGCGTTTCGCAAGCCGCGAGCCCATGGTGCGACTTGAACCACTGGCGGTCTTCGTCCACGAGCGAGATGAGCACGATCGGCGTACCGAACGCGAACGCGGCCAGGCGCGCGATGCGGTCGAACGCCTCCTCGGGATCGGTGTCGAGTATGTCGAGTTGCCGCAGCGCCAGCAGGCGAACGTCCTCATCAAGAGGAAGCGGAGCAGTGATCATCGTGGGAAGTCCCGGCAGGGCGGATACGGTTGCATGGCGCTTTCCGCACCGGCGCGCCTTACCCGGGTTTACGGCCGCATCGGGCAAAAACTGAAGCGCGGGCCTTCCCCGTCAGGCATTTCCCTTAGGCGGAAGCCGCAGGTCAAACGCACGAACGTTCGGTATACACGGGCTGCTCTCCGGAATCGAGGCGTAGTCAAGTGCATTCAAATTAGTTCGATATCCGAATTATGTGCCGCTTTTAACCGATAGATGAACGTGTTGCGAAATTCGATCAAGCCCTCAAAAAAAAGCAAGCGCGACGACTTCAGCAACGCTTTTGCACCGCCGTAAAAAGGGCAAAGCTCCACCCCTTCCGGTGTCACCATGAGAACCCTTGCGCAAACACTGCGACTGAAACAGACCACTGGCGTCGCCACCGCAGCGCGTATTGCCGCCGGCCGTGGCGCCAGCACGCGCATGAGCGCGGCGCCCCGCACGCGTCGCGCACCCTCGCGCCGCGTTCAAGCGCACAACGGCACGTCGCGCCACTACGCGGTACGCCGCCTCGCGGCGCAGGCGCGCACGCGCAAAATCTAACGCCACGGACATCGAGACATGAGTCAGGAAACCGTGGCGGCCATGCCCGATCCCACCACCGCCTTGAAAACGACGGCGGCGCTGCCCTGGATAGTCCGTGCGCGCGCTGCGCTGCGCGCTTCTATCCGCGTTCGCACGAAGTTCTTTATCGGTCTTTTCTTTGCGTTGTTCGCCGCGCAAACCGCGCTGCTTGCAAGCCAGTTGATCGCGTTTGGCCAGGCTTTCGAGCACGTGGACACGACCTGGCACGACGAAAGCGCCGCGCGAAAGAGCGAATCGCCGCATAAACAAGCCGCTTCCGCTTCGCCTCGCGCGCTTGCCGTCGAGAATCTGCATAGCCAGATGCAACGCGGCATCCTCAGTGTGCATCACACGCTCGAAGCGGCGCTGGCGATCGCGTTTGCCACGTTCGCATTTGGCTTCGCGCTGCTGCACTACCTCGAACGCACGCTGCTGCGCCCGCTGCATACCTTGACCGATTCGCTCGTGCGCCTCGCGCACGGCGAAGACATGCGAGCATTGCCCGGCATGAATCGCACCGACGAGATCGGCGCGATGGCGCATGCCTTCGATACGTTGTGCGAAAAGTCTCGCGAGCTGCATCTCGCGCACGAGGCCACGCGCGCGGCCGAGGCGCACGCCCAGGCGCTCGCGCGCCACGATCCGCTTACCGGTCTGCCCAACCGCCGTCTGCTCGCGGCCGAGATGAGCGCGGCGCTGGAGCGCACGCAACATCGCTCGCCCGACTACCTCGTGTTCGTCATCGACCTCGATCGCTTCAAGCCCGTGAACGACTTTCACGGCCACGCCGCGGGCGACACCGTGCTGTGCGAGATCGCCGCGCGTTTGCGCCGCGTGGTGCGCGACGGCGACACCGTCGCGCGCCTGGGCGGCGACGAGTTCGCCGTGCTCGCCCGCGTGCATCGCGACGACCATATCGAGGCCGCGAGCGAGCTGGCGCAGCGTCTGCTCGCCGCCACGCGCGCGCCCATCGACATCGGCAAGCTGCGCATCAACGTGGACGCGAGCATTGGCATTGCGTGCTGCCCGCGCGACGGCGGCGATCCGGACGCGCTCCTGCGCGCCGCCGACATCGCCATGTATCGCGCGAAATGCGAGGGCAAGGGCACGTACCGCTTCTTCGAGCAAAAGATGGACGACGAGCTGCGCCTGCAAGCCTCGCTCGAATCGGACTTGCGCCGCGCGCTCGCGGGCGGCGAGATCCGTCCGTTCTACCAGCCGCTCGTGCGACTCGCCGATGGGCAAACCACCGGCTTCGAGATTCTCGCGCGCTGGCACCACGAGCAGCGCGGCTGGATCTCGCCCGAGGTGTTCGTGCCGCTCATCGAGCAGATGGGCATTTCACCCGCGTTCACGGCCTCGATATTGCGGCGCGCGTGCCGCGACGCGCTCAGTTGGCCCGCGCGCTACCACCTCGCGCTCAATCTCTCGCCCGCGCAATTCAAGGACACGCAACTCGCGGCGCTGCTTCTCACGATCCTCGCCGACGAAGGCATGCCGCCCGAGCGCATGGAGATCGAGATCACCGAATCGGCGCTGATGTACGACTTCGACGCCGCGCGCGCCGTGCTTGCGGATTTCCGCAACGCGGGCCTGCGCATGTCGCTCGACGATTTCGGCACCGGATATTCGAGTCTCCAGCATCTGCGCGAGCTGAAGGTGGACAAGCTCAAGATCGACCGTTCCTTCGTGCTCTCCATGGCTTCGTGCGACGAGAGCGCCAAGATCGTCGACGCGATCATCGCGCTCTCCACCAACCTCGGCATGAGCACGGTGGCGGAGGGCGTGGAGACCTCGGAACTCGCGCGCACGCTGGCGGCGAAGGGCTGCCATTACGCGCAGGGCTATTTCTTCGGCAAAGCGATGGCGGCGCGCGAAATCGACGCCTTGCTGAACGTGGATCGCGCGGCGAACGAGGCGCGGGTTCAGCGTCTGGTCGAGCCGGCCTGAAGAGGTTGGCAGGTATTACTTCAAGAATGAAAAGGTAGACATCATGTTTGTAGCAATTGGCTGGATCGTCGTGCTCGGATCGGTGATCGGGAGCTTCGTGGGCGTGGGCGGCCATCTGCCCGCGCTCGTTCAACCGTTCGAACTCCTGTGTATTTTCGGCGCGGCGCTGGGCGCGTTCGTGGTGAGCAATCCCACCGCCACGCTCGGCAAGACGCTCAAGGCGCTGCCCACCTGCTTCAAGGGCGGCGGCTACACGAAGGCGCAATACCTGGAGCTGATCGCCCTTCTCTACGAGTTGCTGCAAAAGGCGCGCAAGGAAGGGATGATGGCGCTCGAAGCCGACATCGAATCGCCCGAGAACAGCCCGATTTTCCAGAAGTACGCGCGCGTGCTTTCCGACCATCATCTGCGCGACTTTATCGTCGATTATTTGCGCATGATGTCGAGCGGCAACGTCAATCCGATGGAAATGCAGGACCTCATGGACGAAGAACTCGACACGCACCACTCCGAAGTCTCGATTGCGCCCAACGCCATCCAGAAGATGGCCGACGGCCTGCCCGCCTTCGGCATCGTCGCGGCCGTGATGGGCGTCGTGCACACCATGGGTTCGGTCGGGAAACCGCCCGCCGTGCTGGGCGAAATGATCGCGGGCGCGCTCGTGGGCACGTTCCTCGGCATTCTGCTCGCCTACGGCTTCGTCGGCCCCATTGCCGACCTGCTCAACGCCAAGGGCCGCGCCGCCAGCAAACCGTTCCAGTGCGTGAAGGCCGTGCTGCTCGCCTCGCTGGCCGGATACGCGCCGCCGGTGGCCGTGGAATTCGGCCGCAAGGTGCTCTTCACCTCCGACCGCCCGAGCTTCCAGGAGCTGGACGAAGCGGTACGCGCCACCAAAACGCCGAAGGCTGCTTAGGAGTCCGGACATGGCTGAACGTACGCCTGGGTCGCGCGCCGCGCGCGACGTCGAGGGCAGCAAGACCACGCTCGTGGTGCGCCGCGTGAAAAAGAGCGCCCACGAAGGCCACCACGGCGGGGCCTGGAAAATCGCCTACGCCGATTTCGTGACCGCGATGATGGCGTTTTTTCTGCTGATGTGGCTGCTCGGCTCGACGTCGCAGTACGACCGCGACGGCATCGAGAAGTACTTCAACACGCCGCTTTCGGCCATGCTCGGCAGCAAGCCCAACGCCTCGAACCCCAACCCGAGCGTGGTGCAAGGCGGCGGCAGCGACCTCTCCAGCAAGACGCCCGCCGTGGGCGGCTCGAACGCGCAGCCAACGCTCTCGCACGCGGCGCCCGTGGAAGCCGCGGACAGGTCGCGCCTTTCGCAACTCAAGGAAAAACTCTCGGCGCTCATCGAACGCAAGCCGGAATTGCGCGCGTACCGCGATCAAATTCGCATGTCGATCACGGATGAGGGCCTGCGCATCGAACTCGTCGATTCGCTCAAGCGCCCCATGTTCGCGACCGGCAGCGCGAAACTCGAAGACTATGCGTACGAGATCCTCGTGCAGATCGGCAGCGCGCTCAACGACGTGGACAGCGGCGTGTCGATCGCCGGGCACACCGACGCCGTGCCCTACTCGGGCGGCCTCGCGGGCTATTCGAACTGGGAGCTTTCGAGCGAACGCGCCAACGCCGCGCGCCGCGCACTGGTAGCGGGGCATCTGGGCGAGGAAAAATTGCTTCAGGTGCGCGGTCTCGCCGATGTGCTGCCGCTCGACCACGACACGGCGGACAGCCCGCTCAACCGGCGGATCAGCATTCTGGTGATGAACAAGGCCGCGGAGCGCGCGTTCTTCGAACAGGCGAAACGCTACGACGTCGACGCGCCGCAAAAGGCCGCCACGCCCGCCTCGTAAGGCTGCGGGGACGGTAGCGCGGCGCGGCCGCTAGGCTCAAACGCTGCCTTCCCATCGGCAGAAGCGCCGTTCGCTGCGCCTCGCACTGGCGCAGCGCAGCAACGCTTGTCACGCGGTACGCCGCTTGCTGTGTTTCACGACAGGCGGCCAGAACCGCCGCGGCATCGCGTGCCGCATGACATGGGAATCGTCGGGAGTCTGGCCGGACTCAACGTTGTTCCCCTCATATGGGAGACCAGCATGCCCACCTTCACACCTCCGCCCATGCCGACCGGCAATGGCGTGCGCATCGTAGGCAAGGGCCGCATGACGGCCGCCGGACCGGGCCCCGACGTGATGGCCGCCAGCACGCTCGACAGCGACCGCGTACTGAGTTCGGACGGCCAGGAAGTCGGCAAGATCAAGGAAATCATGCTCGACGTGCAGAGCGGCCGCGTGGCTTACGTGGTGATGTCGACCGGCGGTTTCCTCGGCATTGGCGACAAGCTGCTCGCCATTCCCTGGGGCGCGCTCATGCTCGATACGAGCCGCAAGTGCTTCCTGCTCAATGTGTCGTCGGAGCGCGTGAAGGAAGCGCCGGGCTTCGACCGCGATAGCTGGCCTTCCATGGCCGACGCAACCTGGGGCAGCACCCTGCACGCGTATTACGGCGCCGAGCCTTACTGGGCCGCGGTCGAACCGGTAACGCCGCGCCACTAAACGGATTTCCCGCGCCTGGCGGCTCCGCACAACGAACGACGAGGACGAGCGCGCGTTCGGAGCCTTCAGCGCGGCGTGGTCCCGATCTTCGCGGCGATGGACGGCGATTCTTCGCAAGCGCCCATAGCCTCCAGCGCCCACGTGTCCACCGTGCGCCGCAGCGGGCAGGCAATCACCGTGGCCACGCGGTTGTCCTGCGCGGCCTCCGGCACGCGCCAGCCGGCATCCGCCAGCGCCCGTACGCGTTGCCTGAACGCGATCTGCAAGGCATCCGATTTCACCGACACTTCGTTCTGCCAACTCTCCGGTACGCGAACCGGCCGAATGCGCCGAAGCACGGCGTGGTCTTCCTCGAAAATGCGCAGATTGCGCGCGCGAAAACGCCCGTCCAGCAGCGGATTGCGCAGAAAGCTGCGGCCCATCATCCAGAATGTTTGCGTGCGTCCCGCGTCCACCGGCACATGCGCCGATGCGATATGAATGCGCCAGCCGTTGGCCAGCTTCAGTTCGAGCGTCGCGCACGGGCCGCTCAGATGAAAGCCCGTTTGCGTGATCACATCGACATGTTCGCCCGTGGGCACGCGGCGCAGCCAACCCTTGCGCACGGGCCGCCGCATCACGAGTTGCGCGCGGCCGCTCCAGGCGTCGGCGTCCACGTTGACGGCGTCGATTTCGGGGCGATCGGGCGCGCCGAACGAACTACCATGCACGAACGGCGCATGCGCGAAATCGAGTCCGTTTTCGATCACGCGTTCCCAGTTCGCCTCCCATGCATAGGTGCCGTACACGACGCGCACGCCCGGATCGTCGGCCCAGCCGAGATCGGGCAGCGGCGGCCGCTCCGCTTCAGGCAGGTCGCCCACGAACGCCCAGATCCAGCCGTGACGCTCCACCACGGGGTAAGCGTCCACGCGCGCACGCGCCGGAATGCGCGCCTGCGGCTGCGCGGGAATGTGGGTGCACACGCCGTCGCCGCCGTAACGCCAGCCATGGTATGGACACTGCACTTCCCCGTTCGCGCGGCGTCCGGCCGCGAGCGACGCGCCGCGATGCACGCAGATATCGGAGAGCAATTGCGCGTGGCCCTGTGCGTCGCGAAACGCGACGAAGCGGTGGCCGAGCAGTGTGACCGGCAGCAACTGGTCACGCAGGTCCGCGGTGGCGGCTACGACGTACCACAGGTTTTTCAGCATGGCGAATGAGACGATCGAATGGGAGGGGTTAATTGGACCAGATTTTGGTCCCTCACAGGCGCTGATTACTTCGTCGCCGGCATCGAGCCAGTCTCGCACCCATGCCGCGAACTGGACGCCATATCGCGCCCTGCTCGGCCCATTGTCCGCCGAGCCCCGGTCATAGACTGGTCCCGCAGTCGAACGAAGCACTGCGAACAACCTTTGGGAGCGGCGATGCGGATCACGAACTGGATTCTGGTGCTGGAATGCGCGTATATGGAGTTTTCCAGTTGGCGCGGCAAGAACGTGTATCGCCGTACGGTGGCGTACGACAACGTGGTTTGGTGCTAGACCGAAGCCTCAAACCATCGACGCGAAGGCAATCCTCCCTTACAGTCGAAGACTCCGGAGGCGCCTGCCTCCCGTCATCGTTGCCGGAATCGAGGATTCGAACATGCTGTTCCCCGCCGTTGCCACCGTCGCTTTGCTGATCGTGGTGTATGTCCACGCGAACATTCCACGCTTCACGGAGCGAGGGCCGAAGCGCATCGTCGCCCACGCCACGCTGTTGCTGGCCGGCCTGTGCTTCGGCGTGGTCGGCGGCATGATGGCCGGTACGATCGCGCCACCGTGGGCCGTGATCGCGTGCGGGCTGGGCGTCGTGCATCTGCCGGCGCTCTGCGTGCTCGTGCTCAAGCGCTTGAGGCATTCGGAGCGCAGTTGAAGCGCCCGCCCCATGGGCTAGTGCGAACACCCTCGCACTGCCTGCGTAACGGCGTTCCCGGCGGCCGGATACTGGAAGAACGCTTCCTGCAACGTTTGTTCGTCTGCCACGTTCCGCTCGAAGCATTGACGGTCTACGTTGCGCGGCGCCGTTACGACGGCTAGCCCGGCGATGAAAAGCAGCGTCAACAGCAGTCCGGTGAATACCAGCGCGCCGACCCATAGCTGCGTTTCGGCATCGCTATCGGGTACCTGGGTTTCCTCAGTACCTTGAATCCCGTTTCTGACATCAACCATTTTCCCTCCCCTGATGGCTCCCTTGGTGTAACCACGCACCCAATGTACGAGGCGGAGTAAGATTCGAAAAGTTGCATTTGGCGACCATAACCTTCAGCTTTTCTGAATCTGGGTGAGCAGATGAGAGAAATCAGTCTGGACCGCTTGCGGACTCTCGTGACAATTGCGGACCACCGTTCATTCGCAGAGGCCGCGCGCATCCTGCACCTCGCTGCGCCGACAATCAGCCTTCACATCCGGGAACTGGAGGAGCGTATTGGCGCGCCGCTGCTGTCACGCACGCGAGGCCGCATTTGTCCGACATCGATTGGCGAAACCCTGCTGGCGCGCGCCCGCCGCCTTCTGGCTGACGCGGACCAGGCAATCGAGGAAGTCCATCGGCAGGTTCAGGGAACGGAGGGCCGCGTGCGGTTGGGTGCGTCGACGAGCGCTTTCGCGCATCTGCTGCCGCAGGCACTCGAAGTGTTGGGACGGCAGCATCCTGGGATCGACATCCAGATTACGGTGCTCAAGTCGCAGGACGCGATTGCGCGCCTCGCAGAAGGCGCGTTGGACATCGGACTGGTTGCATTGCCGCTTACCGTGGCGGCCGGCCTTGTGGTTAAACCGTGGCGGCGAGATCCTGTTATGGCGTTTCTTCCGGCCGGGTGGGAATGCCCGGCCTACGTGACGCCGAAATGGCTGGCTGGCCGGCCGCTCATTCTCAACGATGCAACGACGCAGCTTTCGCGTCTGACCGAGAAGTGGTTTGCCGGTCGTGGACAACGGCCGGCCGCGCGAATCGAGCTTAACTATAACGATGCGATCCGGAGTCTGGTTGCGGCCGGCTATGGTGCAGCGCTTCTTCCCTACGAGGGAGACGGACATCAAGACGCGCGCATGATCACGCGCCCGCTTCGCCCGGCGTTATGGCGCCAGCTTGGTATCGCGCATGCCAGGCAGGTGGATCGCTCGACACGGGTTGCGCTTGATGTTTTAACGCGGGCCGCGTAACTGTTGTCTCGCGTACGGCCCGATACAGGAGTGCGTAGTGCTCAGCGGGAAAGCGGGATGTAGTCGTCGTGCAACGCGGGCGCCACGGGCGCCATTTCTGCGGCCGCCAATGCATGCGGCGACAAGGCTGGATCCTGCACGGGCGCACCGCCGCCTGGCGACTGCGTTCTCCTTGCTGCCAGCGGCATTGCAGGCTCGCTTTGCGCCCGGCGCGACAGATTTGCGTCGCTGCTCGCCGGCGTCGCAACGCTCATTGGCTTTGGCTTCGCTCGCACCGCCGTCTCACCCGCGTCAAAGAGCTGGGTATTGATACGTGCAATTTCGTCCACATCCAGCGTTGCAGTCTGGGATAGAAGCTTGAGCAAAGCGAGGACAACATCGTAGCGCGCCCGGATCAAATCTCGGCGGTTGGCGTAGAGCGTATCGGTCGCCTGCAACACATCGTGGCTCGAACGGCTTCCCACGCGAAAGCCGGTCCGTGTCGCGTCTAGCGCCGCCTGCGTCCGTTGCACGACCTGCTCCAGCGCAGTCACCCGCGCCGCCCCCGAAGTCACGCGCAGCCACGCGTCGCGCGCTCCCTCGCCTGAATCGCGCCCGGCCACCGCGAGTTCGTCGCGAGCCTTGTCTTCCAGAGCCTTCGCCTCTTCGATTTTGGCGGAGACCTCGCCGCCGGACAGCAGGGGAATGGTCACGGAAAGCATGCCCGTCGTCGTCGTGGTCGGCCTTGAATAGCCTCCCGCAGCCCCCGCCGGTGTATGCGTGATCTGAACATCGACACTCGGGTAACGCTCCGCACGTGCCTTTTCCGTATCGAACTTCGCAATTTGCAGCGCGACTTCTCCCATCTGTACGGCGTAGCCGTGCGTGCGCGCCTGCGTGACCCACGGTTCGGCCTCGGCAGGCTGCAGCGTCGGCGCGCGGCCCGGCAGCAACGAAGCGAGCGACGCGGTCGGTCGGTTGGCCAGGCGCTCGAGCGCCACATGTGCGAGACGCGCTGCGCTCTGCGCATCGAGCAACTGCAACCGCGCCTGCGCCCGGCTCGCCTCTACGTCCTGGACATCGATAAGCGTGGCCTCGCCTGCCGCCTTTGCGCGAGCGATGAGCGCGGCGTGCTCGTCGAGCGCATGCAGATAGTCCGTCGCACGCACGACTTCATCTTGAGCCGCCAGCGTATCGAAATAGGCCTGCGATACCGCGAGTATGGTGTCCTGTTCGAAACTCGCGGCCTGCAGGCGCGCGCGCACGACCTGGTATTCGGCCTGACGATACGTAGTCCAGCTCGCCCAGTTGTATATCGGCTGGGTCAAGCCGACCGTCCAGCCGTTCTGCCAGTAATGCTGGGCTGGAATACCATCCATCGAGATACTGTTGTACGCGCGGCCCCAGCCGCCCGTGACATGCGGCAGTAGCGCGGCCCGCGCCTTGGGGACCGCCTGCATGACGGCACGCGACGCGTCGTGAGACGCCGCGAGTGCGGGGTCGTTCTCAAGCGCGTCTTCTACCACGGAGAGCAGGTCCTCCGCATGTGCGCTGTTCGCCAGCAACAGCCAGAAAAGCGCGAACGCGCGCGCCGTGTACCGGGACGCCGGGCCGCTCATTCTTCGACCTCCATCGCTGCTTGCCTCGGCTGATCCTCGACATTCACGAACGCACCGTTCGTCAGCCGATAGTGTTTCTCGAACCCATCCACCATGGCGACATCGTGCGTGATGACCACGACCGTACGATCAACGCCGAGGAGGAGCGCCGAAATTCGGCGCACGGCAACCGGGTCGAGATTCGAGGTCGGTTCGTCGAGCAGCAACAGTTCACGCTGCTGATAGAGCGCGCGGGCGAGCAATAGCCGCTGCCGCTGCCCGGCGGAAATATTGGCGAGCGTATCGCTGATGATCGTGCGTGTGCGCATGGGCAATCGCATCACGTCTTCGAGAAGACCGACGTCCTCGAGCAGGCGCAGAATACGTGCTTCATCGGGATTGCCTTCGAAAAGGGAGATATTTTCGGCAATCGAGCCATGAAATATGATGTCGCCCTGGCGCATATGCACCGTATGGCGTCGGACCTCATCGACGCTCAAATTGCGCAAGGCGATGCCATTCAGGGTGATTTCGCCTTGCTGGGCTGCCTCCACTGCGCCCAGCAACTTGAAAAGCGTCGATTTTCCGGCACCCGACGGGCCGGTGATGACGATCTTGTCACCGCGCGCGATGTCGAGGCTCGCATTCTCAAGCACTGGCTGATCGGAAACACCATATGCGAATGTCACGCCGGACACTTCAATACGCTCGAACCGGCTTACCTCGACGGACTTTCTGACATCGGCAAACGCTGTGTATCGTTCTGGTTCGCACTCCACGATATCGTCTACCCGATCGACAGGAACACTTAACATGAAGTACGAAAAGCCCGCGTTGATGACAGTCGCAATACGCGCGGAGAAAAGCGATTTGTAGATCATGAACGAGTAAAACGCGCCCACGGACAACGTACCGACCAGCATTAATTTTGCCGCGAACCACATAACGGCGAGCGTTTCCGCGTGCGAGAGCAATTTAAGCGCGGCGTCGCGCGCCGCCTTGAGCCGGCTGGTGTGAAAGAGGGCCGACGCATAGGTGCGAAACAGTTCCATGAAACGCGCCACGCGGCGCGTTTCGCCTTGCGAAAGCTTGATGAGCGACGCACCACGCACGGTTTCGAAAAGCACATCGTCGCAACGCGCACTTTCCTGAAGCACGCGGGCGTGCATGTCGCGCATCGACGCAAACATGACTCCGGAAACGACTATATAGGCCGCAAATATCAGGACCACGATGACCGACAACTTCGCGTTTTGTGCGAACATCAACAGGAGCGCGAGCAATCCGACTATCAGGTCGATGCAAAAC
The DNA here is from genome assembly GCF_905220295.1 of Paraburkholderia sp. J76. Lineage (NCBI taxonomy): Bacteria > Pseudomonadati > Pseudomonadota > Betaproteobacteria > Burkholderiales > Burkholderiaceae > Paraburkholderia > Paraburkholderia sp. J76. Next base: position 397,879 of record NZ_CAJMZJ010000002.1, read on the forward strand.
GATACCGCTGTGCGCGACGCAAAGGTGTTGATCTCCTCCTGCGCCTTGAAGCGCGTGAAGACGTCACCGACGTTGCGCTTCTCGAAGTATGCGACCGGGACACTGAGCAGGTGTGCGAACAGTCCTTCCGTGACGTTCACGCTCACGTGAGCGTACAGCAAATCAACGAGCACGCCTTGCGCGTACTCGCTAAACGCGCCGACAACGAACATCGTTCCGAAAGTGAGTACGAGCACATTGAGAAGATTGAGATTGTCCTCTGCAACGACGTGATCGAGCAACAGCGAGCCGAAATACGGCTGCGCGAGTATGGCGAGCTGGGCCCCCAGCGCAACGAAAAGGATCTTCGCAAACTGCCCGCGCAACTGCGGATTGAGCAAGCGCAGGCGCGCGAGCGCGCCAGGCACACGCGAGCGCCGTTTGATGCGCGCCAGCGAAGGGGATGCCGCACATTCGATGAGATAGCCGGATACGCACGACACGAACATGTCCATCGCAATGCGCCGGCGCCCCACCGCCGGATCGATCAGGTGAACGTAGTGTCGTGTCGCACGCTCGAAGACGACGAAATGCGCGCCGCCGAAGTGGATGATCGAGCCGCGTTTGATCTGCCCGACATGTGACGCTTCGAAGCGGAACGCCTGAACCTCGGCGCCGAAGTCCGTCGCCGTGTCGTACAGATCCATCAGCGAAAGGCCGTTTGCCGAAATCGGCCTGAATGCCGACAACTCGCGCACTTCCGTCGCACGACCGAGATGCGTGAGTACCATCGCAAGACACGCGTAACCGCACTCGGAAACTTCGTTCTGGTAGATCACTCGCATCTCAACCTCGCACGATCCTGAATAGCGGCTCCAGGACCCATTCCGCAAGCGTGCGCCGCTCCACCACAACGCTCGCTGTTGCCTGCATGCCTGGCAGGATGTCGAAATGCTGGGATCCGTAATCGAACGTATGCCCGCGCAGCGTTACCCATGCGACGTATTCGTCGCCCTGATTCGAAAGGGCTGCCGCTGCGTCCGGGCTTCCAGCCGGGCCGCCGGACGGCGCGGATTCGGCGACTGTGGTTCGTGAAATCGAGTCGATGTGTGCCTCGTAAGAGCCGAAACGCGCGTAAGGAAATGCGTCGAATTTGAGGCGGACTGTCTGTCCCTCGTGCACGAAACCACGACGCCGGGAAGGAATGCGTAGTTCGGCGCGCAAGGGCTGTGCTGTGTCGGTGACAATCACCATGGCAATATCGGTCGATTGCAGCGCGCCGCCTGAAACCAGCCGCGAAAAAGCGACCATGCCCGCCTTCGGCGCGGAAATCGTCACGTCGCGACGGGTTTGTTCGAAGCGTGCATCGGCTTCCCGCAAGTCGCGCGCGTGGCGCGCTTCGAGTTGCTGAAGCTCCGCGTCCAGTGATGTCCTGGTATTTTGCAGCTCTGTCACCGCCGCAAGCGCCTGCTGGCGCCGCGAAGCCGTTTCGGCCCGCGCGATGAGGGCCTGATGCACTTCCGTGCGTGCCTGTTCGATACGGTCGGCGGTCACAAAGTCGGACACGGACTCAAGACGCTTAAGCTTCTTTTGCGCTTCGCCCACCAGCGATCCGTTCTGTCCACCCTGAACATCCAGTTCAGCCAACTCAGCGCGCCGGCTGGCTTCATTGGTTCGCGCCGTGGAAAGTTGGCCCGTAAGATCGACGTGATGTTGTGTGTACACGGCATCAGCGGCTCTGCGCTCCTCGTCGCGCAGTTGTGCATCAAAAGCAGCGTGGCGCATGCCGTCGCTCGTAAGCGACGAATCCTGTTCGACACGGAAGAGCGGCTGACCAACGCTCACACGTTCGGGCGGTTGAACATAGATCCCGGCCACGATACCGTTTGCGCCCCGCACCTTGATTTCCGCCGACGACACGATCTCGCAGCGCACGTCCTGCTTCAATTCGATTTCGTGTGTAAATGCAAAGACCACACCCACTATCGCGCCAATCGAAGCGACATAGGCGATCCAGCGCCAGCGGATGTCCTGAAATTCTGGAAGATAGATGGGTTCCAACTTTCTATAGATCTCTAGCAGGCTGTTGAAAGGGCTGCGCTCGATGAACAGGGCCTGGCTCACGACGTCTGCGCATGCGATTCGCTGCCGGGTTGCGGTTTATCTCCATGCTTTTTTTGCAAGGCCACGCGCTACGCAGCCCCGATAGCAAGGCGACACTCCGCGGATGACCGCTTGCCTGCCAGAGCATGCTGCGCCGACAAACTGCATGTTTTCCAGCGGTGTGCACTACGGGTCTTGTCGCGCCCGTGCTTTCCAGCCATCGCCTACCGGGCGGCCGCAAAATGATAGGCAGAAGGATGGCCAGCGTAGAGCCAATGTGGATAGTTTTCCCTGAGCGCGGCTTCGATATCGTTGGCAAGCCGCTGAGGCGCGTCGAAGTCGCGAAGCGCGATGGGCTCGAACAGCCGTATGTTGAATCGGCCATTCTCGAAGCGCAGATAAAATGTCAGCAGCAGCGCATTGACCGTCGCGCCCAGCCTGAACACCCCGTTATGCACACGGGCGCTTCGGCCAAACATCGTCACGTCTACCGTTTCCATCGGGAACTTCATGAGCGTGAACGGCGGTACGTCCGAGAAAATAACCACTACGCCGTCACGACGGAGCGCGCGCACAACTTGCAGCCCCAATCCCCCGCGGCTTTCACTACCGCTTTCGTCGTAGGTATGGAGGACGCGGATCGACGGAATCATTGCAGCATCTTCGCCGTAGATATCTCGCGGAACACCGGAAACGACAGACATCGATGGAAGTGCCAGCTCGCGACGGACTTCGTCCACGACATAGATGTTCGCGTATTGGGATACGTAGTGAAATGGTGAAAGCACCACAGCACGATCCCGCGCGCTGGCCTTGATTTCCCGGATCTTTCCGGCCAACTGCAACGCGACATCCCTCAAATCGGAGCCGAAACGGTACTGGAGCGCACGACCGGCATATATCCGCTCGTCGAGCAACGATTCACGCACATTGGCGCTCATCGTCAACAGGGCATTCCCGCGCGAAAGTCCGACGTCAATGCGGCCCGCCTCGTAGCGTGCGACGCCGGAGGCGCGAACGCGGCCATCATGTACAGCACGGATCAACCAGGCCAACTTCGCGCTATGTTCAATGGCGGAAAAAGGCAAACATCCAATGAAGCGGCGGCGCAGCGTGAATTTCCAGAACATGAATGTGGCGCGAAGCCGCTTGATAAACGACAGTAAGCCAGCCATAGCCAAACTCAAGACTCAACGATTTCGTAACGGATGAGAACCCTGAGGAGAGAAGAAGGGGAATCCCCCTTGGAGGAATTCCCCTCGTTATCACCTGTAACTACTCAGGCGACTCAGCAAACTGGCTTGACCGGTTGCGGAACCGGTGCCGAGTTCGATTTGCACGAGCACTTGCAGCAGCCGCCCGCAACATTCACATTCGCAAGATTGCTGCGATCAATCTTTTCCATCATTTTTCTCCTATTCTGGTTAATTGCCGCCCGATTGTGACGACAGAAAAAAATGTTATCAGTCCCCAGTTAGTCTCGATAAAGAATACTCGTCATTTTTTTTATTTTTTACAGATCATCCTTAAAAATGAACATTCCATCGCAAGCGTTCGGATTAGGCTGTAGGAAGGCCTTCAAAATGTTTACCGCAGGAGTGTGATTCTTACCATTGCAGGCAGACGAAGAATTAATTGCGGCGCATGGCAAGCATTCTCGCAGCGGCCGCGCGGTGATCGAGTTATCGATGTCAGCGACCATTACAATGACGAACGCGGACACCAATGAACCGCACCGGGAAATCGTGGAGGCGGGTTGGTTTAAGTTAAGGCAATCACGTCAGCGGTATTTCTGAGTTGGCTGTAATGGTTTGCCTCGGCTTCAGCGGGCGGGATAGCCGGTAGGTTCCGATCAGCCGACGAGGGTTGTACCAGGGCATCCATCGCAGCGTTGCTAGTTCGACGGGTTCCGTCGCGCTCAAGCGCGATCTGGTTGGCGGCCCCGAGGCCTCGTTCTCCGCTTGTATCGCCGTTGTGAGAAGCAACGTGGTCCACCCCGGGCAATCGGTGACCGGCGGCTCAGCCGTGAGGCCCTCCGTCCTCATGCCGCGCCGGTACCCGGCTCGCCCTGTATTCACACGGACGAGTTCCACATCGCCCGCTCACCCACTGAAATCGCATCGCACCCCGGAACGGAGCCCAAAGCGCCTGCCGCCACGGCTTCCTCAGGGTCCGCCCCTGAAACAGTTACAAGTTAGATATTGACTCCGGAGCGCCTGACGGGTAATGTGGTGTTCGAAATTCAAGAAGTTCGATTGCTGTTCATCAATTGCTCGCTTCCCAGCGGTATTCGTTGTCCCTCTCCCTCCTTGAAGTTTCGAGCGCTCCTAAGAGCAACAATCTTCATTTTTTTCTCAAGGATTCTTCATGGAAACCGGTACCGTCAAGTGGTTCAACGACAGCAAAGGCTTTGGCTTCATTACCCCGGACAAGGGCGGCGACGACCTGTTCGCTCACTTCTCCGAGATTCGCGCCGACGGCTTCAAGACGCTGGCTGAAAATCAGAAGGTGAGCTTCGAAACGAAGCAAGGCCCGAAGGGTCTGCAAGCGGCTAACATCAAGCCGCTGTAAAGTTTGAAGGACCCGGCATCCTGCAAGGGATGCCGGGTTGCAGCGACACCCTCGCGGAGTTTTATCTCCCATAGTTGGCGCGACCGCTCTTTAGCTGCCCCCGTTTATCGGCAGCTTGCCAGGCGCCATACGCCTCGTTGCACCTCATTCTCCCCTCTGGCTCCAACGCCGCTTTTTCGCTTTCCGACTGCTTCAGATTCGGCTTGCAATGGCTTTGAATCGGCGCCCCCGTGCACTTTTTGCGCGGCACGTGCGCATGCAAACATCATTAAAATTAAAATGCAAAACAAACAAGTTCAACAATACAACGGCTATGCCGTCCAGCCCTCGGCGCATCGTTTGCCCGACGGTAGCTTTTCATCCAACCTGCTGCTCGAACGCATCGATAGCTCGCGACCGGAAGGCCGCTACTGGTTCTATTCGCTCGATTACTTCAAGAGTGAAGCGCAGGCCTTGCAGCACTCGAGCCAGTGGGCACGCAACTGGGTCGACACGCGCGGCTGACAACCCCTCTTCCTTCTGGCCCTGCCGATAGTGGCGGTAAAGATGCCTGCCTTCGGTTACAATACAGGGATAGTTCGTTTCGCACGCACCGAAAAGGCGCGTGCTGATTCGCCGCGAATCTTCCTTTGATGGATAGTCCAGCGAACGCAGCATAAAACTGCTTGCTGGATTGCACGCCCCGACTCGCATCGAACCCGTAGTGCGAGCCGTCACGTCCGACCAATCCCCATCGCGTACCCGATTCTGCCCCCGGACAGGGCAGTGTCCGTAACTTCCGCGACGCAAGAGCCGCGCTGCAAATTCAGGCTTCCCGCCACCGCGCTAGCCCGTGCCGGGCAGCGCTCGCGACTCCTTTCTCAACGCGGCATCCGTGCCCATGTCCCGCCCCTCGATCAGGAACCTTGAATGGCCAAAGAAGAACTGCTGGAACTCGACGGTATCGTTGACGAAGTGCTGCCCGACAGCCGCTACCGCGTCACGCTCGACAATGGTGTGGTGATTGGGGCGTACGCGTCCGGTCGGATTCGCAAGAATCACATTCGCATCCTTGCCGGGGATCGGGTCACGCTGGAACTGTCGGTGTACGACCTGACGAAAGGACGAATCAATTTCCGCCATAAGGATGAACGCAGCGGCGGCGCAACGCAAAGACCCGCATTTCGCCGTCGTTGATGGTGCGGCACGCGGCCGTCGGCTGCGCCTCTTACCTGCGCCATGACGCTGCGTTCACATCCACATCCCCATTCGCCGCTGCTGCCGGATCTCAATCAGGAGAAAAAAGTGACTACCGTATTTCTGAAACCCGACGAGCCCGTAGACGTTGCATTACGTCGTTTCCGCCGCGCAATCGAGCGCAACGGCCTGATTCCGGAGCTTCGCGCACGGACAGCCTATGAAAAACCCACCACGGAACGCAAGCGCAAGAAGGCTGCTGCAGTAGCACGCCTGCGCAAGCAGATCAGACGGTCGATGCCGCCGAAAAAGCGGTACTGAGCGGGACTCCATCAGCCGTTGCCGCCGTGAAAAAGCGTCAGCCTGTTCGATACCGAATTCACGCCCTGCACCGAGCGCGCGACTTCTTCCGCCTGCCGGATCTGGTCGCCGTTGCGCACCGTGCCGCTCAGTGTCACCGCGCCGTCGCGTGAGCGCACGAAAACCCCGGAGACATCGAGTCCCTGCGCCCGCGACAGTGCCCGCCGCACCGCTCGCGAAAGCGCACGGTCCGACTTCGCCGCACCGGCCGGCGCCTGCATTGCGTCCGCCGACATCGCTATGTCTGCCGGCGTAGTCGCCGGCTGGGCGTGAGACACGCCCGCGAAAATCAATAGAAAAGACGCACACACGGCACGTCGCGCGTTCAATTTCATGACCGGCTCCTGTCAATACCGTGCGGATGCAACTCCGTGGCACGGAGAAAATGATCGGAGGAAATCCTCCCGAAGAAAGTCCTGACCGCGCGCATTTGATTTGAACGGCGCGCGCAGTGCTATACGGTTAGCGATCCGAACTGGATGCGCGGCCCACAAAAAATATTGCATGGCTTACCGCAGGCGTGCACTACCGTGACGCCCGAAATAAGTTGCGCGCCTTTGCATCCAGATGCCACGCGCATGCGTACCAGCATCTGAAGACATCATCCCGGACGTTCGTCTCACCACAAACGACGCGCGCCATCGATCCCCCGTCTTCTTCCGACTCCGCGATCCACCCGGGTTTCGCGAGGGCACGGTATCGCCCTCGTTCGCCCGGACGCGCGCGGCCAACGTATGACACATCGACTGGAGAATCACCATGTCTGATTCGAGCGCAATCCTGGATGTCTTCGATCGCCGCGTGCAGCGCCGCAACAGCCGTCGGCAATTCTTTCGCAATGCGGGCGGGCTGGGTCTCGGCATGACCGCGGGCACCTTGATCAGTGCGTGCGGGGGCGGCTCGGGGAATAGCGCGAACGCCAGCGGTGCCGCGGCTCCAACCGACGCGGAGATACTCAACTTCGCGCTCAACCTGGAATATCTGGAAGCGCAGTTCTACACCTATGCGACCACCGGCGCGGGACTGCCCGCTTCGATGACCACGGGCGCCGGTACGGCGGGCGCGGTGGTCCCGGGTCAGCAGGTGCCCTTCCAGGACCCCGTCGTCAAGGCCTACGCCAACGAGATCGCAAACGACGAGCGCGAACACGTGACATTCCTGCGCACGGCGCTGGGTTCGGCCGCCGTCGCGCAGCCAGCGATCGACATCGGCGGGACCAATCCGAATGGCGCGTTCTCGAACGCGGCCCGCGCGGCCGGTCTGGTCGGCGCCGGCGCGCCGTTCAATCCCTATGCGAACGACGACAACTTTCTGCTGGGCGCCTTCATCTTCGAGGACGTGGGCGTCACGGCGTACAAGGGCGCGTCGCCGCTTATCAGCAACAAGACCTTTCTCGAAGCGGCAGCCGGCATTCTCGCGGCGGAGGCCTACCACGCCGGTCTCGTGCGCACGACGCTCTATGCTCGCGGCGTGGACATGACGAGCCTTGTTACGGCGGCGAACGCGATCTCCGCCGCGCGCGACAGTCTCGACAACAACGGCCACGACGACCAGGGCATTACCGGCGCGAGCGCGGGCACGTCGAACATCGTGCCGCTCGATGGAAACGGCATCGCTTTCAGCCGCAACTACGCGAACGTCCTGAACATCGTCTATCTCACCAGCACTGCGGCAACGAAGGGCGGCTTCTTTCCCAACGGGGTGAACGGCAGCCTCAACATGAGTGCGTGAACGGCCTTCGGGTGCATTCGCAGTGACCGGACGGCACGCCGGCAACGGTGGGATCAATGGTCCAGCGAGGCTATACCTGTTGCCACCCCATGCACCGACTATCGTTGCGCACGCGCGCAAGGGAGTTTCGATGAACAGGCCGGCCCCCGTAACATTCGTTTCTCCCTCGCTCTCGGAACAGGCGCGCGAAACGATGCGCGCGGCGCTCGCCGGGACACGGCGCGGCCCGCGCGCGATGCTCGCGTTCGCCGGCCCCGCCGTCGTGGCATCCATCGCCTATATGGACCCGGGAAACTTCGCGACCAATATTCAGGCTGGCGCGGGTTATGGCTATTCGCTGCTGTGGGTCGTTGTCGTGGCGAACGTCGCGGCCATGCTGTTCCAGTCGCTCTCGGCGAAGCTCGGCATCGTGACAGGCCGCAACCTCGCCGAACTGTGCCGCGTGTCGTTGCCCCGTCGATGTGTATTCGCGATGTGGGCCGTCAGCGAAGCCGCGGCGATGGCGACCGATCTGGCCGAGTTCACCGGCGGTGCGCTCGGCGTTTCGCTGCTGTTCCATATCGGCCTCGCGCCCGCCATGGTCGTCACGGGCGTCGTCACATGGGGCCTGCTGCAACTCGAAACGCGCGGTTTCCGGCCGCTCGAATGCTTCATCGCGGCGCTGGTCGGCATCATGGGTTTCGCCTGGTTTGCCGAACTCGTGGTGACGCCGGTTTCATGGCGCGCCGTCGCACTCCACAGCGTCACGCCGGCGCTTCCCGACGCGAACGCGCTCACGCTCGCCGTAGGTATCGTCGGCGCGACCGTGATGCCCCACGCGCTTTTTCTGCACTCAGGCCTGATGCCCGGTCGTGTGGCGGCCAGCACGCAGCGCGAGCGCCGCAAACTGCTGGCATTCTCGAACCTCGAAGTGATCGCCGCGCTCGGGCTCGCGGGAGCCGTCAACATCGCCATGGTCGTCATGGCATCGGGCGCCTTCCACCGGGGTCATGCGACCATCGCCTCGATCGACAGTGCGTGGCAAGCGCTCACCCCCTTGCTCGGCAGCGCCGCAGCCGGTCTTTTTCTCACGGCGCTGCTGGCCTCGGGCGTGTCGAGTTCCGTGGTCGGCACCATGGCCGGACAAATGATCATGCAGGGTTTCCTGGGCTGGCGCATTCCGGTCGCCGTGCGGCGGCTCGTCACCATGGCGCCTGCGTTCGGCTTTGCGATGATGGGTGTCGACACGATGCGCACGCTCGTGATGAGCCAGGTCGTATTGAGTCTCGCGCTGCCGCTTCCCATGATCGCGCTGGTCTGGTTCACATCGCGCGGCGCTGTGATGGGGCCGTTTCGCAACCGGCCGCCCACTATCCTGCTTGCGGTGCTGTGCACTGCGGTCGTGCTTGCACTGAACATCGTCCTGCTGCTTCAGGCGGCGAACGTGACGCTCTTCCGATGAAACTCATCCAGCTCGCGCCAGGCACACGACGTGCGGCACTCCGGCTTCGCCATGCGATACCTGATCGCGCGAGCCCAGTCCGTACCAGCGACGCCCACTTCCATCCGCGCATGAACAACACTTCTCGTAACGCAGACAACCAGGACGCCTCGCCGCCCGGCTCAAGCGGCGCGAAGGACGGGGGCCTTGAAGACGCCCGCCGGGCGCAATTGGACCAGTTGCTCGAAGCGACGGCGCGCGGGGACCAGACCGCATTCGCAGAGTTATATCGTCTCGCATCGAGCCGCGTATTTGGAGTCATCGTACGGATGGTTCGCGATCGCGGCGAAGCCGAGGACCTGCTTCAGGACGTTTTCACGACGGCCTGGCGGCGCGCCGGTCTATTCGATCCCGCCCGCGGCAGCGCGATGACCTGGCTCGTGACGCTCGCGCGCAATCGTACGATCGATCGCCTGCGACAGCACCGCGACGAGGCGCTCGACGACGAAACGGAGCAGACGCTTCGCGACAACGATCCCACGCCGGCGGCGCTCGCGGAAGCGAGCGAGGAGCGCGTTCGCCTCGAGCGCTGCATGGAGCAGCTCGGCGCGCAGCAGCGCGGCGTGGTCCGCGAGGCGTTCTTCACGGGCGCCACCTACAGTGAACTGGCCGCGCATCTGAGCGTGCCGCTGGGCACACTGAAAAGCTGGGTCCGGCGCAGTCTCCTGCAACTCCGGGCCTGCCTGGAACAATGAACATGCCAAATGAAGAGGATTCCGAACTGCGCTGCGCGGAATACGCGTTGGGCGTTCTCGACGCGCAGGAGCGCAGCGGGTTCGAACGTGCCGCCCAGGCCGACCCTGCGATCGCCGCCACGCTCGCGCGCTGGCAGCAGCGGCTTGGGCCGCTCGCGGAGGACTTGAGCCCGATGGATGCGCCGGCGAGAGTCTGGACGCGTATCGAGCTGGAATTAGGCTTCGGGTCCGTGCAGCGCGCGCCGGTCAAGGCGGCTTCCGCAAAGGGCTGGTGGAACAGCCTGAGTTTCTGGCGCGGGGTGGGCATCGGCGCAAGCGTAGCGGCGATTGCACTCGTCGCTGTCGATGTTTTGCTGCAACGCGAGGCGGCACGTCAGGAGAGCGTCGCTGTCGCACCGGCCAATCCCTACCTGGTCGCAACGCTTGCGCCTCCCGACGGCGTTGCGCACTGGACGGCGACAGTGGACGTGCGGCGCCGCGAGATGATCGTCGTGCCCGCTACCAGGACTGCGGTCCCCGCCGGCCGCGCGACTGAACTCTGGCTCATCCCGCCCGGGGCGAAGCCGGTCGCGTTGGGCGTATTCCGTTCCGATGCACCCGTTCGTGTGACGCTGCCCGCGAGCATCGTCGGCGCGCTCGACTCGCGCGCCGCGCTGGCCGTGTCGATCGAGCCACCGGGTGGCTCGCCAACAGGGCAGCCAACCGGACCCGTTGTCGCGAGCGGCCTGATGCGCGGAGCGACGTGACCCCGCGATCACAGGCGAGCCGGGCGTGACGCCATCCTCCGGCAACGCTATCCGTAGAGCCCGGCTTTCGCGTCGATTTGAGAAGTTTCGGTCAAAGCCGGACTGCACCTGAAAATCGAAACCAAAACCGGTTTTTCGCTTTGTGTTTTGCTCTGTGAAAATCACCGGCTCAGCCTGAAAATTCCCGACATCGGAGCCCAACCGCTTTCTCGATTGCCAAACGGGAGTTCACTCATGCCGCGCCGATTGCACGCCAGCCACCGGATCGCCGTCGACGCTCCAGTCGAACAAGCCTTCCTTTTCTTTACACCGGCCGGCGAGGAACTATGGGTCGACGGCTGGAAGCCGACCTACGTGCACCCTCTCGATGGCCGTACCGAGGCGGGGATGGTGTTCCTCACGGGCCAAGGTGACGAGTTGACCATCTGGACCTTGACCGACTTCGACCGCCAGGCGCATCGGTCTCGATATGTGCGTTGCACGCCGGCCTCTCGCACGAGCATCGTAGACGTGCATTGCGCCGCGCTCGACGAGACACGCACCGAGGTATGCGTGAGCTACACGCTCACCGCACTGAACGCCGTGGGCGAACGCCTGCTCGAAGATTTTGAAGGCGAGCGTTTCGCGGCAATGATCGACGATTGGGCGCGCAAGATCGCGCAGCGTCGCGAGTTGCTGCTGGCGGCCTCGATCCGCTGACTTCAGCGCCCCTCAGTTCGACGCGCTGCGCAGCATAATTGCCCATCATTCCGGGCGATATGGCGTCGCGATTGTCGCTGCTCGCGAGAGGCGTGAGCGCGAGGGTTGTGGCAGCATTCAACGACGATAGCGTGTCTTGGCTCGATGCGTTCTTGTTCGTTTTGTGGCCCACTGCTTTACTACACTATCGTCAAGCATTACGAAATCTTTGGGGTGACCTTTCACTTCACCCTATGGGCACATTGGCGGCGGCCCGGTCGATGCGCCACGACGATTGCAATGCACACCACCCGGCACCGTCTTCGATGCCTCGATGCTTCGATGAAAAGGAGGAAGGTTCTATGAGCCCGCTTCATTCCATTGGCTGCCCGTGCTGTGGCGGCCTCTTGCAGGGCGCATTCACGCGTCGCCAGTTTCTCGCGGCTACCGCCGCCCTCGCCGCCGCGCCGGTGTTCGGCCAGACGCAAACGGTTCCGTCCATCGCTTACGATTCCGTTCCCAATCCCGTTGTGCTGCCCGTGGATATGTATTTCGGAGAATGCTCCGGCGTCGCAGTAAATTCACACGGCCATATTTTCGTGCTATCGCGTGGCAATAGCACGGGGCCGGCTTATGGCGCCGCCGCCGCGCAATTGCTGGAGTTTTCCGCCGATGGCCGGTTCGTCAGGGAAATCGGCCACAACCTGTATGCATGGTCGTTCGCGCACACCGTGAAGATCGATCGGCAGGACAACATCTGGGTGACGGACAAGGGTTCGGACATGGTCATCAAGTTCACACCGGATGGCCGCGTGGCAATGGTGTTCGGCCGCAAGCAGGAAGCAGCGGACGAGCAGACCGGACCGCTCAAGCACCCCAACCCACCCTTGCCGGCCGAGCCCGGACGCTTTCGCCAGGTCACCGACGTCGCCTGGGACGCCGCCGGCAATACGTACATCAGCGACGGCTATATCAACTCGCGCGTGGCGAAGGTCGACCGGGACGGAAACTGGCTCAAGTCATGGGGCGATCGCGGCACAGCGCCTGGACAGTTTCATACGCCGCACAGCATTGCGGTCGACGCGCAGGATCGCATTTATGTCGCAGACCGAAGCAATCGACGTATCCAGGTGTTCGACACCGATGGCAAGTTTCTCAAGCAATTCACGATCGACGTTCCCGTGCCCGCTGGCGCGCGGCCCGCAATCGGCCACGTGCCGGACGAAGCGACGATCGCCGAGGGCACGTTCGCGCCGGGCTCTCCCTGGGCAATCTGCATCTCGCCCGGTCCGGATCAGGTGCTGTACAGTGCCGATGCTTACCCTGGACGCATCTACAAGCTGAGCCTCGCGGGCGAGTTGCTCGGCGTGCTGGGCGAATCGGGCAAACAGTTGAAACAGTTCGGCTGGATCCACGAAATGGCGTGCCCCGCGAAAAACGTGCTGTTCGTCGCCGAACTGCTGAACTGGCGCGTGCAGAAGCTGGTGCTGCACGCCTAGCGTAACGGCGCGCCCATCGACTCAGGCGCGCACCACCGTCACACCGGCCGCCTCGATCGGACGGGTGAGCTTCGCCTCCGTCGAACGCTCGACGACGATAGTCTGCGCCATGCCGATCGGACCGATGCAGTATGGCGAAGCGGCGTTGAGCTTGGCTGCCGAAGCCAGTACGACCGTTTCCGCGGCGCGTGCCGCCAGTGCGCGTTTTACATAGGACTCCTCGAAGTCCCCCGTGCTAAGTCCCGCTATCGCATGAACGCCCGTCACGCCCATGAAATACAGGTCCGCGTGGATATGCGCGATCGCCTCCACGGCCGCCGCGCCCACCGTGACCACCGAATGCTTGTACAGCTTCCCGCCGATCAGCACGACTTCAATGGCGGGATGCTCCGCGAGCGCTACCGCGACACCGGGACTATGCGTGACGATGGTCGCCCGCAGGTCGCGCGGCAGGCACTCGACTAAAAGCGCCGAGGTCGTCCCGCCATCGACAATCGCAACCTGGCCCGGCGCGATCATCGCCGCGGCCCTTTGGGCAATGCGCCGCTTTGCCGCCACCTCCATGCCGCGCCGCTCGGCGATGGGCGCCACCGCGGGCGAAGCCGGCAGCGCGCCGCCGTGCACGCGCTGCAAGAGGCCTTCGGCCGCCAGCTCGCGCAGGTCGCGCCGCACCGTGTCCTCTGAAACGCCGAACTTCGCGCTCAGTTCGCCCGCGAGCACCTGACCTTCGCGCTTGAGGGCTTCGAGTATTGCTTTCTTTCGTTGATCGGTAAGCATGGGAGTGGCCCGAATCAGGTTGCACGAATTTTCTTGATTTTGCACGAAACTGCACGATACCATGAACGGCGAATCCTGACCTCGGGGGAACGAGATGACTGAAACGAAAGACCGCGTGCGATTGATCGACACCACTGTGCTGTCCGACGACTGGTATGTGCTGCGCAAGGTGACTTTCGACTTCCTGCGCAGCAACGGCACGTGGCAACGCCAGAGCCGCGAAACCTACGATCGCGGCAACGGCGCGACTATCCTTCTGCACAATCCTGCCACCGGCAACATCGTGCTCACGCGCCAGTTCCGCATGCCCGCCTTCGTCAATGGGCACGACGGCATGATGATCGAGGCGGCCGCCGGTCTGCTCGACCATGCCTCGCCCGAGGAGCGAATCCGCGCGGAGGCCGAAGAGGAGACGGGCTACCGTGTGCGCAATCTGCGCAAGGTGTTCGAGGCGTTCATGAGTCCCGGATCGGTGACCGAAAAGCTCTACTTCTATCTGGGCGAATACGACTCCTCCACGCGCATCGGTAAAGGCGGCGGCATCGCGGCGGAAGGTGAGGATCTCGAAGTGATTGAAATGCCGTTGCGCGAGGCACTGGCGGCCATCGAACGCGCAGAGATCGTCGATGGCAAGACCATCATGCTGGTGCAGCATCTCGCGCTGCATCAGCTTTCGCAGGGCCCATGGAATTGCCGTTAGCGGTTGCTCGCCCAGGCGTTGGCCCGCCGACCTCAGTCGGCCTGACCAACGCGTTGCCGGAACTGCTGAGGCGTGCTTCCAAACGCGCGCCGGAACATCGCGGAGAACGTGCGCACATCCGCGTAACCCAGGTCCTGTGCGATTCGCGCCAGGGGATGCCCGACTGCGAGCTTCGACATCGCCTCGGCAAGGCGTAACTGCTCGCGCCACTGACCAAACGTCATACCCGTTTCCTGGCGAAAGAGCCGTGCGACCGTGCGGGCGCTCGCACCGACTTCGTCCGCCCAGTCATCGAGCGTGTCGTTGCTCGCCGGTTGCGCGATCAGGCGCTCGCAGATCTGGCGCAGACGCGTATTGCCCGGCAGCGGCAGCCGCCTGTCAGGCGCGCGTGCGCAGGCAAGCGCCAGAAGCCGCAGGATCAGCGGCACCAGCAGCGCTTCGCGTGTATCCGTCGCCGCGCAGCCCGTCTTCACATCTTCATCCAGCGCCGGATCGAACATGCCGAGAATCGACGCGCGCAGCAGCGCGTCAACCGTCAGCATCTGGCATTCGGCGCCGCTTGCGGGCAGCGCACCGGGTTCGATATAGAGCGTGCGCATCGAGACCTTGCCGACCATGTGCAGTTCGTGCTCGACCTGCGAGCCGATCAGCAGCGCATGACCGGGCGTCAGCATCCAGAGGCCAAGCGGCGTGACCGCGCGCACGATGCCGGTCGTGGCGTAGACGAGTTGCGAGCGGTGATGAACATGCGCGATTTCGTGGGTGCCGTCGTCGTAATCGATGGACTGGGCGATCACCTCGCGCTCCACAGGGAGCACCCCGAAGGTCTGGAGTTTGGGCGCACTCATGACTGGATCAAATGCCTTGCGTTTAATTTCGCTTTGAAGTTGCCATTATTGGCCGGTTTAATGCCAAAGTTGTCCGGACTGCGCCGCAACACCGCAGTTATAGTAGCGCCTGAGCGGCCCAGCCGTCTTCTGTTTAATGTCCCCTTCGCCTGCAAATGCACCAAGGACCACCAAGAGTCCTTCGCATCGCATTTCAATAGTTAACGAGAATCATTTCGACTTGTATTATTATTTGCACTCGATGGAGATATCCACATGAAGACCGGGGTAGGCAGCACGACTGCCATTGCGTTGCTGCTTTATCTGCTCGGGGGCGGGGGCGCCGCGCTGGCGCAGACAGCCAACGAGAGCGCGCAAGGCGCGAACGACGCGGCAACGGATACGGGCGCGCAGCTTCCTGCCGTCCAGGTGAACAGCCGGCGCGAACGGACCACGACAGGCAGCGCTGACGGTTATGTGCCGATTACTGCCGTTACTGCCACTAAAACGGACACGTCGCTCATCGAAACGCCTCAGTCGGTTTCCGTCGTCACACGCGACCAGATGACCGACCAGAACGTCCAGAGCGTGACCGAGGCGCTGCGCTACACGGCGAGCGTGACGTCCGAAATCCGGGGTGCGTCGGCGGCCGGTGCGCCCTA
Organism: Paraburkholderia sp. J76; assembly: GCF_905220295.1. Lineage (NCBI taxonomy): Bacteria > Pseudomonadati > Pseudomonadota > Betaproteobacteria > Burkholderiales > Burkholderiaceae > Paraburkholderia > Paraburkholderia sp. J76. The sequence continues at coordinate 413,863 of NZ_CAJMZJ010000002.1, forward strand.
TCTCTTGAGCCGCGGCTTCTACCTCGAGCAGTTCCTCGACGGTGCGCGCCTGCCGAGCGATACCAGTTTCGGCTATGCGATCCCTGCCTTCGACCCTTACGGGCTCGAGCGCATCGACGTGCTGCACGGACCGGCCTCGGTGCTCTACGGGCAGGCGAACCCGGGCGGCGTCGCGAACCTGGTGAGCAAGCAGCCGACCACTACGCCCGTCCACGAGGTGTTCTTCACCACGGGCAGCCACAATCGCGTGGAGGGCGGTTTCGATCTTGGCGGCGCGATTACCGAAGATGGTTCGCTCTCCTACCGACTAACCGGAACCGCGAACCGCAACGAGACCCAGGTCGACGGCGCGAGGCAGAGCCACGTCTACATCGCCCCCGCCATCACATGGAAACCGGACGCGAACACGACGCTCACCGTGCTCGCGAAATACCAGCGCGACCCGGACGTCGGCTACTACAACTTCGTGCCGGCACTGGGAAGCGTGTTCGAGACGCCCAACGGCAGGATCTCGACGCACACGAATCTCGGCGACCCGAATTTCGATTCGCACTCCAGAACGCAGGCTTCGATCGGCTACCAGTTCGAGCACCGCTTCAGCGACGTGTGGACCTTCCGCCAGAACCTGCGCTACACCTATGTGCGCGACAACTTCTCGAACGTGTTCGCGAACGGCTTTTCGGACGAATCGGATACGACGCTCAACCGCTACGCGTTCTTCAACGACGAAAGCGCGAAGTTCTTCACCGTCGACAACCAGGCCCAGGCGAAATTCTCGACAGGCCCGGTCAGCCACACGGCGCTCTTTGGTTTCGACTTTCAGCGCGTGCTCTACCGCGAGCGCGTGGGCCTCGGCGCCGCGCCGCAGCTCAATCCGTTCGCGCCGGTCTACCAGAGCGTGGCGATGCCGAATGCCTTCTCCGACGACAACATCCGCATGAGTCAGATCGGCGTGTATGCGCAGGACCAGCTTGCGTGGAACAAGTGGCGCTTCCTGATCGGCGTACGCCAGGACTGGGCCTCGTCCGATGACAACAATCCGCTCACGGCCTCGTACACGTCGCAGTCCGAGCGCGCGTTCACGTGGCGCACCGGCCTCGTCTACCTGTTCGACAACGGCATCGCCCCCTACGCCAGCTTCGCGAAGTCGTTCGACCCGCAGGCGGGCGTGCTCGCGGATGGGTCGGCCGCGAAGCCGACCACGGCTGAGCAGTACGAACTGGGCGTGAAATACCAGCCTCCCGGCTACAACAGCTTCGTTACGGCAGCGGTGTTCGACCTGCGCGAGCGCAACGTGCTCACCGCCGATCTCGATAATCCCGGCTTCAGCAGCCAGGCAGGCCAGGTGCGCGCACGCGGATTCGAACTTCAGGGCCAGGCGAGTCTTTCCGACAATCTGAACGTCACCGCTTCGTACACCTATCTAAGCAGCGTCACGACGGATTCGAACGACTCGGCCACGACCTTCGAGGGCGGCACGACCCCGCTTCAGGGCAAGACGACCTGGGGGATTCCGCGCAACGTCGCGGCCGCATGGATCGACTACACGCTGCATGGCGGGTCGCTGCGCGGCCTCGGCTTCGGCGGGGGCATCCGCTATCTCGGTTCGAGCTACGACGAGTCGAACACGATCCGCGTGCCCTCGGTCACGCTCGTCGACGCCGCCATCCGCTACGACACCGGCCGTCACTGGCTGCTCTCGCTCAACGGGACCAACCTCTTCAACCGGAAGTACGTGGCGTCGTGTTTCAGCGCGAACACCTGCACCTACGGCGACGGCGTCGAGGTGCTCGCGACCGCGCGCTATCGCTGGTAATGCCGGGGATGAGATCGATGCAGGCAACACCCGCGCCCGACGTCGCCGCCGCGCAGCCGCCGCGAGAACATGCACGCGGCGGCTCGCTGTACGAGATCGAAGGCATGTCGTTCGAAGCGGACGGCCGGGTGCTGCTCGCGCCGCTCACGCTTTCGCTTGCGGCTGGCCGCATGATCGCGCTGATTGGCCACAACGGCTCGGGCAAGAGCACGCTCCTCAAGCTGCTCGCGCGTCAGCAGGCGCCCTCGCGCGGCGCGCTGCGCTTCGCGGGCCGCGAACTGGACGCGTGGTCCGGCCGCGAATTCGCGCGCCGCGTTGCTTACCTGCCGCAACATCCGCCGATGGCAACGGGCATGACCGTACGCGAACTCGTCGCGCTGGGCCGGTATCCCTGGCACGGCGCGCTAGGCCGCCTTCGCGCGCAGGACCAGGCCATGATCGACGAAGCGTTGCGCGTAACGGATACGACGCGTTTCGCCGCGCAACTCGCCGACCACCTCTCGGGCGGCGAACGTCAGCGAGTCTGGCTTGCCATGCTCGTCGCTCAAGGCGCTTCGTGCCTGCTGCTCGACGAGCCGACCTCGGCCCTCGACATCGCGCACCAGATCGAAGTTCTGCGCCTCTTGCGCAGCCTTGCCGACACGCACGGGTTGAGCGTCGTGATCGTCCTGCACGACATCAACCTCGCCGCGCGCTTTTGCGACGAACTCGTCGCGCTGCACGGCGGACGGCTGCTCAAGTGCGGCACGCCCGCCGAGCTGATGCACAGCGAGGTGCTCGAAGCGATCTACGGCGTTCCCATGGATATCGTGGCGAACCCGCGTGGCGGCAGCGCGATCGCGGTGGCGAGATGAACATGCAACGGCGAAGGTTTCTGCATACGCTGGCGGCCGGCGCGGCGGCCGTCTCCGGGCGCGCGGCGCGCGGCGCACCGCAGAGAGTCGCGCCGCGCGTCGTCGTGCTCGACTGGGGGCTTGCCGAGACGCTGCTCGCGCTGGGCGTCGTTCCTGCCGGCGTCGCCGAGATTGGCGACTACAACGCGAACGTGGTCACGCCGCGCGTGCCGCCCGGCGTGCCGGACGTCGGGCTGCGGCTCGCGCCGAGCCTCGAATGGCTCGCGCAGCTCGCCCCCGATCTCATCCTCATCAATTCGAGCCAGGCGTCACAGCGCGATATGCTGGAGCGTATCGCGCCGGTGCGCGCCTTCGCCGTCTATACCGATGCGGGTGCGCCCTACGCTCGCGCCGAGTCGGTCACGAGGGAACTGGGCGCGCTCTGCCACTGCGAGGCAGCCGCGGAGACCCTCATCGCGCAAACCGCGCAGGCGCTCGCCATCAACCGTGCGCACCTCGCGTCGGCCGTTGCGCCTATGCGGCCTCTCTATCTGATCCGCTTCTTCGACGCCCGGCATATCGGCGTGTACGGCGCACGCAGCCTGTTCCAGGACGTACTCGACACGCTCGGCGTCGCCAACGCGTGGCGCGGCCCAACCGACTATTGGGGCATCGGCGTCGCACCGCTGGAGGCGCTAGCCGCCACGCCCGATGCCCGGGTGCTCTATTTCGATCCGCTGCCACCGGACGTTGCGCGCACGCTCGCGTCGAACCGTCTCTGGCGAGCACTGACGCCCATCGCGCACGACCGCGTGGCCGCGCTGCCGCCCTTCTGGGGCTTCGGCATGCTGCCTTCGGCGCGGCGCTTCGGCGATGCCCTCACGCAGGCGCTGCTCGCGGCCCGGGGCGCCGCGCCTCCTGTAACCGGAATGGCCTACCGATGAGCAGACCAGATCGCCTCCCCCAGCCTTGCGCGCACGTGAGGCTCCCCGCGCCGGCGCGCACCGCGCGCTGGCGCTTGCCTCACGCGTTCGTCGCCGCGGCGCTCGTACTCGCGTTCATCGCGGCGGCGGGTTTATCGGCGGCCAATCTCGCGGCCATCGCGCCGCGCTCGCTGTGGTGGCCGGCGCTCGTCGCGCCCGATAGTCACGACATCCGGCAGATCATCGTGCACGACAACTGGTTGCCGCGCATCGTCACCGCCTGGCTCGCGGGCGCCACGCTCGGCCTCGCCGGGACGATCTTCCAGCAGGTGCTGCGCAATCCACTCGCCGAGCCGATGACGCTCGGCATTTCCGCGGGCGCCCAGCTCGCGCTGACGCTCGCCGCGCTCTGGGCGCCCGCCTCGCTCACCGTCCACGGCTTCTCTTTCGAACTCGCGCGCGAGCCCATTGCGCTCGCGGGCGCGCTCGCCGCCGCCGCGGTCGTATTCGGACTCGCGTGGCGAAGCGCTCTCGCACCGGTGACGGTCGCCGTCGCGGGTCTCGTTGTGACGCTCTGGTGCGGCTCGGTCGGCGTCGCGCTTCAGCTATTTCATACGCCCTATATGCGTGGCCTGTTCATCTGGGGCGGCGGCTCGCTCGTCCAGCAAGACTGGAGCGAGGTCGCCACGCTCGCACCCCGGCTCGCGGCGGGCGGCGTGCTCGCGTGGCTGCTGCTGCGTCCGCTCCAGCTTTTCAGCCTCGACGACGCCAACGCCCGCAGCCTCGGCCTCGCGCTGCGCCGTCTGCGGCTCGCCGCGCTTGCGCTCGCCGTAATGCTAAGCGCCGCCGTGGTGAGTACGGTAGGCGTAATCGGGTTCATCGGGCTCGCGGCGCCCGCTCTTGCGCAGCTTGCTGGCGCGCGCCGCATGGCGCAGCGTCTCGTGCTCGCGCCATTGTGCGGCGCGCTGCTGCTGTGGTTGACGGATCAAGCCGTGCAGCCGCTTGCCAACGCGCTCGGCGAACTGGTGCCCGCCGGCGCCGCAAGCGCGCTGTTCGGCGCGCCCATCATGCTGTTTGTCCTCGCGCACATGCGCCGCACACAGCGGCTCGACACCGCAGCCGCGCCTGTGCATCGCATCGCGTGCGGCGTTTCGATCCCGCGCCGCTTCGCGCTGCTCGTGTTCGTAACCGCTATCGCGCTCGTGCTCGCGCTCGATTTCGGCCGCAGCGTACACGGCTGGCAGTTCAGCAGCCTTGCCGATCTCTCTCGTGTCGCAATCTGGCGCGTACCGCGCGAGATTGCCGCGTTTGCGGCCGGCGTCATGCTCGCCCTGGCCGGCACGCTTTTGCAGCGGCTCACCGGCAACCCGCTCGCGAGCCCCGAGGTGCTAGGCGTTTCTGCCGGCGCCGCGCTCGGTTTCATCGCACTGGTAGCCGGCGCGGCCGACGCCGGGCACGGCGCGCGTCTCGCAGCCACTACCGGCGGCGCGTTCGCGACGCTGCTTGCCATTCTCTGGTTCGCGCGCCGGTCCGGCTTCGCGCCACAACGCGTGCTGCTGGTCGGCATTGCGATCAGCGCGTTGTTCCAGGCCGTGGTGGCAGTGGTGATCGCCTCCGGCGGCGAGCGCGCGGCCACCCTGCTCGCCTGGCTCGCGGGTTCGACCTACACGGTCACGCCTCGCGACGCGACGTTTGCGCTCGTGCTTTGCCTGTTGCTCGCCGCGCTTGTGCCGCTCACCGGCCGGCTGCTCCAGATACTGCCGCTCGGCGACGCCAGCGCACGCGCGCTAGGGGTGTCCACGCCGCTTGCGCGCGGCGCCTTGCTCGGGCTCACTGCCCTGCTGAGCGCCGCCGCGACGTTGATCGTCGGGCCGCTGTCGTTCGTCGGCCTCACGGCTCCCCATTTCGCCCGTCTGGCGGGCGCGCGGCGTCCGCTGGACCAGTTGCTGCTTGCCGCCCCCATCGGCGGACTCACGATCGTCGTTGCGGACTGGCTCGGGCGCACGCTGCTGTTGCCGCGCGAACTGCCAGCCGGCCTCGTCGCGACGCTCTTCGGCGCACCGTGGCTCATGTGGCTGCTCGCGCGCCGCCAGTCCGCCGCCTGATTCACGCACCCCACATTCAAGAATAACGACGGAGAACACCATGCTTGCCCACCTGTTCCGGCTACTGCGACGCCTGTGGCCCATCTCGGCGCTCGCGACGCTCATGGGCGCGGCGAGCGGCATCGCCACGGCGGCGCTGCTGGCGCTCACGAACCGCTCATTGCACGACGGCGCCGCCTCGCTGTCCACGTTCATCGCGAGCTTCGCCGGCCTCTGCGCGCTCGCGCTCGCGGGGGAAGTGGTCTCGGACATCGGCAACAACATCGTCGGACAGCGCGTGATCGCGGCGTTGCGCAAGGACCTGTGCGCCAGGATCATCGCTGCGCCGATCAGCGAAATCGAGCAGTTTCGCAGCCACCGCCTGATTGCCGCACTCAATCAGGATATCGATACGATCAGTACGTTCTCCTTCATGTTTTCGAGCCTCGCCATTGCGACGGCCACTATCGCCGGGTGCCTCGGCTATCTGTTCGTTCTCTCGCCGATGCTGCTCCTGATCGCACTCGTTGCCATCGCGCTCGGCTCGATCGTGCAGTCGCTCGCGAGGCGCGTCGGCATCCGCCGCTTCGGGGCCGCCCGTGAAGCCGAAGATCGCCTGCAGAAGCACTATCGCGCGATGGTGGACGGCGCCAAGGAACTGCGCATCAACCGGGAACGCCGCGCGTTCGTCTACGGGCATGAGCTGTCCGGCACGATCGACGCGATTTTCCGGCTGCGCGTGCGCGCCGCCAATGTGTTCGTGAGCGCGAACGCGTTCGGCTCGCTGCTGTTCTTCGCCGTGGTCGGACTGATGCTCGTATTGCAGGGGGGCGCGGGCCAGGTGGACCGCAGCGTGCTGACGGGATTCGTGCTCGTGCTGCTTTACATGAAAGGGCCGATCCAGGAGATCGTGGGTGCGCTGCCGTCCATCGGGCGCGCGCAAGTCGCGTTCAGACGCGTCGCGGAGCTTTCCGCGCGGTTCTCGAGCAGCGAGCCCGCGATGCTCGACGCACCGGCCAGCGCGACGACGCGCGAGGCGCGGTCGTTCGACACCATCACGCTGCGCGATGTCGCGTACCGCTTTCCCGAGCCGCAGGACGATAGCCACGCAAACACACCAGGCTTCGCGCTAGGGCCGCTTTCGCTGACGATTGCCCGCGGCGAAACGCTTTTCATCGTCGGCGAGAACGGCTGCGGCAAAACCACGCTGCTCAAGCTATTGCTCGGGCTCTATACGCCGGATAGCGGCACGCTGCTCGTCGACGGCGACCCCGTGCGCGCGGACGACCTGGACGCCTACCGCCAACGCTTTTCCGCAGTGTTCTCGGACTACCATCTGTTCGACACGCTTTTGCCGGGGGAAACCACGCGTCACGGTGAAGCGCGGCGATACCTGGAGCGGCTCGCGCTCGCGCACAAAGTGTCGGTTCACGACGGCATGTTCAGCACGACTGATCTTTCCACCGGGCAACGCAAACGGCTTGCGCTCGTGCACGCTTACCTCGAAGACCGGCCGGTGATGGTGCTCGACGAATGGGCCGCCGACCAAGACCCGACGTTTCGCCGCATCTTCTATACCGAGATCCTGCCTGACCTCAAACGCCAGGGCAAAACGCTGATCGTCATTTCGCACGACGACCGCTATTTCGAAGCCGCGGACAGGTATATCCGGCTCGAAGACGGGCGTATCGTCGACGAGGTGCGGCCTGCACCGGGTTTCCGTCAATGGTTTTCAGCGCGCACCGCACCTCCCGCGCCTGGCACTCCCGCGCCTGGCACACGCATTCCAGGCGCCATGCGCAAGTAACGATCCCGGCGCCAATAATGTCTCGCGGAGCCCTGAAACCGCGTCCATTCGCTGCGCATGCAACCGCTTCATGCCACAATGTCGGTAATTCCGGACGGAGCACCGATGGCTGACATGATTTCCCCAGCCGGCAGCGACTTCGCCGCCGACTGCGCTAAAGAGCCAATTCACATCCCCGGAGGCGTTCAGCCTCATGGGTTTCTCCTTAGCATCAACAACGATGGCGTAATCGTTCAGGTAAGCGAGAACGTCGCCGACTTCGCCGGCATGCCGGTTCAAGCGGTTCTCGGCAGCCCCCTGCAAGATATTCTCGGCGAAGGCGCTGCGGCCGTGTCAGAAGCGCTCGGCGCCATGGAGCAGGAAGGCGTACCGCAATACGCCGGCACGATTCGCGACCCGCGCGGGCAGCATGGCGAGCACCCGCCGCTTGCTATCGTTGTCCATCGCCATGATGGCGCTGCGATCGTCGAACTCGAACCGGCACGCGATTCCCGCGACGTTTTCGCGTCGATGTATCCGCTCGTCCAGACGTTCATCGCCGGCCTGCAGGGCAGCCAGGAAATCGTCGATCTCGCCCAGCTTGCCGCCAACGAGGTGCAGCGCATTACGGGTTATGGCCGCACGCTGGTCTACAGTTTCGACGCGGACGGTACAGGCCATGTGCTTGCCGAAGCCATCGAACCGGGCTATCCCTCGTATCTGGACCAGCATTTTCCGGGCTCCGACATTCCCGCGCAGGCTCGGGCGCTATACGTGCGCAACCGCATCCGTCTGATTGCCGACGCGGGCTATACGCCGGCACGTCTCGTCCCCGCCCTTCATCCCGTCACGAGCCGTTCGACCGACCTTACCTATGCGTCGCTGCGCAGCGTTTCGCCGGTCCACGTGCAGTACATGAAGAACATGGGAACGTGGTCGTCCATGTCGATGTCGATCGTGGTGCGCGGCAGGCTCTGGGGGCTGATTTCCTGCCATCACGCCGTCCCGCGCGTGCCGCCGTTCGAAGTGCGCACGGCGTGCGAGCACATCGCCCAGGTGCTCTCGCTCCAGATCGAAGCCAAAGAGGATCGCGACGACGCCGCGGCGCGCCTGGAACTGCGGCAAGGCCTTTCGCGGCTGCTTTCGGCGATGGCGAACAGCGAAAACTTCGTCGATGCGCTCACCGCGTCTTCCGCGCACGCCACGGAACTGCTGCGGCTGGCCGGCGCGAACGGCGCGGCCCTCGTTGTCGACGGCCGCACCGTCACGGTCGGCGAAACGCCGGCGCAGGACAGGATCGACGAACTGGTCGTCTGGCTCGACGCCAAGACCGACGACGTTTTTTCCACCGACGATCTTGCCTCGGCCTGGGGCCGTCCCGCCGGACCCGAAAGCGCCGGCATTCTCGTGCTGTCTATTTCGCGGCTGTTTCGAAACTACGTCGTCTGGTTTCGCGCCGAGGTCGTCCGCACGGTCAAATGGGCCGGCGATCCGCGCGCCAAGCTCGCGGCGTTGCCCGCTTCCCTGTCTCCGCGCGAGAGCTTCGAAACATGGACGGAGACCGTCCGCGGGCGCTCGCGTCCGTGGCGGGCCGCCGAACTCGAGATCGCTATCGAGTTTCGCACGGCGCTGCTTGGCATCGTGTTGCGGCGCGCCGAACAACTCGCCGAACTGGCCATGCAGCTAGGCCGCGCCAATCAGGAACTGGAAGGCTTCTCCTATACCGTCTCGCACGACCTGCGGGCGCCGCTTAGGCATATCGCGGGCTTTGCCGAACTGCTCGGGGAAATAGAGGCGCAAAACCTGTCGGACCGGGGCAAGCACTTCGTGGAACGCATCGCCCATGCGGCCCGCTTCGGCGGCAAGCTCGTCGACGACCTGCTCGCGTTCGCCCAGATGGGGCGCGCCGCGCTTCGACCGCAGCGGATCGATCTCGACGCCCTCGTTGAGGCAATCGTGGCCGCCGAAGCACGAGACAACCCTGGCCGCCCGATCGAATGGAAGATCGCCCCACTCGGCGATGTGATGGGCGACCCGCTCCTGCTGAACGTCGTCCTGCAAAATCTCGTTGCCAATGCGGTCAAGTTCACGCGCAACCGAACGACGCCCGGCGAACCGGCCGTGATTGAAATCGGCACCGAAACCAGCGAAGGCGAACTCGCCGGGCAGGACGTCGTCTACGTGCGCGACAACGGTGTGGGTTTCGACATGCGTTACGTCGACAAGCTTTTCGGCGTGTTCCAGCGTCTTCATCGATTCGAGGAATTCGAAGGCACGGGAATCGGACTGGCAACCGTAAGGCGCATCGTGGAACGGCACGGCGGTCGCGCCTGGGCAAGCGGCGAACCGGGCCGAGGCGCGACGATCCGCTTTTCCTTGCCCCGCGGCCCCAGCGCCACCGGGGTCGCCGGCGACGCGGGCGCCAGCGCCGCGGCGCGCCTCACCGCGCTCGAGCAGACCCGGCCATTCCGGCCTGTACCTAAGGAATCCTGACCAAGGAAAGCCGCAATATGTTAAGACCGATCCTGCTCGTCGAAGACAACCCGAACGACGTCGAACTCACGTTGATCGCGCTCGAAAGGAGCCGCATCGCCAACCCTGTCGTAACGCTGCGGGACGGCGCCGAGGCACTCGACTATCTGCGCCAGGAAGGCGAGTATCGAAACAGGGCTCCTGGCAGCCCGGCGGTGATCCTCCTCGACAAGAAATTGCCGAAGGTCGACGGCCACGAGGTGCTCAAGGCAGTCCGCGAGGACGAATCGCTCAAGCGAATTCCGGTAGTGATGTTGACTTCCTCGCGTGAAGAAAAGGATCTGCTGCGCAGCTACGACCTGGGTGTCAACGCGTACGTCGTCAAGCCGGTTGAATTCGACGACTTCATGGACGCCATCAACGATCTTGGCATGTTCTGGGCGGTGCTCAACGAGCCCCCTCCCTTCACGTCCTGACGTGAAGCGAAGTTATTTCCGTGCCGCGAGCCGTACACGACAAACGGTGTGCCCGTTGTCCCGCCCCTCTTGCAACCAGGTGAAGGACGCCTATGGATCATCGCATTCCGCACATGGGCATTGACCCCTCCACCAACGCGTTGTCGATCTTCGACTTGCTGCCGGATGCGTGGCTCATTCTTGACCGGCAGGCGCAGGTCGTTACCGCCAACGCGGCTTATCTCCAGCTCGTGGACACGACGCTGCCGGAGATAGCGGGCCGTTCCATCTATGCCATCAATCAACATGGCACCGAGGGAGAACGGGCCCAGCGTCGCGACTGGCTCATCAATACGCTCTCGGGCATCGGGCCCGGCGAGACCCGCGTTTCGCCGACCCTGCGCTACGACCTTGCCGCGCGCGCGGGCGCCAGCGGTCCCGCGGCCAGGTTCTGGCAGATCAGCGCGTCGGGCGTCAGGACGCAGCCGGAGGGCGACATACTGATCGCCCTGCGCGTGAACGACGTCACGGAAAGCGTCGACGCGGCCGAGCGCAGCCAACGCGAACGAGCCAAGTTGCGCTCGCAGGCGCGGCTGCGGCAGGTGTTGATGGAAGAGACCAATGTTCAACTGCGCCACAATCAGGAGCAACTGCGTCTTGCACTTGCCTTCGCGCAGATCGGCTCCTGGGAACTCTCGCCTGATACGGCCCGCATCGACTGTAGCGAACAATGCCGATCCTGCCTCGGCCTGGCGCCGGGAACCCGGCTGACGGTGAGGCACTTTTTCAATCACGTCGTCGATGCGGAAGATCGCCCGCGCGTACGAGGCATCGTGTTCCGGGCGCTACGGCGCCGCGAACACTTCGAGACGGACTTTCGCGTCGTCACGGCCAGCGGTTCCGTGCACTGGACACTCATGCGCGGTGCCGGGCGCTATCTTCCGGACGGAACGCTGCGCACCGTGTTCGGTTTCACTCTCGACATTACGCCCCGCAAGGAGGCAGAACTCGAGCAGCGCGCCATCGCGCAATCCGAGAAGCAGGCCAGGGTCCAGAGCGAGCAGATGGCGCGCGCAATGGATCACTTCGTGACGGCAGTCAGCCATGAACTGCGCTCGCCGCTTTCCGCGATTCTCTCCTGGTCCACCCTGCTTCAGCGTGCGGCCGACATGTCCCATCTGCAGCGCGCCAGCACGGTAATCGAACGCAATGCGCGCCAACTGGAGAACATGGTCAACGACCTGCTCGACAGCGGCGCCATTGCGACGGGCAAGCTCTCGGTCGAAGTGAGGCCCGTGGATCTCGGCTCGCTGGTCGGGCTCGTGGCGGAGGACATGCGCATGAACGCCGAAGCCAGAGGCATCGCGCTAATCGCGGAACAACTCTTCCCCTGCCAGGTGCTCGCCGACGAAAGCCGCGTGCGTCAGATCGTCTGGAATCTCCTGTCCAATGCGGTCAAATTCTGCGAGGCAGGAACGATCGAAGTCAGCGTCATCCAGCGCGGCAACCAGGCGGAGCTGACGGTGCGCGACAGCGGCAGCGGCATCGAACAGGACGCGCTCGCGCGAATTTTCGAACGCTTTGAACAGGCGAGCACGACAGGCAGCGGACGCGTTGCCGGTCTCGGGCTCGGCTTGTGGCTCGTGAAGCATCTGGTGGAACTGCACGGAGGCAAGGTCACCGCCGAAAGCGAAGGCCGCGGGCGCGGCGCCACGTTCCGGGTCTCGCTTCCAATCTATAGCTCAGCCTTCGCGTAGCTCGCGCGAAGGCAAAGCGCCCCGTGGGCCTGCGCTATCCGGGAGAGTGATCGACTTGCATCGGCGCTCCTCGCGCCGCCGAGAAGTCCGTGAGCAGCGAGATCAGGCAATCGAATGCGTCAACGGCGCCCTTGCACGCGTCGGCGATCTCGGGGGCGGCGGTAACGTCGCTTCGCATGGCCTGCACGAACCGGCGCCAGCGCTCGCCTACGGGCTCGCTGCCACCGTCGAGATAACGCAACGGATGCGGCGCGAGACGCTCGCGCAAACGTCGATAGAGAACGGCGCCGCCTAGTTGCGAGCCTTCCAGCACATAGGCCACGCCCCAGCGATACGCAGCGGTGCTCGGCGCCTTCGGCCAGGCGGTCTCGACAATCGTGGGAACAGGCCGCGCCGCTGCGGGATCGTACAGATCCGCGTCGATGAGAGGGGTTCGTCCGATCGGCACGAGCATGGCGTGCGCGTTGGGCCCGTCGTCATGGCCCGCGAGCCACTTCTCGATCGGCGCTACCCAGGCGCGCAGTATTGCGAGGTGATCACGATAATCCGCGAGAGTGGGTTCATGCGCCGCAAGCGGCATGCTTCTGTCCAGCACGGCGTGGCGACGAGCGGTGGCTTGACGCAGCGCTTCGAGCACGTCTGCTGCTGCGCCCGGCGTTGGCAAGGTACGAGTGGTCATGAATCTGGTAGGCGACGTAGGCGGACTGCCATTCTATCTCTCACCCGGGCGGCAACAATATCGAAACCGCATGCCCGCCCGGCACTTTCAGGCACTTCTGCGTCCCGTCAAGCGACGTTCCCAGCCACTCATGCCGCATAAAACAACGCGAAAATCGCGGTGCCTCCAGGGCAAGACAGACCGCGACGCACCTTCGTTGCGACCGTGGCCCGACAATTGCTCAGTGGACGCAATCCGGGGAGCGCTTCGCTTCCCTGCCTACCGAGGGGTGTGTCTTGCTCAACGTAATGATGGTTGCCGCCGAGGCGGCACCGCTTGCCAAGAGTGGTGGTCTTGGCGACATGGTCAGCGCTTTTTCGTCGGCGCTGCGCAGCAACGGCGTCGACGTCTCCATCCTGATGCCGGGATACGACTCCGCGTTCGAACGCGTCGTTGCGCCCACACCGCTCGGGTATCTGCGCGGCCTGCCTGGCGGCGACGCCCGGCTGTGGCGCGCGGCCATGCCGGACGCCGACCTGACCGTACTGCTTCTCCAGATGGACCACCTCTTCGCGGGGCGAAGCGGCAGACTTTACCAGGACGAGCAGGGCCGGGAATACCTCGACAACTTTGCGCGCTTTGCGTCGCTCTCGGTTGCGGCCGCACGCATCGCCGCAGGTGTGCGCGGCGTTAAGCGGCCACGCATCGTCCACGCGCATGACTGGCATGCAGGACTGACTCCCCTGATGCTCAAACTCGCGGGCGCACCCGCGCGCAGCGTCTTCACGATCCATAATCTGGCGTTTCAGGGCAACTATCCGCTCGGACTCGCGCCTTATGCAGGTATTCAGCCCGAACTGCTCGTTCCCGCGCTGAACGACCCTCGCAGCATCGAGTTCTACGACACCCTGAGCTTCATGAAGGCGGCCATCGTACACGCCGACCGGCTGACCACGGTGAGCGAGCGCTATGCGCGCGAAATCTTCACACCGCAGTTCGGCCATCGCATGGAAGGCGTGCTGGCCGCGAATGCGCACAAGCTCACGGGCATCGTGAACGGCATCGACGATACGCTGTGGAATCCGCTCAACGACGAAATGCTCGCGCAGCCCTACAACATCGACGATCTCTCGGGCAAGCATGCCTGCAAGAAAGCGCTGCAGCAGACGTACGGCCTGCGCGTCGATCCGTTTGCGCCGCTGGTGGCGGTCGGCAGCCGCCTGAGCACGCAAAAGCTCGCTGAAGTCGTTTGCGAAGCGCTGCCTGCCGCGCTCGCGCGCTGGCCGCGCGTGCAGTTCGCGGTGCTCGGCCAGGGGGACGCGGCCATCGAAAACGCGTTGCGCCGGCTCGCCGCGGCGTGGCCCGAGCGACTCGGTGTGCATATCGGCTATGACGAGGAGCGCGCGCATCGCCTGCACGCGGGCGCGGATATCCTTCTGCACGGCAGTCGCTTCGAACCCTGCGGGCTGACGCAGCTATACGCCATGCGGTACGGCACGGTGCCGGTGGCGTCTCGCGTAGGCGGGCTGGTCGACACGATCGTCGATTGTCCGGCGCTTTCGCCCAATGCGGAACGCGCGCAGAACACGCCTCTTGGCAACGCGACCGGATTTCTCTTCGACGGAGAAAGTCCCGCCGACATTTTCCACGCGCTCGGCCGCGCACTCGATGCGTACGGCCGCCCGCAACTGTGGCGCGCCCTTCAACGCAACGCCATGGGCCGCGACTCCGGCTGGTCAGTTCCCGCCCAACACTATCTGAACCTGTACCATTCGCTGGCCGGTCAGATTCATCGGCCAGACGCCGCTCCAGTTTGCCGCGCGGCACCGAAGATTGGCCGGGTGCGGGGGACGCAGCCGCGGATTCGCCGATCGGCCTGACTGGCCGGGGACGGCCAGGGACAGCAGACAGCACGAAACGGACCGGCTCTTCTTCGTCACGGTCCGTAAGCGGCCGACGCGGGGCGTCGGCCGGCAAACTCACTGAACGCGTTGTTTCAGCGTCTGCGGCCAAAAATCAGGCTGGCAATGAAAAGCACGAGGAAAATAAAAAACAGGATCTTGGCTATTCCGGCCGCTCCCGCCGCGATTCCACCAAAACCGAAAACGGCCGCGACCAGCGCGATCACCAAAAAAACAATTGCGTAGTAAAGCATTCAGCTCTCCGGTTTTAGACAAACTTCGTTTCGGGATTCATTCGCTCATCGCGAACCGCTCCATTGCATGGGGAAGGCTCGATGCGCTGCGAAGGCGCTTCCTGGCTTCGCCGGGAAGACGCAACTGTGAGCACAATCCGTGCCGCGCCGGTTCGGGCACGCGTCCTGCATGCTCATGCGTCTTCTTCGACCCCTTTCCCTCACATCAGCATGGCACGAATTCTCCTCGTCGACGACGATCCCGCCGCCCTTCAAGCGCTGGCCTCGGCTCTCGCCGTCGAATTCGAGGTATCCACGTCGCCGGACGGCGCATCTGCGTGGCAGTATCTGGAGCAGGCATCCGTAAGTCTTGTGATTTCGGACCTTCGCATGCCCCATATGTCGGGCGGCGTCCTGTGCGAAAAAATTCGCGATGACGCCCGGCTCGCGTCGCTACCGGTCATTCTCATGTCGGGCGAATACAGCCCTCCGGCTTTCGTTCGCTACGACTGCTATCTGCGCAAGCCCGTAAATACAGCGCATCTGATCGCAACGATCAACCGTTTGCTCAGCGCCGATTCCCACCGCGCCCCCGGCACCCCGCAGACCCGAAACCGTTTCATTTGAAACTGGAAAATCCCGGCACGAAGAAATGCAGGCACACAGAAGTACAAATTGCAGGCGCATTGAAGCAGGCCGGGCCGGGCATACGCGTCTAGGAGGCGCGGCGCTTGAAAGAGGGAGCCGCTACCCCTTCGATCATGATGTTCACACATGCTGGCCGTTTCGCGCG
This sequence comes from Paraburkholderia sp. J76, assembly GCF_905220295.1. Lineage (NCBI taxonomy): Bacteria > Pseudomonadati > Pseudomonadota > Betaproteobacteria > Burkholderiales > Burkholderiaceae > Paraburkholderia > Paraburkholderia sp. J76. Next base: position 429,574 of record NZ_CAJMZJ010000002.1, read on the forward strand.
CTGCGCGGTCTGCGCCTGTTCGATCGCGTCTTTCATATCGCCGGCGTGTTCGACCAACGCACCCACTCCGCCAAAGGCCTCGGTCACGCGATCGTAGCGCGCGGGCAGCAGTTCGCAGCCGATCAACCGTTCAGGGCCATAGCTGCGCAACTGGATCTGATATTCGGCGTTCCAGCGCGCGTCGTTGCCGACCACGGCCACGAACGGCAATCCGTAGCGCACGGCGGTATCCATTTCTGCCGCGTGGAAGCCGAACGTGCCATCCCCCATCACGGCAATCACTGGCGCATCGGGGTGCGCAACGCGCGCGGCAAGCGCGAACGGAAGCGCGGCGCCGATCGCCCCGGCGACGCCGTTGATCACGCGATTGGGTGCGCGCAGGCAGGCTTGCGCCCACTGCCCGAATTCGCCGCCATCGGAGATGAAGACGGCTTCGGGATGGCTGTCGAGCAACGCCTGGAACGGCGCGAGCGCCTGAACAGGATGAACGCGCTTTTCAAGCGACGACGACGCTGTGTGCCATTGCTCGGGCCGCCATGCAATCGCGCCGCGCACATCATGCGCCCATCGTTCATCGCACTTGTGCGCATGGCGGGAAACGGTTGACAGCATGTCGAGCGCGATAAAACTATCCGCGACAGCGCTGCCGATCAAGCGCTCCCCCACGGCGCGGCGCGTGCGCGCAATCTCTTGCGGCTCCGGGTCGATCTGGAGAAACGTGCAGCCCGGCGCAAAGGCAGGCGATTTCCCGAAGGCCAGCGTGAAATCCATCCGCTTGCCCAGCAACATCACGCGGTCGGCCTGTGCGAGAACTTCAGCGAAGGCGCCGAGGCTCGGATCGTTGATGCCTCGCGGGCTCTCCATCCCGATGACCGGAACGCCGAGCGCCGCTGCAAGCGTTTCCGTCCCCTTGCGTCCCACACGGGTCATGCACGCCGGCCCCACCAGAATCAGCGGGCGCGACGCATCGGCCAGGCTGGAAACCAGACGCCGGGCCGCTGTATCGTCAAGCCTCTGCCCCACGGGTAAAAAACGTTCGGCATCGATTTCATCGGGCACGTGAGCGGCGCCTTCCAGTACGTCCGCTGGAAGGCTCAGATGAACGGGCCCGGGCCGCCCCGACTGCGCGACGCGTATGGCGTGAACCAGTTCATCGACCAGCGTGTCCGGATGCTGGGCGGTGGCAGCCATCTTCACCAGCGGCGCCGCCACGTCCGCCTGCCGCATCTCCTGAAATGCGCCCATGCCCAACTGGTCGTGCGGCGCGTGCCCGGAAAGAAGCAAAACGGGCGATTCCGCCATCTGAGCCGTATAGAGCGCCGAAACCGCGTTGGCGTGGCCAGGTCCGCCGGTGACCAACGCCACGCCGACCTTGCCAGTCAAGCGTGCGTAGGCATCCGCCATGTGCACGGCCGCGGCCTCATGACGCGTGTGAAACAACTCGATACCCGCGCCAATGCAAGCGTCGAACACCGGCATGATGTGGTTGCCCGACAAAGTGAAGATGTGCTTCACCCCTGCTTTCGACAACGCCTTTACCAGCGCGTCAGCGCCGCGGCATGCAATCGACATTGCGATATCTCCTGTTCAAGCGCGGCTGATTCCCGCATTAATTGGGTATCGAGTGGATTATTCGCGTCATCTATCGCGGCGAAAAGTCAGTAATTCTTGAAGTCGACGAAAGAATTGCTTCGTCTCGCACCCGGCACGCCGATACCCATGTTTTCCCTGATGGCAATCCGAAGGCTAACACATTACATTCCACTCATACATATGAGTTGTATGACTGTGACCGGCAAGCGACGCTCGCTGCGGGCCGCACGCAAGCGCCGGTTACACAGTAAATTTCAATTCGTAGTGCTACCTTTTTGCCCGGCCACACATGGGCCGGTCAACGTTGCCGGACCTCGCTCTCCAGACTTCATGCGCCGGGCTGCGCTGCGGACGTCAATCGCTCAGGCGGCGGAGGTGTACGTTTGAACCTCAGACTTTCTTTCAGCAAGGATTACTACGCCGGCGCACTGATGGTCGTGATCGGCGTGAGCGCCGCCTACGCCGGCATGTCCTATGACGTCGGATCGCTGACGAGCATGGGCGCCGGGTTCTTTCCCGTTGCCGTGGGCGTGCTTCTGGCTTTTATCGGCATTCTGATTGCGCTCGCGGCGAAGGATCTGCCCAAACCCGCATCGAACGCGACGGACGCGCATTCGCGGCTGCCCGACCTGCGCGGCGCCGTTTGCATTATCACGGGCACGCTCGCCTTCATTCTGATCGGCAGGTATGGCGGCCTGATTCCCGCCACATTCGCGATCGTCTTCATTTCCGCGCTCGGAGACCGATCCAATACCCTGTTTCGCGCAGCCGCGTTGTCGATCGTCATGTGCGCGATCGCCCTCGTTGTCTTCTCATGGGCGCTCAAGCTTCAGTTGGCGCCATTTGCCTGGGGATAGTGAGCAACATGATCGAACAATCCTTGCACGACCTTCTTTACGGCTTCTCGGTTGCGCTTCAAGGCACCAACTTGATGTGGTCGTTCTTCGGCGTTCTCGTGGGCAACATGGTGGGCGTGTTGCCGGGCATGGGCGCGCTTTCGGCCATCTCCATCCTGTTGCCGCTGACCTACGTCATGCATCCCGTACCGGCGATTCTGATGCTCGCCGGCATTTTCTACGGCTCCCAATACGGCGGCGCGATCGGCGCCATTCTGCTCAATCTGCCTTCTCACCCTCCCCATGCGATTACCTGCCTCGACGGGTATCCCATGGCAAAGGCCGGCAGAGGCGGCGCGGCGCTGGGCATCACGATGCTGAGTTCGTTCTTTGCCGCATCGACCGGCATCATCCTGATGATTTTCGCTTCGCCCCTGCTCACGGCAATGGCATTCAAGTTCGGCCCCTCGGAGATTTTCTCCGTCATGCTGCTGGGCCTGCTTGCGGGCTCGACCATGTCGAGAGGCTCCGCGCTCAAAGGCGTCGCCATGACGCTTTTCGGCTTGCTGTGCGGCATGGTCGGCACCGACGTCAATACGGGCACGTTCCGCTTTACGTTTGGGCTGACCGACATGAACGACGGGCTCGAACTCGTTGCGATCGCCATGGGACTCTTTGGCGTGGCCGACTTCCTCTGCAACGTCAACCGAATGCAGGTATCGAGCAAATCGCTCAGCGTACGTTTCAAGGACATGCGCCCCACGCGCGACGAACTCAAAGCCAGTTTCTGGCCAATGACGCGGGGAACGGCGGTGGGCGCACTGTTCGGCGCCATGCCTGGAACCGGCCCGACGATCACGACGTTCGTGGCCTATGCGCTGGAGCGCAAGATCTCGAAGCGTCCTCAGGATTTCGGCACCGGCGTGATTGCCGGCGTAGCGGCGCCCGAGGCGTCGTCGCACTCGAAAACCCAGGTCGATTTCATTCCGACGATGAGCCTTGGCATACCCGGCGACCCGGTAATGGCGCTGATTCTGGGCGCCCTCATCATTCAGGGCATTACGCCTGGCCCCCAGTTGATTTCCGAACACCCCGATATCTTCTGGGGACTCATTGCGAGCTTCTGGATAGGCAATATTCTTCTCGTTCTGCTCAATGTGCCGATGATCGGCGTGTGGGTCAAATTGCTCAGACTGCCTTACCGTTATCTTTTTCCCTCGGCGATGTTCTTTATTGCCGTTGGCGTGTTCAGCACCCAGAACAGCCTTTTCGAAGTGTGGCAAGTGCTGGCGTTCGGCTTGATCGGCACCGTGTTCAGCTATCTTGGTTTTTCCGTTGCGCCTATCTTGCTCGGCTTCGTCCTCGGACCGATGATCGAAGAGAACTTTCGCCGCGCGCTGCTTATTTCGCACGGAAATATGTCCATTTTCATCGAGCGGCCCATCAGTTGCGGATTCCTCGCTGCATCGCTGTTGCTCGTCGTGATGGTCACGCTGTCTGCACACCGAAACCGCCGCCGCGCAACAAAAACGGAGCGCATGCGCCAGAGAGAAACGCGTGCCGAAATGCCCCGGGCAAGCAGCGATTAAAATCTGTTGTAAGCAGACCATAGTATCGAAGGCGTGCGAGCATCTGATCTTCGCAATACGCGTACAATACGGGTTACTACCTAACTGAAAACCCGGTTGCCCGTGAATACCCCGTCCTCGCCCGTTCGCACTTCCTCCGATACCTTCCAACGCATTCAACGCCAGATCGCCACCGCAGCACGGTGGATGCTTGAATTGCACGACGACATCAGCGATCTGAATGCGGCCGTCAATCGTCGCTCGATTCAGTCCTGAAATCAGCAGACCAAATGAAAATCCCGCCAGGATATCTCATCCCGGCGGGCTTGATAACGATGAAATTCAGCGATTAGCTGGCGCTGGCCGTCAATTAGCGGTGATATGGCTCGAACTGACGACCTTTTGCCATTTCGCCGATTCCGTGGCAATTCTGGCCTGAAGTTGCTGAGGCGTGTCGCCTACCGGGTCCATGCCGAGCACGGCCAGGTGTTGGCGAGTATCAGGCTGCGATAGCACCTTCACGGTATCCTGCTGAATCTTGTTGATGACGTTCGCAGGCGTGCCGGCCGGCGCCACGAGCGCGAACCAGCCCGTCACATTGAAGCCGGGCAGCCCGGCTTCGCTCACGGTCGGAATATCGGGCCACGCCGCTGAACGATGGTCGCCGGTCACGGCGAGCACCTTGATCGTCTTGCCCTTCATGAAGGGCATGGCAGCGGCGATATTGGGCAATACGACCTGCACGCGATCGGCCATCAGGTCGTTGAGCGCCAGCACCTCGCCCTTATAGGGCACGTGAACCATCGGAATGCCCGCCGCGCCCGAGAACGCTTCGTCGGCCATGTGAACCTGACTCCCGATACCGGCCGAACCAAAGTTCAGCTTGGGATGCTGCGTTTTCCCATAGGCGATCAGCTCTTTGACATTCGAAATGGGCAGCGACGGCGCGACTGCCACGACCATCGGATTACTCGCAACCGTCGTGATATAGCTGAAATCCTTCCCCGTGTACGGGAGCTTTTTGTAGATGTACTGATTAACGGTGAACATGCTCCCCGACGCGAGCATCAACGTATAACCGTCAGGCGGCGACTTCGCTTCGACTTGAGCGGCGATCATGCCGCCCGCGCCGGGACGATTGTCGATGACCACGGACTGCTTCCATAACGTCCCCAAACCCTGGCCGATCGTACGGGCGAGCACATCGGTCGAACCGCCGGCGGAGAAGGGAACGATGATCCGGATCGGCTGGGAAGGCCAGGCGTCTTCTGCACGAGCGGCCGACGGCCCTTGCAGGACAGCGGAAAGTGCGGCAGCGAGTACGAACCCGCGCCGAAACGTGCGAACGAATTTGGGGGGCATTGCGTAGTCTCCGTTTGAAATAATGGGGAACGGCAGTGATCCGGTTCAAGGCCGCAGCAAAGTCGTGTCAGGAAATGCGCGTGCAACGCGGCATCCCTCATTGCGCCATCTGCTCGCAAAGAATCGTTTCTCCCGGCCGTACCCGGCTAAATGTCACTGGCTCCTGTTTGATCTCCACCTCTCCTCCACTCTTGCGAATCGTCGTGTAAGCGGACATCTCCAGATCGCCGGCCTCCGGATAATCCTCACGGAAATGCGCACCTCGCGAATTTTCGCGGGACAGGGCCGCCTCGGTGATGATCTGACTCATTGAAATCAGGTTCTTCAGGTTCAGCCAGTCGTGCCACTGCGCGTTGAATGCGCGGTCCCCATCAACGACGCCCGTGAGCATCAACCGTTCATGGAGTTCGCCCAAAATTTTTCGCGCTTGCAGAAGCCCATCGCGATCGCGGATGATGCCGACGTGCGTCCACATGCATTCGTAGAGCGCTTCCCGAATGCTTTCGAGCCCCTTTCCGTTTTTGGAAAAGGGAACTTCCGATTCCTTGATGGCGCATTCGATGGCAAGCGAATCGGGTTCGCGAAACTCGCCTTGCGCTTTCACCCACTTCGCCATGTTGTCGCCAGCAATACCGCCGAACACCGTGGAATTCGCCACGCCGTTACCGCCCAGCCGATTCGCGCCGTGCACGCCACCCGTGTCTTCTCCCGCGGCGAAAAGGCCATTCAGTTCGGTGCTGCAATCGGTGTGGAACGTGACGCCGCCCATCATGTAGTGCGCGGTGGGCACTACTTCGACGAGGCCGCCCGCGAGATCGAACCCGCAATCCGCGCAGCGCTCGACCATGCCCTTGAACTGCTTGCGCACTTTGTCAGGGCCAAGATGGTTCATCTGGATGTACACCCCGCCATTGGGCGAAGTTCGGCCCGCGCGCATTTCAGAATAAATGCCGCGCGAAACGATATCGCGAGTCGCACGTTCGCCACGCTTGTCGTAGTTGTCCATGAACCGCGCTTTCGAACCGTTCAACAGATGGCCGCCTGCACCGCGCAATCCTTCTTCGAGCACTGTTCCGGTCATCCGCGTGTGACTGCCGGCGAGCAGGCCCGTAGGATGGAACTGCACCATTTCCATATCGCGCAGCGTGAGGCCCGCGCGCAGCGCCATCGCGAGTCCGTCACAGCTCTTGTCTCCCGATGGCGTATGGAACTTGTACATCGTCGGACCGCCGCCCGTTGCGAGCAGCACCGCCCTCGCCTGCACGAATACGAACTTGCCCGTGCGCATGTCGATCATCAATACGCCCGCGACATGCTTGCCGTCGGCGGTCTTGATCAGTTCGATGGCGCGGTGCTCCTCCAGTCGATGGATGCCGCGGCTCCACACCTGCTCGGCCAGCCGGTTGATGATCTCGATTCCAGTCAGATCGCCTTTGTGGACCGTTCTGTCGAACGTCTGACCCGCGAACGCTTTCTGGTGAATCGACCCATCCGGGTTGCGGTCGAAAAAGCAGCCCAGCTCGTTTTCAAGCTCGCGCACGCGCTCGACCGCCGTGCTCACCAATGCCCAGGCGAGGTCCTGATTGGACAACCATTTGCTTCCTTCGATCGTATCCATGAAATGACGCTCGACCGAATCGCCCGGAGCCAGCGCGACGTTATAGCCGCCCTGCACCATGCGCGTGCAACCGCATTTTCCGAGCAGCCCTTTCACGGCAACCGTGATCGAGAGGTCTGGCGCCTGCTTGTGCGCATGGAGCGCAGCAAAAAGACCGGCGCCGCCCGATCCCAGAATCAGGATGTCCGTCTTGACGCGCTCGATATTCATCTTGTCTGCACTCCCAGGCTTTCGAGCACTTCGGCGCGCCGCGCGGCGGTGTCGCCCTTCACTTCGTCGTACAGGCTCGCGCCGTGGCTGTCCATGGCCACCAGCAGCGGACCGAAGCCCTTGATCCTGAATTTCCAGAGCGACTCCGGATTGAGGTCATCCAGATCGACGGCCTCGATCTTCTCGATCCACGTGGTTTCGAGCGCAGCGGTGCCTCCGATAATTGCGAGGTAGACGCCCCCCAGGTCCTCGAACGCGGATTTCGATCCTTCGCGCAAGCCGCCTTTTCCGACGATCATGCGCACGCCGTACTGCTCCATCAACGGCCGCGTAAAGCGTTCCATACGGTCCGAAGTCGTCGTGCCGATGCAGACCGGTTGATATCCGGCCGGGAATTCGTTGCTCGGTGTCACCTTGCGCACGTTCGGCGCCGTGTGAATGACCGCGTGCCCGCGAAGGTCGAATTCCGTCGTGCGCCCCTTGTCGAACAAGTGAATCTGCGTGGCGTCGCGAATGCCGAATAGCGTTTGATGCAATGTCACCGTATCGTTCACTCGCAGTTTGCGGATCTGCGACTCGTCGACAGGCGTATGGAGGTCGTAGTGAGCCATTTCAGAATCCGTAAATGAGACCGTCAGTGGTAAGCCGCGCTTTCGCGCGCCGCGCGGAGTGGCACTGCATGTTGACCGCAATGGGGTTCATGGTGATGTGCGTCGAAGCCAGTTCGATATGCACCGCAAACGCCGTACTGTCGCCACCCAGACCCTGCGGACCGACACCGAGGCGGTTCACCGCCCCGGTCAGTTCGCGCTCGAGCGCGGCGCCCTCGGGATCGGCGCACGCGGTGCCTAGCGCGCGCGTCGCGGCACGCTTGGCTAGCGCAATGGAAAGATCGGACGTGCCGCCGAGGCCCACGCCCACGATCGTCGGCGGACACGTCTTGCCGCCCGCTGAAATCACGCAGTCGACGACAAAGGTCTTGATCGCGTCGATTCCCTCGGCGGGCACGGCCATCTTCAGGAAGGAATTGTTCTCCGAGCCGCTGCCTTTCGGCACCATCTCGATGGTGGCGATTTCGTTTTCGTCCGTGAAGTCCACGTGAATGACGGGAACCTCGATACCGCACGACGTGTGATTGTTCTTGCGCGTGAGCGGATGCACGACCGATGAGCGCAGCGGGTGTTCCCGCGTGGCGCGCTCGCATCCCTTGCGAATGGCCGCCTTCAATTCGAATCCGTCGAACTCGACATTGCGGCCAAGCGCGACGTTGTAAATCGGAATGCCCGTATCCTGGCAAAGCAGGTTTTCGGTATCCTCGGCCACGCGGATATTGGTCCGCATCGTTTCGAGAACCCGCTGCGCCACGGGCGATGTTTCGCTAGCGGCGAGTCTTTCAATGCCGTCCTTTACGTCGGGCGGAAGCAACTTGAGGGCGCGGATATACAGTTCCTTCGAGGCTTCCTCGACGACGTCGAGATCGAGTTTCATGGCCGTCTCTTCCGGATTGGTGAATCTGATTGTGGGTGTCTGGCTCGGTGTGTACGCCAGGTTTCGGTACTAATGAACGAGCGCGAGCAGGAATGCGAGGCCAGTACAGGTGCTCGCGCCCAAACCAAAGGCGAGCCAGTTTTTCCTCAAGCCTGTCCACGGCAGAAGTTCGATCAGCAGAAGGCGAATGCCCCCCATCATGTGAAGCGAGAGCAGAACCACGAGACCCCACTCGCCAAACTTGAACAGCGGCTGGTCGGTCACGCGCAAAAAGCGATCTAAAGAAGCCTCGCCCGTAATGGCGTGGCCAAGCGCCCAGAAGTGAACCGGCAGAAACAACGCCAGCGCGAGACCGGAAACACGATGCACCAGAAAGGCCCACCAGGCAGGATGCGTGCGGGCGCGATAGTCGTTCTTTCGCATCACGATACGACTCCATAAACGGCGCGCAAGCCCATCAGCACGAGGCCTGCGGAAAATGCGAAACAGCCGAGCTGTACCGGCTTTCCGCGCCAGTGCAGCCACTCCTCCGCAATTCTCAGCAGACCGATAGGCACATGGATCGCGCACGCCATCGCGAATACCGTATAGAAGGCGCCGAACAACAAATTGCCGTGCGTGCGACCGAGAATGGCCGACGCACTCAGGCCGCCATGAACGGCGTAGATGATCACGCCCAGATGGACGAACACGCACAGCGCGAGCACGCTCGCACTCATGCGCTGCCAGTACCAAAGACGAGCCTGCGCGCGTAGAGATAGGCCTTGCATTACAGGTCTCCTTCGCGCGCGGCCTTCATCGTCATGCGCTTGAGGCCCGCAATACCGGCTGTGGGAGAAAGATGCTTGGGACAGCGTTCTGTACACGTGGCCTGCGTATGACACGAGTGACAGCCCGCATCGCCCGCCACGGCTCGCAGACGTTCCAGCGTTTGCGTGTCGCGTTCGTCGTTGACGAGCGTCCACGCGCGGTTCAGCGCGGCGGGCCCCAGATAGTCCGGACGCCACGTCACGACGTCGCAGGACGAATAGCACACGCCGCAACCGATGCACTCAATTCCGGCGTCCGCTGCCTTTCGTTGCGCGCTCTCGGGACTCACCCTCGCAAAATCGTCGTGGCGTGTTCGGGTTCCCGAAAACTGCCCTTTTGCCCGGCTCCATTTGTCGAAAAAGTCGCTCATGTCGGTCACGAGATCCTTGATGACCGGCAAGTTCGAAAGCGGCGCAATTTCCAGTTCGTCGTTCACCGCGACTTTCGCCACGTGCGTGCGGCACGTCCAGCGCGCCTTGCCGTTGACATTCATCGCGCAGGATCCGCACATGCCCACGCGGCACGCGAACCGGTACGCAAGGTCGGGCTGCAGTTGCCGCTGGATGAACGTCACGACGTCCAGCACCGTTTGACTTTCATGGCGCGGCACCTCATAGGTCGCAAGCGCTCGGCTAGCACTTCTCCAGACTCTGACTCGAAGTTTGTCGGTATTCACGATGCCTCTCGAATGGCTGCTGACTCAGTACGATTGAACATGTTTCGTCCATCGATTGTTCAGCAAATCGTCACCAGGAAAAATCGAATAATTCTGGCGTTCAGACAAAGGTTTCCTATGCCTCGCCGGGCACGCGCCGAAGCTTGAGCACGGTGGCCATTTGCACGTTGTCGCGCTCCTTCTCGAGGCCGGAAACCACGAGCGTGGCAACAGCATTGCCGATCATGTTCGTGACGGCCCGCACTTCCGAAATGAAGCGGTCCACGCCGAGAATGAGTGCGGCGCCTTCAATGGGAATCTGTTTGAATGCCGTGAGCGTGGCGAGCAACGTGACGAATCCCGCGCCCGATACACCGGCCGCCCCTTTCGAGCTGATCATCGAGAGGACCATCAACCCGATCTGATCTCCCCACGACAGCGGTACGTTGTAGGCTTGCGCGATGAACATCGCGCAGATCACTTGAGCCACGCAGGTGCCGTCGAGATTGAAGGAATAGCCCATTGGCATCACGATACCGACGACCTGTTTCGGACATCCCATGCCTTCGAGCTTTCGGATCAACTGCGGAAATACGGATTCAGACGATGTGGTGGCAAGAACGAGAAGTATTTCTCCCTTCAAATAATTGAGCAATCGAAGCAGGCTGAAACCGCTCATCCGGCAAATGGTGCCCAGCACGACCACGAGAAAAAAGATCGTTGCAGCGTAGATCGTGATGAGCAGCATGCCGAGCGAATTCAACGCCGACAGTCCGTACTTCCCGACCGCAAAGCCCATCGCTCCCAACGCGCCGAGCGGCGCGAGCTTCATGATGAAACCGACGATCTTGAACAGCACCTCGGATACCGACTCGAAGAACGTCAAAACAGGCTGCCCCTTCTCGCCGACATACGACAAACCCACCGCGAACAAACAGGCAATCACGACGATCTGAAGCATGTCGCCCGAAGCAAAAGGACTCAGGAAACTCGACGGAATGATGTTGAGGAAAAATCCCGTGAGCCCCCCGCCGTGATGCACTTCCGTTTGATATTGCGCCAGCACGTGCACATCGGCTGTGCCGGGCTGGATATTCATGCCGACACCGGGGCCGACGATGTTCACCATCAACATGCCGATGAGCAACGCCAGCGTGGTCACCACTTCGAAATAAATAATGGTCTTGCCCGCGATTCGCCCGAGCGTGCGCATCTCGCCGATCTGCGAGGCGCCGCACACGATCGTCGTGAAGATCAGCGGCGGCGTAATCATTTTGATCAGACGAATAAAAGCGTCGGACAGCGGCTTCAGGGATTGAGCAAACGTCGGGAAAAAGTGTCCGACGACAATCCCTATCAGGATGGCGATCAGGACCTGGACATAGATATGCCTGCAAATACGACGCAACATGGTGTCTCCTTGATCCCGCCTCACGCCGCGCGCACGCGACGTTGACGAGAAAGATGCCGGGCCGCGTAGACCCGGCACTCTGACCAGTTGTGGCAACAGCCTGAAGGTCGCCTCTGCCGGACGAATGTTTTCAGGCCGTCTCATGCATTCAATGTTGACCGCTGCTTTACCAGCGCTTCGTCTTGATGTTGTGAACGTGCGCGTGCTCCCCGGCCTTGATGGGCGCAACCACCTTGCCGATATCGACGCCGTACTTGTAAACGGTGTCGCCCACGGCCATGTCCTTGAGCGCCACCTTGTGACCGATGGGAATGTCCTGCTGTGCGACGATCGCGACGACCTCGTCGTCGTCCATGATCCAGGCATTCAACGCCAGGCCCGCCTTGATGCCCTCCACCACGGCAACGCCAACCGTGTCTTCGCGCTCATGCAATACCGCGTGAATCATCGTCTACTCCTTGTTTGAGGTGAACGAGGTGTGAATCTGGCCTACCCGAACAAGGCAGGCACTGAACGAATGATTAAATTGACCGCTGCGACGATAAGAACAACCCAAAGCAGCGTGAGGACGCGTGCTGCCGAAATTGCGCTGCGCAGCCTCGCACCCATGAACAATCCCACCGCGCCACAAGGCAACAGAAAGCTCGCGAGCGGCAGGACAGCAGGGTTTTTATAGAGTCCGGAAACAGAGAAGAGAATCAGCCGGGCGACCGCCGTGGCGGTAATGAGTGCGCTGATCGTGGCTCGCCGCTGGTCGGGATCGCGCAGACGGCCGGCCAGATAAATCGTATAAACCGGGCCCCCAGTACCGAATACTGCCGTCAGGCATCCGCCGAAAAAACCCAGGGGAAGTGCCCAGCGCCCCCCAATCTCGCGAAACTCACCGCGAGACCAGACCTTCCAGAGCGAATAGGCCAGGAGGCACACGCCCAGAATGAGTTCGAGCGGCTTTTCCGGCACGGATACCAGTACGCTCACGCCCAGCAGAAGCCCGATGCACAGCCATGGCCCGAGCCTTTTGAGTTCCTGTGTCTGAACAGACCGAAGGTTGCGCATGCCCACGAGCATCCCGGCGACGAGATCCAGAACCAGCATCACCGGGGTTGCCGTGCGCAGCGGAACCAGTTGCGTGAGCAACGGGATGGCGACGATCGACGAACCAAAGCCCGTCAACCCGTACACCAGATACGCAATCGCCACGACACCGCCCGCCACCGCAATCGAACTGACACCGATTCCGATGGCGCACGCGGACATGTGCGCATTCAACCAGGCAATCATTGATGAGACGTCCGGGGTGACTTTTCAGCGTTGTGGGGGACGAGCGGGGCGATGCCTTAACTGAACCGCTCTGAAACTTTGGGTCGCGAATTTCGGCCGCGTTGCTGCGTCCATTGTCGCGTGCGGCTTCCGAAAGATAAACGCAGTAATGGTTTTCCTGAGACCAGGAAATACTTTAGGGTGCGTAGAATTTCGGGAATCGAAGCGAGCCTGTCTTCTCTGCGAAACGCGAGCAATGCCATCCATTCGCACCCTCAAAATATTTCTCTGCGTCGCCCGATGCGGCACCTTTGCCGCCGCAGGCAACAAGGTTGGCCTCACCGCTGCTGCCATCGGCTTGCAGATTCGCGCACTCGAAAGCGATCTCAATGTGCAGCTTTTCGACCGCAACGCGCGCGCTGCCGTGCTGAATCCGGTTGGCCGCGCACTCATTCCCGAAATCGAAGAAATCGTTCGCCGTTACGAGCTTCTCGAGGTCGCCGCCGGCGGCGACGAAATGTCGGGAACGGTCGTGATCGGCGCACTCGTCTCCGCGCTGATGGGCGCGTTCGCAGATGCCCTATGGTCGATACGTCAACGTCATCCTCGCCTCGATGTGCATCTGCTCGCAGGCATGTCCAGCGATTTCGCGCACCAGGTCGAAGTCGGCGAACTCGATGCGGCGGTCGTCACGCAGTCCCCGCACCCGCTGCCGTCCACACTCCTTTGGACACCTCTGTATTCCGAACCGATGATTCTCATCATGCCAACGGCTCCGCACTTCGATTTGCCGCCAAAGCAGGATGAAATCCTCCGCAATGCACCGTTCATGCGCTTCGACCGCAGCACCTGGACCGGGCACCTCGTCCAGAACGTGCTCGATCAGTGCAAGGCCGAAGTCAACGAGGCGATGGAACTGAATTCCGTCGAGGCGATCGTCGCGCTCGTGCGCCAGGGCTTCGGCATTTCGATTGTTCCTGAACTCGCGAATGTCGATTTCGACAACGATCGCGCAATCAAGGTCATGTCGCTCGATGGCGTCGACGTGCGGCGTCACGTCGGCTTGCTCGAACGCGCGAAGCACAGCCGCACGGCATTCACCGACGCGATCAAAAGTTACTTCACTGCGAGCTGACGCGTCTGGCGCTCGCCGCACTCATCCCGCCAGCGCTCGCAACTGGTTGAGCAGCGCGTCGGGAATGTCGATGCCGTCGCGCGCAGCGGTATCGGCGAGATCGGCGCGACGTTGTCCCGGCAATCGCACGTCCGCGTCCTGCAACATCACTTCGATCAACGCCTCCACACGCGACAGATAGACCGCGTTGCCCGCCAGCGCGCCCGGATCGATCGCCCAGAACAGATGCCCCACGCGCGACTTGCCGCCCTCTTCGGTCAGGAACGAACCTGCCTCGTAGCCAAAGTTCGCCCCAGCCAACGCCGCCGCAAGCAGTTCGACCATCAGTGCGAGCATCGCCCCTTTCGCCCCTCCGAACGGCAGCATCATGCCTTCCAGCGCGGCCTTCGCATCCGTTGTCGGGCGGCCGTCGCGCGAGGTCGCCCACCCCTCGGGAATTGGCTTGCCTTCGCGCGCGGCCACCATGATCTTGCCGCGCGCAACATTGGACAAAGAGAGATCGATCATCAACGGCCTGCCGTCGCGGCGCGGGAACACGGCCGCCACGGGATTGGTGCCGAATACCGCATGTCGTCCGCCCCACGCGGGCATCGCGGCGGGCGTGTTGCTGAACGCAAGCCCGACCATGCCTGCTGCGCCGACCGGCTCCAGATGCCAGGCACCCGCACCGAGATGATGGCTGCGCTTCACGCTCACGACCGCGCTGCCGTGTTCGCGCGCGCGCTCCACGAGCGTTTCGACGGCGAGTTCGCAAGCCGGAAACGCCATGCCGTCCGCAGCGTCGATCAACACGGCTGCATTGCGCGACTCCACGATCGCCGGAATCGCCTTCGCATCGACACGGCCGTTGCGCAACTGCGCGACGTACATCGGCAAACGCGCGACGCCGTGCGAAGACAAGCCGCGTTCGTCGGCGTAGACAAGCGCGCGCGCGGTGGCCCGCGCCGTGCGCGGCGTGGCGCCCGCGGCAAGCATCGTGCGCGTAGCAAGGTCGTGAAGATCACCAGACGAAATCCGCGTCATATTTAAAGTTCCTTCGTTGTCGTTGAGTCATGCTCGCTCGCGAGCAACGCATCCATCACGCGCGATGCGACCAGCGTGCTGACGCGCTCGTTCGATTGCACCGTCAAGCCCGCAATGTGAGGCGTGAGGATCAGGTTCGGCACGCCCGCAAGCGGCGACGCTGCCTTGAGCGGTTCGTCGGCGAATACATCGAGCGCGGCGCCGCCAAGGCGGCCTTGCGTCAGCGCTTCGGCCAGCGCAGTTTCGTCGATCACCCCGCCTCGCGACGTATTGATCAGGACTGCATGAGGTTTCAGCATCTTTAGCTGCGTTGGACCAATCAGATTATGCGTGCTCTCGACGAGCGGCACGTGAATGGTCACGACGTCGGCGGCGCGCAGTGCGTCGTCGAACGACAGACCCCGTGCGCCCGTCTCCTGCCAGCAGGCCGCATCCGCCGGAATCTGCGGATCAAAGCCCACCACCTGCATGCCGATGCCCCGCGCGAGCTGCGCGACGAGCCTCCCGATGCCGCCAAAGCCGATCACGGCCATCGTGCCGCCCGCCGCTTCGCGCCCGTTCGAGAGCGCGGTGCGCGGCCACTGCCCCTGTGCGACGGCCGCGCTCGAAAGATACGCGCCGCGCAGCAGCATTAGCGCCGTGGCGATCACATACTCGGCCACCGCTTCCGCATTTGCGCCCGTTGCCGGGAACACCTGCACGCCGCGGTCCCTGCAAGCACCGAGTGCGATGTTGTCCAGCCCGACGCCAAGCCGCCCGACAACCGACAAGCGCGGCGCACAGTCCAGCAGCGCGGCGGTGACCTGGGTCCGGTTGCGCACGATCAGTGCGTCGGCGTCCGCCAGCAGACTGCGCAAGCGGTCGGGCTCGTCGACGAGCGACGCTTGCGCGTGCACGTCGAAACGCCGCCGCAGCGAGTCCACCGCCGGCGCATCCATGAACTCACTGATAACGATTTTTTTGCGATCGGTTTTCAATTCGGGCGCTCCTGCGCATAAGCGGGCGCTTTCCTTTCGTTGACACTCCCGACCGGTTCGGACTCCGCATCATTCTCGCCATGAGCGGCACGCGGCGCGGCCAGCACCTTGCGCGCCGTTTCGACGTCGAATACGCCCTCCCAGCGCGCGACCACGATCGTCGCAACCGCGTTGCCG
Source organism: Paraburkholderia sp. J76 (assembly GCF_905220295.1). Lineage (NCBI taxonomy): Bacteria > Pseudomonadati > Pseudomonadota > Betaproteobacteria > Burkholderiales > Burkholderiaceae > Paraburkholderia > Paraburkholderia sp. J76. Next base: position 445,697 of record NZ_CAJMZJ010000002.1, read on the forward strand.
ATCAGATTGACGATCGCGCGAATCTCGTTGAGCACGCGGTCAATGCCAATAATGAGCGTGATACCGGCAACGGGAATGATGTTGTGCGTGGAGAGCGTCGCCGTGAGGGCCACCAGTGCCGCCCCCGCAACGCCCGCGCCGCCCTTGGACGTCAACAACATGACGGCAAGCAGGCCGAGTTGCTGCAACAGCGAAAGATGCGTGTTGGTGGCCTGCGCGATAAAGAGCGACGTCATCGTGAGATAGATCGCCGCGCCATCGAGGTTGAACGAATAGCCGGTCGGCAGCACGAGACCGACCACCGGCTTCGGGCAACCCAGACGTTCGAGCTTGTCCATCAGGCGCGGCAGCACCGATTCCGTGGTCGATGTGCCGAGCACGATGAGCAGTTCCTCGCGCAGATAGTTGAGCAGCGGCCACAAGCCGACGCCCGCCCAGCGGCAGATCGTGCCGAGCACCAGTACGATGAACAGGATGCTGGTCAGATAGAAGCATACGATCAGCAACCCTAACTGTTGCAGCGTGCCGATGCCATACTTGCCCACGGTGAACGCCATCGCGCCGAACGCACCGAGCGGCGCGAGCCGCATGATCATCTCGACGATACGCATGAGCGCTTCGCCGCTCTGCTCGATCACACGCGACAGGAAACGGCTGCGGCGCGACATGATCGACAACGCCACGCCAAAGAGCACCGAGAACAGCAGCACCTGCAACAGGTTGCCGCGCGCAAACGCGCCGACCACCGAGTTCGGCACGATCTCTTCGAGAATGCTTTGCGACGCCGCTGCATGCGCTTCGCTCACGTAGTGGCTAACGGCCTGCGTGTCGAGCGTAGCCGGGTCGATATTGAGACCTTCACCCGGATGCAGCACGTTCGCCACCACCAGACCGATCACCAGCGCAAGCGTCGTCACGGCTTCGAAATACACGATCGTTTTGACGCCGACTCGCCCGACATGCTTGAGATTTTCCATCCGTGCGATGCCGAGCGACACGGTGCAGAAAATCACCAGCGTAATGAGCATTTTGATCAGGCGAATGAACGTATCGCCCAATGGTTTCATTTCCACGCCGAAATGCGGCCAGAAATAGCCGACGAGAATACCGGCCGCAAGTCCGATCAGGACTTGGGCATAGAGATGTTTTAGCACGCGCAAGATGGTGTCTCCTCCACTCGCTGCTGCCTGGTCATTATGAAATGGCGCGAAACTGCGTTCGCGAAAGCCCGCTGCACGAGCGGGCTTTCGCCATATTGCTTACATACTCGCGTGTTTTACGCGCTTTCGAACAGACGCGTGAGCACAAACTCGCGATGGCCCAGCGTTTCCGCAGCGGTCCAGCGGCCGTTCGCCGTGGCAAGCATTGATTCGAGCAACTTGTCGCCCGCCTGGTCGAGGTTCTGCTCGCGCTGCAGCAGGCCCGACACGTCGACGTCGACGTGCTCGCCCATCGTGCGCACGGTGCGCGGATTCGCGCAGATCTTGATCACCGGCACGATGGGATTGCCGATCACGTTGCCCTGCCCCGTCGGGAAGAAGTGCACGGCGAAACCCGAGGCCGCGCACAGCGTGACCATCTCCGCCGCGGCGGAAGACGAGTCCATGAACCACAGGCCCGAATGCGTGGGTTCCTCGGCCTTGTCGAGCACGCCATCCACGCGGCACTTCTTGCCGATCTTCTGGATGTTGCCGAGCGCCTTTTCCTCGATTGTCGTCAGGCCGCCGGCGATGTTGCCCTTGGTCGGCTGCGACTCGGAGAGATCGTCGGTCTTCCAGCGGTTGATCATGTCCTGATAGCGGTCGAACATGAACTGGAAGCGCTCGCGCACCTGGTCGTTCGCGCAACGCGCCGCGACGATCTGTTCGCCGCCCGTAAGCTCCGACGTCTCGCCGAACACGAGCGTCGTGCCCAGCCCGTAGAGCTTGTCGAACGCGTTGCCCACAGTCGGGTTCGCGCCGCAGCCCGAAGTCGTATCCGACTCGCCGCACTTGGTCGACACCCACAGATCGGAGATCGGGCACTCTTCGCGATCGAGCGACGTGGCCCACTGCACCATTTCCTTCGCGGCCTTCGAAGCGCGCAGGATCGTGTCATGGTCGCCGTGCAGTTCGATACCGAAGCCCATCACCGGCTTGCCGGACTTCGCGATGCCGTCCACCACGCGCTTGGTCCAGCCTTCCTCGATACCGATGACGATCACGCCGGCCACGTTCGGGTTGCAGCCCGCGCCGATCAGCGTGCGGAAATGCAGATCGAGGTCCGCGCCGAACTGCAGGCGGCCATACGGATGCGGCAGCGCCATGGTGCCCTTGATGTTGTGCTCGACCGCTTGCGCGGCGGCGTTCGACAGGTCGTCGACGGGCAGGATGATGACGTGGTTGCGCACGCCGACGCGACCGTTCGAGCGGCGATAGCCGCGGAAAATGGTGTTCTGGTCAATCACGCTCATGGTGTCTCTCTCTGAATGGGAGGGGTTCGACTGGTTGGCTCGATCGCCGTGTGACCGGCGGCTTACCAGCGCTTCGTCTTGATGTTGTGAACGTGAGCGTGCTCACCCGCCTTGATGGGCGCCACCACCTTGCCGATATCGACGCCGTACTTGTAGACGGTGTCGCCCACGGCCATGTCCTTGAGCGCCACCTTGTGACCGATCGGAATGTCCTGCTTTGCCGGGACGGTGACGATTTCGTCCTCGTCCATGATCCACGCGTTCAGTTGCGTGCCCGCCTTGATGCCCTCGACGACTGCGACGCCCACCGTGTCCTTCGCTTCGTGCAGCACGATGTGTATCGTCCTGCGCGCCGGATCGGCATGGGCCGCCGTTGAATCAGCCTGCTGCGGTGCTTGAGCTGCCTGGCTCATATGAGTGTCTCCAGTTTTGTTCACGGGGTCTGGCGCGTGGCCATGCTGCGCATCTTAGACAGCCAACTCATCCATGTCAACCATATCATCTATATGTGTTGAATCAGCCAGATGGGGTAAAATCGCCCGAAAGTCTGGAACGCACACCAGGAAGGGAGCGCAGCGCCATGAATACGATGAAGAACAGCGTGCCCCAAGCGATCGGGGCCGCGAACGCGCCCGTCATCGGGGGCACGCGTTACAAGGAAGTCAAAAACGGGATCCTCGCCGCTCTGGCTGCCAAGGAATGGAAAGGCGGCGAGGCGATCCCCTCGGAAAAGCGCCTTTCGGAGCGCTTTGGCGTATCGATCGGAACGCTGCGGAAAGCGATCGACGAACTCGTGGCGGACAACATCCTCGTGCGCCATCAGGGGCTCGGCACATTCGTCGCGCAACATCAGCGCGATCGCTATTTCTTCCGCTTTTTCCGTGTGGTGCGCCAGGACGGCGAAAAGACCTACCCCACGGTGAGCCTCGTATCGTTCACGAAGGCGAAGGCGACGCGGGATGTCGCCGCGACTCTCGGCATCGAACCGAACGCACGGGTCTACACGTTCGTGAACCGTCTGGCGCTGCATGGCGAGACGGTCATGATCGACAGCATCACGGTTGCCGAGGAGCGTTTCGCGGGACTGACCGAAGCCGCGTTGCGCGAACGGCCCAGCACGCTGTACAACTTTTACCAGGACGCGTTCCACATCAACGTAGTCGGGACCGAAGAACGGCTGCGCGTTGCGACCGCCAACGAAAGCGAAAGCGAGCTGCTGGAAGTGGCGCCGGGTACGCCGCTGCTCGAAGTCCGGCGCATTGCGTACTCCTATCATCAGGAGCCGGTCGAGCTTCGCATCTCGCACGTGAACACGGCGCGTTACGAATACGTGGGCCCTTCTGCTTCACACGAAGAGCCGCTGTAACGGGCCGCGAAATGGATGTGCGCCGCGTCGCCCGCGATCTCTTGCCCCTGGTCCCTTCCTGGAGACGTCTGCCGGCTTTCGTGCACTTTCGCCCCGGCACTGCCGCCACTCACACCGGCCTGCCTTCCTGCGGCAGGCTGGGCATGGGACCAAAGAAGAACGCAAGCAGGCGGCGCCTGCCGATCACCCGCGAGAGTTCGGCGAGAACGCAGTAGTTGATGATTAGCACGACGAGCAGGATCTCGATACCGGCGAAATGCGCCCAGTCCACTTCGGCGAGCAACTGCTGGTTGGCGGCGGCGACGCTATGCACGCCCTTCCAGTAATCGTAGAGGCGCTCGAGGAAGTGGATCAGCGTGGCCACGAGCGTGTAGATCAGGGTCTTCCAGACTACGTTCCAGATCAGCGGCTTTTCGGGAAACCGGTTGACGAACGGCAGCATGTTAGCGATCAAAACAGATTTTCCCAGTACCAGTGCGGCGAGGGTGACAGCTCCCGACGTGGGCAGCGAGATACCAGTGTCGTGGGTCAACAGCGAGCGCACAACCGCAACAATGTGCAGGATGACGAAGAAAAACAGCGTGGGCGGCAGCATCTCCATGAATTCGTGCTTGATCTTCGCGGTCACGGTATTCATGAGCGTCTCCTTCGGGCGGGCAATCTGTCTGACAATGCCGAACAGACTTTGCAGTCCGTACTATACCCGGTTCGACCAGCTGGCTTTCGCCATCAATGACCGGAAAGACGAACGCCCCCACCGTGAACACGTCTGCAATCGTGACAATCGTAACGGTTGACCGCCTGCTGCCCTGCATCGGACCGGACGAGCGTTGCACACGGACAGCGATCACGCAGCGTCTCGGCGCGGATTGTCTTCTGTGCAACCTGATCAGCGCTGGTTCCCTGAACGCGGGCGTCGATCATGCAGATTGCTGGATGCGCTGCGCCCGACCAGAACGAACAGCGCGAGTATCGCGATTCCGGTCACTACGTACCGGGTGATTTCCATCGTTTCCATAGTTCGCCAGAATCTTTTCGAACTCAGCGTGTAGCGCGGATGGCAGGTTGTTTCTCGCGCTCCACTCCGTCACGGCGAACAGGGCGAGGGTCGCCATTGCGGCCAGTACGTATCCGGCGAACGGAAGAAATTCCATGATGCGATGCCTCCCGAAAGCACACGCGCAAAAAAGAGGCACGTCCGGGGAGAACGCGCCAAAGCATTGTCGTTTCGCAGCCGGGAAGTTCGGGTAATGCTGAAAGAATGAACGCCCCGACTGCCGCCCGATGGTACAGCGACAAGCGATCACGTTGAGCGCCCTTGGGTTAATCCATATCAACGTTCGGCAACGTAACCTTTCAGATATCCGGTCACGAGGCGCGCCGCTTCCTCCACAAGCGGCTCCATCGCTTCGTCCGAAAGCATCCCGGAATAGTGCAGCACAGCGTTGTGCGTCAACGCCTCAATGGTCGTCACGCATACATATGACGCGAGCCCCAGATCGTCGATACGCAGTTCGTCGCGGTGCTTCTCCAGATAGGTGCGGAACAGGGTGAAGTTCTCGCGGCTGAACGTTTCCAGATTCTCGAGCTTGCCCACGCGCGGAATCTGCTCCGCGAGGACGCGATGCAACTTCGGATCGACACGATGAGCCTTAACCGCAATCGCGACGAGTTTGCGCATCGCCTTGTCGACCGGTTCGTTCAACACCCCTGCCAACTCGCCCCGGACCATCTGCATGATCTCCTGCTGGTGGCGCTCGATGACGGCGGCCACGAGCGCCTCCTTGCTGGGGAAATATTGGTAGAGCGAACCAACGCTCACACCCGCCACTGTTGCGATGCGGTTGGTGCTGGCCTTGTCGAAGCCTTCCTTGACGAGAATGCGAGCAGTTGCTTCGATCAGCGCGTCGACGGTCGCACGAGATCGCTGCTGAGTGGCGACTTTCCTGGGTTTTATGAGCGGTCTACGTGCCATTTTTCCACGCCGCCAATGCGAGTATAAAAAGCGAATGATAGCTCGTACATTACCCGACATGGCAATGCAAGGCAGTAACTTGCACAACGCGCTCGCCACGCAAAACTCCTGGGAAGGCACGACATGCACGACACCTTGCAACATCTGTTTCGATACAAGGCCTGGGCGAATGACGAACTGCTGACCGCGCTGACCAGGCTTGGGGCCTGGCGTCGATTCACCCTCACCGGACTGGCTATCAAGGCCCTGAGCCACAGCTATGTCGTGGACCGGATTTTCGCGGCGCATTTGCAGCGAAAGGCTCACCCCTATACGTCGGCGAACCTGAGCGAGTTGCCGACGCTGGACGATCTGGCTGCGGACATCAGGACGTCCGATCAGGAATACATCCGCTACGTGTCCGGGCTCGATCGCGACGGCCTGGCAGAACGAATCGATTTCGTGTTTACCGATGGCGCACCCGGTCGCATGTCCCGGGAAGAAATGCTCCTGCATGTGATCAACCACGGCACCGGCCACCGCGGCCAGGTCAGCGCCCTTATGCTGCTCAACGCCGTGTCACCGGCAAAAGATGGCTTCACGACCTGGTTGCATGAAGCGGAGGCTTCGACGAGAGGGCGAGGTTGATGCGCAGCATGCAGGCGGCGACGCGGCGACACTTTTGTTCACAAGCTAGCCGGCAAGCATCATCGACATTCGACATCGGCGCAGAGATCGCCGACAATCAGCCTGTGTTTTTTCTGGTTTCGGCCACTAGTCGCATGCAGCAACAGCCCTCCCTCCAAACCATCCTGTATTTCAGAATGCCGATCTCGCTTGCTTTGTTCGATATGGACGATGTGCTGGTTCACTACGATCGTTCTGCCCGCGTAAGAAGTCTCGCATCGCTGTCGAATCGCACACCGGACGAAGTCTCTCAAGCCATTTGGGGATCCGGACTGGAAGCGAAAGCCGACGCGGGACTGATTGACGACGTCGCGTATCTGCGCGAAACGAGCGATCTGCTTGGGTGCCGGGTCTCCCTCGACGACTGGCTGCAGGCCCGCCGGGAGTCGATGTCTCCCAACATTCAGGTGCTCGCGCTGGCGGCGGCGGTATCGGGAACATGCAAGATCGCTGTGCTGACGAATAATCCTCGACTCGTCTCCGACCACATTGCTTATCTGTGCCCTCCTGTCGCGGACCTGTTCGGCAAGAATGTGTTTGCATCCGCATCGTTCAATGCTGCGAAACCTTCTGGCCAAACTTTTCTGAAGTGCATCGATTCGCTGGGTGTGGCTCCGGCAGAATCACTGTTTGTCGATGACCTTGAAGCGAATGTAAGGGGCGCCAGAAACGCTGGACTTCTCGGGCACTTGTTTACTGACCACGCGGCGCTCGCTGAAGAGTTCCGTGCGCACGGGCTGTTGATGCGCTGAAGCCAGAGTGCGGAAATCGAAACGAGAGGCGGCTAACGACGGGGAATAATGTGCACGCGGTTGCGCCGTGGGAGGTCACCAATCAGGCTGCCGTGCATACGTGGTTCGAAGCAGCTTTTGGTCATGCCGTTCGTAAGCGTTCAAGCGAGGCCGTAGCAGAACGTGTTGACGAACAACCTGGGATTGCTGCAGTGTTTAGGCATCCGCCTTTACAACAGCGCGGCCTTCATCGCGGAGACGAGACCCGTTGCCGGACTGGTTAGCGGCTTCGGTGCTCGCATTACCAACTCAGCAGCGCCCGCCATGGAAGCCTGGGCCAAGGCGACGACTGACGCGCCGTCCTTATAAGCCTGGTCCGCGGCCGCCGCAATAGCCGCCAGGTACGCCACCTGTTCCCCTGCCTTGAACAAGGTCCAGGCACCTTGCACCAACCGAACCTCGACGTCGGCGCCGGATCGCATCGCTGCGTCCGCAAATAGCAGAGTGGTCGGGCGAAGCGTCGTCTCAACGGCGCATAGTGCAATCACTTTGCCACCGACTCGAGTTGCCTCTTCTGCCAGGGCACTGTCCACTCTTATTGCGGGGATAGTGGTAATGGCAGAAACGGCGGAGATGGAGGGCCCTAACGTGGAGCATGTTAGAAGGATGACGTCTGCATAGCGTGCGAGACCCAATATTGCGTCGCGGGTTTGACGTTCGATCTCGAAGGTGAGGCCACCAGCCTGCTCTGCAGCCGCGAGAAGGTCCTCACGGACTTCGTGATGGAGTGACGTCGTTGGCAGATTCAGCTGTTGTGCCGCTGTGTCGAACACGGCGATGTTGCTTTCTGCAGTATGTAAGCACGCAATGCGCATTGCTCTCCTCCGGGTGAAGTGACCGTAGTTTCGCATAATCAGACGGTGAGGCTGAGGCACACGCGATCAAGCAGAAGCACATCGACGCGAGTACCCGGCTGTCCCGGCAAACACTCGGGAATCGCTATCGAATTGGCTTGATCTGCGCGGCGACCGGCAGGTGAGATGCGACATTCCAAGGCAGCAGGTTGTCAATGCGGTTGGCCGGGTGATCGGCGATGTGCGCGATGACGTGGTGCAGATACGCCCCAGAATCGAGTCCGTTCATACGAGCCGAACCAATCAGGCTGTACATTGCCGCGGCGCGTTCACCACCGGAATCGGCGCTGACTAACAGGAAGTTTCGTCTTCGATGGCCACACCGCGCAACGCGCGCTCGGCAATCAGGTTATCTATCTCAGCGCGGCCGTCAGAGCAATAATAGACCAGCGCCGCCCAACACCCGACCCAGCGTTTCAGTTCTGCACCGGGTACCCGACCCCGGCGCCACCCGGACGGCGTTGAGGAGCTGCTACGGCAAGCGCGTTTCCCGCCATCATTGAGCTTCCGGTGTCGACCCGGAACGGTCCGTCGGCATTCCCGAAAACGGACATCTAATATGAACGCCTGTTCCCGATTTAACAAGATAGCTAGATTTCACTTACTTGGCGTCAACGAGTCGCATTCACTCAAATATCGAGATATGTCGTCGTGGTAACCTTTTCGGCTTGATTTTATTCGGTCGCACGCATAGCTGCTGCAAGTGGAGGCTATAGCACTGCATTCGGGAATGTGAGATCTAGGGGGATAAATGCGCAAGTTTGGATGGCTAGTCAGCATGTTTCTCATTGCAGCATCCGCGAAGGGTTTTGCTGCAGCGCCAGCTTCGATCGTCGAGCAATTGCAGACGCAGAGGCAGGCGTTTGCGCAAGACAACAAATTAGATTTGCGGCTGTTTTCGCAGGAAGTCCAGGTGGTGGTTCGTGATGCGAACGCGCTGGATCAGGCAGGCAACGATGCCGATGCAGTTGCGCGGCTACAGACGCTGAAGAAGTTTGCGCCGTTGACGCAGTTTCCCAGCCTCGATGTTCAGATGCTCTGCGACCGACTCTATACGAAGCTTTCCCAGGCGAGCGATGCCGCAGGGTGTCGCGACCGTGCCGCGGCTATGGCCGAAATTCTTCAAAGACGATCAGGAAGCGGCGCCACCCCTGACGATCCGGTGCGAGTGATTACAATCAGCGAAATCGGAGAATGGACGCGTTCGCAAGCGGCAAAGATATCCGATGTCAGTGCGTATCCATATCACGATCAGAACCTTCAAGCGATTACCTACACCAGCCCAGCCACGGCTGGTAAGCCCGCCGTCGCTTATTTCCAGTTCACACCACGACTGTACGCGTCGCTCAACAACACAGTGAGCGATGTGTTCGCGCCTCTGCCCGTTTCTCCGAACGACGGCAAATATCAGATCGCACTGGCGCAGGCGCACGAACAACGCGTCAAATTTTTGAATGATCTTAGCTTCGATTATCCGGAGCTGATCCGACTATGCGACGGGACCACGCGTGAGGCAATGCAACTCGCCCAGCGAGGTGATTTTAATGCAGCGCTGTCGAAGCTCGGCGAAGTCGAGCGGATCCGCCCAATACGAGAGATTCCGATATACACTTTTATCTCGACGTACAGCTATCTGCTAGGAAAGGCTGGGAACGTCGATGCGCAATCAAACGCCCGGCTTTTCCTGTTTGGTATTACTCAGGATATCGCGCATAGCGGCAACGGATTGACGCCGGAGAATGCGGTTCACGTTATTGCGACATCGGAGGAGTACGCATGGGTGAACGCGAAAAAAATGCGTGTCATCAAGCAAGGCCTGATACAGAAAGGTGACCGTCGGTATGACATGATCGTTGCAGTACAGGAGAATGGGAGTGTCCAGACTTATTACTTTGAAGTAAGTCAGGTATATGCTCGGGAGGGCGAAGAATTAAAATAGTTGTGGGATTTTAATGCGAATTAAATCAAGATTCGGTTACCTGAGGAATCATTCCAGCGGGCGCGTCGCTTAATTAAGGCGTTGAGCTTCCCCGACTCGGAACGGTCCTCACCGGTTGACGAAATGGGGCGAGGGTGATGCCAAGAGCAAGTATCACGGTAGTGGTGGATGATCGAGACGAAGTTGCTGCAATTGACGCGTGGTTTGCGAAGTGGCGACCTTCACTCACCCACGTATCCGAGGACTTCGGGTGTGGTTGTTGCGTGCATATTTGGCAGCTAGAGGGGCCGGCAGAAGCACTCGCCGAGCTTCCTCCTGCTACAGTTTCAGGGGTCGAGTGGACCAACTAGAGCATAACGGTGTGGTTCGCTTGCGACCCACAAGAGCCGGTCGCATCTTCGAAGAGCGGACACTCAGCGGCGCACCCGACCGTGTGCCCTAACTCAATATGCCAGCTTGAACAGAAGCACCCGCCGCAGGTTCGACGGTTTCACAGCGGGGGACGATTCAGGGCGACCCAACATTGAACGGACGGCCTTTGCCACTGATGGGCAGCGTAGTCAGCAAACCTTTCCGGCACCGTATCACCATTCAGGACAAGCCGGTTCAACATTAGCGCAAGGTCGGCGTCCGCGATGCACCATTCGCCAAAGAGGTTCGGCGAGTGGTCGGTAAGCAATATCTCGCACGCAGAAAACAGTTTTCCTGCGGCCATTCGTGCCGTAGCAGATAGGGGCGCGGCGGAAGTGCCGTAAAACACCACCTCAGTGGAGCGCTCTTGCCGGATGGGCAAGAGATCGCTTCTCAGCCACGCTTGGACTTGACGCGCCCGAGCTCGGCTTACCGCATCTTTGGGGTACAGCGAGGTACCCGGAAAAACCTCGTCGAGGTACTCAGTTATTGCTGAGGACTCGGACAAAGCGAAACTGTCGTGAACCAGGGTAGGTACACGTTGCGTGAGTGAACTCGCGGCATATTCGGGTTCAAGGTTCGCATGGTTGGCCAGGTCGATGGTTGCAAGTTCAAACGACAATCCCTTTTCGTGAAGGGCCACGAAGCCCGACATCGCATATGGACTTGCAAATTGAGCATCGACGTAGAGACGCAGATTCGTTGATGACGAAGTGGGCTCCTGTTTGCTTACGGAAGGAAAACGATTGTCAACGATCCGGCGTCGATGTCGACCGTCCGCACCTGGCCGAGGCCGTGCGCCCGAACGAAGCCGCGTTTCAGGCTGCAATATGTTTCTGCATGAACACGCTCAGCGGGTCGTTCGTGTAATCGCCAAATGGTCCGCGGCGTTCATAACCCGCCGATGCGTATAACGCCAAGGCTTCAGGCTGGTAGGGGCCGGTTTCGAGCTTGAGCAAGTGACAGCCAGAATCTTTCGCCCGTGACTCAAGCAAAGACAGGAGCTTCTTGGCGACGCCTTGTCCGCGCCCATGAGGGGCTACATACATGCGTTTGAGTTCCCCGAATTCGGGGTTGAGAACTATTGCCCCGCAGCCAATTGCCTGGCCCTCACGATCTCGCGCAACAGCAAACAAGACGTTAGGCTGCTTCAACGATGCCAGGTCCAAGGAGTGGCGGCTCTCAGGCGGATACAAGGCGTCCTGATAGGCATCCAATTCGGCGATGAGGGTAATTACGTCGATTTGATCTGGTGATTCGAAGGCGATATTCATAGCGGCAAAGGCAGGATAAAAAGTCGACTATCCGCACCGATTGTCGACGATCCAAGGAGCTATGTCGAACGGCCGGTCATGGCCGCACAGAGCCCCACGAACGAGCGCAACGATCGCCCCCCATGTCGACTCTCATGTGGAAAGCATAAAGCGACCCGGGGCGGACGACAAGCATTGCCCAAATCGAACGTTCAAATTTGCCGCGCAGGCGACCTTGTACGGTTGGGGAACTACAAGCGATCAGCGATGATCCTTCATCGCTTTCAGGTCTTGCTGGCCGAAGAAGGAATCAATGGCATGAATCGAAAGAACTCGAATACCATACGGACCGGCCAGCACATGAACAATCGACGCTCTGCGCGCATTCCAGTCTGCCGGGTAATCGAAGAGCGCAAATGTAGAGCAGGCGAATACCATGCCATCGACTTGACGATCGAACCAGGTCACGGGGTTTTGGCATTTCCTCGACATTGGTTGCGCGGATATCAGGTAATAGCGGCTTTCGTGGGACGTGGTTCGGACGAGTAGTCGCTCACCTGCATCCGTCAGCATGCAGCCGGAAAAGACGAGATATGCAAAGACAAGGAGCAAGAGGCAGGTCAATTGGCGCCCGCTAATACGAGTGTTTGAATTCACCTGCCTGGCCGACATGCGAGTCAGCGTGCAAATCGCTATGACAAACAGGACGGCCACGCCAGATCCGATCAATACAGGATCGAATCGGCTACGAAGTGTACTATTTGCGAAAGAGTCGGAGACTGTGCCAGAGAGAATGAAAGCAACGGGAAAAATCGAGATCAGGCCGGTGAGCAGGATGTACGCGATGGTCTGCCGGGTTTTCATGTTCTATTTGTCAAAGGATCGTAAGCGTCGCGGCATGGAGCGAGCGCCCGAAGATGCCAGATTGTCAACGACTTGCGAGCCGGTGTCGACTGTCCGCGCATGACCGGTTGCCGCAGTTAGCAGGTCGGCCCTGTGCAGCCCGAGGGCACCAGACCCGTTTCGGCCAATCGCCTCACTCAACAAGGATCATTCGTTACGACAGGTCCTGGCCAATCATCATTCGATGACCGTCCGGGGTGGCTACGAGGAACTCACGCATGCCGTGCGGTTTGTCGGTCGGAGGTTGCAGGACGATGGCACCCCGAGCGACAAATTCTTCATAAAGGGCGTCGGCATTCTTCACGTGGAGGTAGCCGAAATAATTGTGATCGCCGGTTGCCGAAGGCAACATCGCGTCGGGGCAATGACCGATCATGATGCGCACGCCTCCTCTCGTGGCCAACTGCCACCCTATGCCGTCAGGCCAATTCAGTCGAAAACCAAGCGCGTCGCGGAAGTACGCGGCACTGGCTTCAAGATCTGGAACCGCGAGAACGAAAGAGAAAGAACTGAGTTCGGTAAGCGCCTCGGCCATGGCGTCACTCCTTCAGAATTAGGTCGGGGCCGCCGTGGCCGTCCGAGTGTCGGCGATTCTACTCCCAGCATCGAATGCCTCCTTCGGGCCGGTAACACCAGTTCGTCTTAGGCAGGCGCGAGCAGAAGGGCTCGCCGCGATCGCTTCGTTCCAGCTGTGCGTGCGCGACGTTACCGCGCAGCGTCCACGGCCGTCCCCAAGCCCCGGATGCGCCGCGCGCGCTAAGATAGACGCTTCATCACCTTTGAAATACCCGCTCATGTACATCGTTTCGCTGATCTACACCGCTTCGCTCGAACGCATCGACGACGCGCTTCCCGCACATCGCGCCTATCTCGACGCGCAGTTCGAAGCCGGCAACTTCATTGCCGCCGGCCCGAAAATGCCGCGCGAAGGCGGCGTAATCATCGCCTCGCACATGCCGCGCGAGCGGCTCGATGCGCTGCTCGCCGCCGATCCTTTTGCACAAGAAGAGCTAGCCACCTACGAGGTGACGGAATTCAAGGCCACGCGGCTTGCGCCCGGCCTCAACCTGCCGCGCGCCGAAACGCCTTAATCAGTTCGTTGAATCGGCAACGGGCAAAATCATGCCCGACCACACGATCTCCAGTTCCACCGCAATGGACCGCGCGAGCCCGTCGAGTCCGGGAAACAGCGACGCGTTCGTGATGTTCATGCGGTAGAGCCACTTCATCGCGTCCATGCGGATGCGCTCGGGCAGCACGATCTTGTGCAGCAGTTCCTCGTGGCTCTCGTAGCCTTCGAGAATTGCCTGCAACGGCTTGTCGATCACGCCTGGCACCACGAACGTGCCCGACTGGGCGACGAGCCGGTCGTCCATTTCCGTGGGTTCGCCCGACCAGAGAATTTCGTTCGTATTGCAAAAGAAATAGCGTTCGAAGTTGTCGTGCGCGCGCGGGTCGATCACGTCGCGCGTGAGCGTGGGATTGGTCTTGGGCAGCGCGCGGCTGTTCCAGAGCGCGGGTGTGTTCAGCGCGTAGACGGCTGCGTCGCCGGTTGCGCGTTCGAGTGCGAAAAAAGCCGCGACGAACGGGCTCTTGGTGAAATCGAGCAGCCGGGTGGGCGCGCCGTGGTGCTGCATGAGCGCGAGGCAGCGCAGGTCGTCCTTGAGCAGGTCTGGGTGCGCGAGAAAATTGTGCGCCTTGCGGCGAAACACGCGAATGGCGCGTTCTTCGCGCTGACGCCATTGCAGGCGGTCGCCCACGTAGTCGCGCATGTAGCGCGTGAGCGAGCTTTCAAGGTGCCACTGCGCATTCTGCTGGCCGCGAAACGCCCAGCCGTCGAGCTGCGTGGTCAGCGCCATGAACTGCTGCCAGTCTGTGAGTACCGTGGTTTGCATCGTTGTTCCGGTGGCTTACGTTTGGGTGTCGCGCCGGGTTTGCTCAAGCGCGCATCTGGACACGCTAGCACATCGGCAATGACAACATCACGAAGCGTTCGCCGCGCACTCCACGCACTTCAGGCGAATGCGCGCAGCATCGCGATCTGCTCGCGCCAGCGCGCCAGCACCCGCTCGGGCTCGTAGAGCCGGAACGTCACGCCGCTCAGCACTTCGGCGTATTTCGCGCGATGTTCGGTAACGGACTCGATTTCCACGCGAAATACGCTCAGTTCGAGCGCGGTTTGCCGCTGCGCCACGGCATGAGCGCGCGCGCGTATCTCCAGCAGCGCGCCGTCGTGCACGAGCGAGAGTGTGAGGCGTGCGTCGCGCGCGAGATTGGCCGTGGTGCTGGACTGCGGCCACACGGCAATAAGCAGCGTAGCGCAGTTCACGGCCAAAATCTCGCCCGCGCTCAGTTGCGCGCCGTGCGGCCAGCCGTCCACGCTTACGGTCGAAAGGCGGACCGCATCGGCAAGGCGAGCTTCGAGGTGATCGCCGTCGAATTCGCGCACGAGCGCTGCGGGCATTTGCGCGGGCGATGCGGGCCGAGGCGGCGGGGCCGGTTCGTTTTGCTGCATGGGGCATTCCTTGCGGACATGACGTGTGTCGGGTCTTCCGGAATTGGACCGTAGCGCTGCGCCGAAGTCAAATCGCCCCGCTTCTCATCCTTTTGTGGCGCCGAACGTGAGCCCCGCCACGAAGTGCTTTTGCATCGCGAAGAACATCATCACCGAAGGCAGCGCAGCCAGGATCGAGCCCGCCGAAACGAGGTTCCATGCCGTCGTCCACTGCCCCTTGAGGGCCGCCACACCCACGGTGATCGGCGCGGCATCGTCGCCCTGGGTCAGGCACAGCGCCCAGAAGTAATCGTTCCAGACGAAGGTGAATACGAGAATGGCGAGCGCGGCGAGCGCCGGGCGAATGAGCGGCAGCACGATGCGCACGAACACGGTCCATTCGTTTGCGCCTTCGATGCGCGCGGCCTCGACGAGTTCGAACGGCAGTTGCTTGATGAAATTGCGCAGGAAAAGCGCGCAAAAGCCGGTCTGAAACGAGAGATGAAAGAGAATCAGGCCGCCTACGGTGTTGTAGAGCCCGAGCTTGAGCGTGAGGTCGCGCACCGGGATCATCAGTACCTGAATGGGCACAAAGTTACCCGCAACGAAGGTCGCGAACAATGCCGAATTGCCGGGAAAGCGGTAGATAGCCAGCGCATAGCCCGCCAGCGCCGCGAGCGCGATGGCGCCGGCCACCGCGGGCAGCGTGATCTGCACGCTGTTCCAGAAGTAATGGAGCATGGGCGAAGTCGTGAGCGCATCGCGATAGTTCTCGATCAGCGCGAAGTGCCTTGGCCAGCCCCAGTAGTTACCTTCGCTCAGTTCTTCGGTAGAACGAACCGATGTGACCAGAACGGCAATGAGCGGCAGCAGCCAGATTACGAGCGCCACCGGCAGCGAGAGCTTGTACAGGCGGCGCGACGCGGGCTTCCATTTGTCGACCGGAATCGGAAACATGGGGGCTCCTCGTGCGGATTCAGTGCTCGCTGCGCAGCAGGCGGCGCAGGTGATAGACGATGTAAAGCAGCATGATCGCGAACAGCACGACGGCAATCGCGGCCGAATAACCGAGCCGGTAGTATTTGATCGCCTGGTCGTACATGTAATACGCGAGCACCGTTGAGCTTTCGAACGGGCCGCCGCCTGTCATCACGGAAATAAGGTCGAAACTGCGCAGCGCGCCGATAACGGTGACCACCACGGCCATGAACGTGACGGGGCGCAGTTGCGGCAGGATCACGTGCCAAAGCATGGTCCAGCCCTTCGCGCCTTCCATGCGCGCGGCCTCGATCTGCTCGCTGTTGAGCGTGGTGAGGCCCGTGAGATACAGGATCATGCAGTATGCGGTTTGCGGCCAGAGCGCCGCGAATATGATGCCGGGCGTGGCATAGTTCGGGTCGCCGAGCACGGGAATACCGCGGCCCAATATAAGCGCGAGCAGCCCGAAAGTGGGATCGTAGAACCACGAGTAGATGAGGCCCACCACCACGCCCGAAAGCACGAACGGCGCGAAAAACAGCGACTTGACGATGCGGATGCCGCCCACGGCCTGGTTCAGATATAGCGCGATCGCAAGACCCATCGGCGGCGCGAGCAGGAACAGCACCAGCCAGATCACGTTGTTCTTGAGCGCCGTGTAGAACGTGGGCGAATGGAACAGTTCGACGTAATTCGCGAGCCCCACGAAACTCGCTTCGCTCATGCCGTCCCAGTTGTAGAGCGACAGACGCAGCGTGGAGAGAATCGGCCAGATCACGTAGACCACGAACATGATGACCGCCGGCGCGAGAAAAAGGCACGCGGCACGGCGTTGACGGCGCGCCGTGGGCGACGCGCGGCGGCGCGGCTGGATGCCCCGCCCGCTCGCGTGCGGCATGCCGCCGTTCGCGCCGCCCGGTGGTGTCGCGCCGTCCACGCGATGCGCAACGGTGTGAGTCACTGCCTGTCTCACCACAAATCCTCCTGTTAGCCCACTCGGCAGGCGGCGACTTGACACACCGCCCGCCCCTGCTTCGAACTCCTTACTTCTTGTAAATCCGCTGACGCGTCTGCTCCAGTTGCGCGAGAATCGAATCCAGCTTCGTCGGGTCGGACACGAACTGCTGCATGCCCTTCATGCCTTCGTCGGCCATTTCCTTCGTCATGTCGCGGTCGTAAAACTGCGCAATGCCGCCCTTCGTGTTCGAGAGAATCTGGAAGCCGATCTTCGAAATCGGGTCATCCGGCTCCGGCGACTTGCTGTTGGCCGAAAGCGAACCCAGCCCCTTGGCAAGCTGCTCGCCAATCTGCGGCGTTTCCACAAACGCGAGGAACGCATGCGCATCGGCCTTGTTCTTCGCCTTGCCCGGAATATGCAGCGATTCGACCGGACCATCTTCTGCGGTCGGCACGTTCGGGTCGATGATCGGGAACTGGAAGTAGCCCATCTGCTGCTTGACCGTCGGGCTGAAGCCGCCCGTAATGAACGTGCCCATCAGCATCATCGCGGCCTTGCCCTGGAACAGGAACGGCTGCGCGGCGTCGAGATCGTACGAGAGCGAATTGGGAATGAAATCGCCGTCGTCGAGCAGTTGCTTCCACGTGACGTAGACCTTCTTCACGCGCGGGTCGGTGTACGGCACTTCGCCCGCCATCAGTTTCTGGTGGAACGCGTTGCCGTTCAGCCGCAGGTCGAGATAATCGAACCAGCCCGCCAGCGTCCACGCGTCGCGGCCCGCCACGGCAATCGGCGTGATGCCCGCGGCCTTGAGCTTCTTGCAGTCGTCGAGGAATTCATTCCACGTCTTCGGCTCGCTCTTGATGCCCACCTTGTCGAACAGGTCCTTGCGATAGAACATGCCCCACGAGTAATACACGGTGGGCGCCCCGTACTGCTTGCCCTGATACGACGAAGCCTCTTTCGTCGAGGCGTACATGCTGTCCCAGTTGTTCTTCTTCCAGTCGTCCGAAAGATCCGCGAACAGGCCGCGCTTCGCGTAATAGGCCATGCGCTCGCCGTCGTGCCAGTTCACGATGTCGGGCGGCGCGGTCGTGAGCCAGTTCGGCAACTGCACCTTGTAGGCTTCCTCGTCGACGAACGACACCTTCACGTCGGTGCCGGGATGCGTCTTCTTGAACTCGTCGATCACCTGCTCCCACACGGCGCGCTGGCTTGCGCCCTTGTAAGCAATGTTCATTTCGAGCGTGCCGGCCTGCGCGGCGCTCGCGAACGCGCCTGCAAGCGCGCCCGCCGCCAGCGTCGCAGCAACGAGCAGGGTGCGTGGTCTGAAGGTCTTGCCGATCATGCGTGTCTCCTTGGTTATACGTCGTTGTCGGTGCTGCATCGGTACGAACTGGGTCTGTTATTCGACTGTCATGTACGGTAGGCGCTCACGCCCTGCGCTTCTATCGTACGCGAGCCCATTACGATTGCCTCGTCGGGAATATCCGCAGAAAGCGTGTGCGTGAGAGGCCCGTAGTTGAACACCCAAGTGAAGCCGCCGCGCCGGCTCACGCGTATCGCGTCGCCGAGCGGCTGCGGCGTGAGGCCCGCTTCGCGCGCCACGCGCGCAAAGAGCGCCTGCGTGCTCGCCTCGTCGAACAGGCTCGCGAGGTAGTGCACCGCGCCGCTCTTCACATAGGCAGGATGGCCGTCGCTGAACGTCGCGCGCACTTCCGGCACGGCCCATTCGTTTTCGCCCGTATTCGCGCCCAGTTCGATCAGATCGCGCCAGTGGCGTGCATGGCCCTCGTGCGCGTCTTCCGTCTCGAAGCGAACCGGCTCGCTGATATTGGGCCGCAGCGACTCCACGCGCCACACGCGCAGCGGCAGCAGCGCCGCGAGCGGGCCTGGGGGCAGGTTGGCGGGAATCTGCAAATCGACCGTTTTCGAGCCCGTGCGCGGCCCGATCACCACCTGCGCGCCGGAGTCGGCGAGACGCTGCGCGAAGTCATCGGGCACGATGGGCAGCGGCGGCACGACCACGAGACGATAACCGTCGAGCGGCGCGTGCACCGAAACGATATCCACGTCGAAGCCGAGCGCGCGCAGCGCCGAGTAATACTCCACTGCGAAACGCGGATAGTGGAAATCTGCGCCCTGCGGATGAATCTCGAAGAGCCACTTCGCCTCGTAGTCGAACACGAGCGCAACGGGCGTCTTCACGTCGAAGTCCCGGCCGTCCTTTTGCGCCGCCGCGAGCACGGCCTCGATTTCCTCGGCCACGCGCGCGGCTTCGGCGCTGCCGAGGTCGGGGCGGTTGTCGGGCGTATTCAGGCCCGCGTGCATCTGCTCCTGGGCGAACGGTGCCTGGCGCCAGCGAAAATACGACACGCAGCCCGCGCCATGCGCGAACGCTTCCCAGCTCCACAAGCGCACCATGCCCGGCAGCGGCGCGGGATTCCAGTGCGCCCAGTTCACGGGGCCGGGCTGCTGTTCCATGACCCAGAACGGCAGCTTCGACATACCGCGATACACGTCGTGATTGAACGAGGCGAAATCCGGATGACCGGTGCGCAGATAACGCGCCTTCACTTCGGGCGCGTACCATTGCTGATCGAGCGCGCCGAGCGGATAGCTGTCCCATGTCGCGACGTCGAGATCGGCGGCGACCTTGTAGTGATCGAACTCCATGAAAAGCTGCATGAAGTTGTGCGCGATGGGCCGACCCGGCGAATGCGCGCGCAGGATATCCACCTGCATGCGGTTGTAGTGCTGCACTTCATCGGAGGCGAAGCGCTGGTAGTCGAGCCGGTGTGACGGATGCGCCTCGGTCACGGTGCCAGCCGGTGCGTCGATTTCGTCGAAGCTCCGATACTCCATGCTCCAGAACACGGTGCCCCAGGCGGTATTGAGCGCGTCGATACTGCCATAACGCGCCTTGAGCCATTCGCGGAAACGCCGCACCGCGGCGGCCGAATAGCTGACCACCGTTTGATGGCAGCCGTACTCGTTATCGGTCTGCCAATAGGCGACGGCGGGATGCCGGCCATAACGCGCCGCGACCGCCTCGCAAATGCGCCGCGAAGCCTCGAAATACGCCGGCGATGAAAAATCGTAATGCCGGCGCGAGCCGAATCCGCGCACGCGGCCATCGGCGCCCACGGGAAGGATATCCGGATGCCGGTCGATCAGCCACTTGGGCGGCGTGGCCGTGGGCGTGCACATCACCACCTGCAGTCCCGCCGCGCCGAGCGTGTCGATGGCGCGATCGAGCCAGCCCCAGTCGAATTCACCGGGCGAGGGTTCGATGCGGCTCCACGCGAACTCGGCGATACGCACCTGCGCGATGCCCAGCGCCTTCATGCGCGCGGCGTCGTCCTTCCACATGGCCTGCGGCCAGTGCTCCGGGTAGTAGCAGACTCCAAGTCGCATCCCTGTGTCCTCGTTTGTTGTTTTCATGCGGGTTGAGCGGCGGCGGCGAGCGGCGCGACGGCAAAGCCGTCCTCGGCGAACAGATGGCAGGCGCTCGCGCTCGCACGGAATTGCGCGGTGTCGCCGCCCGCGAGACGCGCATCGCCGGGCGCCTTCGCGACGAGCACCGCGCCGCCCGGCTGGTCGAGGTGCACGTAGCTGTGCTCGCCAAGTTCCTCGATCAGCGTGATGGCGCGCGTAATCGCCAAGGTATCCTGATTATCTTGTACTGATACAGCGCTGCCACCCACGAGTTCCAGATGCTCGGGCCGCACGCCGAACGTGACAGCCTCGCCAACGGCAAGCCGCGCGCCCTCCACCGGCAGGCGCACCGTTTCGCCGCTTTCGTCGAGCGCGACGCTCACGCCGTTCGAATCGATGGCCGCCACGCGCGCGGGCAGAAAGTTCATGCGCGGCGAGCCGATGAAGCCCGCCACGAAGCGGCTCGCGGGCCGGTGATACAGCTCCAGCGGCGCGCCCACCTGGGCGATGCTGCCGTATTGTTCGGTATCCTTACCGCTATGCAGCAGGACGATCTTGTCGGCGAGCGTCATCGCCTCGATCTGATCGTGCGTCACGTACACCACGCTCGCCTGTTCGAACTGGCGATGCAGCCGCGCGATTTCGATGCGGGTCTGGCCGCGCAAGGTGGCGTCGAGGTTGGAAAGCGGTTCGTCGAAGAGAAAAACGCCGGGCTCGCGCACGATCGCCCGGCCAATGGCGACACGCTGCCGCTGCCCGCCCGAAAGCGCCTTGGGATGACGCTCGAGCAACGCTTCGAGTTGAAGAATGCGCGCGGCTTCGCGCACCTTGCGGTCGATCTCGGCCTTCGGCGTTTTCGCGAGCTTCAGGCCGAACGCCATGTTCTCGTACACCGTCATGTGCGGAAACAGCGCGTAGCTCTGGAACACCATGGCCACGCCGCGCTGCGCGGCGGGCACGTCGTTCACGAGCTGGCCGCCAATCGAAATGTCGCCGTCGGTTACATCTTCCAGGCCCGCGATCATGCGCAGCAGCGTGGACTTGCCGCAGCCCGAGGGGCCGAGGAATACACAGAACTCGTTCCTGCCGATCTCCAGATCGACGTTGCGAATGACTGGCGCACTCTCGCCGTATGCCTTCTGAACGCCGCGTAACGAAATGCTCGCCATCGTCCCGTCTCCATGTTCTAATCAGCACCCGGAGATTAAGCGCTTAATCAGCAGCCCGTAAAAAACGATCGCTATGCGATCCGAGGCTGCCGCGTCTCCGAATTCGTCGTGATTGTCGGGCAATGTTGCAGTGCTTGTCACAATCACGCAAATGTTGAATCGCCTTCCCATATTTTGAGATTGCATGCCGACCCTGAACGAAGTCGCGCGCCGCGCCGGCGTCACGCCGGCCACCGTCTCGAACGTATTGCGCGAGCGCGGCCGCGTGGGCGAAGCCACGCGCCAACGCGTGCTCGAAGCTGTCGAGGCGCTCGGTTATCGCCCGCATTTGTCGGCGCGCGCGCTCGCCGAGGGGCGGCCGCCCACCATCGCGCTCATGGTGTCGAGCATCGCGAACCCGTTCTACCCCGAGTTCGCGCTTGCCGTGGAAAATGCGCTGCGGCGCAGCGGGCGCTTCCTCATCATCTGCAATACGGACGGCGATCCGCAAACGGGCCGCGCCTACCTCGAACAGATTGCGGGCACGCTCTCGGCGGGCGTGCTCGTGATGAACGCCAATCTCGACTTCGCCGACCTGCGCGCCACCGTGCGGCGCGGCGCGCCTGTCGTGCTGTGCATGTGGGAGCGGCCGCTCGATCCGCCGGGCCTGCCGTGCGTGGCCGTCGATTTCCGCCGCGCGGGGGAGCTTGCCGCGCAGCATCTGCTGGAGCTTGGGCACCGGCGCATCGGCGCGATCGTCGGCAGCAAGGTGTACGGCATTCACGCGGCGCGCTACGACGGCTTCGTCGCGGCCATGCAGGCCGCCGGGCTCGACGGCGCCGGGGCGCCCGTGCGCTATGCGCCGGATACGACGCAAGGCGGCTACGCGGCCACGCGCGAGTTGCTGGCGCGGCATCCGGACCTCACCGCGATCTTCGCGACCAACGACCTGCCCGCGCTCGGCGCGATGCAGGCGGCCGCCGATCTCGGCCTTCATGTGCCACACGCGCTTTCCGTGGTCGGCATCACCGACATCCAGCTTGCGCGCGAGTCCCGCCCCGCGCTCACGACCGTTGCGGTCGCAACGATCGAGGCCGCGGAGCTGGCCGTCGAGTTGCTGACTGAGCTGGTCGAGGCAACCGGGTCGCCTCCCGGCGCGGCGGCGCGCGTGTGCGTGGTCTCGGCGCCGCGGCTTGTCGTGCGGGCTTCTACGGCCGCGCCGCGAACGAAAGGTTAACGAAAGAAATAGGCGCGACAAACCCGCTCCGGCACAAAGAACCCTACGCCAGCCTTAAGGTTCCGTTCGAACCATCCGTTAAACACGATGGCGCTGCACCTGTGCATCGTCACGTCGAAAACAATCGAAGATGGCTGGAGAAAAGCGAACGTGAAGCGAATAACGTTGAATCAGAAAGCCTGGAGCATCGTCGGGCTGCTGTGGATCTCGCTCGTCGTGATGGTGGTGGCCAATGCCTTCATGACGCGCTCGGGCATGGTGGCGGACCGCAAGAACCTGCTCGAGCAGGAAACGCAAACGGCAATGGGCGTGGTCTCGTACTACCAGAAGGAGGCGGACGCCGGCCGCCTGAGCGCCGACGACGCGAAGCGCCTCGCCATCGCCACCCTGCGCGGCATGCGCTACGGCGACGACCAGAGCGGCTATTTCGGCATTTACGACAGCAACGTCGTGGCGTTGCTCGTGCCCCCCAAGCCGGAAATGGAAGGCAAGAGCCAGGCGGACACCACGGACCCGCGCGGCACGCGTGTGGCGTTCGGCATCGTCAAAAGCTCGTCCACCGGCGGCGACGGCTACAGCAGCTACTGGTGGCCGAAGCCCGGCAAGAGCGCGCCAGTCGAAAAGATCACGTATTCCGTCTTCGTGCCGAATTGGGACTGGCACGTCTTCACCGGCATCTATACCGACGACATCGACGACGCCTTCCGCAGCGCCCTGATCAGCGATCTCGTGCTGGTGACGGTGATCGGCGCGGCCGTGACGCTCGGCCTCATGTGGCTCATCCGCACGATTCGCCGCAGCCTTGGCGGCGAGCCGGAGTACGCCTCGGAGATCTGCCAGCGCATTGCCGAAGGCGACCTCACGGCCCACGTGAATCTCGCCCCCGGCGACCAGCACAGCCTGCTCCACTCGATGCAGCAGATGCAGCGCCAACTGGTCGATACCGTGCAGCGTATTCAGACTTCGGCCGAATCGATCACGACCGGCGCGAAGGAAATCGCCGCGGGCAATCTGGATCTTTCCTCGCGCACCGAGGAGCAGGCCGCCTCGCTCGAGGAAACGGCCGCCAGCATCGAAGAACTCACGACCACGGTCAAGCACAACACCGACAACGCGCGTCAGGGCAACACGCTCGCGGTGAACGCGTCGGAAGTCGCCGCGCGCGGCGGCGAAGTCGTGCGCCGCGTGGTCGAAACGATGAACGAGATTTCGAGCAGTTCGCAGCGCGTGGAGCAGATCATCGGCGTGATCGACGGCATCGCGTTCCAGACCAACATTCTTGCGCTCAACGCCGCCGTGGAAGCGGCGCGCGCGGGCGATCAGGGCCGCGGCTTCGCTGTCGTCGCGGGCGAAGTGCGCAGCCTCGCGCAGCGCAGCGCCACGGCCGCCAAGGAGATCAAGGACCTGATCGGGCAGTCGGTGACGCAGGTTTCGGAAGGCACCAGACTCGTCGACGAAGCGGGCAAGACGATCGACGAAGTGGTGATCTCGGCGCGCCGCGTGGCCGACCTGATGGGCGAAATCGCAGCGGCTTCGGAAGAACAGCACACCGGCATCGAGCAGGTGAACCGCGCCGTCGCGCAGATGGACGAAGTGACCCAGCAGAACGCAGCGCTCGTCGAGGAGGCATCGGCTGCGGCGCAGTCGATGGCCGCGCAATCTAACGGGCTGCGCGAAGTCGTGACGGTGTTCCGGCTCGGGGCGCAGGCGGAGTCCGCGGCTCCATCGGCAGTGGGAGCGCCTGTTCGAAGCGCGCGTACCGTGCGCCCTTCCGCGCCGCTCAGGCGCCCTGCTCCCGCGCGCGCGAAGCCCGCGCAACCCGCGCCCGTTCATCAGGCCGCGAACGCGCCCAGCCCGGCGGCCGCCGCGTCCAGCGAGACCGCAGACTGGGAAACGTTCTAAATGCCGGCAGGCCGGTAATCACGCAAGGCGCGCGCCGTCGCCCGGCGCGCCTTGCTGCGCCCGCCACTCGGCAAACGTAACCAACCCGGGCGCGAGCACCGGATCGCCGATACGGGTCCAGCTCGTATGCGTGTCGTCGAGTCCGGGCACCGGCTGCGGCGTGGCGAATTCCACGTGCGACATGCCCGGACGATACGCCTCGTTGGGCCAGTAAACCGGCATGATGCGGCGCGCGGCCATTTCCTCGCGCAAAGCTTCGGGGCCGCCTTCGTCCGCCACGACATCGTGTTGCGCCGCCCAGTCGTGGCTATCCCACGCGAGAAACACGCCGGCGTTGCCATCGGCATCGAACGTCAGCACGGCGTTCTGCTCGGGCCGCCAGTAATACTCGACAATGCGCTCGCGCAGCGCGACCTCGTGCAGCGCGTCGGCAACATGCCGGTTCGCGTAAATCGCGCCCACGCCATGCACGCCGATATGTCCGCGCCGCGCGCAGAACTTGCGCTTGGCGTCGCCGATCGCGCCGCGCAGCTTGCGTGTCATGGCGGGATCGGACTTCTTCACGTAGAAGTCGATCAGCCCCGCGTTGAACGCCTCCACCGCGTGCGATTCGTCGGCCGTGGCCGTGAGCAGGATGCGCGTGCACGCCACGTCCTTCGCCGCGGCGAGAAATTCGACGCCGGTCATCTCCGGCATTTCATAGTCCACGACGAGCGCGGCGATATCGCCAAAGCGCGCCGTGTCGGCCATCACATCCTCGCCCAGCGCGTTGCCGCCCCGCTTCTCGAACTCCGACCACGCAGCGCCCGCAGCGGGGTTGCGCGCGCTCTGCCGCGCTTCGTGCGAAGCGACGAAGGCCAGCGCTTGCGCCGCGCTCGTGAAGTAGCGGTCCGTGCCCGCGCCTGGAAAAAGGCCGCGCAACGCATAAAGAAAATCGGCGCTGTCGTCGACGAAAACGACGGAGACGGGATGAAAAACCGGCTGTCTGACGATGGAACTCATGCTGGATCTCGGTTAAGCGCGCTACGCTCCGCGCGGCGCATACCCTGCCGCGAGGAAAACATCAGGATTATGCGGCGTGTCGCCTGGACACAGCAACCCGCTGCTGCATTTGCGCGATCAGCGAAAAAACGCGCAAACGTTATCGCCCCCGGCATGCATGAACCGGTTGCGTATGTGGCGAGCACGGTATTGGATAAAGAGGAACGCGAAGAGAATGGTGCATGCCTCCTTGTTTGAGGAGGCATGCGCGGCTGCCGCCTGCAGTCCTTATCTGGAGTGACTCTGATGTACGCACGCGAATCCATTCCCGCCGTCCTTTCCCGTGGCACCGCCGGATTCTCCGACGAAATCATGGAAGCTACGCCGACCAAAACGTTCCATCACGTCATCGACATTTACCTGAAAGACTCGAACGCGTTCATGAACACGTATTTCGCCCGCTATTTCGAATGGCAAGGCATTTGCCGCGAACGCTGGTTTCACGAGTGCATTCACAACAATCTGCTCGCATCGGGCGGCGTATTCGTCACCAAGCGCGCGCACCAGGAATATGTGCAGGAAACTTTTCCGTTCCAGCGCGTGGATTGCTACCTCAACACCTTCCAGGTGCGTCAGTGCTCCGCGTATCTCGTGTTCCGCTTTTGCGTGGACGGGCGCCCCGTTTCGCTCGGCTATCAGCAGATTCTATTCGCCGGCACCGACAAGCGCATTCGCCGCTTTCCGCCCGGCATCATCGAGCGCGTGAAGGAATACGAGCTGGTTTTGCCCTCGGGTTCGAACTAAGTGCGGATCAGGCGCCTTAAACCCGGCTCCATGAACTAGCCCGCGAAATCCTGCCCCGCCGGAAAGCGGCGGGGTTTCGCCGGCGCTTCGTGCAGCGCGCGATCCGCGCTCGTACCGGGCTCGGGCAGGCGAATCGTGAAAGTGGTGTGAACGTGCGGCTCGGACTCGCACGCTATCGTGCCGCCCAGCGCCTCGGCCACTCGGCGGCAGAATGTGAGGCCCATGCCGGAGCCGCGCCCGTGCGCCTTGGTCGAATAAAACGGATCGAACACGCGCGGCAGAATATCGGCGGGAATGCCGCAGCCGTTATCGCTAAAGCGCAGCACGCAAAACCCCGCTTCGCTGGTCGCGCTGATCTCCACGCGGCCCAGGTAGTCGCTCACCTTGTCGCTTCTTTCGGCAATTTCCGCGTGAATGGCGAAAAGCGCATTCTTGAGCAGATTAAAAAGCACGAATACCACGAGCGAATCCGAACCCGAGAAACTCAATTGCGCGTCGATAGGCGCGACTTCCACCATATCGCGCTCGCCGGTGCGAAACGGAAAACGTTCGAGCGCGGCATTCACGCAGGAGCGCACCGGGTACGTCTCGAAGCTGCGGCGATCGAGCCGGTCGAGCGTGAACGAAGCGAGCGACATTTCGACCACCGTGCTCGTGCTGTCCACCTGGCGGCGTATCGACGTGGCAAGCGACGAAAGGCGCTCCGACTGCCCAGGATAGAGTCCGTCCACGCACAACTGATGCTGCACGGCCAACTGGTAGCCGCGCATGAGTTCGGGCAGCACGTTGCCGATTTCCTCGGCGTGCATGCCGATGGCCGCAAGCGGCGTGGCGACCTCGTGCGCCACCGTGGCCGCGATGAGGTACGGGCGCATGAGGCCGTAGCGCACGATGGTGACCGCGAGAATGCCCAGGCTGACCGCAATGAACACCGCGCCCGCCGGGTAGAACGCGAGCCCGTAATTCACGGCGTAGTCGGTGGCCGCGAGCGCATACAGGCCGAGGCTCACGAAGCACAGATCGAGCAGCTTGCGGCGGTCGTGCGCCTGCGTCTGGCGGCGCGCGGCGTACAAGAGCCACGCGCTGCGGCACGCGAGCAACACGGTCTGCGCCACGTGCACCGGATGCAGCATGCCCGCTTTCGGGTACTTGCCGAAAAAGAACGTGCCGTAGCCGTCCACGACAGCGTCGCTGAACAGCAGCAGCGCCGCGAGCAGTACGCTCAGCAGGTACGACGCGACGAGGAGCGGACGTTCGCCGCGCCGCGCGCTCACTTCAGTCACGAAGTGATAGAACGTGGTGGGCAGAAAGAGGATGAAGAGGTATCCGCCCTTCACCAGCGCGGCGGACAAATCGGGATCGGAGGTCTGGAACAAAAAGGCCCAGGTACCCTGCCAGAAGAACGTGGTCGCGCACATCAAGGCGAACGGGACCGAGAGGCGCGTGAAGCCCTCAGTCAGGAGCACGTAGACGCCGAATCCGAGAAATAAAGCGGACACGAACGCTGGCAGGATCGAATACATAGTCTGTCGCGTGGTTTCTTGTTCTTACCGACATGTCTGGCGCGGCGCGTTCCTGGCAGCGTCCCCGTGCGCCCGTTGCGGCCAATGAGCCCAACTTCGATTCGCATGCCGGATCGTCCCGCCATGCATGACGCATTCTTTGCGCGCCGTTCGAATCGATTTTGCCGATTATCGCCGCTAATCGCGTATTGCGGCGAAATTTTGCCGCCCATTGCGCCGCCATTATGCGCCGCGAATGGCCGATGGCTTAATTTCCGTCGAATTGGCAGAAAACAACGCCATCCGTCGCTTGAGGACAGCGCAAGCCCGCCGCCACCTTCGGTAACGTAAAGGCCGACGCGCACGCCTGAGGCGGCGCGCGGCGCGGTTCCCGCGCGCGATGCTATGCTCGTCGCGATGCCCGGAAACGCGCCGCCGGGCACGCCGCACCGCAACGCACGCGCGTCAGACGCTCTGCCCGGGGGCCTCATGCCGCACACGCCAGGCCGCACGCGGCCGCACAGCTTTTCCCGCCTGGTCATGAAACGCCCGCATCTCGTGGTGACGGTGTGCTTTCTTGCCGCCATGGCGCTGGTGAGCGGCGTGGGCCTGCGGCAGCTCTATCAGTTGACGCGCAACGACCTCCAAAGCCGCCAGCGCGACCTGGAGGTACGGGCCGTGGGCGTGGACGCGTTGATTTCCGCGGAACGCCGGCGCCTGCTGTTCCTGCGCGACTACGCGGAGCACGCGCTCGCCTCGCCGGCCGAGCAGCGCGCCGGTTTGCAGCATCCGGCCGTGCAGGCCGCGCTGCGCGACAGCGACAACCTTCAGTGGCGCGCTCCCGGCGCGATGGATGGGCCTCACGTTTTCGGCACCAATGCGCAGGGCCTCGCGGGAATCGAGGGCTTTCGCCGCGACGCAACCACGCTGGCCGCCGACATCGTGCTCGCGCGCTCGATCAGCCCGCTCCTCGCGATCAGCCAGCGCGCCGACGCGGTGCAAAGCACGGCGGCCTACATTTCGGCGAATGGCCTGTACGTGCTCTCCCCGGAGCGGCCGGGCGCACACGCGACCGACCTGTTGCGACGCTTCAGCACCATGCCCTACTACCGCCAGAGTCTTGCCGCCCAGAACCCGCGACGCGATATCGTCTGGACTCCGATCTATACGGAATCGAAGAAGAGCGAGGCGATCTCCACGCTCAGCGCGCCCGTCTACGCGAACGGCCAGTTTCGCGGCGCCGTGGTGATGGACGTCGCGCCCTCGCGCCTGCTCGCCCTCCAGCTCGCCTCCGCCAACCTCACCGAAGACGAGGAGCCCACCGAGTTCGGTCTCCTGAACAGTAACGGCGACCTCGTTTATTTCGTCGATGGCAAGATCACGGCGCAGCGTCCCGCGCGCTTCGACCCGTATCTGCTCGATGTGGCGCGCGCGCAGGCGTCGGCGTGGATGCGGCGCGGCCAGGGTTACGCAGAACGCTCGGGCCGCTACCTGCTTTTCCACCACGTGGGCGACTCGCACTGGATTCTCCTCGCGAACACGGACGACTCGCAGCTCACGCTCGCGGCCGCGCGCCGCGTGTTCAGCAGTCCGCTGATCGTTGCGTGGCTGGCTATCGCCGTGTTGCTCGTCGGCACGCTGCTCATCGTCAAGAACATATTCGGCCAATACGTCGAGGCGAGTTCGCGGCTCGAAACGCTCGCGCGCAGCGATCCGCTCACGGGGCTTGCGAACCGGCGGCGCTTCCAGGAGATCTTCGACGAAACGCTGGAACGCGCCGCCCGAGAGAGCGGCGACCACGCAGCCGCCCCCGCTCTCGCCATGCTCATGCTCGACATCGACTTCTTCAAGCGCGTAAACGACCGCTTCGGCCACGCGGCGGGCGACCGCGTGCTGGCGATATTCGCCGACATCCTGCGCAGGAACCTGCGCAGCGCGGAAATGCCCGCGCGCGTGGGCGGCGAGGAGTTCGCGGCGCTGCTGCCGGGCGCCGATCTCGCCACGGCCGCGGCCGTAGCCGAACGCATCCGCCGCGCGGTTGAAACACACGCGGCGCAGGCGGCGCACGCAGGCGGCGCGCCGGGCGAATCTGCCAATCCGAAAGCGAATTCGAATGCCAATTCGAATGCGAATACGAATGCGGATGCGATCGCGTTCACCGTTTCGATTGGCGTGGCGGCGAGTCCCGCCGATTGCCCCGCCCGCTACGAAGCGCTCATGTCGGTGGCCGACCGGCGGCTCTATGCGGCGAAGGAAGGCGGCCGCAACCGCGTCGTTGCAGAGGATTCCCGATCGATCGATCCGGCGCGCGCCTGACGTTTCGCGTGAACCGGGTTCATGCGCCATGCATGAACGGTCCTCGCGACGACGCCCGCGCGCGGAACACCAGCGCGTCGCTCGCGCCGGAAAGACGCTACCATCGGCAACGGCGATCGACGCAGGTTCACAGCGAGCCGTGCGCCGCCCTCGTTCGCGACGCCGGAGCCCGACCGTCCATCATGAGCAGCCGACTCACCGCCCTGACTACGTTTTGTGGCGTCGCGTTCGCCGTCCTGGCCGCGCTCGCGGCTGCGCTCTACGCCTCGGACGCCGTCTACGAACGCCAGCAGCGCGCACAGGTCGACGTCTTTTCGAGCCGCGCGCTGCTGCGCGCCGAACTCGTAAGCTCGGAAGCCGAATCCGCGCTGCGCCAGCTCTTGCCGGACAGCAGCCTCCCCTGCACAAGCGACCACCTGCTGCGGCTGCGCCAGGTCGAGGAACAGTTCCGGTACATTCGCGAAGTGGTCTGGACCGACGGCGAGCGCCTGCGCTGCAGCTCGCAACGCGGCGCCGTCGATACCCTGTTGCCGCCGCCCGAATGGGCCTATGCCGGCGGCTTTACCGCCTGGCATACCGAAGTGGGCAAGCGCGGCAACGAGCGGCGCATGCTCAACGTGCGCCTTGGCAGTCACGTAGTGGTTATCGATCCGCGCTTCTACCTCGACATCGTGCCGATCGACGACACCATCGAGCTTGCCGTGCTCGAAACGCAGGAGGGCGGCATCATTTCGCGCTGGGAACAGGCCGACGTTGCCCTCGTGCGCGCAGCGTTCGAGCGCACCAACGGCAGCGAGTATTTCGACGGGCGCTACTACGTGATCGAGCGCTCGCGTCACTTTCCGCTCGCCGTGGTCGCGTACGAGCCCGAACACATCATGCGCCGCAACCTGCCCGCACAGCTACGCACGCTGCTGCTGCCGGCGCTCGTCGTGAGCGCAATCGGCACGTGGTTCGTCATGCGCTGGCGCGGCAGGCTGCGCACGCCGCGCAACGCGATACTGGAGGGCGTGCGGCGGCGCCAGTTCGTCGCGTGGCTGCAGCCGCTCGTCTCGCTGGAAAGCGGGCGTTGCGTGGGCGCGGAAGCGCTCGTGCGCTGGAAGCTCGAAGACGGCACGGTCGTCGCCCCGGACACGTTCATTCCCATGGCGGAATCGCTCGATCTCGTCGAGCCGATCACCGATCAGGTCATCCGCTCCGTGTTCGAGGGCGTGGGCGCGGTGCTGGCGCGGCGCCCCGATCTGCACGTCTCGCTCAACCTTGCCGGCAAGGATCTCGCCGGTACGCGCGTGCTCGAAACCCTCAAGGGCAGCCTCGCGAAATATTCAGTGCGCCCCGAGCAGATCTGGTTCGAAGCGATCGAGCGCACGCTCGTCGACACGGCCGCCTCTGCGCCCGTGCTCGAATCGTTTCGCACGGCGGGCCACCGCATCTTCATCGACGATTTCGGCACGGGCTATTCGAGCCTTTCCTATCTTCAGGACCTGCCCGTGGATGGGATCAAGATCGACCGCTCGTTCATCCGCTCGCTCGCGCGCGGCGAGGAAATGAACAAGATCGTGCCGCACGTGATCGACATGGCGCGCAGCCTCGACCTGCTGATGGTCGCCGAAGGTGTGGAAACCGAGGCGCAGGCGCGGTATCTGCGCGAGCGCGGCGTGCAGTACGCGCAGGGCTGGCTCTATGCGAAGGCCATGCCGGCCGACGAATTCCTGCGCTATCTGGAGCAGGAAGCGGCGCTCACGCGCAAGGCGTGAGCGTTGGGAGCGTGCGGCAACCCCGCGCCGCAACGCGCCGCGGCGGCCTTGCTGAGCACGGCGCTGTCGTAGCCACGGCCGGCGAAGCGCACGACATCGACGAGACTAAAGCCCTGGGCGCGATAGAACGCGACGAGATGGGCAGCGGGAAACGGCGTGTCGAGCGCAAGCTGCGTGTAGCCGCGCGCGGCCGCCCAACGCGCCGCGAAGTCGAGCAACGCGCGGCCGATGCCGCGGCTTTGCCATTTGGGTTCGATACCGAACTGATGAACCGAAGCCACGCTACGCTGACGATAATGTTCGCACTGCGAATGGCTATCGTGACCTTCCACCGTGAGCGTGCCGACGATCCTGCCATTGCAGACGGCGACGAAACAATCTCCAGCCAGCGCGCGTTCACGCGTGAGGCTTGCCGCCTGATCGACGCATGCGCAGTGCAATCCGAGCGACGCGAGCCGCGAGAACGCGCGATTGAGCAAACGTGTGAGCGCTTCCCATGAGTCGTGGCGGGGATCGAAGCGCCTCAGCACGAGCCGGCCGAGGCCGGGCTTTACGGCGGTGAACAGCTCATCCGGGCACCGGGTTGCACGCGAGATCGACATGGCGTCTCCAGTCGTTTCGATGCATCCAGTCTAGGGTTGCCCCATAGCGCTCACAAGAAAAAATGTCGTAAAAACTGCGGCACCGAGCGTCGCGGTACACGAGCGCTAGCCTTGCGCCGCCATGCGCTCCACGACAGCGAGCACGATGCGCCTGGCCGAGTCGATATGGGCCACGGTCATGGCGCGCGCGCCGCGCGCGTTGCGCGCCAGGCACGCTTCGAGTATCGCTTCGTGTTCGTGCTGAAACGAAGGGGTATCCGCAAGCAACGTGTTTTGCAGCCGCTCGTAGCGCTCCACCTGCGCGCGCAATTCGCGTATGGCCGCCAGTTGGCGTGCGTTGCCGCACGCGCCGTAAAGCAGTTCGTGAAACTCGCGGTTGAGTTCACCCTGCTTCTGCGTGGCGGCCGCCTCGCCAAGCAGCCGGTGTACGAGTTCCGCGCGCGCGAGCGTTTCGTCGTCGATACGCTTGACGCCGCGAAAGATCGCGTCGCCTTCGAGCAGCGCGCGCAAGCCGTAGATCTCCTCCACGTCCTGCACTGTGAGCATGCGCACGACCGCGCCGCGATTGCGGAAGATCTCGACGAGCCCTTCGCGCGCGAGTCGCTGGATGGCTTCGCGCAGCGGTATGCGGCTCACTTCGAAACGCTCCGCGAGGTCGCGTTCGACCAGGCGCTCGCCGCCGCCCAACTCGCCGCTGACGATCAGATCGCGCAACCCGGACGCAACCGCGTCCGCCGTGGAGTCGAATTTTGTGTCCATACGTGTTTGGTCAGGTTTCCCGCCTGCTTTCGCTTACGTCATTTTTGCATAATGGTATACCAAAATTCCGAACACGGTCATAATGAAACACCCTTTCGACACACAACGGAGAGTGAGCATGGCGCACGGCGAACATACCTACCGCGTTTCGGTGCAATGGACAGGCAATCGCGGCACCGGCACCTCGGGCTATCGCGATTACGACCGCAATCACGTGATCCGCGCGAGCGGCAAGCCCGACATTGCAGGCTCGTCGGACCCGGCCTTTCGCGGCGACGCCGCGCGCTGGAATCCCGAGGACTTGCTCGTGGCTTCGGCTTCGGCGTGCCACAAGTTGTGGTATCTGCACCTGTGCGCCGAGGCGGGCGTCGCGGTGCTGGCCTACGAGGACGAGGCCGAAGGCACCATGGCCGATACGCCGCAGCACGGCGCCTTCACGAAGATCGTGTTACGTCCGCGCGTGACGATCCGCGCGAGCGACAATCGCGGCCTCGCCGAGCAGTTGCATCATGCGGCGCACGAGCAGTGCTATGTCGCCAATTCGGTGAACTTCCCCATCGAGTGCGAGCCGACTATCGAGCTTGCCGGGTAGGCCGCCGCTGCCAGCATCGCTCAAAGGGAAAAACCGCCGCATATTCGCGCGATGCGACGGCGAACCGTTCCCTCAAGCGCCCAGCAGCACGCCGCTGCGTATCGGCCGCGTGCCCGTCACGCGGCCGAGCGGCGCGCCGGCCGTCACGAAGCGAATCGCCCTTCGCATATAGAAAACGCCTTCCGCAGTGCTCTTCACGGTCGTCGTTTCGCCCGTCATCGGGTCGACGATATCGAATAGCGGGTCGTTTTCGCGTATCCAGTCGCCGATCTTCGCGCGGTGCACGAGAATGCCGCTGTGCGGCGCATAGAATTGCGCGCTCCCGGCGAGCGGCGTCGCGGGCATCAGCAGTTCCGGCAGCGGCTTCGCCTCGGCGCCCACGAGCGCGCCGCGCCAGCGCAAATAATCGATCAGCGCATCGGCGTCCTGCTGCGCGGTTTCCCACGACACGTCGCGCTGGCCGCGGCACTCGATCGTCACGGCGGTAGGACCGGCGGGCACGGGCTGCGCGGCCGGCATCTCTTGACGCAATTGCCACCAAAGCAGACTGTGCGCCTCGTCGAACGCGTGCGCGCCGGAGTCGGTCGCGAGCAGTTGCGCACGCGAACCGAGGTAGCGGGCAAGCGGCTCCACGTCGGGCCAGCCGGCCTCGCTCGTGTACACGTGCATGACCGCCTCCAGCGAGCAATGCAGGTCGATGATGAGGTCCGCGTCATGCGAAAGCCTCAGCAGCGCCAACTGAAGCGAATCGAATTCGGTAAGCGGCTCCTGAGCGTCCAGCGCTTCGCGCATCAATTGCCGGATCAGTTCGCGGTTGCGATCGACGTCCGCGCCGAGCGTTTCCTTCGCGCGCGCCAGCAGCCGGGGAAACGCGTGGAAATGGCGATTGAAGTTGCGCCCGCTCGCGAGATCGAACCGGCCGATGAACTGGCCAAGCACGTGCTGGTTCAGACCCACGGGGTTGGCAAGCGGCACGAGCACCACTTGCGCGGCGAGCGCGCCTTGCGCCTCGAGGTCGGCCAGTTGCGCGCGCAACAATACGGCCGTCAGCATGGCGGGCGTTTCGTCGGCGTGAAGCGACGCCTGGATATAGATCTTCTGGCGCGCATCGGCGGGGCCGAAATGGAAGCTCGTCAGTTCGCGGTGCGTACCCGGCGTTGCGCTCAGGAGCGGAATCGATTGCTGGTTCATGAATTCAATGCGGTTTCGAAAAGGGATGCGAAGGCTCAGTTTCCGTACGGATCGAAGTCGAAATAGCGGCGCGCAATCTGCGCATAGGTGCCGTCCTTCAACATGGACGCAATTGCGTCGTTCATCTGCGCCTGTAGTGCGGTTTCGTCCTTGCGCATGCCGATTCCGGTGCCTCGGTCGCCCATCGAAATCGGACCGCCCGCGAATGCGAAGCCGTTGCCCTGCGGCGTGCGCAGGAAGCCGTAGTCGGCCTCGACGTAGCCCAGCAGCGCGGCGTCGAGTCGTCCGTTGACGAGGTCGGCGAACACTTCGTCCTGGCTCTTGTAGGTCACGACGTGCACGCCCGCGGGCGCCCAGTTCGCGAGCGCATAGGTCTCGAACTGCGTGCCCGCCTGCACGCCGACTGTTTTCCCGGCCAGCGACTGCACCGTGGCGCCGAACGTAGCGCCCTTGCGTGCGACCAGCCGCGACTTGAACTGGAACAGCTTCGACGTAAAGAGGATTTGCTGCTCGCGCTTCGCGGTGATCGCCATCGACGACATGATCGCGTCGATCTTGCGCGCCTGAAGCGCCGGGATCATGCCCGAAAACTCCAGTTCGACCCACTGGCAATGCGCGTGAATGCGGCGGCAGATCTCGTTGCCGAGGTCGACGTCGAACCCTTTGAGCGAGCCATCGGGCGCCTTGGAGTCCATGGGCGGATAGGTCGGATCGATGCCGAGACGCACGGTGTCGCCCGCGCGCGCGAACGCACTGCCGCTCACGGCCAGTGCAAGGGAAAGCAAGATCGACGGGATTTTTTTCATGGTGACCGATCGGGGAAAGTAAGGAGTCTCCTGTCGACCCGATGGTAGGGCGCGGCCGCGTTCGGGAAAAGTCCGGATTCGTCTATCATGATCACTTCTACCGATCACAGCGGACCGCCGCCCATGAGCCTCACGCTTTCCCAGTTGCGCGTCTTCGTCGCCGTGGCCCAGCGCGGCAGCGTTCGCGCGGCTTCGCGCGCGCTCGGCGTGGCGCAAAGCGGCGTGACGCAGCAACTACAGAATCTCGAAACCGAACTGGGCGGCCCGTTGCTCACGCGCACCAATCGCGGCGTGACGCTCACCGTGCTGGGGCAACGCCTGCTGGTGCGCGCCGCGTCGATTCTGGGCGAATGCGAGCGCGCGAGCGAGGAGGCGCAGCAACTGCGCGGCGATTACGCGGGCGAAGTCGCGTTCGGCCTCACGACCGACCCGCTCATGGATGCGCTCGTGCCCGTGGTCGGCCAGTACGGTACGCGGTTTCCGCGCGTGGCGCTGCGGCTGCGCACGGGCACGTCGCGCATGATGATTTCGTGGATTCGCGAAGGCGCGCTCGATTTCGCGCTCGCGCTCGTTTCGGACCAGACCGATACAACCGATCTTTCGGTGACGGAGCTTTATCCCTCGGACCCGGTAGTCGTCTGCCGCCGCGGCCATCCAAAGGCCGGGGCGCGCTCGCTGCGCTCGCTCGCGCAGTGCGACTGGCTCGCGACGCGCTCGCCCAATATCGCGGACGCCTTTGCTTCGAACCGGCTCTCGGCGTTCTTCACCGACTACGGCTTGCCGCCGCCGCGCATCGTCGCGACGGTGGAGGGGCTCTTCGAAACGCTGCACTGGGTCAGCGAAACGGATTGCCTCGCGCTGGAGTCGTCGGTGGTCGCCGCGCGCGGGCCGTTTGCGGAGCGGCTCGCGCGCATCAAGATCGCCGAGCGGCCGGCGGCGCAGCAGGTCTCTTTGCTGCAACGCGCGGCCGTGCCGCTCACGCCCGCCGCACAGGAACTCGCGACGATGCTGGCTTCATACGCGCGGGCGGGACGGGTGCCGCGCTGAAATCGCCGTTACGCCCCTGCTCCATGCAAGCCGTGTTTGCCCATATACGCGCTCAACCCCGACGCCAGCGCAGTAAACGTCACCGCGCAGCGCGCGCTGGTTCGCAGATCCTCATGCATGGCCACCCACGTATCGAGCATCAGCGAGAACTCTTTCTTCAGAACGCGAACCAGTTTCGGGTCTTTTGCCGCTAACGGCGCCTGGCAACCGCCGATGCCGAATCCCGCACGTATCGCCGCGAGTTGCGCAAGGTCGCTGTCGGCGCGAAATGCAAAGTTATTGCGGTTGTACGCCGCGAACTTGTGCTGGACCGACCGGATGAACGCGTTTTCCTGATCGAAGCCGATGATCGTATGGCGCGCCAACTCCTTGATCGACCTGGGCACGCCGTGAAGCGCCAGATACCGTTCGTGGGCATGCAGCCCGACTTCGATCGCGCCAATGCGTTTGGCGACCAGTGCCTCCTGCACGGGCCGGAACATGCGGACGGCAATGTCCGCCTCGCGGCGCAGCAGATCGTCCGCCGTGTTCGACAACACAAGTTCGACCGACAACTCCGGGTATTCGTGGCGCAACGCGGCCAGTATGGGCGGCAAGACCTCTACGCCGATGATTTCGCTCGCCGTCAGTCGCACCGTGCCGCGCACCCCCGATCCATGACTGCTCGCCGCGCGGCGCAACGCTGCCGTGGTCATCGCGAGACCGACTGCGTACGGCCTTAGCTCATTGGCCGCCTCCGTTGGCGCGAATCCATCGGACGAGCGGGTGAAAAGCGTGAGCCCCAGCGCCGTTTCCAGACTTTCGATGTGGCGGCCCACGGTGGGCTGCGTGATGCCCAGCGCGCGGGCCGCCGCCGACAACGAACCGCTTTCCAGCACGTTCAGAAAGCTCCGGTACCACTCCCAGTTCGGTTCCTTGTCGGCCATGTCCGGTTCCCATTGAGTTCGCTAGCTATACATAAATGCATAGCTTCTAGCTTATTTTCGGCAATTTTCTATTGACGGCACGCAGCGCAGAATACGCCTCATGACAGCTCAACCGCAAGGAGAACCGGCATGAACGGCAGCCCCAATAATCGACAGAACCGCGCGCTCGTGCTGGGCGCGAGCGGCGGAATCGGCAGCGAAGTCGCGCGCCAGTTGCACGGCGCCGGCTGGCAAGTGCGCGCCCTGCGCCGCGGCGGCGCGCCGGGGAAGGCGTCGGCCAGCGCCATCGAATGGCTCGACGGCGACGTGCTCTCGCGCGAGGCAGTGCTCAACGCCGCGCAAGATTGCCAGGTGATCGTGCACGCCGTGAATCCGCCCGGCTACCGGCGCTGGGCGCAGGTCGTGTTGCCGATGATCGACAACACGCTCGCCGCCGCAGCCGCCGTGGGCGCGACCGTCGTGCTGCCGGGCACTGTCTACAACTTCGGGCCCGATACCTTCCCCGTGCTGCGCGAGGACTCGCCGCAGCACCCGCTCACGCGCAAGGGCGCGATTCGTGTGGAACTGGAGCGGCGCATGCAGGCCGCGAGCGAGCATGACGTGCGCTCGATCGTCGTGCGTGCGGGCGACTTTTTCGGGCCGCGCGTGGGCAATAGCTGGTTTGCGCAGGGACTCGTGAAGCGCGGCGCGCCCGTGCAGGTCGTGCGCCAGCCGGGCACGCGCGGCGTGGGTCACGCCTGGTCGTACGTGCCCGACGTCGCGCGCACGATGCTCGAGCTGATCGAGCGGCGCGCCGCGCTGCCTGCGTTCGCGACGTTCCACATGGCCGGCCATTGGGACGCCGACGGCTCGCAGATCGTCGACGCGATTTGCCGAGTCGCCCGGCGTCACGGACTCAAGCCGCAAAGCAAGCCCTTCGCCTGGGCCTTCGTGCGGGCGATCTCGCCCTTCGTGACGACGCTGCGCGAACTGATGGAGATGCGCTATTTGTGGCGCGAGCCTTTGCAACTCGACAACGCGCGGCTCGTGACGGAACTCGGACGCGAGCCCCATACGCCGCTCGACGAAGCCGTCGAGGCCACCCTCCTGGGCCTGAACTGCCTCCGTGTCGAAGAGCGTGTGTTTGAAGCGGCCTGCTAGAGTGGATTCTTAAAGGTGGAATTATTGAGCTGCCTTTCGGCGTTTTGTTGTGCGCAAACAGGATCAATCATGGCGAAATCAAAATTTGTGGTTAATCCCGACATTGACGCCGATCGTTTGCCCCTGCGCCCCATACAGAGTGTTGAGGCTGCATAGACACAAACCGGTGTTCATTGCTCCATGGTTGTCCACGCGTCCCACTTGCGCATACCAAGACGTTCTCTTCGACAGAAAATACTCTCCCCCTAAAGCGGCCAGGACTGAGTGGTTTTTCGAATTATTTTGATCGGCGGTCCACCACGCGCCGCCGTTTATTTCCAGATCCGGAAAGATCAAATAATTGAAGCCACCACCGTACACGTAGTTGTTGAACGAACCGGCCACGTGGTAGTTTTCGAACGTCGCGTTCATCGTCAGATTTTTGTAGCTATAGGACGCACCCACGATTTTCCCGATAAAGGCAACCGTCGAAGGGATTTTCGTCACCACAGTCCCGCCCGAGTTGCCGTTATAGTACGCCCCACCGACCAAAAGGCCGCCGGCTCTGTAACTTAGACTCGCCGAATACTGCCTTCCGGCCTGAAAATTCCCTGCCTCCCCTCCCAAAGCCACCATCATGCTGCCGCGCAGCCCCGCGATTTCAGGACTGGTGTAGGAAATAGCATTCGAATTAAATATGCCAGTCGCCCCTACCGCGTCTGCCATTGGCATACCGCCGCTCGCGTAGATGGTCTGACGCGGATCAAGCGCGACCAATGTCGTGAAAAACGGCGAAAACTGAAGACCCGCCTTAACCTCACCGAAGTTTCCGGCAAGCGCCAGCCAGGCCTGATTACCAAAAGTATTTCCGTTCGATATCCCCACTCCGCCATTGCCAAGATTGAACGCGCTCGCAAGTTCGAACTTTACCTTCATCCCGCCCCCAAGGTCCTCAATCCCTTTTATACCGAACTGCGTCACACCCATGCCACTATCCAGCATCTGAAACGCGTGGCCGCCATTTCCACCCGTCGCCAAATTCAGCGTTTTACTCGTATATGCAACCCCAACATCCGCAATACCAAACAGCGTAACACTACCTTGCGCCTGGACTCCCGCCGAAAGCAACATCGAAGCCAATCCAGTTGCCACTGCATACTTACCCACACGACGTACCATGACCCACCTCTTTTTCAAGTCATATAAAAACGCATAAAAATAAAAATCAACTCATCAGAACAATCCGAAACTTGATTTCAATAAATACGCGTTCGCTTCAGATGTGTCTCAAACACAGCCGATAGGTTTCCTGAATCGAATTGCGATAAAGGTCATCACTATCGCGAGGATCGCGAAAATCGACGGCACGTAGACCAATGCCAGCGGACTATAGTGAGTGAGCGATGCCATCAGAACGGGTAGAAGACCGCCGAGAACCGCTTGCGAGGTGTTATAGCCAAGCGCAATGCCATAAAGTCATAGTATTCAAGGACGCCGCCCAGCGTGGAGAGACCAAGTACTTTTAATTGTGCCCAACCGAGCCGCTTCGACCCGGTCTCAGGCAGACCGTCATGAACATTGAGATATCTCATTTCGTTCGTGATCCTCAATATTTATCAAATGAAACGCTAAAGATTTCCGTTTCCTTATCGGTCAACGCGATTATTTTTTAGGATAGGGTGCTGCCGCTGTAATAGCGTTATGCCGCGCGAAGCCTGCCGGGGGCGCAAGGCCCGAATCGTAGTGCTCCCTCTGATGCAAGAATCGCAGCGCGCCATCACGGCTCGCTTCCACAAAGAGTTCCCCTTCATAGGCAGCTCACGCCCCCGGCGCCCGGACTTTTGCAGACACGCCTGAGGAAAAGGAATCCTGGACAGCATCGAAGTTGATGCCATGCCAGCCCGTTGCCACACACATGTCCCAAGCGCTTCGACGGCTGAAAGTTTTACGTCAAGGTGATCCCTTCCACTCAATTTCACTTCTCTATATAGACTGATTAAGTCTATTTATCGCGAGGACCTGGAGCAACTTAGGGCTATCCCCAGTGAAGTTACGCACACCACCGCCCGCATCTTCGGTCTCGATGCGAGCCGGCCACGAGTCGCCCGGACAGCCTCGTCGAGTCCTCAAGTGTTTGCCGGTAAGCGGACACGTCCCCATTCGTTTCGAGCACCTATCGACGTTCACGTGTGCCGGGTGACTTTCCCCGACTGCTTCACGTTTGTTCGCGATTTGTGAACGCGCCTTTGATGTACCGACGCCTTCCCACTTGCATGCAACAAAAGGGTGTTCTACTATGAGTTCACTAAGCAAAGTAATTTAACTTCGAAGGCTCACACCATCGCACGCCGACAGCAAGCAAGAAACGCTGGGTCCCGTGGTTCGCCTTCTCCTCACGAGTACATATGCAGCAGCACCAGGCAAAAAAGTCGACGCCGTCGTGCGTCACTGTCCGGGGTCACGAAGCGACCGGTGAGTCGCGGTCTTTCAATCGTTCACGCCGGCTTCCGTGCAAGCAGACGGCTTCGTCAATACCTTGCCTGGTATGCGACGCACCCCGGGGTTCGGCCGCTGGCGTGCCAATCCCGAAGCTGATGCGACCACAAAACAATATTTCGACCCGCCACGCTATTTTTTGCCCGGCATGCAAGCAGCGTGGAAGGAGGCCGGCTTTACCGGCCAGACACCCTTTGCATGCCAATGTCAATTCACGCCCCACCGCTAAAGGATTCTGCGATGAGAACAAATGACGTGCCTGTATTGCAGGGCGGCTATGCGCCTGTTTATGAAGAAAATGTTTTTGACGACCTCAAGGTGATCGGCGAAATTCCCTCCGACCTCAATGGAATGTATGTCCGCAATGGACCAAATCCACGCTTTGTCGAAGAGGGCCGCTATCACTGGTTCGACGGTGACGGCATGCTGCACTCCGTCCTGTTCGAAGGCGGCAAGGTTCAGTACCGCAATAGATGGGTGATGACCGATTCTTTAAAGGAAGAACTCGGCGCCGGCCGTTCGCTCTGGCGCGGAATCAAGGAGCCGCCGCGTCGCGACCGCCCTGATATGCCGATCAAGAACACATCGAATACGGACGTCAAGTTTCATAACGGGAAACTCGTCACGATGTGGTACCTCGGCGGCGACCTCTATGAGAGCGATCCCTACTCGCTGGAAACCACCGGAAAAAAACCAATCGATAGTCGCATCGCGCCGCTTCCCGTTTCTGCGCATTCGAGGGTGGACGAACGCACGAACGAATTTCTGTTCT
The DNA here is from genome assembly GCF_905220295.1 of Paraburkholderia sp. J76. Lineage (NCBI taxonomy): Bacteria > Pseudomonadati > Pseudomonadota > Betaproteobacteria > Burkholderiales > Burkholderiaceae > Paraburkholderia > Paraburkholderia sp. J76. The sequence goes on from NZ_CAJMZJ010000002.1 coordinate 488,132, forward strand.
TTGCCTACGGGAAAGAAGCGCCTTACATGCACTATGGCGTAATCGGTGCGGATGGTTCGCTCAAGCACCTGATCCCGGTGGCGCTTCCGGGGCCGCGTCTTCCGCACGATATGGCGATTACGGAGCACTACACCATCCTGCATGATTTCCCGTTATTTCACGATCAGGATGCACTGGCAGCCGGCCGGCACAAGCTGAAGTTCCATTCGGAATTGCCGAGCCGGTTCGCAGTCGCTCCGCGCTATGGATCGGTTGACCAGATCCGCTGGTTTGAAGCAAAGCCAACCTATATGTATCACGTCTCCAACGCCTGGGAAGAAGTCAACGCGCGCGGAGAGACCGAGATCGTCATGACGGGCACGCCGTTCCGGCTTTCGCGCGACCGCGACGGCAATATCGAAGCCGACAAGGTCACCCGCCAGGCGACCAATCTGGAGCACGATTTCATCTTCTACGAATGGCGCTTCAACCTGGCAACGGGCCAAACCTATGAACGCGTTATCGACGACATCGTGAACACCGAGTTCCCGATCGTCAACTCCTGGATGCAGGGTTACAAGACCCGCTATTCGTGGAACGTTTTAATGGGCCGAAACCGGGTTCCGGAGCAGCCTCGTTTCTGCGGACTGACGCGCTTCGATCTGCAAACCGGCACTGTTCAGGCCTATAACGGGGGCGTGGACTTCTGGTACAGCGAGGCTCCCTTCGCACCGCGTGACAACTGGAAACACGAAGATGACGGCTATCTCGTCGGATTCGTCTGGAATGGAACCGAGCAGCGCTCCGAGGTTCACGTTTTCGACGCGAGCAATGTGGGGCAAGGCCCCGTTTGCCGGATTCTTCTTCCGAAGCGGGTCCCGCACGGCTTCCATGCCACCTGGGTCAGCAAGCCCCGATTGTTGGCTGAACTTGGCTGAACTCGGCTGAACTCAGCGGTTGAGGAGTTTTGCTGACCGGAACGTGAAGGGCTTTATTGCCCCGACGCGCGCGCACAAAACATTAACGGAGACAAAACGGTGATACTCGCTTCACAGGAAAAAATCGAAGCTTATACCGCCCGTGGATGGTGGGGTAACCAAACGCTCTGGGAAATCTTTTGCCAGAACGTCTCCCGTCATCCGTCTCGCGAAGCCGTAGTCGATGCCCCAAACCGGCTGGACTTTACCGATGGAACTCCGCGCCGCCTGACGTATGCTGATCTCGCAGACGAAGCAGATCGGCATACGTCGGTGCTACAGGCGATCGGCTTGCGCAAAGACGACGTCATCGTCGTCCAACTGCCCAATGGGGTTGAGCAATTCGCTCTTTATCTGGCTTGCGCACGCCTCGGCATCATTGTCTCGCCGGTGCCGATACAGTACCGCGAGCACGAACTCACGTACATTCTGGGCCATGTGGAGGCGCGCGCCATTGCTACGTCGGTCCGTATCGGAAAGCATGCGCATGCCGAAATGATGTTGAAGCTGAAGCAGTCGATCCCAACTGTATCTCACGTGCTTGCCTACGGTGACGCGGTTCCATACGGCGCTTGCGACATGCATTCGCTGTTGGCTCTTCCTGCATACCTGCAGCGGATGGAAGCGACGGTATGCGCCAACGACATTTTCACGATCTGCTGGACTTCTGGAACCGAGGCCCGCCCCAAAGGCGTGCCGCGCAGCCATAACGAGTGGCTGGTTGTCGCGCCGAACATCATCGCGGCGGCACAACTCAAGCCTGGTTGCCGCCTGCTGAATCCGTTTCCGTTCGTCAATATGGCGGGCATTTCCACCAACTTCGCCGGATGGGCGCTTCTCGGGGCAACGGTCGTCCAGCATCAGCCTTTTTCTCTCGCGATATTTCTCCAGCAAGTCCGCACAGAACGCATTCAGTACACCGTAGCGGCGCCAGCCGTCTTGAACATGCTATTGCAGGACACTCAGTTGCTGGATGGAATTGATTTCACGACGTTATGCACGCTCGGCTCCGGATCGGCGCCGCTCTCGGAGTGGATGGTGCGCAGCTTTCACGAGAAATACGGCGTCCAGATCGTGAACTATTTCGGTTCGAATGAGGGCGCCGCGCTGACCGGAAGCGCTTTCGACATCCCGGACCCCGAACTTCGCGCCAAATTTTTCCCGCGTCCCGGCGTTTCCGGATACGCGAGTTCGATCCCCGTGCCCACCAAAGTCGAGACACGCCTCGTCGATATCGACAGCGAAACGCTGATTACCGAACCTGGAGTCGTGGGAGAGCTTCGTTTCCGCGGGCCGGCAATCTTTTCGCAGTACTGGAGGGATCCGGAACGCACTGAACGCGCTTTTGACGCTGACGGATTTTATAGAAGCGGGGACCTGTTCGAAATCGCAGGCGATTCAGGCCAGTTCTATAAATACGTCGGTCGTGCGAAGGATCTCGTCATTCGTGGCGGCATGAACATATCGCCGGAGGAAATCGAAAGCCTGATCCAGTCACATCCGGCGGTCGTCGAAGTCGCGGTAGTTGGCTACCCCGACAAAACGCTTGGCGAACGCGTATGCGCCTTCGTAGCGCTGCGCGAACACGCCACCCTGACGCTGCCGGACCTCGTCGACTATCTTCGCACTACGCATCGCATTGCCAGCTTCAAGCTTCCGGAGCGATTGCTGATCGTCAATGCGCTTCCTCGCAATCCCGTCGGCAAGATACTTAAGCGTGATCTGCGCAGCCAGCTCCCAGCGGAGGCTGCATGAAGCGTCGCGCTCTCCTGCTGGTTCCAGGAATGCTCAACGACCGCAGGGTTTGGCAACGCGTGTGGCCACACCTGACGCAGCTCGCCGAACTCCATGTTGCGGATGTCGGCTCGCACGACTCTATCGAAGCGATGGCCGATGCCGCGGTCAACGGCATGCCGGAGCAGTTTTGCGTGGCCGGCTTTTCGATGGGCGGGTACGTGGCTATCGAGTTGGCAAAACGGTACAAATCCCGAGTCACGGGTATCGCCTTGATTGGCACATCGGCACGCCCGGAATCGCCCAGGGCTCGCAGCGCGCGGGCCAGCATGCTGGATCGGGCTCACGCCGATTTCGACGGGCTTCTTGAAGATCTGATGCCCTCGTTGGCACATCCGTCGAACCTCGAAGATGGCGTGTTACGAAACGAGCTTCTCACCATGATGCGAGACACCTCGGTTCAAGCCTATGCACGCCAGATCAACGCACTCATCGCACGCGCAGACCAGCGGGAATTCGTTCGCACGCTTGCCATCCCCACCTGCATTGTGCATGGCGTTCAGGATCAGGTTGTGCCGCCTGCGCTCGGCGAAGAGCTTGTCAAACTGATCCCCGGCGCGCGCTCGACATTCCTTCAACAATGCGGGCACCTCGCGCCGCTCGAATGCCCGGATTCGGTCGCCGCTGCAATGAGCGACTGGATCGCAACGTGCAGCCCCCTCACCGATGCAACGTGATGAGACACCCCACCTTTCCCTATTCGCTTAGCCTGCCGGTTTTCGCGGCGCCGATGTTCCTGATCTCAGGCCCCGAACTCGTCGTCGAAGCGTGCAAGGCCGGCATTATCGGTGCTTTTCCAACATCCAATGCGCGCCCTATCGAGATGCTGGATCAGTGGATGCGACGGATTACCGAGGACCTCGCGGCCGCCCGCGCGGCGGACCCGGACAAGCCGGTCGGCCCCTGGGCGGCCAACGTGATTACGCATTCGTCAAACCAGCGTCTGCCGGAAGACCTGGCGCTCATCGCAAAGTACAAGCCGCCCATTGTCATTACAGCACTTGGCAGTCCTAAACCCGTGCTCGACCTCGTTCACGCTTACGGCGGCCTGGTGTTTGCCGATGTCGTCAGCCTGAAACTGGCAAGAAAAGCGGCACTGGCCGGGGCGGACGGCCTGGCGTGCGTGTCGGCGGGCGCCGGAGGTCATACTGGCGGCCTCTCGCCGTTTGCATTCGTCGCTGCTGTACGCAAATTCTTTGATGGCTATGTCATTGTCGGCGGTGGCATCGCCGACGGCTGGGGCGTTGCCGGCGCAATTGGTGCGGGGGCGGATCTCGTATACATGGGGACACGATTCATTCCGACGTCCGAAAGCATGGCAGCGCAGGAATATAAGCAAATGCTGGTTGATTGCGATGCGGACGATCTTCTGGTTAGCGCGGCCATTACAGGTACGCCGGCGAGTTGGCTACGGCCCAGCCTGGTCGCGAATGGACTCGATCCAGACGATATGCCGCCCCCTCCCGCTCGCAATTACGACAGCACCAGATCGTTCGCTGGAAAGCGCTGGTCACAAGTCTGGGCTGCCGGCCAGGGCGTGGGATCGATCGCGGCCATGGAACCAGTCAGTCTCGTGGTTGAACGGCTGATTAACGAATATCACTCAGCGGTGGATCGCTTCGAGCAATTCGCCGCCGATTTCACGCAAAGCACGGAGAATCGCTAATGAGCAATCCGGTATATATACTCGGCGGCTATCAAACGGATTTCGCCAAAGTATGGTCTCGGCATGGTCAGGACATTTCCGACATGATAAAGGAGGCTACGTTAGGGGCACTCGAAGACACATCCCTGAAGCCAACCGATATCGAGTCGATTCACGTCGGCAATGCGTTTGGCGAAGCGCAGCGACAGCAGGGGCATCTTGGCGCACTGGTGGTCCAGGTTGTCCCGGAACTCTGGGGAACCCCGGCCATGCGGCACGAGGGAGCCTGCGCGTCTTCCTCTCTCGCCGCGCTAACTGCAATGGCGGAAATCGAGGCCGGCCGCTATGACTGCGTCCTTGTAATCGGCGCAGAAGAATTCAAGAATCTGCCGGGTCACGACGCCTCGCGCAATCAGAACAGCGCGGCGTGGCAGGGACGAGAAGACATTGCCTGCACCTTTATGTGGCCCGCGGTGTTCGGACGACTGGCCGATGAATACGACCGCAGGTATGGCCTCGATCGCATCCATTTGAACAGAATCGCGGAACTCAACTACACGAATGCGAAACGCAATCCGCTTGCGCAAACTCGCCAGTGGAACTTTGCCGAACGGGCCTTCACCGACGATGACGGAGCCAATCCGGTGATCGAACCCGGCATACGGCGGCAGGACTGCGGGCAGATCACAGACGGCGCCTGCGCGATCATCCTCGCATCGCAGCGCTTCGCCCAAGCCTATGCCAACGCGAGAAACCTGCCGTTAAATGGCTTGCCGGAAATTCTGGGTTGGGGGCATCGGAATGCCGGGATTCGTTTTCTCGACAAGCTTGCACGCAGCCGCGATTCTGCTTATGTGTTCCCCCACGTCCGCGACGCGATTGGCGACGCATGGCGGCGCGCAAACATCGAAGCCGTTACGCAAATCGACGGTATCGAAACCCACGACTGCTTCACGATGACCGAATATATGGCGATTGATCATTTCGGCATCACGCCGCCCGGTCAGAGCTGGAAAGCTGTCGAATCCGGTCTGATCGCCCGGGACGGCCGATTGCCAATCAATCCGTCCGGTGGGCTCATCGGTTGCGGACATCCGGTCGGTGCGACCGGAGCGCGAATGCTGCTCGACGCGGCCCGGCAGGTAACCGGGAAAGCGGGTGCGTGCCAGGTGGAAGGCGCTCGCACATTCGCCACGCTGAACATCGGTGGCTCATGCTCGACCGTTGCCAGCTTCGTGGTGGGAGTACGCGACGTTGCTTGAGCGTAAGCGACAACCGGCTCGCCGCGCAGGATCCCGCGCAGTATCCCGCGCAGTATCCTTTACGCCGAAGTCTGGATCCGGTAGTTGACGTCATGCGGCAGGAGCGGAGCGCGGCAGCGGTCACAAACAACCTTTGCCTCCAGGAGGCTCCCACAGGAAATGTGTGTCAATCGCAGACTTGTGGGACAGTCCGGCAAGTTGTCGCGACTCCACTGGCCGAGCGTAACGATGTATGAAAATAGGTCACGGCTGCGCGGCGTAAGCCGATACACGAAACGCCGGGCGTCGCTCTGCGAAACGCTACGAGTCAAAAGTCCGGTGTTGGACAACATTTTGAGTCGCGAGGCCAGTACGCTCGAACCGATACCGAGTATTTGCTGCAGCGTATCGAAGCTATGACAACCGAGCATTACCGCGCCAAGCAACAAAATAATCCACCGATCGTTTAGCAGTTCGATGAGATTCTCAGAGACGGCGCCGCCCGCTTTATTGCTCAGCGCCTGTGCGCCCCACCTCGGCGCCCGGGCGCCCGGGGATGCGGTAGTGACTGCTTCGCCGCAGTAGTGAGGTTTGACGTCCTCCACCGATACTTCGACACCGCAATGCGAACACACCATCATCGGCGTCATCTCGTAGCCGCAGACGCGATGCGTAAGTCTGTCCGGAAACGTCGGCCTTGGCCATCCCCAGCGTTTTTCCCAACGCCAGCTCATCAGGACACAAGGGTACATCGCCAGGCCTTTCGAACCCAGGCGGTACTCCGTGCGCGGCGGATTGTCCTGATACTGATGCGTTTCGAACATTTCCAGGGCAACTAGATTCTTCAGTCTCAGACTCAGGGTTTGGCGTGGAATACCGAGCTTGACCTGAAAGTCGTCGAAACGCTTCGTGCCGAGAAATGCAAGGAAAAGGAGCGATAACGTCCAACGATCGCCGATATGGTACAGCGCGTGAGTTATCGAACTATTCAGCAAAGCCTGACGGCGAACGGCAATATCGGTGTTATCGGTCAGGTCCATGTGGAGATCGTGCAATATTCCCGTTGACATAGGATTACATCTTTAATTCTATCACGCACGTCCAGCCCGATCTGAGCCGCGCCGGGCATCGCGGAGGCCGGCTGGTTTAAGTTAATGCGGGCACGTCGGAGATATTTCCAGGTTTCCCGTGGCAGTTCTCCCCAGGTCGATCAAAATTCGCTGTTCGGCGCTATCGGCAAGTTTAAACTCAGGGACATAGCCTGATAGTTCGGAGTCCGATGCATTTAGAATGAAAAGAAAGCCCGAAAGACGGGCTCCAGGGTTCCAACCGGAAGATCGCGAATCTGGGGAACATGCTGGATCACGCGCGATACGACGTACCCTGTTTCATCGACAGCGACGTAGCGGTCGATCGCGACGTGAGAAAGCGCCGTTAAGGCGTGACCGGCCCCGAGCCCGGCGGCAAATACGCGAGCGGGTCCACGGGGTGGCCATCCTCGCGCATTTCGAACTGCAATACCGCGTGGCCTTCGCGGTTCGTCCCGATCTCGGCGATGGTCGCGCCGCGCTGCACGGTGGCGCCTTCGGCTACCAGCAAGCGGCGGTTGTTGCCATAGGCGGTGACGAAGTGGCCGTCATGCTTCACGATGACCATGAGGCCATACTGCTTGAGCTTGTCGCCGGCGTAGACAACCCGGCCGCCCTCCACGGCCTTGACCGGCGCGCCGGCCTGACCCGCGATCTCGATGCCGCGCGAACCCTGCGCGCCGAACTCGCGCACCACCGTGCCCGCAACCGGCCAGACGAAGCGGTTCGCCCCGGGCGCGGGAGTCGCGGCCGCGAGCGAAACGCCTGCGCCGCCCGATGGCGGCCCTACGCGCAGCATCTGTCCGGCGCGTGGCGCGGAACCCGCCGTCAAGCTGTTCCAGTGCGCGATCTCGTCGGGCCGCCGCCCGAACGACGTTGCGATGGAGTCGAGCGAATCGCCTGGCTGCACGCAGTAGTAGCCGGCGGCGGCGCTCACGCATGTACCGGCCTGGTAACTGGGCATGTTGAACGGCGCTTCGGCGACACAACCCGAAAGCAGTCCCGCCGTGGCAAGCGTGACAAGGGCGCCTGCCGCGCTGGCGCACCGTCGCCATGAGCGAAGGCGGGTTGGCATACATCGTTGTTTCATGGCGAATCTCCGCGAATGGCTAAATGGATCACTGCCGCCAGCCCGCCGGCTGGCATCCGCTTAACGCGATCCATGTTTTCGCGTTGACCGCCGTATATGACGCATGACAAGCCTTTGCTTGCACGCGATCAAATGTTGCGCCGAATCCAAAACAATCAGGAAAACGACGGTAGGAAAACGCCGAGGGCGATTCCCCGAATCTTTAATTTTCTATGCAAGAACGGAAACCCGCGTCTGCCGCAGCGCGGGTTTCGTGCGAGCGTTGTCAATGCGAATGGCTCGGCACGTCCGCGCTGCGGCAGCCCACGAGGAAATCGAAATCGCAGCCTTCGTCGGCCTGCAGTACGTGCTCGACATAGAGCTTGCGATAGCCGCTGCGATCGGCGGGAATGGGCTGCCGGTTCGCACCCCATTCGTCGAGCCGCGCCGCGATTTCGTCGTCGCCGATGTCCACGCGCAGCACGCCGTTCTCGCAGTCCAGTTCGATCCAGTCGCCGTCGCGCACGATGGCGAGCGGGCCGCCCGCGCGCGCTTCGGGGGCCACGTGCAGCACCACCGTGCCGTACGCCGTGCCGCTCATGCGCGCGTCCGACACGCGCACCATGTCGGTCACGCCCTGCGCGAGCAGCTTGGGCGGCAGGCCCATGTTGCCCACCTCGGCCATGCCCGGATAACCCTTGGGCCCGCAGTTCTTCATGACGAGCACGGAGTCGGCCGTGACTTCGAGATCGGGGTCGCCGATGCGCGCCTTGTAGTCGTCGAAATTTTCGAACACCACGGCGCGCCCGCGATGCTTCAAAAGCTTCGCCGTAGCCGCCGAAGGTTTCAACACCGCGCCGTTCGGCGCGAGATTGCCGCGCAGCACGCACAGCGCGCCGTCCTCCACGAGCGGATTGTCGAGCGGGCGTATCACTTCGGCGTTGTGGATGGGCGCCTCGCGCACGTTCTCCCAGAGCGTTTTGCCGTTGGCCGTGAGCGCATCGGGATGCGGCAGCAGGTTCGCTTCCCCGAGGCGCCGCAGCACCGCAGGCAAACCGCCCGCGTAATAAAACTCCTCCATCAGGAAACGTCCCGAGGGCTGCAGATCGACGATGGTCGGCGTGCCTCGCCCAATACGCGTCCAGTCGTCGAGTTCGAGCGGCACGCCGATGCGCCCCGCAATCGCCTTCAGGTGGATCGCCGCATTCGTCGAGCCGCCAATGGCCGCGTTCGTGCGAATGGCGTTCTCGAACGCCGCGCGCGTGAGCAGCTTCGAGAGGCGCAGGTCTTCTAGCGCCATCTCCACGATACGCATGCCCGACATATGCGCCAGCACGTAGCGGCGCGCGTCCACCGCCGGAATCGCCGCGTTGTGCGGCAGCGTCACGCCCAGCGCTTCGGCCATGCACGCCATGGTCGAAGCCGTGCCCATGGTGTTGCACGTGCCCGCCGAGCGCGACATGCCCGACTCCGCCGACATGAACTCGTGGATCGAAATCTTGCCCGCCTTCACCTGCTCGCTCAGTTGCCACACCACCGTGCCCGAGCCGATATCGCGCCCTTCGTGCTTGCCGTTGAGCATCGGGCCGCCGGTCACGGCGATGGCGGGCACGTCGCAGCTGGCCGCGCCCATCAGCAACGCGGGCGTGGTCTTGTCGCAGCCCACGAGCAGCACGACCGCATCGACGGGGTTGCCTCGTATGGATTCCTCAACATCCATCGAAGCGAGATTGCGCGTGAACATGGCCGTGGGCCGCAGGTTCGACTCGCCGTTCGAGAACACGGGAAACTCGACGGGAAAACCGCCGGCTTCATAAATGCCGCGCTTCACGTGCTCCGCGAGTTTGCGAAAGTGCGCGTTACAGGGCGTGAGTTCGGACCACGTATTGCAAATGCCGATAATCGGCTTGCCGGCGAACTCGTGATCGGGAATGCCCTGGTTCTTCATCCAGCTTCGGTACATGAAGCCGTTCTTGTCGGTGGTGCCGAACCACGCGGCCGAGCGGAGTCTGGGCTTACGGGTGTTCATGGCTTCGCCCACTTAGTGAGAAAGTCCAATAAATAGCATGACTATATGCATCAGGCTTATCGGGAAAACGCTAATCGCAACCGTTCCTGGCGTTGCATATAGTTTGTCTATTGTGAGCAGCAGGGGCGGCCAATGGTGTATCGAAAGGATATAACCGGCGGCCAGGGATGGCGCGAACTTCTCGTGATTCTGTCCGGCCGTGATGGACGCGGGTGTAGCGCCGTGAATTAAAGAAATACAACGCATAGAGCTACATCGGAGACTCGCATGAAACTGGTAACTCGCATGGCAGGCGGGCTGGTCGCTGCGGCGGCCGCTTTCTCGTTGGCGGCGGGCGTCGCGCACGCCGAAGACAAGCAGATCACGCTGGGCTTCGCCCAGGTCGGCGCGGAAAGCGCCTGGCGCACGGCGAATACGGTGTCGGTCAAGGCGGCCGCCAAAGACGCCGGCATCAATCTCAAGTTCTCGGACGCCCAGCAAAAGCAGGAAAACCAGATCAAGGCGATCCGCTCGTATATCGCCCAGAAGGTGGACGTGATCGCGTTTTCGCCCGTGGTGGAGTCGGGCTGGGAACCGGTGCTCCAGGAAGCCAAACGCGCGAAGATTCCCGTGATTCTCACGGACCGCAACATCGACGTGAAAGACCAGTCGCTCTACGTGACCATGATCGGCTCGGACTTCATGGAAGAAGGCCGCCGCGCGGGCAAGTGGCTTGAAGATCACTACAAGAACAATCCCGGTCCCATCAATATCGTCGAATTGCAGGGCACGGTGGGTTCCGCGCCGGCCAACGACCGTCATTCGGGCCTCATGGAAGTGATCAAGAACGATCCGAAGTTCAAGATCATCGCGTCGCAAAGCGGCGACTTCACGCTGGCCGGCGGCAAGCAGGTCATGGAAGCGTTCGCGAAGACGTACGGAAACAAGATCAACGTGGTCTACGCGCATAACGACGACATGGCGCTCGGCGCGATCCAGGCCATGGAAGAAGCGGGTATGAAGCCGGGCAAGGACGTCAGCGTCGTGTCGTTCGACGCCACCAAGGGCGGCTTCGAGGCGATGATCGCCGGCAAGATGAACGTGGATGTGGAGTGCAGCCCGCTGCTCGGACCGCAGCTCATGTCCGCCGTGAAAGACGTCGTGGCGGGCAAGCAGTTGCCCAAACGCATCGTGACGAACGAAACGGTGTTCCCGATGGACGTGGCGGCGCAGGTGCTGCCGTCGCGCAAGTACTAAACTGGCTTGCCGGGCGGCGCGGTGTGCTTCGTAGACCTGAGTAATTAAGGGTTTTACGAAGCACGCCGCGCGCTCGAGCCTCTTTCACGGTTGCCCATGAGCGTTTCCCCGATACTCGAAACCGTCGGTCTTACCCGAACCTTCCCCGGCGTGCGCGCGCTCGACCGGGTCGATTTTCGTCTGTACCCCGGCGAGATCCATACGCTGATGGGCCAGAACGGCGCCGGCAAATCCACGCTCATCAACGTGCTGACGGGCGTGCACCAGCCCGAGGCGGGCGAGATACGCCTCGCGGGCGAGCCGGTACACTTCCCGACGCCGCAGATGGCGGAAGCCGCCGGCATCCAGACGCTCTATCAGGAAGTCAACCTCTGCCCCAACCTCTCGGTGGCGGAGAATATTTTCGCGGGCCGCCAGCCGCGCAAGCGCGGGCTCGGCCTGATCGACTGGAAGACGATTCACCGCCGCGCGGAAGAAGCGCTCGCGGAACTGAATCTTTCGCTCGACGTCACGCAGTCGCTCGACACGTACCCTATCGCCATGCAGCAGATGGTGGCGATTGCGCGCGCGGTGTCCGTCGATGCACGCATCCTGATTCTCGACGAACCGACTTCGAGCCTCGACGAAGGCGAAGTCGCGCGCCTGTTCGACGTGCTGCGCAAGCTGAAAGCGTCGGGCATCGCGATCCTGTTCGTCACGCATTTTCTGGAGCAGACCTACGCCATTTCCGATCGCATCACCGTGATGCGCAATGGCGAGCGCGAGGGCGAATATCTCGCCGCCGACCTGCCTGTGCAAACGCTGGTCGCGAAGATGGTGGGCCTGCAAAACGCGGGCGAGCGGCTCACGCAAGCCGAACCGGCGCGCAGCGAAGCGGCTGCTTCGGACACCAAACCGTATCTCGCGGCGCAAGGCGTGGCGCGCCGCGGCGTGCTCAATCCGCTCGATCTGGAAGTTCAGCCGGGGCAGATTCTGGGTCTCGCCGGGCTGCTCGGCTCGGGCCGCACGGAAACCGCGCGCCTGCTGTTCGGCGCGGATAAGGCCGATGCGGGCACCGTGCACATCAACGGCCAGGCGGTGAAGCTTTCCTCGCCGCGCGACGCCGTGCGCCACGGCATGGCCTATTGCCCCGAAGACCGCAAGAAGGAAGGCATCGTCGCCGATCTGTCGATACGCGAAAACATCGTGCTCGCGCTACAGGCGCAACTGGGCTGGTGGCGCATGATCCGGCGCTCGCGCCAGCGCGAACTGGCCAACGAATATATCGAGCAACTGGGCATCAAGGCGCGCGATGCGGAGCAGCCGATTGGGCTGCTTTCGGGCGGCAATCAGCAGAAGGTATTGCTCGCGCGCTGGCTCGCGACCAAGCCACGTTTGCTCATCCTCGACGAACCCACCCGCGGCATCGACGTGGCCGCCAAATTCGAAATCATGGACCGCGTGCGCGCGCTGTGCGCGAAAGGTCTTGGCATTCTGTTCATTTCGTCGGAGATCAGCGAAGTGGTGCGCGTGAGCGACCGCATCGCCGTGTTGCGCGACCGGCGCAAGGTGGCCGAGCTTTCGGGCGCGGCGCGCTCGGAGCACGAAGTCTACGACCTCATTGCCGGAGACCGTCGATGACGCGCCCCGCCCTTCCCGCCTGGCTCTCGCTCGTCATCCGGCATCCGCTGGTGTGGCCGGCAGTGACGCTCATCGCCCTGTTCGTCGTCGATGTCGCGCATCGCGGCAACTTCCTCGCCATCACGATGCTTGGCGGCCACCTGTTCGGCGCGCCCATCGACATCCTCATGCGCGCCGCGCCGCTCGTCGTAGTGTCGCTCGGCATGACGCTCGTGATCGCCACGCGCGGCATCGACATTTCCGTGGGCGCCGTCGTGGCGATTGCGGGTGCGGCGGCCGCGACAGTGCTCGCCGCCGATCCATCGCGCGTGGGCCTCGCGTTCGGCGCGGCGCTCGCGGTGGGCCTGCTCGCAGGCATCTGGAACGGCCTGCTCGTCGCGTTCGTCGGCATGCAGCCGATCATCGCCACGCTCATTCTGATGGTGGCGGGGCGCGGCGTGGCGCAGTTGCTCACGGGCGGCCAGATCATTCCCATCGGCGCGCCCGGCTATCTTTTCGCGGGCGGCGGCTATTTCGCGCTCATCCCATGCGCCGTGTGGATCGCGATTGCCGTGACCGTGCTCACCGCGCTCATCGTCAACCGCACGGCGCTCGGGCTCTTCATCCGCTCGATCGGCGTGAATCCGGTGGCCGCGCGTCTCGCGGGTTTGTCGTCGCAAGCCGTGGTGTTCGGCGCTTACGCATTCTGCGGCGTGACCGCTGCGATTGCGGGCATTCTCATCAGCTCGAACGTGCGCAGCGCGGACGGCAACAACGCGGGCCTGTTGCTCGAACTCGACGCCATTCTCGCCGTGACGCTCGGGGGCACCTCGCTGCTGGGCGGACGCTTCAGTCTTGCGGGCACCGTGCTCGGCGCGCTCATCATCCAGACGCTCACCTACACCACCTATTCGATCGGCGTGCCGCCCGAGGCCACGCTCGTCGTGAAGGCCGTGGTCGTGCTGCTCGTGTGCCTGATCCAGTCGCCCGCCGCGCGCACCTTCGCGCTCCAGCAACTCAAGCGTATCGCTCTCGCACGCCGCGCGCGCGCCTGAGCACCCCGTGCACCCATACGAGGGAAGCCGAGCATGAACCGCCCTGCCCTGTCCTTATCCAACGCATTCGCGGCGTGCCGGCGCGGCGCCAGCCGCTTCGTCGATCCGCGCGTGCTGCCCATCGTCGTGACGGTCGTGCTCTTTGCCGTGCTGTTCGGCTTCGGCTCGGTCATGTACACCGGGTTCTTTTCGCTCCAGGTAGCCTTCGGTCTGCTCGTCGACAATGCGTTCCTGCTGATCGTCGCCATCGGCATGACGTTCGTGATCATCTCGGGCGGCATCGATCTTTCGGTGGGCGCCGTAGTCGCGCTCACCACGATTCTCTGCGCCGTGGGCACCGAAAAGCTGCACTGGCCCGTGCTCGTGGTCGTGCCGCTCGTTCTGATCTGCGGCGCGCTTTACGGCGCGGCAATGGGCGCGCTGATCCACTTCTTCCGGCTGCAACCCTTCATCATCACGCTCGCGGGCATGTTCCTCGCGCGCGGCACGTGTTTTCTCATCACCACCGAATCCATCCAGATCAACGACCCCGGCTTTCACGCGCTCTCCGAATTCAGCATTCCAGTGGGCAGCGGGTCGCTCACCACGGGCTCGCTCACGGCCATCGCCATGCTGATCGCGGGCATCGTCATCGCGCACTTCACGCGCTTTGGGCGCAACGTCTACGCGATCGGCGGCAACGAGCGCTCCGCGCTGCTCATGGGCCTGCCGGTGGCGCGCACCAAGATCGGCGTGTATGCGCTCTCGGGGTTCTGTTCGGCGCTCGGCGGCGTGGTGTTTACGCTTTATGTGCTCTCGGGCTACGGATTGCAGGCGCAAGGCATGGAACTCGACGCCATCGCCGCGACGGTGATCGGCGGCACGCTGCTCACGGGCGGCGTGGGCTATGTGATCGGCTCGGTGTTCGGCGTGGGCATCCTCGGCACGATCCAGACGCTCATCACCTTCGACGGCACGCTCAGTTCGTGGTGGACGCGCATCGTGATCGGCGCGCTGCTGTGCGCGTTCTGCCTCATGCAGCGCGCCACCGAGCGCCATGCCGCGCGCCGCAAATCCACCGGCACGGGACGCGGTGCACCGCGCGCCACGCGCTCGCGCACCCAACCCGCGACGCCTATGGACCAGGCCAGGCTCGCGAGCCCGCCGCCTCATCTGCACGAAGCGAAGGGCGGCGCGTAAGCCAGTTGTCATTGTGACTGCAGCCTATGGAGTAGTTACGGGTATACATGGATTAGGAGGCCTCATCACGCTGCACTAAGATTTTTGCGGTACCGTCGGCGCCTTGCGAACACACGTTCGCAGCGGATGTCTGGCGCGTCACGGCTCCATTCAGCGAGCGTGGCGTGCGCGTTCTCCGGTACTGTCCAGTATCTGCACGCTTTTCGACGAAAAGTCGACTACATCGACCACGAAGACAAGACCGGAGGAAAACATGGCGCAGGATCGGGATGACGCAAAAGACGGCAAAAGCTTGATCGACACAGGCCGGCGCGGCCTGATGCAGGGCGCGGGGTTGGGCGCGGCGCTTTCGCTGCTCGGCGCGGTGGGCGGCGGCGGACTCATTTCCACGGCGCAGGCGGCCGAATCGGGATTCCCCTCGCACAAGAAGTGGAAAATCGTGTTCGTCAACCACGTCACCACGAATCCGTTCTTCGTGCCGACGCAATACGGCATTCAGGACGCGTGCGGTCTGCTCAACATGGACTATCAGTGGACCGGCTCGGCCACGTCCGACGCGGGCGAAATGGTACGCGCCGTGAATGCGGCGATCGCGGCGAAGGCCGACGCGATCGCTGTGCCGATCGTGGATCCCACCGCTTTCGACAAGCCCATCCAGGCAGCGCTCGACGCGGGCATTCCCGTGTTCGCCTATAACGCCGACGCGCCGCGCGGCAAGAAGAGCCCGCGCCTTGCCTATATCGGCCAGGACCTGTATCTCTCGGGCTACCAGATGGGCGAGCGCATCGTGAGCCTCGTCGACAGCGGCCTCGTCGCCCTCTTCATCGCCACGCCGGGCCAGCTCAACATCCAGCCGCGTCTGGACGGAGCGAGCGACGCGATCAAGAAGTCCGGCAAGAAGATCGAAATCCAGACCGTGGCCACGGGCGCGACCGTCAACGAAGAGCTTTCGAAGATCAAGTCGTTCTATCTCGGCCACCAGGACGTGAAGGGCATGTTCGCCGTGGACGCGGGCAGCACCCAGGGCGTGGCGCAGGTGATGAAGGAATCGAACCTGCCTTCGAAGGGCGTGCACGGCGGCGGCTTCGACCTGCTGCCCACCACGGTCCAGCTCATTCACGAAGGCTTCCTCGACTTCACGATCGACCAGCAGCCGTACGTGCAGGGCTTCTACACGGTCATGCAGGCGTTCGTGACGCTCGCGTCGGGCGGTCTTGTCGGTCCGGCCGATACGAACACGGGCCTGAAGTTCGTGACGAAGGACACGGTCGAGCCGTACCTCAATACCTCGACGCGTTACGAAGGCAAGACCACCAAGCCGCAAATCGTGCCGATGAACGGCGCGATCAAGTCCTGACGAACCGGCCGCAACGAACGACGAGTGATGAACTCCGTGAACGAAACTGGCAAGGCTGAAGTGACCGCGCGGGCTGCTGCCCGCCCGCGCGGGCAATGGCTCTCCGCGTGGGCGCCCGAGCTGCGTATTCTGCTCGTGGCGGTGATCCTCGCGGCGTACTTCGAATTTTCCAACCGCGATTTCCTGCTTACCAACGCGAGTCTAGTCAACCTCTCGCAGTTCATCGCGCCTGTGGCGATCATCGCGTTCGGCGAAATCATGCTGATGATCGGCGGCGACATCGATCTTTCGGCCGGCATGGTGTTCGCCTTCGCGCCATTCATGATGGTGTTCGCCAACGACGCCGGCGCGCCCATGTGGCTCGCCGTGATCGCGGGGCTCGTGGCCGCGGGTATCGTGGGCTTCGTGAACGGCGCCGTGACCGTATGGCTGCGGCTGCCCTCGTTCGTCACGACGCTCGGCACGCTCTTTCTCATCAACGGCATCACGCTCACCATCTCGCGCGGCACGCCGGTGCAAACGCCGGGCTCGCCCGAATTCGCGGCCTTCATGGGCGCGTGGGGCTACAGCGAGATTCTCTGGACAATCGTGATCGCGTTTGCCATGCACGTGCTATTGCGGCACACGCGCTGGGGCCTGCATACGCAGGCGGCGGGCGCGAATCCGCTCGGCGCGAGCGAGGCCGGCATTCACGTGAACCGGCTGCGGCTCGGCAACTTCGTCATTGCCGCCGTGCTCGCGGGCTTCACCGGCATTCTGGAAGGCTTTCGCATCACCTCGATCGACCCGCAGGCAGGCGGCAACCAGATCATGTTCCTCGCCGTGGCTTCGGCCGTGATCGGCGGCACGCCGCTCACGGGCGGCTCGGGCACGATCGTGGGCGGCCTGATCGGCGCGGCGGTGCTCGGCATTCTCAACGACGGCTTCACGCTCATCGGCATCAACGCGTTCACGTTCAACATCATCCTCGGCGCCGCCATTCTCGCCGCCATGGTCTTCAACATCCACGTTGGGCGCCTGCGCCGCAAAGGGAGCCGATGATGGACGAACCGCAAGCTGCACCGGGCGGCGCAACCGCCACGGCTGACACGCCGCTCGCGCTGCGCGGCGACAACATCGTCAAGCGCTTCGGCGCGGTCACGGCGCTCGACGGCGTTTCGCTCACGCTCGGGCGCGGCGAAATTCTCGGCATTCTCGGCGACAACGGCGCGGGCAAATCCACGCTCGTGAAAATTCTCACGGGCTTTCATCAGCAAACGAGCGGCACGCTGCAAATCGACGGCAACGAAACGTTGCTGCGCTCGGTGGACCACGCGCGCTCGCTCGGCATCGAATGCGTTTATCAGGATCTCGCGCTCGCCAATTCGCTGAGCATTTATCACAACATGTTCCTGAACCGCGAGATCGTGCGGCGCGGCCCCTTCAAACTGCTCGACCACAAGCAGATGCGCGCGCGCGCCGCGCAACTGCTCGACGACATCGGCGTGCACGTGCCTTCGGTGGACCTGCCGGTGGAGCGGCTTTCGGGCGGCCAGCGCCAGGCCATCGCGGTGGCGCGCGCCGTGCATTCCAACGCCAGGATCCTTCTGCTCGACGAACCGCTCGCCGCGATGGGGGCGCGCGAAGCCGGTCTCATCATCGATCTCATCATGCGGTTGAAGGAGAAAGGCGGCCTATCGATTATCATGATCATGCACAACTATGCGCAGACGCTCGACATTGCGGATCGCATCATGTTGATGCAGCGAGGCCGCGTGACGTACGAGCAGCGCAGCGCCAATACATCGGTGGCTGAACTGATGGACATCGTGCGGCGGGAATATCGGGCCATGCGCGCCACCAGCGCGTAATGAACCTATAAACAAGGGGGGCGCTCCGATCGGGTAGCCCCCGGCCGGACAATCATGGATTACCGCAATCTAGAGAAACGCAAGAGCATGCACGCGCGCATCGTGCAGGAACTTGGCATGCAGATCGTCGGCGGCTCGCTCGCCCCTGGGCAGCGTCTGCCCGCCGAACCCACGTTGTGCGAAACCTACGGCGTGAGCCGCCCCGTGCTACGCGAGGCCACGCGCGTACTGGTCGCCAAGGGCCTCGTGGTGTCGAAGCCGCGCGTGGGCAGTGTCGTGCGAGCGCGCGAAGATTGGCACATGCTCGATCCCGACGTGCTGTACTGGACCGTCAACAGCATTCCCGAGGGCGAATTCTTCCGCTCGCTCATGACCGTGCGGCAGATCATCGAGCCCGCCGCCGCCGCGCTCGCCGCGATTTCGGCGAACGACGAAGACCGCGCCCGCATTACCGCCGCGTACGCGCGCATGGAGGAGGCGCAAACCGCCGCCGACCTGCTCGAGCCCGATCTGGAATTCCATCGCGCGATCATGGCGGCCACGCATAACAACATGCTCGCCTACATCGGCAACATGCTCTCGCTCGCGCTTTCCGAGTCGATCAAGCTCACGAGCCGTCATCCCAACACACATGCGCTTTCCTTGCCGCGCCACAAGGCGATTCTCACGGCGATCGAGCACGGCGACGCGCTCGCGGCGCGGCAAGCGAGCGTCGTGCAGCTCGACAATGCGCGCGCCGACGCCAACTCGATTCTGGGCGGCGCTCCGCTGGGAACGTAGCCGCTCGCGCACGTCACGCACGAAGGCCGCCGCGCTCATACGGCGCCTCATACGGCCTGTTAGACCGCCCGCTTGCTGCGGCGGAACTGGTCGAACAGCACGGCGAGCAGCAGAATGCCGCCGCGAATGAGGTACTGATAGAACGTCGGCACGTTCATGAGGCTCATGGCGTCCTGCACCGCGCCCATGATGAGCACGCCGACCAGCACGCCCGAAATGGTCGCCACGCCGCCCGTGAGCGACACGCCGCCCAGCACGCACGCCGAGATCACGCCGAGTTCGAGGCCCACGGAAGTCTTCGGGTCGCCAAGGCTCATGCGCGAGGCCAGCATCACGCCCGCGAAGCCCGTAATGAGCCCTTGCAGCACGAACACCGTGATCTTGATGCGCGTGACCGGCAAGCCCGCGAGGCGCGCCGCTTCGCTATTGCCGCCCACGGCCAGCACGTTCTTGCCGAACACGGTTTTCTTGAGCAGGAAACCGAACACCACGAAGCCGATGATGTTGCTCCAGATCGGAAACGAAATGCCGAGAAACGAGCCGCCGCCCAGATCGAAGAAGCGCTCTTCGGAGATCATCACGGCGTCGCCGTTCGAGGTGAGGAACGCGAGGCCGCGCACCGCCTCCATCATCGCGAGCGTGGCGATCAGCGAGTTGATCTTGAAGCGCGCGATCAGCACGCCGTTCACGAGCCCAACCGCACCGCCCGCGAGCACGCCCGCGGCAATGCCGAGCAGCACGCTATGCGACTGCGTGATGACCGTGGAGGCAACCACGCCCGAAAACGCGACGATGGAAGCGACCGAAAGATCGACCTCGCCCAGCGCGAGCACGAACATCATCGTGACGGCGATCGAGCCGATCAGCGTGACGGAGAGCAGCAGGCCCTGAATGTTGCGGGTCGTGAGGAAGTCGGGCACCGTTGCGGAGAGCACCGCGAACAGCACCACGAACACCACCACGATGCCCGATTTGTTGATCATGTCCCACGCCCGCGCGCGCTGGGGAGTTATGGGCGCGGCGGCTTCGTTGACGGTAGGCGTGCCCTGTGGCTGCATGGCTTCACTCATTTCTGGTTCATCGTTTCGGACCGGTCACGCGACCTTGTTGCGCGCGCAACCGGAAAGGCAAAAAAAGCGTTCCGCGTTAGCGCGGCAGCGCCATCTTGATCAGTTCGTCGGGTGTGGCTTCGGCCTTGGGCAGGCTGCCCGCAATGCGGCCTTCGCGCATGACGATGATGCGGTCCGACACGCCGATCACTTCGGCAAGATCGCTCGACACCATGATCACGGTCTTGCCCGCTTCCGCAAGCTCGTAGAGCAGGTTGTAGATCTCGGCGCGCGCGCCCACGTCGATGCCGCGCGTGGGCTCGTCCATCAGGAACACTTCGATGCGCTCGGCGAGCCAGCGCGACAGGATCACCTTCTGCTGGTTGCCGCCCGAAAGCGTGCCGATGGCCGTGTCGCCATTGCGCGTCTTGATCGCGAGTTTCCTGATGAAGTCCTGCGCGAGATCGCGCTCGCGACGCGCGTCGAGCAGGAAGCGCGCGGGGCTGAAGTGACGGCGCGCGCTGATGTTGAGGTTGTCGGCCACCGAGGCGATCGCGACGATGCCTTCCTGCTTGCGGTCCTCGGGGCATAGCGCGAGGCCCGCGCGCACGGCGTCGCGCGGGCTTGCGAAGTTCACGCGCTTGCCGCCAAGCTCGACGTGACCCGCGCTTGCACGCGTCGCGCCGTAAATCAGCTTCATGAGTTCCGAGCGGCCCGCGCCCACGAGCCCGAAAAAGCCGACGATCTCGCCGCGCCGCGCCGCGAACGACACCGGGTCGGCCAGGCCCGGCCCAAGCAGGCCCTTCGCTTCGATCAGCACTTCGCCCGCTTCGCGCGGACGATAGCCGTACACGTCCTCGATCGAGCGGCCCACCATCGCGGCAATCAGCCGGTTGCGTTCGAGGTCGGCCACCGAATCGAACGTCTCGATGCGCTTGCCGTCGCGGAACACCGTCACGCGGTCGCACAGTTCGTAGACTTCGTCCATGCGGTGCGTGACATAGATGATCGCGCGGCCGTCCGCGCGCAGCGCGTTGATGATGCGAAAGAGGTTCTCGGTCTCGCGCGCCGAGAGCGAACTGGTCGGTTCGTCGAAGGCGATCACGCGCGCATTGCGCATGAGCGCCTTGCCGATTTCGATCATCTGCCGCTGGCCGATGGAGAGGTTCTTCACCGGCGTGCGCGGGTCGATGCGCTCGCCAAGGCGCTTGAGTTCACCCATCGCGCGCTTGACGAGCGTGCCTTCGTCGAGCACGCCGAGGCGGTTGGGCAACTGCCCGAGCATCAGGTTTTCCGCCACCGTCAACTCGGGCACGAGATGCAGTTCCTGATAGATGATCGCGATACCCGCTTCGAGCGCCGCCTTCGTGGTCGCGAAGCGATGCTCCGCGCCACCCAGCTTGAGCGTGCCCTCCTGCGGCTGGTTCACGCCCGAGAGCACCTTGAGCAGCGTGGATTTGCCCGCGCCGTTCTCGCCCATCAAGCCGTGCACTTCGCCGGCACGCACTTCCAGCGCCACGCGGTCGAGCGCACGCACACCCGGAAAACTCACGGTAATGCCGTCGAGTTCCAGATATGCGCGATTCCCCTGTTGAGCGCTCGCACTCGTGTTCGCTTTTGCCTGCGCATTTGCGTCAGTCATGGTTTCAGTCATTGCATCCCTGCCCTATCCCGTCTCGACCGTGCGTTACGCAGTCCTTATTTGCCTGTTAAATACCCAGCTCGCTGCGCACGGCCGTCCAGTTGTCGCGCGTCATCAGCTTGCCGGTAGTCTGCGTGTCGGCGACAGGCTGCTTGCCGGCGCGAATCCAGTCGACGAGGTTCTCGGCGCTTTCCTTGCCGTGGTTCGTCGAACTCACCGCGATCGTGCCGTAGAAGCCCGTGGGCTGCTTCTTCTGGAACTCGGCGAACGCTTCGCCCGCGCCGTTGATGCCCACGCCGATCACGTCAGCCGAAGGAATATGCAGTTGCTCGGTTGCGCGCACGGCGCCCAGCACGCTTTCTTCGTTGAGCGCGAACACCACCCACTTCTTGATGTTCGGATGTTGTGCGAGCACCGGCGACGCCGCATTGAAGCCGCCTTCGTCGTCGGTGGTCTTTTGCGGGGCGTCGAAGATGTTTTCCTTCTTGAAGCCGCCAGCCAGCAACGATTGCGTCGCGCCGTCCGTGCGCAGCTTCGCCGTGGGCAGTTCATAGTCGGTGATGCGCAGCGCGCCGACTTCTTCCGGCTTCCAGCCGCGGCGCTTCATTTCGTCGGTGATCGCCTGACCGACCTGATTGCCGATCTTGAACGCCGACATGCCGAGGTGCGGCACGTTGGCGAGCGGCTTGCCCGACGAGTCCACGAGCTGGTCGTCCACCGTCACGAACTTCATGTTGTAGCGCTTGGCGCGCGCCTGAATGGCCGGTCCGAGGCGCACGTCGGGCGCGCAGATCACGAAGCCCTGTGCGCCTTGTGCGCCGAGGTTGTCGATGGCGGCGAGCACCTTCTCGCCGTCGGGCGTGCCGATGTTCACCACCGAAAAGTTCTCCTTCTGGCCGAGCGCCGTAGCCGCTTTCTGCTCGTTGATGAACCATGCCTGTTCCGGCATCTTCACGAGAAAGCCGATCTTCACGGGCGAGTCGGCGTGCGCCGCCACGTTCATGCCGAGCGGGGCGATGCACATCGCCGCGAATGCGGCACGAAGGGTCAAGCGGCGGATCTTGCTGGTCATGCTCCTGTCTCCTCAGGTTGTGGTTTTGCTGCTGTCTGTAGTGCGTAATCAATGCGTCTGGTGGCCGAAGGCCTCGACTTCGATGTGCCGGCCCAGCAGGAACGCGTCCGCCACGAGGCGCAGCGGGCGCACGTCCACGTCGTCGGTGCCGTGGGCGACCAACCAGTGAAAACGCTCATAGAGCGCCGAATATTCCCGCTCGGCTTCGAGCGCGACGGGTTCGCCCGCAATCGTGAGACGCTTGCCGCCTTCCGCGATCGAGAGCAAGCCGTCCGTTGTCTCCACATCGATTTCCCATTGCTCGACCGGGCCGTGGCGCCAGTCGAACTCGGCGCGCACGGGCACGCCATCGGTGTCGATGCAGTCGAGTTCCGCGGCGATGGGCGTGGCGCAATCGCCCGGCACGTGCAGCGTCGCGCCCTGCAGCAACACTTCGCGCGGCAGGATACGCGTGACGATGGAAAGCGCGTTGATGCCCGGATCGAACACGCCCAGGCCGCCCGGTTCCCAGATCCACTGCTGACCCGGATGCCAGCGGCGCACGTCTTCCTTCCAGCGCACGTGCACGGCGCGGAGGGTGCGCCCGGCAAGCCACGCGCGCGCGGGTTCCACGGCGCTCGCGCAGCGCGAGTGCCACGTGGTGAACAGCGTGCGCCCGCGCTTTTGCGCGAGTTCGCGCAGCGCCTCGACCTCGCTCACGCTCGCGCCCGGCGGCTTTTCGAGCATCACGTGCTTACCCGCTTCGAGGGCTGCGCGCGCCTGCGCATAGCGCACCTGCGGCGGCGCGCACAGCGACACGGCGTCGAGATCGGACTCGGCGGCCAGCAGCGCGCCGATGTCCTTGTAGTTGCGCACGTTCTCCACTTCCGCGTTGCGGCTCGCGCTCGCAACGAGTTCGAAACCGGGATTGCCCGCGATGGCAGGCAGATGCTGATCGCGCGCAATCTTGCCCACGCCGACGATGCCCAACGTATAGGACGCTTTCATGACGTATCTCCGCCCCTTCTTTTCAGGGAGAATTTTTATTACGGATGACGAATGAATTATTTACCCCAGCGCAGCACGAGCGGATCGAGACGGCGTGCAATCTCGACCAGTTCGGCGCGCGTCGCGGGATTCATCGCGGGCAGCGGGTGGCGCGGCAGTTCGCACTCGATCACGCCGCCTTCCTTCATCAGCGACTTGCAGGCAAGCAGGCCCGCCTGGCGGTTCTCGTGATTGATGAGCGGCAGCCACTTCTGATAAAGCGCGAATGCGTCGTCGGCGCGGCCTTCGCGGTGGGCTTCGATGATCGGGCGTATGCCGTCCGGAAAACCGCCGCCCGTCATGGAGCCGGTTGCGCCCGCGTTGAGATCGGCGAGCAGCGTGATGGCTTCTTCGCCGTCCCACGGGCCTTCGGCGGCTTCGCCCGCCAGCTTGATCAGCTCGCGCAGCTTGTTCGCGGCGCCCGGCGTTTCGATCTTGAAGTACGAGACCTGTTCGATCTCGCGAGCCATGCGCGCGAGGAACGCCGCGGAGAGCACCGTGCCGCTCGCGGGCGCGTCCTGAATCATGACCGGAATGTCGATCGCGTCGGACACGCGCGCGTAGAAGTCGTAAATCTGCTGCTCGGGCACGCGGAAGGTCGCGCCGTGATACGGCGGCATGAGCATCACCATCGCCGCGCCCTGCTCCTGCGCGCGCTTGCTGCGCGCGGCGGCGATGGAGGTGCCGTAGTGCGTGGTCGTCACGATCACGGGCACGCGGCCCGCCACGTGCTCGAGCACGGTGCGCGTGATGAGTTCGCGCTCGTCGTCGGAGAGCGAGAACTGCTCCGAGAAGTTCGCGAGAATGCACAGGCCGTCCGAGCCCGCGTCGATCATGAAATCGACGGCGCGCTTCTGGCTTGCGAGATCCAGTTCTCCGGTTTCGGTGAACGTGGTCGGCACGACAGGGAAAATGCCCCGGTAGCGGGGCGTACGGCTCGTAGTCATGTCTTCAGTCCTGCTTGATAAAGGGTGTCGGGCCGCGCCTTTTACGCAAAGCCGTTCCGCGGTGGAATTGCTCGCGTCGGACGCCTTGACAATGGTAGGCAACCCGGGCGCCAAACCCTAGCCTTACGTGAAGAGGATGCACGCGAACCGCGCGCGCCCCGCCTCGATCCATCCAGCACCTAGTGCGAATGCCGCGGCACCGCCGCCCCGCGTTTGCCGACGAGGAAGTCGAGATCGCAACCTTCGTCGGCCTGCAGCACGTGATCGACATAGAGGCGCGCATAGCCGCCCTTGCCGAGTTGTTCCGCCACGCCCGGCGCGGCCGCCGGATCGACGTCGCTCAAACGGCGCGCGAGTTCCTCGTCGCTGATGTCGAGATGCAGCCGGCCCGCTTCGCAGTCCAGCTCGATCCAGTCGCCGTTGCGCACCGCCGCGAGCGGGCCGCCCGCCGCCGCTTCGGGCGCGACGTGCAGGACCACGGTGCCGTATGCCGTGCCGCTCATGCGCGCGTCCGAAATGCGCACCATGTCCTTCACGCCCTGGCGCAGCAGCTTGGGCGGCAGGCCCATGTTGCCCACCTCGGCCATGCCGGGGTAGCCGCGCGGGCCGCAGTTCTTCATCACGAGGATCGAGTCGCGGTCGACGTCGAGCGATTCGTCGCCGATGGTCGCCTTGTAGTGATCGAAGTTTTCGAACACCACGGCGCGGCCGCGATGCCTGAGCAATTCGGGCGTGGCCGCCGAAGGCTTGAGCACCGCGCCGCGCGGCGCGAGATTGCCGCGCAGGATACAGATGCCGCCGTCCGCGATCAATGGGTTGTCGAGTTGACGAATCACTTCGTCGTTGTAGTTGGGCGCTTCGCGCACGTTGTCCCAGATGGACTTGCCGTTCGCCGTGAGCGCATCCGGATGCGGCAGCAGATTCGCTTCGCCAAGCCGGCGCAGCACGGCAGGCAGTCCGCCCGCGTAATAGAACTCTTCCATCAGGAAGCGGCCCGAAGGCTGCAAGTCGACGATGGTCGGCGTGTTGCGGCCAATGCGCTGCCAGTCTTCGAGTTCGAGGTCCACGCCAATGCGGCCCGCAATCGCCTTTAGATGGATCACGGCGTTGGTCGAGCCGCCAATGGCCGCGTTCGTGCGAATGGCGTTCTCGAATGCCTCGCGCGTGAGGATCTTCGAGAGCTTCAGGTCTTCCAGCGCCATCTGCACGATGCGGATGCCGGACATGTGCGCGAGCACGTAGCGGCGCGCATCCACCGCCGGAATCGCGGCGTTGTGCGGCAGCGAAACGCCGAGCGATTCGGCCATGCAGGCCATCGTCGAGGCAGTGCCCATGGTGTTGCACGTGCCCGCCGAGCGCGACATGCCCGCTTCTGCCGAAAGGAACTGGTGCAGATCGATCTCGCCCGCCTTTAGCTCCTCGTGCAGGCGCCACACCACCGTACCCGAGCCGATGTCCTTGCCTTCGTGCTTGCCGTTGAGCATCGGGCCGCCCGTCACGACGATGGCGGGCACGTCCACGCTCGCGGCGCCCATCAGCAGCGCGGGCGTGGTCTTGTCGCAGCCGCACAGCAGCACGACGGCGTCGATGGGATTGCCGCGAATCGCTTCTTCCACGTCCATGGAAGCGAGATTGCGCGTGAGCATGGCCGAGGGGCGCAGATTCGATTCGCCGTTCGAGAACACGGGAAACTCGACCGGGAAGCCGCCCGCCTCATAAATGCCGCGCTTCACGTGCTCGGCGAGCTTGCGGAAATGCGCGTTGCAGGGCGTGAGTTCCGACCACGTGTTGCAGATGCCGATAATCGGGCGCCCATCGAATTCGTGATCGGGAATGCCCTGATTCTTCATCCAGCTTCGGTACATGAAGCCGTTCTTGTCCGTGGTGCCGAACCACTGTTGGGAGCGCAGTTTGGGTTTGGTTTCCGACATCGTATTCGTCTTGTGGTGCGGGAGATCGCTCAATCTTTCGAGCGCCAGGTTCGGCACAGTCTAGGGATAAGTCTGATAACCTTCTAATGAAAAAATGGACGCTTCCGATATCGAAATCGGCATTGGTATAAACACCTAAAACTATTTGGGAAATCAGGCGAAAGACATGCTCGACACGAGCCCCTGGTACGTGCGCACGCGGCTGAAAACGCGTCAACTGCTCCTCGTCGTGGCGCTGGCCGAGGAAGGCAATATTCACCGCGCGGCAGCGGCGCTGAGCATGACGCAGCCCGCCGCCTCGAAGCTCCTGCGCGAACTCGAAGACATGCTCGGCGCGGTGCTGTTCGAGCGCATGCCGCGCGGCATGCGGCCAACGCTTTACGGCGACGCGCTGATCCGCCACGCGCGCGCCGTGCTCGGCAGCCTCGACCAGGCGCAGGAGGAACTGAGCGCGCTCAAGGCGGGGCGCCTTGGTCACGTGGCGGTGGGCGCGATCACGTCGCCTGGCGTGCGCGTGCTGCCGGCCGCCGTCGCGGCGGTCAAACGCACGAATGCGAATCTGCGCGTTTCCGTGGAGATCGACGCCAGTAACGTGCTGCTCGAACACCTCGCGCAGGACAAGCTCGACGTGGTGCTAGGCCGCCTTTCCTCCGAACACGACACGCTCCAGTTGCGCTACGAGCCGCTTGCCGGCGAACCCGTGTGCGCCGTGGTGCGGCCCGGGCATCCCATGCTCGGGGAAGCAGCGGACAAGGTGCAGTCTCGCGCCCAGCCGATCGCACTCGCCGACATCGCGCGCGCCACGTGGGTCGTGCCGCCTGTCGGCAGCGTGCTGCGCCACCGCTTCGAACTGATGTTCCAGCGCGCGAGCCTCGCGCCGCCATCGAACGTGGTGGAAACGCCCGCGCTGCTTTTCATTACGCGCGTGCTGGAGCAAAGCGACATGATCGCCGTGCTCACCGAGGACGTGGCGCGCTACTACGCGGCGCACGGCATGGTCGCGATCCTGCCCGTGCCGATGGATTGCCAGATGGACGATTTCGGCATCATCACGCGCGCGGACGGCCTCTTGACGCCCGCGGCGAGCGTGATGATCGAGGCGCTGCGTCGAGTGAGCGCCGACATTTACGGGGCGCGCGCCCGCGAACACGCCGCGCGATAATCGTGCGACGACACCCGCCACAAAGGACCGAACCATGCCCGCCAGCCACGCCGCCGCTCCCGACAGCACCGCCATTCGCGTCGCGTTGTGGCGCGCGCTGCACGTTCAAGTCGACGACGC
Organism: Paraburkholderia sp. J76; assembly: GCF_905220295.1. NCBI lineage: Bacteria > Pseudomonadati > Pseudomonadota > Betaproteobacteria > Burkholderiales > Burkholderiaceae > Paraburkholderia > Paraburkholderia sp. J76. Next base: position 515,959 of record NZ_CAJMZJ010000002.1, read on the forward strand.
GCCCCACGTGCTCGAAGACGAAACCGGCATGCAGATCGCCGCGCCGGAGTCGAACTGGCGCGAACGCCCCGATATGCATCCTGAAGGCACGCGCGGCTATCGTGCATCCATCGTCGGGCGGGCGCGCTTTGTCGAAGACCTCGTGGCGCAACAGGCCGCGAAGGGGCTTGCGCAACAGTACGCGATTCTCGGCGCGGGACTCGACACGTTCGCGCAGCGCCGGCCCGAGATCGCCTCGCGCCTGCACGTGTATGAGGTGGACAAGCCGGGAACGCAGGCGTGGAAGCGTCAACGGCTCATGGAGCTGGGCTTTCGCGAGCAGGAATGGCTGCGTTTCGTGCCCGTGGATTTCGAGGCCGGCGAGACATGGTGGGAACGGCTCGCCGTTGCCGGATTCGATGCGGGGCGCCCTGCGGTAATCGCGTCAACGGGCGTCTCCATGTATCTCACGCGCGAGGCGAATCTCGCGACGCTGCGCCAGATCGCGCAGCTCGCACCGGGTTCGACGCTCGTCATGACGTTCCTGTTGCCGCTCGATCTCATCGACGAACCCGAGCGCGCGCAGCACGCCGCCGTGTATGAACGCGCGAAGGCGGCAGGCACGCCATTCGTGAGCTTCTTCGCACCGGACGAAATGCTCGCGCTCGCGCGCGAAGCGGGGTTGCGCGACGCGCGCCATGTGTCGACCGCGGATCTCACCGCGCGTTATTTCGCACACCGTAGCGATGGACTTCGGCCCGCGAGCGGCGAGTCGATTCTCGTCGCGACGGCTTGAGACCGCTTCATGACCGCTTCATGGCGGGTGGCCGCGTCTCCTCGTGAATTCACCCGGACAGGAGCGGCTTGCACTCCGTTTCGAACCAGTAGTCGACGAGGCGCTGCGCCGCCTGCAGATCCTCCGGATAGTAAGGGTCGTCCCAGGGCGGCGGGTTGTAGCCCGCCTTCCGCAAGGCCGCAAGTTCGCTCGTGTTTTGCGCCCTCGTCACAGGCGCGTTGCTTCTGAGCGCCGCGAGGTCGCGGCACTCCGTCTCGCTCAGATGGGGTCCGTTTTGCGGCACGCCGCCGGCGGCGCACCCAGCCAGCAGGAGCGCCAGCGCAATCAACATCGGGCGGTTTTCCATAGAGCATCTCCACGCGTCCGAATGGCCGTAGTGCGGCCGAAGAAACGTACCGTCATTCAATCGCGAGTTGCTGAACCCGGTGCTGCGCGCGGATCAGGCAGGCGAAACCACGTTTGCCGGGTTTGGACCCGGCGCGTGGACGGCGGGCGTGGTTCGATACGACGCCGATCTGGTTCGCCGATGCGTCAGTTACTTCGGCAGCGACGGCGAAACGCACCTCGAAAACTATCCTGAAGTGACGGTGCGAAATCCGCACAACCGAAGGCGCTTTATTCAGCAATGCGCTTGAAACTGGCGTAGTAATTGTCGGTGTAGTAGCACTCGCCGGTCTGCTTGCGCGGTCCGCCGCACACGATCCGGCGCTGCCCGCGATCCGTCGCGCCGGGCGTGATAACCGTGTACGTGTGGTAGTAGCCGCGCGGATGCTTCGGCAGCAAAAGCGCACTGTTACGGAACAGCACGCCATCGTCGGGATAGGGATACGGGCCGGCCGCCTTGATCAGCCGGAGTGTATCGCCAGCTTGCGGCGGCAACTGCGCCTGAGTGATGGTGCCCAGCGTGCCCCCCGCTTGCGCACCCGATGCAGCAGGTGTGCCGCTTGCGCCCGACGCCGGCGCCTCGCTTGCGGAGGCGCCCGATGCCGCGGTGACGCTTCGCGAACTGTCCTTGCCGCATCCGCAGAGGATCGCGCTCAAGGCGACGAGGCAGGAGAAAGCCCACGCGTTCTTCACGAAACGGTTCTCCTCTCGTTGCCCGGAACTCGACGGCCAGGATAAGCGTAAAGGTAGCGCGAATGGCGGGACGAATCAATTGGCCGAACAATTGCCCGAACACTCGCCTGAAGCGGGCCCTGGGTTTCCACCCACTCAACCCAACGCGCGCGCCGCCGTTAAATCACTCATGGAGCATGGCGGCCGGTCGTACGACTTGCGGATCGTCCTGCCAGGCCCCATACCCTGTCCCTGACTGTTGGGGACCACGCAGAGTCGAAATTGGGCGCCGGGAGTCCGCTCCCGGCGCATTTTTCTTTGGCCGACCTGCCAGACGCACGATAGACGGCGCCCAAAAACACGAAGCGGGAGCCGGCTCGACGCCGCTCCCGCCAGATCGCTTCGTTGTACTCACAAGCACCGCGCAACCCGCCGCGGCGACGCTCAACTCATGTGCAGACCGCCGTTGAGCGAGAAGTCGGCGCCGGTCGAAAAGCCCGCTTCGTCGGATGCGAGCCAGGCCACGATAGAAGCGATTTCCATCGGCTCGCCGAGGCGACGCACCGGAATGCTGTCGACGATCTTCGAGAGCACTTCGGGCTTCACCGCCTTCACCATGTCCGTGCCGATGTAGCCCGGCGAAACGGTATTGACGGTCACGCCTTTGGTCGCCACTTCCTGCGCGAGCGCCATGGTGAAGCCGTGAATGCCGGCCTTGGCCGTGGAGTAATTCGTCTGACCGAACTGGCCTTTCTGCCCGTTCACCGACGAAATGTTGATCACCCGCCCGAAGCCCCGCTCGATCATGCCGTCGATCACCTGCTTCGTGACGTTGAAAAGGCTCGTGAGATTCGTGTCGATCACCGCGATCCAGTCTTCATGCGTCATTTTGCGGAACACGACGTCGCGGGTAATGCCCGCGTTATTGACCAGAATGTCGATCTCGCCGACTTCCTTCTTCACCTTTTCGAACGCGGCGGTCGTGGAGTCCCAGTCGGCCACGTTGCCTTCGGACGCGACGAACTCGTAGCCTTGCGCTTTCTGCTCGTCGAGCCAGCGCGTTTTGCGCTGCGAATTCGGGCCGCAGCCCGCGACCACCGTGTAGCCATCCTTGTGCAGACGCTGGCAGATGGCCGTTCCGATGCCGCCCATGCCGCCGGTCACGTAGGCAATACGCTTTGCCATAGATCCTCCTTTTGCTTTAGGGGGTAGGTGAGTTGGAAAAGACTCTGGAGGATGGAGTCAGTTTGACGAGCGCCACCCGGCCGGGCGATGGGGAAATACCCGTACAGGGAAACGCCTGCGGCAACCATTCCGTAAGATCAGTGTGCCCGCCTTGCCGCGACGCCAGCGGGCCGAACAAGCCTAGCAGCGTCCTTTGGGGGACACAAGACGCTCGCGTCGCGCGGCGTGGGCAAAAGCACACAATTGCCTGGCATGCCTCAATAAACGCACGGGCGACGATGTGTTTTGCATAAGAACACGGCCCGATCTGCCCGGGCCACTAACACATCGAGCCGCGTACAGGCCGGACCGCGAAGGCGTGTTCGAGACATCAAAGGCCGGCGGCCAGACGCTCGTTGCCGAATGCCGCGGGCAGCGCCGCCACGTCGTCCAGACGGCCCAACGCTTCGAGCAGCGAGCGGCCCGCAATCGTCAGCGAAAGCCGGCGATGGCCTTCCTTCCATTGCTCGAGCGCCACCAGTTGACGCTCGAGCAGCGTATCCAGCTCCTGACGGTTCATATCGATCTGGTCCGGCGAATGGCGGACCAGCATCAGCGTGGCGAATTCCTTGGGGCTCAGCACGGTTGTCTCCCAGTAACTTTCATGCCGCAACCAGGGCACAGGGCCGCATATATTCGAGCCTTAATGTGACACGGGCGTGACTGTCACAATTTCGCGCCCGCGCGGTATTGATCCTGCATATCGGGCGTTGCCACCCCTTTTTCGGGCGGCGGAACATGCGCGGGCACGAGCGCCACGCCGCATTCCTCCACGAGGTTGCGCAGCGAGGTGGGAAAGAGCGTGCCGGGGTCGTCGGCGATGCCCGCGCCGTCTTCCCGCAGCGCCGCGCCGATGCCTACCACGATGGTCGCGTCAGGCGCGCGCTCGCGCAGCCGCCGCACGAGATTGCGCAGGTACGGCGCCGACTCGGGCGCGTCGAGCGACACCACGCAGATGGCGGGCGAGCGCTCGTCGATCATGGCTCCGCGCGTGGCGCGCACTTCGTCGTACGTGGTGGCCGTGCACGGAATATTGCCGCGCATGAGCAACTGGCAGACGATCGCCGCCGCCACGTCGTCGAACGCGCCGCGGCCGGGCACGCAAAGCACCTCGCCCGCGTCGGGCGAGAGCGTGAACTCGATGACCTTCGCGCCTTCGTCCGCACGTTCGGCGGACTCCGCCGCGCGCTTCGCGCTCTCGTCTTCGGCGGCGGCGTGGCGCGAATCGTCCACCGATTCGAGGTCCTCGATAATGTCGAGCAGCGCCTGGTTGATGCGCGCGACCTGCTCGGCGGGCAGCACGCCGCGTATGGCGTCGTTGCGCGCGAAGCGCAGACCTTCGAACACCACCTGCTCGTAGTAGTCGATGAGCGGCATGGTCGTGAGCAGCCGGTCGGCCTGCAGCAGCGCCTCGTGCGGATCGTCGGCGAGCAGGCGCTGGTAGCAGGTTTGCGCGGGCGTGAGCGCGGGCTGGTCGCCCAGCAGGATCGTGAGGAAGTTCAGGCGATCGACATAGCGGCCCAGCGTGACGATGCACAGCGTGAGCGGCGTGGAGAGCACGAGCCCGACCGGCCCCCACAGCCAGCTCCAGAAGATCGCCGCCACCACCACGGCGAGCGGAGAAAGACCCGAGCGCCGGCCGTACAGCATCGGCTCGGCGAACTGCCCCGCCACCACGTCCACGATGATGAAGAAGATCAGCGTCATGACGCCCATGGTCCACTGCGGCTGCGTGGCCGCGGCCACGATCGTCGCCATGACCGCGGCGATCCAGATGCCGATGTACGGCACGAAGCGCATGAGCGCGGCCACCGCGCCGAACAGCAGCGCGCCCGGCACGCCGATGCCCGCCAGCCCCAGCGCGATCACCCCGCCCACCGTGACGTTCACGCCGAGCTGGGCGACGAAGTAGCGCGAGAGCCGCTGCGAGGCGTCGTTGATGGCGGTCGTGGTGCGGTGCAGGTCGTCGGAGCCGAACACGCTGATGAGCCGGTCGCGCAGGTCCTCGCGCTGGAACAGGATGAAGATCGTCACCACGAGCACGATGAAGGTCGTTTCGAGCGGCGCGATAGCTGGAGCAAGCGCCTTTTGCGCAAGCGTAAGCGGCGTGGGCGCGGGGTTGTGGATCTCCACCGGCATGGGCTGCTGCGGCTGGTTGCGCGCCGCGCGCCCGCGCGGCTGCGGCGGCGCGGGCGGCGGCGTGGGCGTCACGCGCTGGAGCGCGGTGGCGGCGCGCGCCATGAGCGAATCGGCGCGGCCCACCGTTTTTTCCTGAATCGTTTCCACTTTCTGCTCGATCTCCTCCTGGTACTGCGGCAGGGAGGCAGAAAGCTGGTAGATCTGCGCGGCGATCAGCGCGCCCACGCCGGCGAGCGCGAGCACGGTAGTGAGCACCGCCACGAGAATGGCGAAGAACTGCGGCACGTGAAAGCGCCGCAGCATGGTCACGAGCGGCGCCAGCAAAAAGCTCAGCAGCACCGAGAGCGTGATGGGAATCAGCACCGCGCGCCCGAAATACAGGCCGCACACCACGACCACGCCGGTAATGACGGAGGCGAGACTGTGCAGCGTGGGCGGGCTGGGCGGAAACACCCGGTTGCGTCGGCCCTGCGGCGGCAGCGGGAAATTCATGTCGGTTCGGATCGGCAAAAAGGGAACACAAGGACTACGTCTGCGTACGGCTGTCCAGATTTTCGCAGGTCGCGCAACCGACGCGCAAAAACCGCGCGCCGCCGGGTGTGCGTCACTGCGTTTGCGTCTTGCCCGACACGAGTTCCTGATTGCGCGCGGCGAGGAACTGGATCAGCCCATCCACGCCGCCCTGCTGGATCTTCTCGTTGAACTGCTGGCGATAGGTCTGGATCAGCCACGCACCGAGCACGTTGAGGTCGTAAAGCCGCCAGCCCTGCGGCGTCTTGTACAGGCGGTAATCGATTTCAGCGGGATTGCCGTTGGTCTGCGCGAGCGTGCGCACCACGACGTCGGTGTCGCCGGGAGACGTGCGCATGGGCGGATAGTCGATCTTCTGGTCCGGCTTCAGTTGCGCGATGGCGCCCGAGTAGAGATGGATCAGCAATAGCTGGAATTCCTGCTCGATCTGCGCCTGCTGCGCGGGCGTGGCCGTGCGCCAGTGCGGCCCCATGGCGAGGCGCGTGGTCCGGCGAAAATCGACGTACGGAAGAATGTCGCGGTTGACGATGTCCTGGATGCGCGCGATGTCGTCGGGCGCGACGGCCTTCGTGCGCACCTCGTCGAGCACCTGCTGCGTGGCGGTCTTGATGAGCGCCTGCGGGTCCGACTGATCCACCTCGGCCGCTTGAGCCCCTTGAGCCCCTTGAGCCGCTTGAGCCGCTTGAGCCGCTTGAGCCCCTTGAGCGAACGCCGCCGTAGCGGGCAGTAACGACAAACACCACGCGAGAAGCGCGGTCATGCGAAATAACCTGGTCATCGATATCTCTGGCAATGGCGGGAGGGGCGAAGCCACGCGCCGCGCGTGCGCGCGTCAGCGCACAGTCTAGCGGGTCGGGCGCGGCGAGGTCGGGCTGCTGCGCGGCCCGCTTGTGCTCGCGCGTTCACGCGCGGGGCCTGCCTGGGTGCGCCCCGGAGTCCGTGAGAAACGCCTCCAGCCCGAATAGCCAGGCCACACAAAACGAGAGACGCGAAAGCACGCCCGGCGCCGGCTCGTCCTGGCTCTCCCCGGCGTTATCGTTCAATGTGCTCTCGCCCGACGCGAGCGCGCTTCCGAGCGGCGCGGACGGAGTCGACAGCGGCGATTGCCGGCGAGAAAAGGATTCGGGCTCCATGGCTTACAGTGCTCCCCAGTGCGAACGGATTGTTATTGGCGCAAGGGAATAAGCAAGACACATACCAGCCCGCCGGCATTGCACCCGGCTTCGCCCTCGCAACGTTCGCGAATCTGGCAGCAAACCACCAGGCAGACCGCGCCCTGTAAAAACTACAAGCGCGTAACGGCAAACCGGGAAACTGCGCTCTCGCCAGGCTCACCAGTCGTTGCGCGGGCAACCAGGCACGAAAAACGCATGCAGCGACACGCTCGCGCCGTCGCCCGGCTTCCGTACCCGCGTAATCGATTCAATTGGCGCCAATTTCACCTTGATTGCGTCGCAGTCTCAAATTTAATTGGGATCGAATCGACTCAATGGTGTAAGGTGCTCCGGTTCGTCTCACCGACGAGGCGCGCCCCACGCTCAGGAGCTTGTATGAACACAACCGAACAGGTTCGCATTGCGGACATACTCGGCCAGCATCGCGACACGCTGCTTGCCGAATGGCTGCGTCTGCATCTGCCGATCGCGCTGCGCCGCGGCCTCGCGATGGAAGGAGAAATTCGCGAGCAGTTCTCGGCGTTCCTGAACGTCTTTCTCGACACGCTGCCGAACACCCAAACCTTCGATGCGGGCCGCCCCGAGTGGGAACCGGTGCGCATGTTCCTCGCGGACATGTCGGCGCATCGCGCGCGTCAGGGTTACACGCCGCTCGAAACGGCCACCTTCGTGTTCTCGTTCAAGGAGCCGCTCTACGCGCGCCTGCGCGAGGCGTATGCGCAGAGTCCCGCAGAACTCGCCCAGGTGAGCTGGCAGGTGAACCTGCTGCTCGACGGCTTCGGCCTCTATACCACCGACGTCTTCCAGAAAAGCCGCGAAGCGATCATCGCGCGGCAGCAGGAAGAGCTGCTGGAACTGTCCACGCCGGTCGTGCAGCTTTGGGAAGGCATTCTCGCGCTGCCGCTCATCGGCACGCTCGATTCCTCGCGCACCCAGGTCGTGATGGAGAGCCTGCTGCAGAAGATCGTCGACACGGGCGCGGGCCTCGCGATCATCGACATCACGGGCGTGCCCACCGTGGACACGCTCGTCGCGCAGCATCTGCTCAAGACCGTGGCCGCCGCGCGTCTCATGGGCGCGGACTGCATCATCAGCGGCATCCGGCCGCAGATCGCGCAGACCATCGTGCACCTGGGCGTCGACCTCACCAACGTCACGACCAAGTCCACGCTCGCCGACGCCTTCGTCATCGCGCTGCAGCGCATCGGCGCGACCATCATCACGCCGAAAGCCACAGCCTGAACGCCATTGACCGGACGACGCACGGGAACCGCACACGATGGAACGCATTCCAATTCTGCGCCTCGGCGACTGCCTGATCGTCACGATCCAGGTGGACATGCACGACCGCCTCGCCATCGCACTCCAGGACGACCTCACCGAGCGCATCGTGAAGGAGTCGGCCAAGGGCGTGCTGATGGACATCTCGGCGCTCGACGTGGTCGACTCGTTCATCGGCCGCATGATCAGCAACACGGCCGCCATGGCGACGGTGCTCGATGCGCAGACCGTGGTGGTCGGCATGCAGCCGTCGGTGGCGATCACGCTGGTCGAGCTGGGCCTCACGCTTTCGGGCGTGCGCACCGCGCTGAACGTCGAAAAGGGCATGGCGCTGCTCAAGCAGCGTCAGCTCCGTTAACTCCCATTACTCCGCCAGGTAGCACGTCTCTTGCATTCGATCATGAATAGCAGCGACACGACCGGACGGCTCGCGGCCCAAGTGAGCCTGCGCTCGGACGAGGAAATCGTCCGGCTGCGCCAGATCGTGCGCGATGCCGCCATCGCGCACGGGTTCTCGCTCATCGAGCAGACCAAATTCGTGACGGCGGCGAGCGAACTCGCGCGCAACACGCTGCAGTATGGCGGCGGCGGCGACGCGCGGCTCGAAGTGCTCGAAAGAGGCGTGCGCGTGGGCCTGCGGCTCTCGTTCGTCGATCAGGGTCCGGGTATTGCCGACATCGAACGCGCGCTGCAAGATGGCTTCACGAGCGGCAATGGTCTCGGCCTCGGCCTTGGCGGCTCGCGGCGCCTGTGCGACGAATTCACGATCGAATCGACTCCGGGTAACGGCACGACGGTCACGATTACGAAATGGAAAGTACGCTAGACGGTGCTGCCGCTTCAGCCGGCGGCACCCACCGGTCCTTCGAGATCGGCGACGCGAGCAGCGTCGCCTATGCGCGCCGCGGCGCAGCCGAAGCCGCGCGCGTGGCCGCGCTTGGCGAAACCGACGCGGGACGCCTTGCGATCGTGCTCACCGAAGCGGCCACCAACATACTGAAGCATGCCGGGCACGGCGAACTGCTGGTGCGTCCGCTGGAAGGCGCGGTGGAACTGATTGCGCTCGACAGCGGCCCCGGCATGGCCGACGTGAGGGCCGCGCTCACCGACGGCCACTCCACGGCAGGCACGCCCGGCACCGGGCTCGGCGCGATCCGGCGGCTCTCGAATCAGTTCGCCGTCTACTCGCAGCCGGGCGCGGGCACCGTACTGCGCGCGCTCGTGCAAAAAAGCGGCGGCAACGGCGCGCAAGCGTCATTCGGCGGACCCGAAATCGGCGCGGTGTGCGTGCCCTACCCCGGCGAGGAAGTCTGCGGCGACGGCTGGCTGGCGCAGGTCGACCCGAGCGGCCTGTCACTCTCGCTCGCGCTCGCCGACGGCCTCGGCCACGGCGCCGAAGCCCACGTGGCCGCCTCGGCCGCGCTCGACGTGCTGCGCCGCCGCGCCGGCCTCGCGCCCGCCGCGCTCATGGAGCTTTCGCACGCGGCGATGCGCCACACGCGCGGCGCGGCGCTCGCGCTCGTGCGTATCGATCTCGCGCGCGGTGCGCTGGCGTTCTGCGGCACCGGCAACATCTCGGCGGCCGCGTATGGCGCGGGCCGTCCCACGGAACGCGGGCTCGCGGCGCGCCATCCCGCGGCGCGCCACTCTCCGGAAGGCCAAACGCACCAGGCCGAACGCGAGTCCTACCAGATCGTCTCCCGCAATGGCATCGTGGGCCACACCATGCGCGGCACGCAGGAATTCGAACTGACGTGGGGCGAGAACGCGATCCTCGTCCTGCATTCGGACGGCATCGGCACCCGCTGGGATCTGGCTTCCTGGCCCGGGCTCGCCAATCAGCCCGCCGCCTTGATTGCGGCCGTCCTCTACCGAGACTTCACGCGGCGGCGCGACGACGCCACCGTCGTCGTCGTACGCGCTCGCCCCGGAGTACAGTTGAGCCATGAATAAGCCCCTGCTGCGCATCCGGCTGGAAACCGCCCAGGACGTCGTCGCCGCGCGCCGCCGCGCGCGCGAACTCGCCGCGGGGCTCGGCTTTTCGCCGCTCGACCAGACGCGCATCGCGAGCGCCGTCTCCGAAATCGCGCGCAACGCGTACGAGTATGCGGGCGGCGGCGAAGTCACCTTCGCGCTGGACTGCGAGCGGCCGCGCGAGGCGCTCGCCGTGCAGGTGAGCGACCAGGGCTCCGGCGTGCGCGACCTCGAAGCCGTGCTCGACGGCACCTGGCGCTCGCCGGGCGGCATGGGCCTCGGCATCATGGGCAGCCGGCGTCTCATGGACCGCTTCGAGATCCGCTCCTCGGCCAGCGGCACGACTGTCGCCATGGCGCGTGACCTGCCGCACGAGCGCGGCGCGGTGTGCGGCACGGAACTCGAGCGCATCGTGCGGGAACTGTCGGCGCGCAGTCCGCAAGAGGGCGCGCACGGCGATTCGCTCGAAGAACTGCAGCAGCAGAACCGCGAACTCGTCACGGCGCTCGACGAACTGCGCGAGCGCCAGGAAGAACTCTCGCGCCTCACGCAGGAGCTGGAGGCGACCAACCGCGGCGTCGTGGCGCTCTATGCGGAGCTGGACGAGCGCGCCGAGGAATTGCGTCGCGCCGACATGATGAAAACGCGCTTTCTCTCGAATATGAGTCACGAGCTGCGCACGCCGCTCAGTTCGATCCGCGCGCTCGCCAACCTGCTGCTCAACCGGCTGGATGGCGACCTGAGCGTGGAGCAGGACCGCCAGGTCAGGCTGATCCTTTCGTCTGCGGAAACCTTGGGCGAGACCGTGAACGACCTGCTCGACCTTGCGAAAATCGAAGCCGGCAAGACCGAAGTCGTGCCCGCGTGGTTCGATCCCGCCGACCTTTTCGCGGCGCTGCGCACGATGCTCGTGCCGCTGCTCGACACGCCGCACGTCACGCTCGAATTCGCCCCCACGGCAGGCCTGCCGCAGCTTTACACCGACGAACCCAAACTCACGCAGATCCTGCGCAATTTCGTTTCGAACGCGATCAAGTACACCGAGCACGGACAGATTCGCGTGGGCGCCCAGTGCCTGCCCGCCGACCGCGACGGCGACAACGCGCGCATTACCTTCTTCGTTGCCGATACGGGCATCGGAATTGCTCCCGAACACCACCAGATCATTTTCGAGGAGTTCGGCCAGGTGCAGAATCGCTTGCAGCAGCGCGTGAAGGGAACGGGGCTTGGGCTGCCGTTGTGCCAAAAACTCGCGGCGCTGCTCGGCGGCGAAGTGGGCGTGGAAAGCGAGCCCGGCGTGGGCTCGACGTTCCGCGTGAACGTGCCGGTGCGCCTTGCCACTTCCGTCGAAGGCGAGCCTGAAACCTCCGGGGACGCGGCGCCATGAACGCACCCGCCACGCTCATCCTCAACGTCGACGACAACGAAGGCGCGCGCTACGTGAAGTCGCGCGTGCTGCGCCACGCCGGCTACGCCGTGATCGAAGCGGCGACAGGCCAGGGCGCGCTCAAAGCCGTGCGCGAACAGGCGCCCGCGATCGTGCTGCTCGACGTGAAGCTGCCCGACATCAGCGGCATCGAGGTATGCCGTCTCATCAAGGCGGACCCGGAAACGAACTCCACGCTCGTGCTGCAAACCTCGGCCGCGGCGGTGCAAACGCGCGACAAGATTCTCGCGCTCGACGGCGGCGCGGATAGCTATCTCACCGAACCCGTCGAGCCCGCCGAACTGGTCGCGAACGTGCGCGCGCTCTTGCGCCTCTACGCAGCCGAAAAAGCGCTGCGCGACGCCGACCGCCGCAAGGACCGCTTTCTCGCCACGCTCGCGCACGAACTGCGCAACCCGCTCGCGCCGATCCGCAACGCCATCGAACTGCTCGACCCGCGCCACGGCGCGAACGACGGCATGCGCGCCGACGCGCGTCAGATCGCGAGCCGCCAGGTCGAGCATCTCGGCCGCCTCGTGGACGACCTGCTGGACGTCTCGCGCATCTCGCACGGCAAGATCGCGCTGCAGATGAGCACGCTCGACCTGCGCGAGATCGTCGGGATCGCCGTAGAAACGAGCCGCCCCTTCCTCGACGCGAAATTGCAGACGCTCACGGTCGAGATCGACTGCGAGCCGTGCCACGTGACCGGCGACGCAATACGTGTGGCGCAGATCATCAGCAACCTGCTTTCCAACGCGGCGAAGTACACGGCCGAACGCGGCAAGATTGCGTTGCGGCTCGAAGCGGACGTCTACGAGATCCTGATTCGCGTGCACGATAACGGCATCGGCATTGCGTCCGACGAACTGCCCTACGTATTCGACCTTTTCATGCAGTCGCGCGAAGCCGTTAAGCGCGCCGACGGCGGTCTCGGCATCGGCCTCGCGCTCGTGCGCGAACTCGCGGAACTGCATGGCGGCTCGGTGAGCGCGCATTCGGACGGCCTTGGCCACGGCTCGGAATTCGTCGTGCGCCTGCCGCTCGCGCGCGCCCCGCAGTGCGAAGCGCCGCGCGAACCGGCGCAAGGCGAGCCGGCACACGTTGCGCCGCCGCGCCGCCGCGTGCTGATCGCCGACGACAACGTCGATTCCGCTTCCTCGCTGCTCATGCTGCTGGAACTCGAAGGCCACGAGGTACGCGTGGCGCATGACGGCCCGGGCGCGCTGGCGCTCGCGCAAACCTTCCTGCCGCACGTGGCGATACTCGACATCGGGCTGCCCGGCATGGACGGTCACGCGCTGGCGAAGGCACTGCGCGCCGAGCCCGCCACGGCGCGCGTGCAGTTGATCGCGCTCACGGGCTACGGCCAGGAACGCGACCGCCAGGCCACGAGCGAGGCCGGTTTCGACCGGCATCTCGTGAAGCCTGCGCCATTCGACGAGATTCTGCGCGAAATCGAAAGCGCGCCGCCGGGCTGAGTTCCCGCGCCGCCGGGCCGAGTTCCGCCGGCCGGCCCGCTGGCCCCCGGCTCGCGCCACCCAGTCGCCGTTCGCGCCACGATCCTCACGCTTCGTCGCAAACCCGTCGCTCCCCCTCGCCCCGCTCGCCACACTGCAGACATCGCCCCGCTCCATCCGCCAAGGAGAGCCCGCATGTCTGCCATCATCACGGCGCACATCGTCGCCGCCTCGCTTTCTGTCATACTCGGAACCGCCGTCATGCTGACCCAGAAAGGCGGCGCGCGGCACAAGTGGCTCGGCCGCCTCTGGGTGCTGACGATGTTCGCCGCCGCGCTCAGTTCGTTCGACATCCGCGAACTGCATCCGGGGCATCTGTCGTGGGTGCACGGCCTTTCGCTGCTGACGTTCGCCAGCGTCGGGCGCGCCGTCTGGGCGATCCGTCACGGCAACGTCCGCGGCCATCGCGTCGCCATGCGCGGCTCGTTCTTCGGCCTCGTCGCCGCCGGTCTTGCCGCCGTTGCGACGCCGCACCGGCTGCTCAATCTCATCGTCACAAGCTGGATCGCATGATTCCTGGCACGCACGTGGAGTTTCCGAACCCCGCCGCCCGCGCGAGCGCGCCGGCGCCCAGCGTCCTGCTCACGGGGTTCGCCCGCGAAGGCGTGCTCGTCGTCATCGGCAATACGCTGATCGCGGTCGCCCTCACCGCCGCCGGCACGCACGAGCGTTTCATCGACAACTTCGTTTTCAGCCAGGCGATCGGGCTGTCGATCATGCTGCTGCTCGACGTCAGCCGCTTTTTCCTGCAGCGCCACAACGCGCTCACGGGGCCGCGGCTCGCCGTGGCGATGGTGCTCGCCATCGTGCTGGGCGCGATGCTTGGGCGCGCCATGGCAGGCGCATTGCTGGGGATCGGCTTGCGCCACGCGTTCGCGACAAAGGATCTCGCGCTCACCGGCTGGATCGCGCTCACCGCGACGCTGCTCGTGACCTGGTACGGCTGGTCGCGCGCGCGCATTGCCGAGCTGAGCGAACAGGTCGCGCGCGCGGCATGGCAAAAGGAGGCTGCGGAGCGCACCGCACTCAGTGCGCGCCTGCATGCGTTGCAGGCGCAGATCGAACCGCACTTTCTCTTCAACACGCTCGCGACGCTCGACAGCCTGATCGCATCCGATCCCCCGCGTGCGCGCGATCTGCTGGCCAGCCTCAACCGCTTCCTGCGCGCGACGCTGGAAGCCTCGCGCGCACAAAGCGAAACGCTCGCGGTGCAGTTCAAGGTGCTCGACTCCATGCTCGCCGTGCACGCCATGCGCATCGGCCCGCGCCTTGCCTACGCGCTCGATCTGCCGCCCGATTGCGCCGATCTACCAGTGCCGCCCATGCTGTTGCAGCCGCTCGTGGAGAATGCGCTCAAGCACGGCATTCAGGGCGCGGTGGAAGGCGGCAGAATCGACGTCGCCGCGCGGCGCGAGGGCGAGCACATCGAACTGACCGTGACCGATACGGGCCCGGGATTTGGCGCGACGCCGGGCACCCAGGGCGCCGGCGTCGGTCTCGTGAACGTGCGCGAGCGGCTTGCGGCGCTCTATGGCGAGCAGGCCTCGCTCACGCTGATCGAGAACGTGCCGCATGGCCTCGTGGCGCGCGTGCGGCTGCCGCTGCGAAATACCGTCGGCCTGGGCGTTGGCGTAAATGGGCAGGAGTCCATATCATGAAACGCCGCCTGCCCGGCGATACGGCGCGGCACCGCGCGCACGACGAACCAGCCGGCGCTCCGACGGCGCTGATCGCCGAGGACGAGCCGCTGATCGCCGCCGCGCTGGAGCGCGAACTCGCCGCCGCGTGGCCGCAATTGCGCATCGTGGCGACGGCCGGCAACGGGCTCGAAGCCATCGAGCGCATCGGCACGCTGGAGCCCGATATCGCGTTCCTCGATATCGCCATGCCGGGGGCGACCGGCCTCGACGTCGCGCGCGCCTGCGCGAATCTCGCCGCGCCGCCGCAGATCGTGTTCGTAACCGCCTACGACGCCTACGCGCTCGAAGCCTTCGAAGCGGCGGCCATCGACTATCTGCTCAAACCCGTGGAAACCGCGCGGCTTGCCCGCACGGTGGAACGCCTGCGCGCGCGGCTCGCGCGCGCGGCGGCGAACGACGCCCAGGCGCCGCAAATTCAGGCGGATCTGCAACGCGTACTGCGCCAACTGGAAGCGATCACGCAAGACGTTCGCGAGGCGCGCGGCGAGGCGCGGCCAGGGAATGCGGATGGCGCGCCGCGCGAAGCGCCGCTGCGTTATCTGCGCGCCTCCAGCGGCAACGACATCCGCATGGTGCCGGTGGAAGATGTTTTGTACTTCGAAGCAGCCGACAAATATGTGGTGGTCACCACGCGCGGCGGCGAACTGCTGATCCGCACGAGCCTGCGTGAATTGTGCGCGCAACTGGACCCCGCGCGCTTCTGGCAGGTTCACCGCGGCACGGTGGTCAACGTGGATCAGGTGGAAAGCGCTTCGGTCAGCGCGATGGGGAAGATGACGTTGCGGCTGCGCGGCCACGCGGGTTCCCTCGACGTGAGCCGCCAATACGCGCATCTGTTCAAGCAGATGTGACGCCTGCCGCGAAGCGTGGGTGATCGAAATTCAGGCGCAGTCACCCATCGCCAGAAACAGGACGTGCTGCAGACATGGCGTGCATCGTCGAACCCAACGCAATGATACGTTCGAAATCGCGCAGTCCAGACGCCCCCGTTTTTCTCAGGATGGTTCGAATCTGGCTGCGTACCGTTTCGAGCGATACGTGTCTTTTGCGGGCGACGTCTTCTGCCGTGACGCCGCCCGCCAGGGCGACCGCGACTTCGGCTTCGGCACGCGTCAAACCAAACAGTTCGACAAGCAACCTGGCCGGCAGTGACGACGACCTGAGCAGATTGCGCGCGAGCACCGTCGCCGCTCCGTGCATGACGCTCGTACCCATATTCGCCCGCGCGGACGACGACAGATGACGCAACGCGGGGCATACCAAAGCCGAAAGTGTCGCCGCATCCGCCGCCAGCACGCTCGAATGCGCTCGAACCTGCATGCCTCCGCCTGCGCCGCCTCGCGAAGCAGCCCCCACCAGACGGCAAAGCTGCGCATGGTCGGCGGGATGATGCGCGAAAAGCCTGGAAGAGTTCGCGCTCGAACCGCGCCGGTCGCGGACTATCGACAAGCCGGAGCGCGGGTTGCCGACCAACGCCGTGCCTTCCGCGTTGCAGTAAAGCACGCGCATTTCGTGGTCGACGACGATAACGCCGATCGGCACCGAGTCGAGCGCGGCGGCGGCAAAGCCGGAGCCCACAGGTGCGAGCCGTGCGCCCATCTGGAGCGCCCGTTGCAGATGCGGAAGCAACAGCGAGAGCGTGCGCTTGTCCGCCTCGTCAAAGGGCCGCGCCGCGGCGTCCCGATGCAGTCCAAGTGGAATAACGCCAGTCGTGCAGATCAGGCCGCCGATCATGTAGCGCCGCGAACTGATTCTTCCGAAGTCCGCGTAGAACTCACTCTTCACGTAGCTTGCGTCCGGAATGATTTCGTGACCGAGCCGAACGTCTCCGCGCCGATGCATGGTTTCCTCGACACCGACCTCGAGCGCGGCCGCACGATAGGGATCGATTTCGACATACTGGGCGTACTTCTTGTCATACGAATCGGCACGCATCAGCACGTTCCCCGGCGCGCCACCCTCGTCCTTCAGCCATAGCGTCGCACGTTGCGCGCCCATCAGATTCATCAACTGGTCACCGACGTCCTGCCAGCTCGCCCCTTCGCCGAGCGCGGCAGCATAGATCAGATCGACGACGCCAGTGAGTTCCATGCTTTGCAAGGGAGGCTCCGTTGCGCGGAGAGGGTCGGCGCGATCATCCCCACTTCTGGCGATGGCCGACCGCGGCCAGTATCCCATACTTCATCTGGTTTCGACCCAAGGTCGGACATGCACGGACAGGGGCAACGAGCGAGCACAGGAGGCACATGATGTCCCAGGATACCGCAGCCGTGCGCAAGCATGCCGCCCGCTCCCGCTTGAGTTCGATCGCTCTCGTCACGGCTTCCGTGTCGTTGATCCTGCTCGGGCGCGGCTGCAACTCCGCAAGCAGCCCAACAGGTCCCACCATTATTTCGCAGACCAAAATGGATGGAACCTGCATTCCCAAATTCGCAGTGAGCCTGCCTGTATTCGGACCGGCGGGCTCGATACCGCGCGTGGATGCGGCATCGAACCCGAACCTCACGGTCACGATGACGGAAATTAACCAGCAGGTGCTGCCGCAGGGTTCATACGCGCAATGCGGCGCTGGCGTGACCGCAGGGCCGACGCGTGTATGGGCCTATCAGACCACCGATTCCACGACGGGCGCCGTGCTCGGTGCGGCACGCTGGCCCGCGGTCACCATCGTCGCGCGGCGCGGCACCGCGACCCGGGCGCGGTTCGTCAATCAGTTGCCGAGCTTCAATCCGCAGAATCCGACGGGTCCCGGACTCGTTCAAGGAGAGTTGCCCTTCGATCAGACAGTGCACTGGGCCGATCCGTTGAAAAGCGGTTGCGGCATGCCGAACATGAGCACGTCCCCCGGCTGTATGCAGAACTATGTCGGGCCGGTTCCCGCCACCGTGCATTTGCACGGCGCGGAAATACCGGCTGCCGACGACGGCGATCCCGATTCGTGGTTTACGCCGGACGGACGCAAAGGCGCCGATTACCATACGGTCGCCAATACCGCTGCGGGCAGCGCGATCTATGAATATCCCAATCTGCAGGAACCGGGCACGCTATGGTTCCACGATCACGCTCTGGGTATCACCCGTTTGAACGTGTATGCCGGGCTGGCAGGCTTCTATTTTCTCAAGGATCCCAATACCGAACCGCAGGGCTATCCCGATGGCGCCCAGGAAATCGAAATGGTCGTGCAGGATCATATGTTCGATACGCATGGGCAGCTTTATTTGTCGCAGCAACAGCCTTCGCTTAACCATCCGTTCTGGAGTCCTATATTTGAGGGCGATGTCGCGGTCGTGAATGGCGCGGCTTTCCCCTACCTCAACGTGGAACCGCGGCGTTACCGCCTGCATATTTTGAACGGCAGCCTGAATCGCGGATACAAGTTTTCCTTCGGCAACGTGCCGGTGTATCTGATCGGCGCCGACGACAACTATTTCGATAAACCAGTGCCTTTCAGCCCGTCATCCGCCGGTTCTTCGCAAAGCCTGCCTGTTTCGCCAGGAGAGCGGGCCGATATCATCGTCGATTTTTCCAGCTTTGCCGGCCAGACCATCGAATTGACGAACCAGCAGCCGGGTCAGGATGTCTCGTTGCCGGATATCATGCAATTCCGGGTCGCCGCAACGAGATCGTCACAGGATACGAGTTGCGATCCCAGCAATCCGGACACGGCCACTGGACTCTGCGCCCGGAAATCCCCATTGGTCCACCTCACGGACGGCAACGGCAATGTCCTGTCCGGCGCGAAAGTCGACAAGGTCAGGCAACTGGTTCTTTACGACGATGTCGAGAGGTCGGGCGGCCCGGTTCCCACCGATATCAGGGAGCTGACCAATAACACGACATGGAATGGTCTGGAATCGCCAGGCATTGCTCATGATTTTCCGAGCGATGGCGTGAGCGAACTGCCACGCGTCGGGTCCGTCGAGATGTGGGAAATCGTGTACCTTTCCACGATGCCCGGAGCGAGCCATCCAGTTCACCTCCATCTCACGCAATTCCAGGTTCTCAATCGCCAGGCCGTCAATACGAGCCAATATCTTGCGGACTGGAACAAGGCATTCGGCGCAAAAGGCGGCAACCCAACGGCTCTGCCGGCGGGGTGCACGGCTGGCATGTATTGTCCCAACTACGGCCCTCCACTTGACTATGCAACACCCAACAAGGACGGCGCGCTTGGCGGCAATCTTCCGTTCAGCGACTATCTGCTAGGCGCGGTCATACCGCCGACTGCCGAAGAATCCGGCTGGAAGGACACTGCCGATGCGCATTCAGGTGAAGTCCTGAGAATTCTGGTGCGGTGGACGCCGTCGAGCACGCCCCTGCAACCCAACCAGTCTTACGCGGGACAAAACCTTTACGCCTTCGATCCGACGCAGGGCTATTACGTCTGGCACTGCCACGTCATCACACACGAGGACAATGAAATGATGCGGCCATATCGGGTGACGAATTGAGCATGGCTTCATGCGCACAGCACGTTTGGCACCGGCGAGAATGGCGTATTGCCGGATGCAGTGCGAAGATGAATCGGCCGATGGCTGCGTTTGCCGCCGCTACAGGCTTTTTCTTGCTACCCAGCGCGACACCTGCCTGGAGCCGCTTCGAAA
The DNA here is from genome assembly GCF_905220295.1 of Paraburkholderia sp. J76. NCBI lineage: Bacteria > Pseudomonadati > Pseudomonadota > Betaproteobacteria > Burkholderiales > Burkholderiaceae > Paraburkholderia > Paraburkholderia sp. J76. The sequence goes on from NZ_CAJMZJ010000002.1 coordinate 535,364, forward strand.
ATGACGTGACGGTTTATATGGTGTCTTGCGACGCGAAAAAGGTGAACGGCGTTTGCACCGGCCGCGAGAAAGCCGATACGCCTTTCACCTACAAGGTTTCGGTGGATCAACGTTCCGTGCTGTTCTGGAGGGTGGATAATCCCGGCCTGCACCACAGGCTTCCGTTCTGCGCAATTCACGACACAAAAACCTGGCTGTGCCAATTGAATGGCGAAGTCGTACCCAGGACGAAGATCGGAATGGCCGCCGGAAACTACATGGAAATCGCAACCTGCACGACCGATGCATCCATGCCGGTTTTCTATCAGGTGTCCCTATGGCACTGGTGGCTCGTATGGCTGCGGACCAGGTTTTCCCCGAGCAACATGCCACCGATGCGTGGCGCCGGCTAGCGGACCATAGCACCATCGTCTGCCGCATTGGCGCGCGTCAACTCGACCAATCCCGCGGGCGCGTCGTCTGCGAACAGTATTTCATTTCATCGGCTATCATCGCGCGGTGTATTGCGGTCCACGATACGCGGGCTGGCGAATACGTTGTGACGTTTTGAAGCAAAGGGGAAATCAATGACCTGGTCGACATATCGGCAGGACTATCTGGTGAAATTCTGGGCGCCGCTGCCCGCGATCGTCGCGGCGGGTGCGTTGTCCGCTCTGTATTTTGGCTTGACGGGCACGTTCTGGGCTGTCACGGGGGAGTTCACGCGCTGGGGCGGCGAAGTCCTGCAAATCTTCGGAATGCACCCGGAGAACTGGGGTTACTTCAAGATCGTCGGTCTCGATGGCACGCCGTGGACACGTATCGACGGCGTCATGGTGCTCGGCATGTTCGCGGGCAGTCTCGCGGCCGCGCTATGGGCGAACAATGTCAAGCTGCGTCTGCCGCGGCGCAAGCGGCGTATTGCGCAAGCCTTGATCGGCGGGGCAATTGCCGGATTCGGCGCGCGGCTCGCGATGGGATGCAATCTCGCTGCGTTCTTCACCGGCATTCCGCAGTTCTCGCTGCACGCATGGTTGTTTGCGCTTTCGACGATCGTCGGTTCTTACTTCGGCACGCGCGTGGCGCTGCTCCCGTTCCTGCGCGCCGAAATCAAGCTCGTGCGGGCGCGCGCGGCTGCCGCGACCTCCGTTGCTCACTCGGGCCGCGCCCGCTGGCAGTTCCGCCTGGGCGTCGTCGTGTTCTGCGTGGCGATTGCGCTGTCACTCAATCTCGCGTTCAGCGCCCAGAAGCTCGGGATGGCCGCGCTGTTCGGGATCGCTTTCGGTATCGTCATCGAGCGCGCACAGGTCTGTTTTACGTCCGCGTTTCGCGATATGTGGATTACCGGACGCACCGCCGTGGCGCGCGCGATCATTCTCGGCATGGCGGCCAGCGCGATCGGCATCTTCAGTTATGTGCAGCTCGGTGTCGCGCCGAAGATCATGTGGGCGGGTCCCAATGCCATTATCGGCGGCGTGCTGTTCGGCTTTGGCATCGTGGTCGCGGGAGGTTGTGAAACTGGCTGGATGTACCGGTCCATGGAGGGGCAGGTCCACTACTGGTTCGTCGGAGTGGGCAATATCACCGGCGCGGCCGTGCTGGCCGCCTGCTGGGATCGGATCGCGCAGCCGCTGGCGCTCGACTGGCCCAAGGTCAACCTGCTTCATGTCTTCGGACCGATGGGGGGGCTCGTCGTGACCTACGCAGGTCTGGTCGCCGCGTTCGCATTGCTGTTGTGGTGGGAAAAAGCATTTCAGGCGCGGCGCGCACGGCGGGCACGAGTTTCCGCCCAGCCTGAAGCGAGAGGAGCGTTCTGATGACCGAACAGACGAAGACACCCGACTACCAGCTCGACGCGAGCGGCGAGCCGTGCCCGTATCCGGCTGTAGCGATGCTGGAGGCCATGCAGGAACTAAGAAGTGGCGAGGTGCTGGAAGTACTGGCCGACTGTCCTCAGTCGATCAACAGCATTCCGGGCGATGCCGCGCTGGCCGGTTATCGCGTGCTCAAGGTCGAGCAGCAAGGGCCGACGATCAAGTACTGGATTCAACGATAGCGACTTCGGGCCGGTTGAGTCGATTCGCCGGCCAGAACCCGCGGTACTCCGAAACAAATCGGATCAGGCGGGAACATTCGGCATATCCTCTTGAAACCACGCATTCCCGTGCGAGTCGAGGCGTTCGCCCCGGGATGCATCGCCGTCGCCGCATCGCAGGAGGACGGCTTCTTCTCGCTGGATTGCCCGAGGAACAAAACTACGCAGACAATCCACCCAGGTTCTGGTCTTGGCATCAACGAAATGGCGAGAGGGGAACAGTGCGAAGATATGCATTTTTTGCAACGTGTAGTCGGGCAGCACACGTACGAGACTTCCGTCGAGCAGCCCTTGCACCGCCGAGAAGAGCGGAAGAATGCCAATGCCCATACCTCGACGCACCCCCGACGCAATCATTTCAGACACATTGGTTTGCAGTACACCATTGATCGCAACGTCGATCGTGCCGCCCGGGCCCTCGAGGCACCATATGTTTGCTTCCAGTTCTGCCACGTCGAGCGTCAGACAATCGTGCTTCTGGAGATCGGCCGGTGTGCGCGGAACGTCGCGCCTGGCGAGATAATCCCGGGAGGCGCATAAGATGCTGTATGTCGAACCGATCTTCTGCGCCACGAGGTCCGAGTCGGGAAGTGACCACGCGGCGACGATTGCCACTTCGCAATTGCCGTCGAACATTTCCGGAATTTGTTGCGAACATCTCAGTTGCACCACGACGTCCGGGTGCTGCTCACGATACAACTGAATCGCGGGTAAAACGTATCTGCGCCCGATTGAGGCATAACTGTGGATTTTCAGCGTGCCGGCCGGATGCAGGCTGGCCTGAGACGCTTCCTCGTCGGCCATATCGACGCTTGCGACAATTGCCCTGCACTGCTCGACATAGCGAACGCCCGCTGCGGTCGGAGACAGACGACGAGTGGAGCGATTCAGCAAACGCGTGCGCAACCGCTTCTCCAGTTCGGAGACCGCCCGGGAGACTGCTGTCGTGTTCAGGTCGTACGTACGCGCCGCGGCTGTAAAACTCCCGGAATCGACTACCCGAATCAACAACCGCATCTGTTCAATCTTGTCCATCTTGCTCGAAATTCTCTCGACATTTGCGAAAACCGCACCGGCCTGCCCTTCCGCTCAATCGCACGCAGGCGCACCCATGCAAAACGCTACGTTCCGGTCAACGCGTCCGCCTCGTCGATTCGGGTCTTCAGCAAGTCGATGAACGCCCGCACGTGCGGCGGCAGGCATCGCCCGGAAAGCGTTTGAATTTGCAGATTTCGGGACTGAAATTCCGTATTTCTTATTACCTTCGCCACCAGGCCATCATTCCCTGGTCTCGACAGGAAAGACATACGCCCGGCGAATGTAATCGCATCGGACGAGGCGACAAATCTCATCAATGCCTGCGTGATATTCGACTCCAGCGCAATATTCATCTGCACCGGAATGGATTCCAGACCACAACTTCGTTCGAGGAGCAGTCGCGTCGTGCTTTGGCCGTCAGCCAACGCCAGCGGATACGCCAACAAGGCCTCAAGCTCTATGCTGGGCCGCTCGGCCAATGGATGCGTCTTGGCCATCACGGCATAAACGGGCGATCGCCACGAATGCCTTACAGCCACTCCCCGGGCATGCTCCACGGAAAAATTCACCGCGACATCGACCTCGCCGTCGGCAATACGCCGCGCGGCTTCGGAAGGGCGGGCGACGTACATGATGAAACGAGTTTGCGTATTATGTCGCCGGAATTCAGCCATCGCTTCCGGCAAAAGAATTTGCGCGAGACTTTCAGAGGCTGCAATGCGAATCTCATTGAGAGACGGACCACGCAGCGCGGCGATCTGATTCAACACCGCATCGGACTCCAGCACCGTACGGCGTGCGTGCGCCAGCAGGATCTGGCCGGCTGCGGTGAGTCGCATACCGTGCGATGCGCGCTCGAATAGCCGCGTCCCGACCTCGGCTTCCAATGCCGAGATTTTCCGGCTGATGGCCGAGATGGTGACGTGAATCTCTCCAGATGCACCGCTCAGGCTGCCGGTTTGCGCAACCGCCAAAAAATACCTAAGTGCTGTTCCGTGCATGACGATGTCGCTGAGTTCGCCCGTGGGAATATGGCCAAAAAGGCAAACCCCCTGGCATATTGGCTAATGGTACGGACAGGTTTTTATTTAAAAAGATTTCCTGACTCTTATAACGGTCGTTACGCAGCCCCTTGAGGCGTTTTTAGCCACCCCTCGCGAACACGCATCTGTTTCGGCCGCCGCTCTTGGCGTCGAGCAGGGCGGCATCGGCCCGGCCAATGGTCTGCATGTAGTGTTCGCCAATCAGGTGTTCGGTCACGCCAAAACTTGCCGTGACCGAAAGCACTTCCGCGCCAATTCCCATGCTGACTGCACATACAGCTTCGTGAACACGTTCGACCACTATCCGGGCGTCATCCAGACTGGTTTCCGGCAGCAGGAGAAGAAACTCCTCTCCCCCCCAACGTCCGCACAGGTCACACTCGCGAATCGCTCCCTTCATCGCCCGACTGATTTCCACCAGTACGCGATCGCCGATATTGTGACCCCACGTGTCATTGACCTGCTTGAAATTATCCGCGTCGAGTATGACCAACGCGTACGACTTCCCGTTACGTCGAGCCCGGTCGCTTTCTTCCTGCAAACGCTCGGTGATCAGCCGGCGGTTGCCGATACCGGTCAGCGGATCATGCATGGACGCTATCCTGAGTGCATCGTTGAGATCGGCCATCATGACCTGGTAGCGGTCTGAAATGCGCAGGATCTTTCGCAAACGCCGCAACTGCTGGTCGTAGCGCTCCGAGAGCGTTGAATGCTGCTCACGCGTCATCGACTGGAAACCATCCGATATGCGTGTGATCCGCTCCAGGTGATTGAGTTGATCCGTCGAATGCTGATAAACGAGAAGAAGCGCTTCGCGAAGCGGATGATCCCGATATTGCGGATCGGCCAGCAACCGTTCGACGAGGGCGCCCAGTTCGCGCTCGCCGCTCATATTGCCTGCCTGTCGCACATCTGGATCTCGAAGGGGAACGTACAGTCCTCGCGGAACTCCCCAGCCAGCTCGGCAACGCGCTCGTTACCGTGATCGTAATACCAGTTGACGCGAACGGCGCGGCCCGAACCGTGCGCTTTCTCGAGTAAATCGAAGATGTCCATCATTGCCTTGATGGAACTGGTATTGAGATACAACAATCTCAGTTCGATATAAAGCGGGCGCTCTTCCTGAGCGAGATAGCTTTTCACCCAGACGATCAACGGGTCGAACAATTCGTAGGAGTTTTCCGGATACGAGTCCCCTCGCATGGCGAGAACGCCGGTCTTCCAGTTGCCGTCGATAGATGGGGTTGACTGTGTGCCCCGGATAGCAAGATCATTCATAGTAATGTTCCTGACTCAAATCACGGCGCGGAGGCTAAAAAATGCAAGGCCGCCGGGTTGTTCGGTAAGTGAAGTGAGTAATGGAGCGCTTGACTTGCGGGCAATATCCAGCAAGCCAAGACCGGCGCCGCTACCCACATTAAGGTCACGTGGCCGACGCAGTTGTTCCTTGTAAGCAGCCTTGAGTTGCGCCTTGTCGAGCCGGGCAAGCGCTTCGATGGTGCGCACGAGTTCGCGTCCGTCCTCCAGTTCCACCAGATTGCCCGCGGAGACGACATAACGACTATCCTCGTTCTTGCCGATAGCAACCGTGGCAGAAGCATTCTGTTCGTTGTAGCCATGTTCCATCGAATAATGACGGATGTTCTGCGTCATTTCTATATAGACCGAAAAGACGTCCATGGACTCGCTGAGATTCGCTTGCTCTCCGTGCATGTAGTTGCGCAAAGCATTTCCAATTTCTTCAATCAGGCTGCGAGAAATGGGACCATTGAAGCAAAGTAGAATGTGGTGCCGACTGTAGCTTTCACGCATTGCCAGCAAATCCAGTAATTCCATGACTTATCCTCAGTTGATGCGGAAGGAAAGAACAGTGATGTCGTCGCGCTGCGGTAATTCGCCCTGATACTCCGCGAGCAATGTCGAGAACATCCCGGCCTGCTCGTCCAGAGGCCGGTTCGCGTAGCTGCGCAGCATTTCGGTAAAGCGGTTGATGCCGAACCCGAAACCATGCTCGCCGCCCGCCTGATCAAGAAAACCGTCAGTACAAAGGTAGAATGTCCAGCCGTCCTGCAACGGCACTTCAATATCGCTGTATTCGCCCTGGCGCCGGTCTCCAATAGCGCGACGGCCACCCTTGTATTCCCGTACTTCGTTACCGTCGCTCGCAAATAGCGAAATCCGCGCGCCGGAAAATATCAGACGACACCTTTTTCTGTCGATACGGACAAGGCCCGCATCCATGCTGGTTGCCAATGCCTTATTGAATTGGTCCCGGCCAAGCATGGCGCGCATCGCGGTGTCGGTATTGCGCAGAATGGCGGCAGGGTCGTGGCCCTGCACACTATCAATAGCCTGGTCGATAGCCGCAAACGCGAGCATCGTCATTAATGCGCCCGGCAAGCCATGCCCCGCGCAGTCGATCACGCCAATCAGGTCGCCATCCACGCCTTCCCGATAGATGTAGAAGTCGCCTCCCACCACGTCGCGCGGTTTCCAAAGGACGAAGTGATTTTCGCCCAGGGAAGCCCGCATCAGCCGGTCCGGCAGAATCGCTCGCTGAATAAGGCTGGCGTAGTCGCGAGCATGGTTGCGGTCCCGAATGACTGCCCTCAAGGTATCCACCGCTTCGAAAAGCGCCCGGATTTCACCGCGATAAACTCGCGCGGGAACGTACTCCTCCAGATTCCCCTTCGAGATCGCGACGATCGTTTGGGTAGCCTCGGTAAGTGGCCGGATGACATGTTGACGAAACAGCCAGGCCACTAACGGGAGCACACTTATTATGATCACCGCTATACCGCCGGCTCCAATCAATCTCGTCAGCATCGTTCGATTGCCGATTGCTCACCAGCCGTTAACTGACGATGGGCTCGCAAAGCTCTGGATGCGACGACGGCCAGCGCCCCTAGGCGTTGGCTGATAGATATCCGTGACGAAAAAGTATCGGATGTCACCGCGCGATGTTCAGTCGAACGCATATATCCTAAACGGCAAAATTCCGGCAACTGGTCGTTTCATTCCGGGACGCAGGCGGGTGCTTGAGCGCTTTGTCGAGATCCCTGGTGTTGGTGAATACGCTATGCGCAATGACGTGGCGACTTGTCTTCAAATGACATTTTCGGCTTCCTGGAGAACGATTCCGATTTGCTCGGCAATAGATTTTGGCAGCGCGTAGCGGCATGTTTTCTGCAGGTCAACGACCTGACAAACCTGCAGATCACCCGCGACAGAGAGCAAAGCAACCGTGTCTTCTGTCGAGAGCCCCGTTTCACTCGCAATGAAGCTGAACATATTGCGCGCAGCAAGATTGGCTGCGTCGTCCAGCGACGGGGCGGACGCGATGGTATAGATGGTGTCCGCAGTCTGTGCCATCGGTGTGGGCAGTACGCGGTTCCTGACCACCGAAATCCTGACGGTGACTTCGCCGGCAATCGCCATCCCGCAGACGGAGACTTCACCGCCCCCCATGACTGCATGCAAATCGCCCAGCGCAAGCAGTGCTCCGGGCACGTTGACCGGCAGATAAAGGGTTGTGCCCTCGGCGATGATCTTGCAATCCATGTTTCCGCCATGCGCGTCCGGAACGCCGCATGGCACCGACTCACTGGCGGGGGCCGTGCCGATTACACCGATCATCGGCCTGAGCGGCACGCGTACGCCTTGCGCAAGCGTGCCGAAGCCGCCTTCCAGAGCAATGATGCGGATCGAGGGCGCCGAAATCATATCGCCACAGACCCCCAGTCCTGGCGCCATCATCATGACCGCCTGGTTACCAGGTTCAATCTGTTCGATCTGAACGGCGAGGACGTCGCCCGGCTGTGCGCCTTCTACATAGACCGGGCCTGTCGCCGGGTTGGTGCGGCTCCAGTCGAGCCGTGTGTACGGTGTATCCGCGTGCCGGATTTGATCCTCGAAGCAATCACAGGTCTCGAATACGACGCGGTCGCCATCCTTTACGGTTAAAGCCGGCGCGTTCCCGGGGCTCATTGAATAGACGAGACAGTCTCTGCTAATTCGATGCACGACAATTCCTTTCCTCTTTAATTCTCAATGTTCGATATCGAGCGCCAGATCGCTCCACTTGCCGGAGAGAAAGACTTTTTCAACACGGCCGTCTACAAATCCATATTCACAGATGGAACGTGCCGGGGTTCTGTCTCGCAAGCGAGGCGCGGCCTGTCATGGCTATTGGCGTTTAACCTGCAAGAAAAGGATCGCACGCACTCGGCGCCGGCGATAACGTGGCGCGCGAGCGTTTCAATAAAAAAGACGTCGCGCGAACGCGACGCCAAAAGAATTCTGGTTGTAGCGGGGACGCCAACCAGAACCCGAGAGAACTAGACGAAAAAGGATTGTTTCACAATAAGGACGACATGCCACCGAGTTTTATCCCGACGCCTTATTGCGACGAAGCCTCACAGTACGTGTACAAGCAGCCATAAAAAATCACGATGAGAATTTTTAAAAATCTTATCATGGGAAAATCTGTCGGCACAATTGCTTAATTTGACAAGGGGTTTGCATTCTCGGCAAAATCCCTTCATTCGACTTCAGCGACGTCCTCATGCAGGGAATTGGTTTGCGCCACAATAAGGACCGCATCGAGGCACATTTCGCAGATGGTCAAGGATACTTAAAATAAGGGCGAATGGCTCTGTTCGACAAAAGTCCATTCGATAGCAAAGTATTTCGTTTGCTATTTCCTGACTATATACATCAATTCGATGCCTGCGGGATGACGCGTGCGCAGCAATATTCCGTGAATCTCGTATTCACTCTTCGTGAGCGGTTTTCCCCGCTGCCGGGGAAGCGAATGTAGTCAGGAATTCCCGGATTTGAGCCAGTTGCAATCTGAGTTCCGCTCCACCTTCTTCCGCGACTGTTCGCAGTTGCGCCACAAGAGGCGCACTGTCAAGACTCGACGCATGATGGTCCTGAATCGTCGTGGCGAGATCGACGAGTTTCGCGAAAACGTCGGCGTAGTACTGCCCCGCTAACAGCGTATTGATAACGGCATCTTCGAGCGAGAAAATGTGCAGGGGGTGCTTGGGAATGCGCGTGATGCGTTGAGGCATGATCCAGTCCATGTGGGTAATCAAAGCTTGTGTAAAAGCGCCATATCAACAATTCACCAGTTTCGCAGGCACCCTTAGTACAAGCACTGCCCCCAGCAATGCGACCGCCGAAAGCACGTACAGCGCCACGCTCGGCGAATGCATCGTCTCGCGTATCCAGCCCAGGAAATACGGGCTGATAAAACCCGCGAGGTTGCCGAGCGAGTTGATCATTGCGAACCCTCCAGCAGCGGCGGCGCCGCCAAGAAACGCCGAGGGCAACGGCCAGAACATCGGCAACGCCGTAAACACACCCATGGTGGCCAGAGTGAGCGATACGAGCGACATAATGCTGTCTTGCGCAAACCATGCCGCTCCTGCCATACCGATGCAGCCCATCATCACCGGCACCATCAGATGAACGCGACGCTCGCGCCTCGCGTCCGCAGAGCGGCCGACAAGCAGCATCGTGATCGTCGCCGCCAGAAAGGGGATTGCGCTCATCAGGCCCACCTGGGTGTCCGAACGAAATCCTTGCGACTTGATCAGTGTCGGCAGCCAGAAGCTGATCGCGTATACGCACATTTGAATGCAGAAGTAAATCAACGCCAAAGTCCAGACCTGGCTGCTTTTCAACATCGAGCCGAGTTTGCCTGTCTCCTGCCGGGACCGATCCTGCCGAAGCGCATCTTCGAGCAGACGCTTCTCTTGCGCGTCGAGCCAGCGTGCGTCGGCGATCCTGTCGGTTAGCAGAACCAGCACGAGGCCGCCGAGCGCGACAGTGGGAAGCCCTTCGATCAAAAACATCCATTGCCAACCCGCCAGGCCATGCATACCGTGAAACGAGTCCAGCACCCAACCGGACAGCGGACTGCCGATCAGCCCCGAAACCGGAATCGCCGCCATGAAAAGCGCGGTGATGCGCCCTCTGCGGGCGGACGGAAACCAGTACGTGAGGTACAGCACGATGCCGGGAAAAAAGCCCGCTTCGGCGATACCGAGGAGAAACCGCAGAACGTAAAAGCTCGTCGGCCCCGACACGAAAATCATGCAGGCGGATAGCGCCCCCCATGTGATCATGATGCGGGCAATCCATCGCCGTGCGCCCACCCGGTAAAGAATGAGATTGCCCGGTATCTCGAAGAGAAAGTAGCCGATAAAAAACACGCCGGCGCCGAGCCCATACACGGCGTCGCTTAAACTGAGTTCCGTCTGCATCTGCAGCTTCGCAAAACCCACATTGACACGGTCCAGGTATGCGAAGAAGTAGCCGATGAAGAGAATCGGCAGGATGCGCCGCGCGGCCTTTTTCAGGCTTGTTTCGAGCGACGTATTGTCTGTCTCGAGGATCGTGTGATCCATGATTAAAGCTTCCTTCCGGCGCGTCGGGACGCGCCGTCGTGAACAAAAAAACGTTGTGTCAGCGACAGGCGAGCGCCGAAGTCGAGAATCCAGCCGGCGGATGATCGCCCGTCTCGATGCGGATACCCTCGTTCCATTTCGCCATGCGCTCTGAACGCGCAAACGAACCCACCTTGAGCTGGCCGGCGTTCCAGCCGGTCGCGAGGTGAACGATCGCGACGTCTTCGGTTTCTCCCGACCGCGCGGAGACGATCGATGCGTATCCGTTCTCTTTGGCCGCCTGCAATGCCTGATACGTTTCCGTCACCGTTCCGGCCTGATTCGGTTTGATGAGCACCGCGTTGCATGCCTTCTTGCGTGCGGCGTCCTGCACAAGCGCGGCGTTGGTCACGAGATAATCGTCGCCGACGATCTGCACGCGCTCCCCTGCTGCCTGCGTGAATGCAATCAGTCCGGCCTCGTCGTCTTCCGCAAGCGGATCCTCGATCGACACGATCGGATACCGGTCGAGCCAGTGCAGCAATTTTTCTATGAGCCCATCGGAATCGAGTTCCACGCGATCCAGTCCAAGCGAATAGCGGCCCTCCTTGCCGAATTCCGATGCCGCGATATCGAGCGCGATACTGACGTCGCTGCCAGGAATGAAGCCCGCGGCCTCAATCGCTGCAACCAGCACGTCCATGGCCTCTTCGTTGCTCGAAAACGCGGGCCACCATCCGCCTTCGTCGGCCACGCCCTGCGCGGCGCCCCGCTTTCGCATCAGCTTGCCCGCGTGCAGATAGACTTCCGCCGTCATCTCCAGTGCTTCCTCGAAATGGCGCGCGCCCGTTGCGATCACCATGAAATCCTGCACGTCGACGCGCCGTTCGGCATGCGCGCCGCCACCAAAAATCTGGATCTGTGGCAGAGGCAATTCGACCGGCCGGTCGCCGGCCAGATAGCGCCACAGCGGCAGGCCCGACTCGGCGGCTGCGGCGTGCAGCACGGCCAGCGAAGTCGCGATGAGGGCATTGCCGCCGAGACGCGACTTGTCGGGCGTTCCGTCGAGCGCGATCAGCGCATCGTCGATCGCGGCCTGCTGAGATACGTCGAGCCCAATGAGCGCCGGCGCAATTTCACGCTCGATGCCGGCGAGGGCGGTGCGAACGTCCCTGCCCTCGAAACGGCTTCCGGCATCGCGCAACTCGACAGCCTCGCGCGTGCCGCGAGACGCGCCGGCTGGCGCGATACCCCGGCCGCTGGCGCCCGTCGCGGTCAGCACTTCGACCTCGACGGTCGGCCGGCCACGCGAATCCCACAGACGTCGCGATCGGATATTCCTGATTCGGCTCATCGACCCCACTCCTCTTTCCAGAACGATGTGATTTCTTCAAGCGACGACGCCGGTTCACGCAACAGCTTCAGCGCGGCCGCGCGCACGCGCGACTGCGCGCCGGCGTCGAGATACTCGACCGGCGACTTGCCATCGACACGTGCAAGCAGCAAAGCCGGCAGCAACGTCGCCACGCGAGCGCGCAGGGCTTGTGTGGACTCCCACGCCACATGCGGCAGGTATGCGGAAACGAAGACATCGAACACTGCCAGCAAGGCCGGCAGCAAGGTCGGTATCCACACGCTCTTGAGGAGCAGATGGTTAAGGCAGAACGCCACATCGAATGCAGGGTCGCCGTAGCAGGCGCATTCGGCGTCGAGCAGTACGGGACCCTTCGGTCCAATCAGGATGTTCTTGGGACTCACATCGCCGTGCACGAGCACCAGACGTGTATTTCGGGTTCGATCGGCAAGCTGCTTCAACTGGGGCGCGACGTCGGGATTCTGACGCGCCGCCTCCTCAAGATAGGGCTCGATCCTGATGGCGTAAAAGGTCGCGTCGTGAGCGAACTTCCTGGCGAGCGTTTCCTTGCCCGCGGTTTCCGCGTGAATGCGCCCGAGCACGCTCCCCATCTGGGCGGCAATCCCGGGGGCGATACGCCCCTCCCTCAGTTCCTGCTTCCAGTTGATGTACGTATCCGGCAGGTACTCCATGACAAAACAGTTCGTACTCCGATCAAAACCGATTACATGGGGCACGTGCCCCGGCACGATCTCCTCCGCCGTGCGCAACCAGTCGATTTCGGCATAAATGCGCTCGACGGGCACCTTCCAGTCTTTTGCCACCTTGAGCTGGGGTAACGCCTGCTTGACGCAATAGCTGCGCGCGCCCAGTTGCACGCGCGAGATGCTCGATGACACTCCGCCTGTGAGAACGGTGATACGAAGCTGCTCGCCGGCATGTTCGATTCCCAGGTCATGCAGAATGCGCAGCAACTGATCGGGATGCTGAGTCAGATCGTGAAAAGCACTGGTCATGAACGTGATGGCGACTCGATGAAGGCGATGGCGCCCGGATTTAGGCACACGTGTGCCCAGCGTGATTTTGCCGAATGATCCCGGATACCGCAAGCGCCCACAAAAAATGTTTCCCGCACCAAGACCCTATAGGTAGACACTTTATTCATTCATCACACAAAAGAGCCTGACCACATCAAACCGACCGGCCGGCAGGTTATAATGACCAGGAACGCACACGTGTTCATCCGACGACGAAATTCTGGCTGATGAAACAGGGACTAAAAAAGCAGCGGCATGCAGAGATTGCAATGAATTCGACGCGGCCTGAACAACCGCCTGATACCGGCACTTCCAGGGCACCGGCGGAAGTGACCATTCGCGATATTGCTCGCGCGCTCGGCATTTCCCACACCACGGTGTCGCGGGCGCTCGCTGGCAGCGCCAAGATCAGCGACGAAACGAAGCTCCGTGTCCGCGCAGCCGTGGAGCAGATGGGCTATGTGCCGTCCGCATCGGCCCGGCTGATGCGCGGCCGGCAAAGCTCGATCGTTGGCCTCGTGATCCCGGACATTCAAAACGACTTCTATGCCACCGTGGCGAAATTCGTCGCCGACGCCATGGCTGCGCGCTCCATGCAGCTCATGCTTTGCGTGACCAACGACGACCCGATACGCGAACTGCGGGAACTCCGCGCGCTGCTGGAGCTTCGTCCGGCGGGCGTGATCGTTGCACCTTCGCCGACGCCGGCACCCGAGACGCAGGCAATGCTGCGCAATCATTGGACGGTGCAACTGCTGCGAAAACACGCCGGGCTGAGCGGGACCGCCGTGCTGATCGACGACAGGAAAGGCGTTCATGCAGCGACGTGCCATCTGCTCGACTATGGTCACCGGCGCATCGCCTATATCGGCGGGGGCACGGAAATCAGTACGGGCCGCGAGCGTCTCGCCGGATTCCAGGAGGCGCTGGCCGGGCGCGAGATCGAGGGCGGCCAGGTGGTGCTCGGACCGCCTCGCCCCGAGTTCGCGCGGCACGCGATCACGTCGCTCATGACCGCGAAGAACCGGCCCACCGGCCTCATATTCGGCAGCAGCGAGTTGACCCTCGGCGCCATGCAGGCGCTCCGGGCGCTGGGCCTCGAGTGGCCGCGCGACGTCTCCGTGGTTGGCTATCACGACCCTGCATGGTTCGAACTGGCGGAACGCGGCATTACGACGGTGCGCCTGCCCGTCCAGGGGATTGCGCTTACCGCGACAAGCCTCGTTCTCTCGCGACAGGACGTACATCGGCTGGATGAACAGTCGGAACCGTTGCCCGCCGATGTCAAGTTCACTCCCCATCTGGTGCTGCGCAACTCCACCGCGGCAGTGCTTGCGCCGGCCCGTTAAGCGACTAGACGGAGAGGAACTTCCGATATTTCCCGGCGAGCAATGCGAACTCGCCCCATCCCAAACCAGAGACCGCCAATCCACGGCCGTTCGATGTGATTTTTCCCCAGAAGAGCACGATACGGCCTGTTGATTTGTCATTGATGCCTCTATCTTCCTGTTCACCCGCTGGCACCTTGATCGTGAAATCCGCGACATCGGGATGAGCCCGCAACCTTGTCATGCGGATGTTGGTCGGCCTGGCGTGAACACCCGCATTCCAGGAGCGCAGGATGGTTCCGTAGTAAAGGCGGGGAATATCGCACTCCTCTGTAACCGTCGCGATGTCGATCAGTATGTCGGTCAGTTTCCGGGCGACATCGGTGCCGGGAAGCACAAAGTACTTGTAGAGGTTGACATCGAAGCGTCGGCACAACCCTTCGATTGTTGCGATCCGGCTCGGAAGCGCGAACGTTTCGCCTCGATGCCTTCCGATAGGAACGTCCGCAACTGGCCCAGCGGCATCCTCGATAGCGCTTTGCCCATACGGCTCGGCGTCCCCATCCGGTTTATGCGGCCGGTCTTTCATAAAGGAACTGACAATCGCGAGCTGGTCGCTCGCGATAGCCTGCTTCGCATCCTCTTCCGCCAGATATCTTTTCCCGTCCGCGAGCGGCGTGCGAAGCGAGCATGGAATCGCGCGGTAGGTCAAGCGGTGCATGAAGCAGCACGAGCGGCCATTCGAAAAGCGATCCTTGTCTTTCGGCGAGCGGGAGACCGGGGTGAAACATTCCGGGCAATAGAGTCTGCCTTCCATCTCCGCTGCGTATTCCGAGGGCAGCACCAGGTCGGCACTCGAAGGCCGCACGCGGTTCGCGGCGTCATAGCGCCAGTCAGGAGCGTGCAAGGCGTGATTGATTCTGTTGCTGGAAGCCACTCTTTCTCCCATCGATGTGTACGTTGATTTCCGGTCAACGTTATTTCCTGCCGGTCAGGGTTCGCACGACTACGCGAGCCCGGCGTCCGCCTCAAAAACCTTCATTGCCAGCCGGAGCCGTCCCGCGGAGCCTTGCAGCGACCCGGATGCCGCGGCGGCCTGGCCAACGAGTGCTGCATTCTGCTGGGTCATGGTGTCCATCTGCGCGATGGCCTGATAAACCTGTTCGATACCCTGAGCCTGCTCACTGCTCGCCGCGGTAATTTTGCTGACGATGTCCGCCACACGCTGGATGCTGGCGACGACGTTGTTCATTGCCTTGCCCGCCTCGCCCACGAGCGTCGCACCACTTCCCACCTTGCTGACGGAATCCTCGATCAAGGCGCGGATTTCTCTCGCGGCTGTCGCCGAGCGCTGCGCAAGGGAACGCACCTCGCCCGCGACTACGGCAAACCCGCGCCCTCGCTCACCGGCGCGCGCGGCTTCCACGGCGGCATTCAGTGCCAGGATGTTGGTCTGGAAGGCTATGTCTTCGATGACCCCGATGATGTTGCCTATCTTCTGCGCGGCCTTGTTGATCGAGTCCATCGTTTCGATCACGCGATCCACGGTCGCGCCGCCGTCCCGCGCAACGGACGATGCCCTGTCGGCAAGCAAACTGGCCTGACTGGCGTTCTCCGCGTTCTGCCTGACCACCCCCGTGAATTGCTCCATCGAGGCAGCCGTCTCCTGAAGGCTGGCCGCCTGCGTTTCTGTGCGCCGGTTCAAGTCCACGTTGCCGTCGGCGATCTCGCCGGCAGCCTGCTCGACAGCCGATGTGCTCTGCTCCACATCGACCATCGCACCTTTGACACGACCAATCAGCGCTCTCAATACAACGGCCGTGGGTGCGGTAACGGGCACGTTCCCGACGTCGAGGCAAACCTGATTGCGCTGGTCCACCGCGGCCACGATGGCCGCGAGTTCAGCCGTTTCGACAGCGGCCCGATGCAACTGCACAGCCAGGAAAATTTCGATACCCGTTTGCAGCACCACATAGGCCGCGTGCAGGATGACCAGCAACAGGTTGGCGCGCGGCGTGCAGAAGACGGGAAAGCCCATCGCCTGAAGCCAGTCGAACAACAGATGATGAACAGCGAACACGCCCGCTGCGAACACAACCAGACGCCAGTCGCGGTAGACGAGCAGAAGACCGAGCAGCACGAACACACCGAAATGAAACTCGGTTGTTCCACCCGAAAGCTGGATGTGCAATGCAACGGCAGCGGCATTGCCAAATGTGAGCACCAGACTCGAGACAAAGGTTCCACGCAGGGCAAAGTAAGCGACGCTACCGGCGAGCAGCAAGATCGTCACCGCCGTAAGCGCGAGCGGCAGCGCCGCATAATGCGATCCGATCACAAGTGCGGCGATCAGCGAGCAGACGAGCGTGAGGTACATGACGAGATCGGCCTGCCGGGCGATCTCGCGAAGTGCGCGGGCATCAGGGCGCCGCTGTAGAGGCGCGGCGAGTGCAGGGCTCATGATTCGTGTCTGTCGAGGGAGGATAGAGGGCTGCCGTTTGTTAATGGGTAATGCCGGGCAAAAGGTAAACGGGCGCCGTCGGGCGAGCTAACCGATTCCAGCAAATCATTCGGTAAGTCATCCTGAATGCCATTCATTTGCCATCACCATGTTTACTGAACTCGCGCGCTGGCACGACTCAATCCCGTCAAGCCCGGACGGCTCAATCCGTAACGCGCCCATTGATCCGGAATACCGATACGGCCCTGCGCAGCGCCTGCGCCTGTTCGCTCAACGACTGCGCTGCAGCCGCCGCCTGCTCGACGAGTGCCGCGTTCTGCTGCGTGACCTGATCCATCTGCACGACTGCCTGGTTCACCTGCTCGATACCTGTCTGCTGCTCATCGGAGGCCGACGAGATTTCACCAATCAGATCCGCTACCTGCTGCACGACCCGCACGACTTCGTCAATGGTCTGTCCAGCATCGCCAACCTGTGTCTCGCCCTCCCTGACCTGCCCGGCCGATGCGCCGATCAGTTCCTTGATTTCCTTCGCCGCCGTTGCCGAACGCTGGGCCAGGGTGCGAACCTCGGACGCAACGACGGCAAAACCGCGCCCCTGTTCACCGGCGCGCGCCGCTTCAACCGCCGCATTCAACGCGAGGATATTGGTCTGGAAGGCAATCCCCTCTATCACGCCTATGATTTCCGTGACCTGGGCCGAACTATCGGAAATGCCCTTCATGGTCGTGATCACACGGCC
Source organism: Paraburkholderia sp. J76 (assembly GCF_905220295.1). Classification (NCBI taxonomy): domain Bacteria; kingdom Pseudomonadati; phylum Pseudomonadota; class Betaproteobacteria; order Burkholderiales; family Burkholderiaceae; genus Paraburkholderia; species Paraburkholderia sp. J76. The sequence goes on from NZ_CAJMZJ010000002.1 coordinate 552,836, forward strand.
AACGGCCTGGCCGCCCCGGCTCGCCACTTCCGAGGCCCTGGACGCGAGCGCGTTGCTTTTCTTCGCACTGCCTGCGTTCTGCCGCACGGTCACCATCAACTGCTCCATGCTGGAAGCCGTCTCTTCAAGCGAGGCCGCCTGCTCTTCCGTGCGAGAACTCAAATCGGTATTGCCGCTCGCGATTTCATGCGCGCCAGTCGTAATCGAACCCGCGGCGTCCTGAATCCGGCCGAGCGTATCGGTTAGCTGCGCCTGCATCTGGCTCATTGAATACAGCAGGCTTTGCCGGTCGTTTCCAGCAAGCACAATGGGCGTGGTCAAGTCACCCGATGCGATGCGCTTGCATAGATGCGCCGCGTAATCCGGATCGCCGCCGAGGCTTGTGCGGATGGAACGGATCAGCCAGAGCATGCCCAGCGTGACAACCAGGCCGATGACGGTCATGAGCATCACTTCCACTACAACGAGTTCCCATACCGCATCGTCGACGTCGTCGAGATAAGCTCCCGTAAAAACATGCCAGTCCCACTCCGGCACGTAATCGGCGTAGGTCATTTTCTCGACCGCACCGTCTTTACCGGGTTTGGGCCAATAATACGTACTAATATGACCACCGCCCGGCGAAGAACTTTTGACTATCTCGACGGCAAAATGCGTACCGTTCTGGTCGATATCACCGCTCCCGTCCTTACCCTCCAGTTCAGGCTTGACGGGATTCAGGACGGCCGTCACCTGCGAGTCGTAAACGCCGAAATACCCGCTTTTGTCATCTCCATAACGAATGGAGCGCAATGTGGCAATAGCGCGCTTTCTGGCCTCCTCGGGCTCCAGTTCGTGCGTTGCCACACGCCGCCGGTAAGAGTCGATGACGCTCATGGCGACCTGGGTCTGATGGCTCAGCTCGGCCTTGCGTTGCTCCACCATGTGGTTTCGTATCAGCAAACTACCAATTACGCCAGTTACGACCAGGGCAAGCCAGAGCAAAACTACGATGCTCCATGCCCTACCGTTCAAAGAAAGTCTATTCATCGTGCAAAATTTTTATAATCGGGAGCCAGCAAAACCCCAACCCAGGCAACACTACCGCGTGCTCCGATTCAGGTACAACGCAGGAATTACCCAGCCAGGATTTAAGCGTTTTCTGATTAACGTCCAGGGTTTCGCGATCATTACCCCGCAGCGATGTAAAGGGGGGTCCCATAAACAGCAACAATCGCCGAAGCCGCCGAAGCCTTAGGTGTGGCGCTTGCTGGTCAAGCGCGGCACGCTGCTGCCGGAGTCCGGGATGGATGCTTCATCAAGAGCGAAACCGGACGCGGCTACATTCACGCCCGCGCTGTTGAAAGGACAATCGACCATGCAGAAGAAAATCGTCGTCACTGTGCTAACCGGGGCCGCCCTGCTTCTTGGAGCCTGCGCCTACATCCCTCGACCCGGGCCCGTCGGCAACCGCGCCGTGCCGCAGCCGGCCAGATCAGTCGATCTGACCAGATACATGGGCCGGTGGTACGAGCAATTCCGCTATGAGGCGTCATTCGAGCGGGACATGGACGACGTCACAGCGGACTATTCGCTCAACGGCGATGGCACCGTCAAGGTTGTCAATCGCGGCCGCAAGCGCGGCGACTCCGGAAATTTCAGTCAGTCGGTCGGCAAAGCGAAAGTCGCGGATCCCGCGACGAATGCAAAACTGAAAGTGTCATTCTTCGGGCCGTTCTACGGGAATTACTGGGTGCTAGATCACGGCGACGATTATGACTGGGCGATCATCGGCGAGCCGTCGGGTCGCTACCTGTGGGTATTGACGCGCGCGGCCCACCCTGCCCCTGAAGTCCTTGCCAGTCTGGAGGCTCGCGTGAAAGCACTTGGTTACGATTGGTCGCTCGTCAGGGTAACGAAACAGAGTGGATCGTTTTGAAGGCTGCCTGATACCTGACGCTCACCGCGCAAATTCCGGAGCTACCAACCCACTGCTTTTGCCCGTGTGAGTGTCAGCCCAGATCGTCGAGCGCCGCGAAGCCTGTTACATACCATACCGGGATGACGACTTGCCTTCCCCACCAGGCAGCGTGCATGGAAACTACCCATACTTCTCAACGCGGCGGAGACCATCATGATCACGGCAACGCGACAGGGCGAGCCATATTGCGTCCAACTGAGTAACGGACGCATTCTCGTACCCTCGGATACGCAAAAGGGCGGCAACGGGGGGACTGCGGGCATGCGACCGCACGAACTGCTGGAGAGCGCGCTTGCGGCGTGCATATGCATGTCCATCGACATGGCCGCCGAACGTGCGGGCGCCACACTGCCCACCGTTACAGTAAGGGTGGCCATTGACCGGCAAGATCGCGAAACCGGATTTAACGTGTCACTGCACTTCGCGACAGAACCGTCCCCGGCGCACGAGGCGCTGGCGCGTGAGGCGGCGCGAACATCACCCGTTGCGCAGACGCTGGGCAAGCCTGTAGTCATTCATCCGGCCGCAATCGTCAACGCTTGACCGGTGGCATTAATCATGGACGAACAAACCATCGAAGCTTACTCGGCGGGCGCGAGCCGGTTTGCGGCTGAGTGGCGCGACCAGCCTCCGCCGACCGACATGTACGCGCTGTTGCAGCGGTACTTCACCCCAGGCGGTAAAACTGCAGACATCGGTTGCGGCGCTGGCCGCGACGTTGCGTGGCTAAACGATCATGGTTTTCCTGCCATTGGCTACGACGCCGCCGAGGGCTTGCTTGCGCAAGCCAGGACCGGGTTTCCGTCAATGGTGTTCAGGCGCGCCGCGCTTCCCGCGCTGGACGCTGTCGGCAGAGAAACGTACGACAACGTGCTGTGCGAAACAGTCATCATGCATTTGCCGCCGGATGAAGTTACCCAAGCTTGTGTACGTCTGTTCGAAATTCTCAGTCCGATGGGGACGCTGTATCTGAGTTGGCGCGTCGCGGAATCGGTTTCCACCCGCGATGCTGCTGGCCGGCTCTACGCCGGGTTCGACGCCGCGCGTGTCAGGGAAAGCCTCGGCGATACGGAATTTTTGCTCGACGCCGAAGCGGTCAACCTGTCTTCTGGCAGACGTGTGCATAGACTTGTCGCACGGCGGCGGTGATGAATGTTGCGCCTGGTCCATGCCGAATGCCCGAAGCCGTGCGTGGTTTAGTCTGTCAACCGGCTCCAGACGTTGGCAAACACCGTTCACTCTTGAGGTATTCCCTGCGATGTCAACCGCTCCCGATGTCGAAGCCATCGAAATACGCCTCGATCGAGCCATACAACTGTTCGACAATCACGACCCGTACCCTTTCAGGGAGAGAAGCCTCGCCGCGGCAGCAGAGGCCTATATCGTTGACAACGCCGAAAACGTGCCGGTTCGTCGGCCGCTTCGGATCGTTGTTCACCTGCCGGCGCAAGAGGCCGAATCGCAACTTGCCGCGGTTCTCGGTGAAGCGATAGCCAGCCATTTCAGGGAACGTTCCAACGAGGCGCAGCAATCCTTGCGCAAGCTGTTTCGCGATGGACGTCGCTCGCTCGCCATTGGCCTCGCCGTGCTCGGCGTGTGCCTGCTCGGCGGCGCGGCGGTCGAAAGTTATCCCGGCTATCGTTTTTCGAAGCTCGTTGCCGAGGGGCTGGTGATTTTCGGTTGGGTCGCCAACTGGCGGCCGATGGAAATCTTCCTCTACGAGTGGTGGCCTATTGTGCGCCAACGTAATATCTACCGTCGCCTTGCCGAAGCGCCTGTACTCGTGAAGTCGACGGGATAAAATCCTGGCGATACTGATTGACTAAACTGCATGTATCGGCCATTGCAATATGCAATCCGTAGCGCCGCCACTGAGATAACCGGGTCGCAGTCCGCGCCGCGCCCTTTCGCGCGGAAGCAAAAAGCTTCGCCGGCCTGTAACCGCGCCGGAACACGGGGCGAACTACCTCACAGATACGGATTAACGACGCATCGGAAGTTGCCGGATAGCGGATGGCAAGACGCCTGGATAGCACATCACGGATATTTTCGTGACCAACTTTGGCGGTCGTAACGCATGGCGGCGCGGGCAGTGACGAGGGCATCAATCATGTCGAGCGAGTGGAATCGCCGGGCGAGGCTGTTCATCCAGCGTTTCTGGCAGCCGACCAGCGCATGCATGACGTGCATGCCCGGAAGCTGGGGCCATATTTTGAGCGTTACCCACTGGACGATTGCATTACAGACAGGACTCCTGACGGGACTTCTGGCTGTCCTTCTGACGTTCACGTCCGCGGCCAGATTTTACGGGCACCGATACGGCAATGCGCTGATTGTCGGCGTACTGACAACGATTGGCGATGCGTACTCTCACCCGAGCCACTACCGCATCCCGTATGTGGAGCACATCGCGACAGGCGCGGTGTCCGGTATGTTGACACTGGCCGCATCGTATTTGCTTGAGGACCGTGCGAGGCGCCTTCGCGCGGTGTGGGCAAGGTTTTCCCGAAGCCGCGCCTGACTGGCGCCGGCCGCCCGCCCCGGATGAAGGCGGCCTGGCTCTCTAGTCGTTCCCGGCCGCCGGCGTGCCTCGACGGCGTTTGCCGCCCTTTTCCGGGACCCACCGCTCCTCCTGTTCGAGCCGCTGCAAGGCGAATTCGAACATCTCGCGTGCGCGCGCTGAAACACTTGCAAGGTAACTGTGCAGCACCGCGTCGGACGGCGTCCGGATCATGCATTCACTGCTGTACCGCTCGAACGCGGACAGTTGCATGACGATGTCGGCAAGATGCCTCGGACACTCGCACGCGAGCGTGACAGACGCATGAGCCATGTCCGCAAGAACCTCGTCCGGATAGTGGCGCGCTCCGGAAAGCCCCGCAACGTCCGGGCCGCTCGGGCGAGTCGACTGCACCGCCAGCAGGTCGGTCAGCATCGCCCATAGCGCGGACTTGGCCAGCGGCTCCCTGCGGGTCGAGACGTTCGCCCTCTGCAGGATCTCGATGGTCTCGGACGCCGCGAACGAATAAACGACGGTCACGGCGGAAACGCCCAGCGACAGCCTGAGGGCGAAAATACGCTCGGCATCGTCGGGATGAAGCGATGGCAAATCCAGTATCAGGGAGTCTGCCGGGTGCGGCGGTCCGCTGGCGAACGCCTGAGTCATGTTCTCGTACACCACCGGCTCGATCAGATGATCCTGCTGCAGAGTCGTCAGGCAATGACGGATCCGGCGAGCGAGCACATTGCCCACGATCACTACCCTTGTCCGTATGTTTTTTTCCGACTGGGCACGAGGAACCGCTCTCGCTTCGAGGTCCATCGTCGCGAGCCGCTCGAGTTCCGCCAGATCCAGCCGGGCGATCAAGCCAATCGCATGGCCGCGATCGGCAAGCGACTTCAGGAGCGCGATTCGCGTCACATCCCTGTCGCTGTACAGGCGTTGCCCTGAGGCCGACCTGCGTGGGGAGACGACGTTGTACCTGCGCTCCCACACCCGAAGCGTAGCAACCGGGAGACCGGCAAGCTGCGCGACGATCCCGATACGATGGCGCGGACGTGTCGCGGCCTTGCCTGTCGCTTCTGATCCCATCGTTGGGCGCGCCCCCCGCGAGGCGAATAGTAACCATCAGGAAACTGCAATTGAAGCAGGACATCAATACTCCTGAACTACTTCAATTCAGTCCTCGCCGAATAATCCGGCCAACCCGTATGTCCGCCGGACCTTCATGAAGCAGAGTATGCCACGACGCCCGGCCAGCACCGGCGCCCCTTGCCGAGGGTATATCCGATGACCAGCATTTGACCCACTTCAGCCGACCAACCACTTCGACCGAGAAACTAGACTTCCGTGAAGCGAACGACATTGATGTCCCTGCCCCACCGTTAGCGGGCGATGGCGACTTGTGAGAGGAGCGGCCGTGATGAGCAAAATCCTTGCTGTGATATGCGCGCTGTTGGCCACGATCCTGCTGGCAAGTTGCGGCGGCGGTGGCGACGATGACAACACCCCGGGCGCCCGGCTCAGGGTGCTTCATGCGTCGCCCGACGCGCCAGCCGTCGATGTATACGTTGACGGGACGAAGGTGCTGTCCGACGTCACCTACCCCACGGTCTCGTCCTACCTGAACGTTCGGGCCGGGTCGCACGTGATCAAGGTGAATGCCGCTGGCACCTCTACCACGGTAATCAATGTCAATCCGAGTCTGGCGGCCGGCGGCGCCTATACCGCAATCGCGGCCAATTTCCTCGCCAACATCCAGGCGCTACTGGCAACCGATGAAACGACGGCCCCGCCCGCTGGCCAGGCGAGGGTGCGCGTCATTCACGCCGCCCCGGATGCCGGTCCGGTAGATGTTCTGGTGAATGGGCAGGCGGTGTTGACCAACGTGCCGTTTGGCGCCATCAGCAATTACTTGACCTTGCCTGCGGGCACTTACGATGTGAAGGTGAATGCAGCGGGAACGTCGACGACTGCGATCGAGGCCACGCTTACGGTCGCCGCAGGAACGAACTATTCTGCCGTGGCGATCGGTTCAATCAAGACCGCGCAGACTAATCCACTGGCGATCAAGGTTCTGACCGACGGTTAGAGATACTAATCATCGACGAGGCCGCATCGAAGGATGGTTCTAACCCAACCTTCGTGCGGCCTCTTCCCGTTTCACCAGGCGTTTCGGGCGTTCGACCCATCGCCCTCAAACGAAGTCCCCAGCAGCAGTAGCCCGCCGGGCAAGATGATCGACCATCCGCCGCGCAGCAGGCTGTAGCGCATCCAGCTTGCGAAAACACACCACGAACTGGCGAAGGGCCCATGAGTTGGTCAGCGGGATCGTTTCGACGTCGAAAATCTGCCTGTAGGTCTCGCTCACTTCAACCGGCACGACGCTGATGCCAAGCTTCGCCGCAACCACCCGGAACGCGGAGTCGAAGTTGGACACGATCACGCGGTACGACATCGTCCGTCCCGCTTTGGCCGCGGCGCGTTGCAGCATCGCGTGAACGGCAGTCGAAGGCGGCATGCCGACGTGCTCATGCTCAAGTGTCTGTTCAAACGACACCGAATCCAGTCCGGAAAGTGGATGCCCGGGGTAGACGGCGAGCGCAAGCCGGTCCTGACGATAGGGCACGTGCTGCAAGCCCTCCAGGTCCGCGCTGTCCCAGCAGACACCGATCGACGCCGCCCCTTCCCGCAACTGGCGAACAAGGTCGATGGACAGACGCTCCTCCACGTTCACCCGGATGTTCTGGTTATCCGGCTCCCGCATGAAGGTCGCGATGTCGTCCAGCAAAGCCTCGGCGATCGCCGAGGCCGTCGCGCATATGCTGACGCTGCCTCCAAGGCCGCTGCCATAGGCCGCGACATCGCTCGCGATCCTGTCCATCGTGAAGAGCACATTGCGCGCGTGTTCGATCAGACTCTGCCCCACAGGCGTCGGCTGGACGCCGCGACGGGAACGCGTGAGCAACGGCACGCCGAGATCCGCCTCCAGTTGAGCGATCCGCTTGCTGATCGCGGACGGCTCGATATGTTCTTCCTCCGCCGCCCGGCCCATGTTGCGGTGCTCGCAGACGGCCACGAACAGCCGCAACGTCTTGAGATCGATGTCTCGCACTTTTTGTCTCCTCCCGGGCCCTCTGACTTTCCAATCTGGAATCGTATCGATTCCAAAATACCTCTTTATGTCGGATGTGGAAAGCCTAAAGTGACCCCAGTGCCAGCAGCCATGACTGGCAGGTATTCAGGAGACACGCATGCCCTTGTTCCCCCCGAACGTCGTCATTCGCGAAGTCGGTTTGCGTGACGGCCTCCAGAGCATCCAGACCGTTCTTCCGACAAAACGCAAGATCGAGTGGATCGCCGACGCCTATGCCGCCGGTCAGCGCGAAATCGAAGTGGGTTCGTACGTCCCCGCCAAACTTCTGCCGCAGCTCGCGGACACCGCCGAGCTGGTCGCCTACGCCAAAACGCTGCCCGGACTGCGCGTCTCGGTCCTCGTCCCCAATCTCAAGGGCGCGGAGCGCGCGATCGGGTCGCAGGCCGATCTGATGCTGGTGCCGCTGTCCGCCAGCCACGCGCATAGCCTGGCCAACCTGCGCAAGACGCCCGACGAAGTGATCGCGGAAGTCGCCCGCATTCGCGCCGCGCGCGACGCCAGCGGCTCGAAGACGCTGATCGAAGGCGGCATCGGCACTGCGTTCGGCTGCACGATCCAGGGCGCTGTCGATCAGGCCGAAGTGCTGCGCTGCATGCAAGCCCTGCTCGACGCGGGCGCCGATCGCGTCAGCATCGCCGATACCGTCGGATACGGCGGACCCGCCGCCGTGCGCGAACTGTTCGGCAAGGCCCGCGCGATTGCCGGCGACAGGTTCTGGTGCGGCCACTTCCACGACACGCGCGGTCTGGCTCTCGCCAATGTGTACGCGGCGCTCGAAACCGGAGTGGCCCGCTTCGACGCCACCCTTGCCGGAATCGGAGGCTGCCCGCATGCGCCGGGCGCGAGCGGCAACGCCTCCAGCGAAGACCTTGCGTTCATGCTTGCCGACATGGGCATCTGCACCGGCATCGATATTCCCCGCCTGCTTCTTCTTCGGGAAAAAGTCGCGCAGTGGCTATCGAACGAAACACTTCATGGCGCCTTGTGGCTTTCGGGTTTGCCGAAAACCTTCGCGCCCTCTTCGAGCGCAACGCTCCACGCCTGAGATCCGCCTGAGGTCCCTATGAATACTCCGAATCCCCTTCCACTCGCCGGCGTGCGCGTCATCGAGTTCACCCACATGGTCATGGGCCCGACCTGCGGCATGATCCTCGCGGACCTCGGCGCCGAAGTCATCAAGATCGAACCCCCGGGCGGCGACAGGACGCGCACGCTGCCGGGCCTCGGCATCGGCTTTTTCCGCTCGTTTAACCGCAACAAGAAGAGCGTGGTGCTCGACATCAGTACTCCTGAGGGCCACGCCGACGCACGGGAGTTGATCGGTCAGTGCGACGTCATGCTGGAAAATTTCCGGCCTGGCCTGATGACGAAGCTGGGTCTCGACTACGAAACGCTGTCGAAAACCTTTCCCAAGCTGATCTACGTCTCGCACAAAGGGTTCCTGCCCGGCCCTTACGAAAAGCGCCTGGCACTCGACGAGGTCGTGCAGATGATGGGAGGTCTCTCCTACATGACCGGACCGGTCGGACGCCCGCTACGCGCTGGCACTTCGGTCAACGACATCATGGGCGGCATGTTCGGGGCGATCGGCGTACTGGCGGCGCTGCGCGAGCGCGACACGACCGGGCGCGGCCAGGAAATCCAGAGCGCACTGTTCGAAAACTGCGTGTTCCTGAGCAGTCAGCACATGCAGCAATATGCGATGACCGGCCAACCGCCGCCGCCGATGCCGGCTCGCGTTTCGGCCTGGAGCGTCTACGACGTCTTCACGCTCGCCGACGACGAGCAGCTTTTCATCGGCGCCGTGAGCGACAAGCAGTTCGTCACACTGTGCGACGTACTGGAGCGGCCAGATCTTGCCGCCGAACCGCGGTTCGCCACCAACGCTCTGCGCGTTGCGGTGCGCCCCGAACTGCTGATGCGCCTCGGCGAAATCCTGAAACATCATCGTGCCGGGGAGCTGTCGCCGAAGCTCGAAGCCGCCGGTATTCCCTACGCGCCGATCGTGCGGCCCGAACAGCTACTCGACGACCCGCACCTGAAAGCGAGCGGCGGCATCGTGCCGATGGACACCGAGGATGGAACGACCGACGTCGTGCTCCTGCCGCTGCTGATGGGCGGACGCCGGCCAGGCGTGCGTCAGGCGCTGGCCCGGGTGGGCGAGCACACGCAGGAAATTCTCGCCCGCCTGACCGGGCGGGCAGCGGCCTGAGCCGCCTATGCGGCGGCCCGAACGGTATCGCGGCGAACTTTGCCATGTGGGCCGGGCGCCGGACCGGGATCAATGTTTTTCCGACTGGTGGAGCTTGTGATGGCTGATCTGTTTGAGAACCCAATGGGCCTGATGGGATTCGAATTCGTCGAATTCGCCTCGCCCACCCCCAACACACTCGAACCCGTGTTCGAGAAGCTCGGCTTTACGCTGGTCGCGCGACACCGGTCGAAAGACGTCGTGCTGTACCGGCAGGGCGAGATTAACTTCATCGTCAACCGGGAACCGAAGAGCCCGGCCGCCTGGTTTGCCGCTGAACACGGTCCGTCGGCCTGCGGCCTTGCGTTCAGAGTGAAGGATTCGCACAAGGCCTACGCGCGAGCGCTGGAACTTGGCGCACAGCCAATGGACATGCCTACCGGCCCGATGGAACTGCGTCTGCCCGCGATCAAGGGTATCGGCGGTGCGCCGCTCTATCTGATCGACCGTTTCGAAGACGGCAAATCCATCTACGACATCGACTTCGAGTTTATCGAAGGCGTGGATCGTCATCCGGCCGGGCACGGACTGAAGCAGGTCGATCATCTGACACACAACGTCTATCGCGGCCGCATGTCGTTCTGGGCGAACTTTTACGAGCGCCTGTTCAACTTTCGTGAAATCCGCTACTTCGACATCTCCGGGGAATACACCGGCCTCACCTCGAAGGCCATGACAGCTCCCGACGGCAGGATCCGCATTCCGCTGAACGAGGAATCGTCGAAGGGCGCGGGGCAGATCGAAGAGTTTCTGATGAAGTTCAACGGCGAAGGCATTCAGCACGTCGCGCTGCTGACCGACGACCTGCTGGCGACTATCGACAATCTCGCCATGGCCGGCGTACCGCTCATGACGGCGCCTGGCGAAACCTACTACGAGATGCTCGAAGAGCGGCTTCCTGGGCACGGCCAGCCGGTGGCGGAACTGCAGACACGCGGCATCCTGATCGACGGCGACACCTCGGGCGAGCAGCCTCGCCTGCTGCTGCAGATTTTTTCGGACACGCTGCTCGGGCCGGTGTTCTTCGAATTCATTCAACGCAAGGGCGATGACGGATTCGGCGAAGGCAATTTCAAGGCCCTGTTTCAGTCGATCGAACGCGACCAGGTTCGCCGTGGAGTGCTCAGCGGGAAAGAGTGATACAAGGTCGCCGAGTGCCTAAAAAGCAGGCGGCCGCAATCGATTTAATAAGGCATGCTTAAAAATATACGTGCCATGGGAGCCATTCAGGAGACAGTTATGCAACGCGTCGTCACAACGGGCATTACACCGGTCGCGTCATCCGAAATCCGAACGCAGGCGCGCGGCGCCGCAGCGCTTTCGGCACGAATGGACCGTCTGCCCGCCACCCGATATATCTGGACGATGGTGTTCCTGATATCGCTAGGCGGCTTCTTTGAAGTCTATGACCTGATCTTCACGGGTTATATCGCCCCCGGCATGGCTAGAAGCGGGTTGCTGCAGACAACGACCCGGGAGTTCTTTGGCTTTCAGGGAATGGCGGGGTTCATCGCGGCCACGTTCGCGGGTCTGTTCCTCGGCACATTCGGGCTAGGCTGGCTGCCGGACCGCTACGGGCGGCGCGCCGTGTTCACTTTCTCCCTGCTCTGGTATTCCATCGGCTCGGCCATCATGGCGTTCCAGACCACGGGCGAAGGCGTCATCCTGTGGCGCTTCCTCACCGGCATCGGGGTGGGTATCGAGATCGTGACGATCGACAGCTACGTCACGGAAATCGTCCCGCAATATATGCGTGGCCGGGCGATGGCCTTCAACCAGATGATCATGTTCGCCGCCGCGCCGGTCGCAGCCATCCTCTCGTATTGGCTGGTTCCGACGACAGTGATGGGCATCGACGGCTGGCGTTGGGTGGTGCTCATCGGCTCGGTGGGCGCCTTACTCGTGTGGGTTATCCGCCGTGGCGTACCCGAAAGCCCGCGCTGGCTCGCCACGCACGGCCATGAGGAAAAGGCCGAACGCATCCTGGAGAAGATGGAGACGAAGGCCATGCAGCAATCGGGGCAGCCTCTGCCGCCGCCCGCTGCCGCTGTCGAGCAGCCGGCGCACCGCCGCGCATCGCTTGCCGAGCTTCTGAAGCCGCCCTACCGCGGCCGGCTGATCATGCTCGTCGTGTTCAATTTCTGCCAGGCGATGGGCTACTACGGATTTGCCAACTGGGTGCCGACCCTGCTGATCGGGCAAGGGATCACCATCACGAAGAGCCTGCTGTATTCGTTCGTGATTGCCATCGCCCTGCCCGTTGGGCCGATGATCACGATGCTGTATGCGGACAAGGTGCAGCGCAAATGGCTGATTGTCGGCGCCGCGTTCGCAGTCGTTGTGTTCGGGCTGCTCTTTGGCCAGATGAAATCGGCGGGGCCGCTTATCGTGCTGGGCGTGCTGATCAGCCTTGCCGGGCAGACGATCTCCGTGTGCTATCACGCGTACCAGTCGGAGTTGTTTCCTACCGCCGTACGGTGCCGCGCCAACGGCATCGTGTACTCGGCGAGCCGGGTGGGCGCGATGATGTCCGGCTTCCTTATCGCGTTCCTGTTGCGCGACTTCGGCGTGTCCGGTGTGTTTGCCGGCATCACGGCGTGCATGGTGGTGGTGATGATCTCGATCGGCGCGTTCGGTCCCAAAACCAATGGGCTGAGGCTCGAAGAAATCAGTCATTGAACGCGTCGCGTTGCCGCTCCCCGCCGTCCCTCGACACAGGGCCGGCAATAGCTCGAAGTGATTGATCGATTCCATGCATCAATCATTCGAAAAATTGCACTTATCGTTTCACCTGTTTTGCGCAACCATGCATCGAAAGAATTGAGCCGCTGGATCGGCCTCACACTCCCCAAAACTCAGGAGACGACTCGATGCCCCCATCGCCCTCGAATCATTTGCCGGGCGCCTCTACGGCGGCCACGGTTTTGCGCGTGACCGCCGGAAATTTTCTGGAGCAGTTCGACTTCTTCCTGTTCGGCTTCTATGCCACGCAGATCGCCAGCGTCTTCTTTCCGGCCGCGAGCGAATTCGCCTCGCTGATGATGACCTTTGCCGTCTTTGGTGCGGGCTTTCTGATGCGGCCGCTCGGCGCCGTCGTTCTCGGCGCCTATATTGACGACGTCGGCCGGCGCAAGGGCTTGATCGTCACGCTCGCACTCATGGCATGCGGCACTCTCCTGATCGCGTTCGTGCCGGGTTACGCCCGCATCGGCATGCTGGCGCCCGCATGCGTTCTCATTGGACGGTTGCTCCAGGGCTTCTCGGCTGGCGCCGAGCTGGGCGGCGTTTCCGTGTACCTGGCGGAGATGGCGCCGCCGGGCCGCAAGGGCTTTTTCACAAGCTGGCAGTCCGCTAGCCAGCAGGTTGCCATCGTCGTCGCGGCAGGCCTCGGTTTCGCGCTCAATCGATACCTGGACGCGGCGTCGATTGCGGCGTGGGGCTGGCGAGTGCCGTTCTTCGTCGGCTGCATGATCGTGCCGTTTATCTTCATGCTGCGCCGAAACCTCGACGAAACGGAAGAGTTCAAGGCGCGCCGCCATCGCCCGACCATGAACGAGGTTTTCCGCACGCTGGCACAGAACTGGGCCGTGGTGACGGCGGGAGTCATGCTGGTGGCGATGACCACCACGAGCTTCTACCTCATCACCGTCTACGCGCCCACTTTCGGAAAAACGGTCCTTCACCTGAGCACCGCGGATAGCCTGCTCGTGACGTTATGCATCGCGGTGTCCAATTTCATCTGGCTGCCCATCGGCGGAGCACTTTCCGACAAGTTCGGCCGCCAGCCGCTGTTGCTCGCGATGGCGGCACTGGCCATCTTCACTGCGTATCCGGCGCTGTCGCTGCTTGCGAACTCGCCCAGCTTCGCCCACATGCTGCTGGTCCTGCTCTGGCTGTCTTTCATGTACGGGATCTACAACGGGGCGATGGTCGTCGCACTGACCGAGGTGATGCCGGTGGAAGTGCGAGTGGCGGGCTTCTCGCTCGCGTACAGCCTCGCGACCGCGGTGTTTGGCGGCTTTACGCCGGCAATCGCGACAGCCCTGATTCACGGCACGGGAGACAAGGCTGCACCGGGTTACTGGCTGAGCTTCGCCGCCATCTGTGCCGTATGTGCGACGCTTATGCTTTACCGCCGCCGCACCGCCACGCTGAACCCGGCAAGCTGAGGCGAGAATTTCCCGTTCCACCTTCTCACTACCGCTCTCTCGCCCATGAAAAATCTGTTTCTGAAATTGTGCGCCGCGGCGCTGGTGACTACATCGGCCGCCGCCGTGAACGTACAGGCCGCCGATCTGCACGTGATGAGTTCCGGCGGATTCACCGCCGCGTACAAGCTCCTCGGCCCGAAGTTCGCGTCCGAAACGGGCAATACGCTCTCGACCACCCTGGGCCCTTCCATGGGGAAGTCTCCAGAAGCGATTCCCAATCGTCTCGAGCGCGGCGAGCCGGCCGACGCCGTCATCATGGTCGGCTACGCGCTCGATGACCTGATCAAGCAAGGCAAGGTCATTCCGGGATCGCGAGTGGAACTGGCCGATTCGCGCATCGGCATGGTCGTACGCGAAGGTGCGCCGAAGCCCGACATCGGCTCGGTCGACGCATTGAGGCAAACGCTGCTTCACGCAAAGTCCATCGCTTACTCGGATAGCGCGAGCGGAGTCTATATCGAGCAAGAACTGTTCAAGCGGCTCGGCATAGAAGAGCAGGTCAAAGCGAAGGCGAAGATGATTCCGAGAATACCGGTGGCATCGGTCGTAGCGAACGGCGACTACGAAATTGGCTTCCAGCAGGTGAGCGAACTATTGCCCGTCAGCGGCGCAACCTTCGTCGGGAAAATTCCGGAGTCCGTACAATCTGTCACACGATTCGCAGCCGGAATTCCTGTCAATGCGCAGCATCCGAAAGAAGCAAAGGCGCTGCTTGACTACCTTTCTTCGTCCGCCGCTCAGGCCGACGTGCGATCGACGGGCCTCGACTCTGTCGCCGCACATTGAGCGACGGCAGCCTGGGCAACGGCCTGAAGGGCAATCCCGGCCTCATTTGCGCGCTCGACCGTTTTCCGTTCGGGCCCCTCGGGATAGGGCCCCTCGGGATAGGGCCGCCCCGGCGCGCTTCGCGTCGAGGATGGTCTGGTAGAACTGTTGTGCCGCCGGGGTGAGTTGCTGCCCTCGCCGCCTGATAAGTCCGACGCGTCTTCGCACGGCCGGCTCGATCAGCGGCACGCTCGTCAGCAGATGATGGCCGGCGGGCGGCATCGCCATCGACGGCACGGCGGCCACGCCGAGTCCTGCTTCGACGAGACCTAGCATCGTCGTGACGTGCCGGGTTTCGCACACTGAGGCGGGGTGCGGAGCGAGACCGGACAGCGCCTGATCGAGCAATAGCCGGTTGCCAGAAGTCTTGTCGACAGAAACGTATTCGTGCTGGTATAGCTCGTTCCAGGAAACGCGTTTTTTCCGTGCGAGCGGGTGATCGCGACGGCATGCAGCGACGAAGCGTTCCTGCAGCAGCACTTTAAATTCGATATTGGCTTCCTGACTTCCCATGAAGCTCACGCCAAAATCCGCCTCGCCGCTAATAACGGCGCTCAGCACCTCGTTCGCGCTCGCGTCGAGAAGCTTGACCCTGATCCTCGGGAACCGGGCGTGATAGCTTGCGATCACGCCGGGCAAAAAGTAATACGCGACCGAAGGCACACAGGCAATCGTCACGTGCCCAAGGCGGCTCGTCGAGACGTCGCGGATGCCCAGCAGCGCCATGTCAAGATCGTCGAGAAGCTGTTCCGCGCTCTGGGCAAAAACACGCCCGACCGTTGTCAATGTGACGCTGCGAGTGGTTCGCTCGAAGAGCCGCACGCCTAGCGCTTCCTCGAGTTTCTCGATACGGCGGCTCAGCGCTGGCTGGGAGATATTGACCGCTTCGGCGGCCTTGCGGAACGTTCCCTTCTCTACGACGGCGCGAAAGGCCTGCAGATCGTTCAGATCGAAATTTACTCCCACGCTCTGCTTCCTCCTTTCTGGAGCGCCCATTTTGCCCGATATGGTGCGCACGAGGCACGCATCGCATCTTTGTCCGCGTAGCGGCCTCGGCCAACTGTCAAGCATCGTCAGGTTTTCCGCGACGCGTCAACGAGTGTGTTTCCAATCCGTTGAGGCAGGGATGGTCAATGCCATTGCCTTGTTTTAACCAGGATATCTGAATGAAAACACTCGTCACCGCCACCTTGCTGACAGCCCTCGGCTTAAGCCTTACCGGATGCATAGTTTCGCCGCCGATGGCAGTTGCGCCATCGCAGGTCGGAATCACCGTGGGCTGGCACGGCGACCGGTACTACGACGGCCATCGCTACTGGTCACACGACGAATGGATGCGCAGTCATCCCGGCGACCAGGGTTGGCACGGCCAACGCGCCGACCGAAGCGATAGCGGTCACCATCGCGACGACAATCATCACGACGACGACCATCAACGCTACTGACCGGAGAACCCCGGGCCGCGAAGCCCGATGAGACGATGCTCAGGCTCGATCCGGGACTGACCGGATCGAGCCGCTTCGTGTCGAACACCGATCCGCACGATGCAATCGAACGCCACCCGCGCCACCCGCTAAAATCACGGTTTTAGCCCGGAACGCGCCCATGTCTTTTGCTTCGCTTGGCCTGATCGATCCCTTGCTGCGCAACCTGCGGGACCTCAATTACCAGACGCCCACGCCCGTGCAGGTCAAGGCGATCCCCGCCGTACTGAGCGGCAAGGACGTCATGGCTGCCGCGCAAACCGGCACGGGCAAAACGGCGGGTTTTGCGCTGCCCCTGTTGCAACGGCTCGTGCAGCACGGCCCGGCGGTGTCCAGCAACCGCGCGCGCGTTCTGGTGCTCGTGCCCACGCGCGAACTGGCCGAACAGGTGCTGCAGAGCTTTATCGAATACGGCAAAGGCCTCGACCTGCGATTTCTGGCGGCCTACGGCGGCGTGAGCATCAACCCGCAGATGATGAAGCTGCGAAAAGGCGTCGATGTGCTCGTGGCCACGCCGGGCCGATTGCTCGACCTCAATCGTCAGAACGCCGTGCAGTTCGATCAGGTACAAACGCTGGTGCTGGATGAAGCCGACCGCATGCTGGACCTGGGCTTCGCGCGCGAACTCAATGCCGTCTTCGCTGCGTTGCCCGCCCAGCGCCAGACACTGCTGTTCTCCGCCACGTTCACCGACGATATCCGCGCCATGGCGGCGAACATTCTGCGCGGCCCCGTCAATATCAGCGTCAGCCCGCCCAACGCCACGGCCAGCAAGATCAGGCAGTGGGTGGTGACGGTGGACAAACGGAACAAGCCCGACCTCTTCATGCACCTCGTGGCGGCGAACAAATGGGAGCACGCGCTGGTGTTCGTCAAAACGCGCATCGGCGTGGATTACCTCGCAGCGTTGCTCGATGACGCGGGCTATGCGGTCGACACGATCCACGGCGACAAACCGCAGCCCGCGCGCCTGCGTGCGCTGGAGCGCTTCAAGACCGGCGAAGTCCAGATGCTGGTCGCCACCGATGTGGCTGCACGCGGGCTCGATATCGACGACCTGCCGCTCGTCATCAACGTCGACCTGCCGATCGTGGCGCAAGACTATGTGCATCGAATCGGCCGCACCGGCCGCGCGGGCGCCAGCGGCGTGGCGGTATCGCTCGTGTGCGCCGACGAAGCGCCGCAACTGGCCGCCATCGAAGCGCTGATCAGGCAGACGCTGCGTCGTGAAGAGGTGTCGGGCTTCGAAGCCGACCACCGCGTGCCGGAGACCAGCGCGACGGGCCAGATCATCAAGAAACCCAAAAAGCCCAAGAAGCCCAAAGTGCCGCAAGCCGCGCCTGCGAGCCAGGGCACGAGCTTCTCCACCGGCAGCCCGTTCAGCGTGCAAAAGCCTCGCAGCAAGCCCGTGAGCAAGTCCACCAGCAAGCCCGCCAGCAAGCCCAGCAGCAAGCCCGCAGCGGGTTCACGCAAGCCGGCGGGAAAGCCCGCAGCAAAGTCCGCCGGCGCCCGCGGCAAACGTCAACCCTGACACGGGCGCACGCTTCGGCGTGCATCAGGGCGGCGGGCGGCGTCGCTCACGACCTGATGAACGCCAGCAAATCGGCGTTGATCTGCTCCGCATGGGTGGTCGGCATTCCGTGCGGCAATCCCGGATACGATTTAAGCGTTCCGTGCTTCAACAGTTTGACGGACTTCGCTCCCGTGGTCGGGAAAGGGCATATCTGATCGTCCTCGCCGTGCATAACCAGCACGGGGACGTCGATTATCGCCAGATCGTCATAAAACTCGGTTTCCGAGAGCACCTTGACGCAATCATATTGAGCCTTGATGCCGCCCATCATGCCCTGCCGCCACCAGTTCTCGCGAATGCCCTCCGACACGGCCGCTCCAGGCCGATTGAAACCGTAGAACGGGATCGTGATATCCTGGTAAAACTGCGAGCGGTGCTTCGCGGTCCCGTTGCGTATATCATCGACAACGGCCCTGGGAACGCCTTCGGGGTTCTTTTCCGACTGCATGAAGAGTGGCGGAATGGCGCTGATGAGCACAGCCTTCGCGACTCGCCCGTTTCCTGTGCCGTGCCGGGCGACGTAGCGGGTCACTTCGCCTCCGCCCGTGGAATGACCAATGTGTACCGCGTTTTTTAGATCGAGTGCCTTGACAAGCTCGGCGACGTCCGCCGCGTAGGTGTCCATATCGTTGCCACGGACCGTTTGGGTGGAGCGTCCATGCCCCCGGCGATCATGCGCGATCACGCGGTATCCCTGATCCAGGAAAAACATTAACTGCGCGTCCCAATCGTCTGCGGAAAGCGGCCAACCGTGATGGAAGACCAGGGGTTGGCCTTCGCCCCAGTCCTTGTAGAAAATCCGGGTTCCGTCTGCGGTCGTGAGGTATGAGCTTCCAGTGTTCGCTTCCATCTCGTGATTCTCCAAAGTTGGCTTTGACGAAGGGACAACTGTTTTACGCGCAGCGCCTGTCGAAATCCGGTCTGCCGCTTTCAGCGTATTCGGGCTAACCCAACACCACAACGGACGAAAGTGACAAAAAACATGGCAAAAACGGCACGCGTTTCGGTCCCGCGGATCGAGATTGGACTGGCTTGCGATGCGGGAACTTCGAACGCGGGTGTCTACGGCCTCACCGATCTGTTTACCTACGCGGGCGAGTTCGCCGCGAAGCGGCATGGCGGCGCGGCGGCGGTTGTGCGCATTACCCACTGGCGAGCGGACCACGACGGCACGGGCGTTCGCTGCGAATACGACAGTTGCCCGGGCTCGCCGCACGCGCTGTCACTGCTTGTCATTCCAGGGAACGCGCAAGCGCCGGAAAGGAAGGAGGAAATGAGCCCGCTGTTGCATTGGCTGCGCGAAAAACACGCCGAAGGCGTGGTCCTCGCCGCGGTATGCGGCGGCGTTTTCATCCTGGCCAGAACGGGACTGCTGGCCGGCCGGCAGGCGACGACACACTGGTCATTCAATGAAGCATTCGCGGAACAGTTTCCCGACGTGCTCACCGAAACCGATCACATGGTCATCGACTATGGCGATGTCGTGACTGCCGGCGGCGTGCTCGCATGGGCGGACCTGGGCTTGAGGCTGACCGAGCGGTTTCTGGGAACAGCCGTCATGCTGGAAACGGCCCGTTTCATGCTCGTGGACCCGCCCGGGCGCGAGCAGCGCTTTTACAGCGAGTTCGACCCAAGGACGAAACACGGAGACAGGGCGATATTGAGGGCGCAGCTATGGCTTCTCACGCAACGCGAGCGTCCCGTCAGCATTGCCGATCTTGCGCAGCATGCAGATCTCGAACAGCGCACGTTTCTGCGTCGTTTCGTGGTCGCCACCGGCATGAAGCCGAGCGAATATCAACAGCGGCTGCGGATCACCCGAGCGCGCGAAATGCTCGAGTTTTCGCAGGCCAGCATCGAGGAGATTTCCTGGAGCCTGGGCTACGGCGACGTCGCGGGATTTCGGCGCGTGTTCCGCAAGGTCATGGGGCTCACCCCTTCCGACTATCGAAGACGCTTTTGCCAGCCGGCCTTGCAACGCGCCCCTTGCGCGCCCGCGCATCCCGGTCCGAGGTTGCAGCCGTCGCTCGTCGAGGAGGAGTAACTAACCATTGTGGGGCGCACCGCGATCGGCAACGGCCTCGGTACCGGTCCTCGGCACCGGTCCTCAGTACAGGTCATTGCGCACCGAACGGTAGTAGCCCTCGTCCATCGCGCGGGCGCTGGCCGCGTCCGCACCGGTAATGGCCGCCTTCATCTCGCCAAGTGAGGGCACGCTGCGGCGGTCGAGCCGCGACGTCTCGCTCCAGAGCTTCGCGCGGTTGATGGCCTTGCCGCAATGAAACAGCACCTCGTCGATATGCACCACGATGGCCGTTTTCGGTGTTCGCGCGCCCTCCGCGAGCCGCGCCAGCACCGCAGGCTCGGCCGAAATGGATCCGCGTCCGTTGATGCGCAGGAAAACCTCGAGCCCGGGGAAGAGGAACAGCATGCCAAGCCGGTTGTCCTCGGCGAGATTGCGCAGCGAGGCGATACGGTTGTTGCCGGGCCAGTCCGCGAACGCCACGGTGCGCTCGTCGAGCGCCTGCACGAAGCCCGGCTCGCCGCCGCGCGGCGACGCGTCGAGCCCCGCGGCGGCGCCTGTCGCGAGACAAAAGAAGCTCGCCACGCGCAGGTACGCGAGGTGAAACGGCAGCAGGCGCGGCATCACGCCCTTGACGATCATCTCCGAGGGCGGGTCGTAAAGACCGTCGAGGTCGGCGGCGTTGAGGGGCATGGCGGGCTCCGGTTGCGGCAACGTGAACGTTCAGCTTAGCCCGTAGCGCGTTGGCGCTGATAGACTATTTGCGCCAATCGATACCTTGTCGACGCCATGCTTTCGCCCAACCGCCTGCAGGAAAAGATCGCCCGGGTCCACACGATGGACGACACCGATCCGCCGCTCATCGCGCTCGCCGGCCGGCAGAGCGCTGCGCGCGTTTCGGCGCCGCATCAACATCCGTCGGGTCAACTGCTGGGGCTGTGTTCGGGTTTGCTGAGCGTGCGCACAACGCAAGGCGCATGGGTGCTGCCAACCACGCGCGCGGTATGGATTCCCCCGTCGCACGTGCATGCCGCGCGCTCGCATGGCCCGTTCGCGGGCTGGGCCGTCTACGTCGCGCCGCACGCCTGCGCCACGTTGCCCGCCGAGCCGCGCGCGATCGCCGTCTCGGGCCTCCTGCGCGAAGCGGTGCTGCGCGCGGCGGAGTGGGAACCCGGACCGCCGGAGCCCGCGCAGCATCACCTGATCGCGGTGATCCTCGACGAAATCGCAAGCAGCCCCGCCGACGCCTTTCTCCTGCCAATGCCGCGCGACGCCAAACTCGCGCGCATCGCATCCGCGCTTGCCGAAGCTCCCGCCGACCCGCGCACGCTCGACGAGTGGGCAGCGTGGGCGCATTCGGCGCCTCGCACGCTGAGCCGGCGCTTCGTCGCGGAGACAGGGCTCACCTTCACAGCCTGGCGCCAACGCGCGCGCCTTTTGCGCGCGGTCGAGCTGCTCGCCGCGGGCGAGCCCGTAACCGCCGTCGCGCTCGAACTGGGCTATGACAACGCAAGCGCATTCATCGCGCTTTTCCGGCGCAGCTTCGGCACCACGCCCGGACGCTACGTGGCAACGAATCTGCCGATGCTAAGCGACGGACCGCCGCCGGATCGCGCGTGACTGGCGCGCCTCGTTAGCACCGTCCGCTGTCACCGCCCTGCAATATGCGCTGGCTACGCTAGCGGCTCCTTTCCGAGCGTCGCCCATTTGCACGCGCCCACAACAAAAGCCCCATGCAAGTCACCTGCGTCGCCGTTCTCGTCAATATCGTGTTGATGGCGATGCAATTCGTCGCTGGCTGGATTTCCGGCTCGGATGCCGTGCTCGCCGACGGCGCGCATACCCTGGTCGACGTGCTAGGCGACGGGATCGTTGCGGGCGCAATCTGTTTCGATCAGGCCATGCGAGTCGGGCGCGCCGGCAAACTGACGCCGATGGCAATCGTGCTTGCCAACCTGCTCGTCGCGGCAACCGGCGCCGAACTCCTGATCGCAGGCATGCTCCCGAACGACGCCCAGGCCGCCGGCGCACGCCCCGCCGTGGCGTTGGCGGCGTTGGCCGTTTCCGTCGCGAGTGTCGCGGCCAAGGCAGGCCTGTTTGTTTATTTGAGAGCGGCGGCGGCACGGGCGAACCCATACGGCGGCGGCACGCTCGCGAGCGCGCTCGATGCCAACGCATGGCACGCGTGCGCGGACTCGGTTTCGTCCGGCGTCGCCGCCATCGGCACAGCCGGCATGCTGGCGGGTGTGCCCGCCCTCGACCGCAGCGGAACCGCGCTCATCGGTGCGCTGATACTCATGGCCGGCCTGCAACGGAACGCCTCGGCGCTGCATTCGCTGTTTCGTCGCATCGCGCGCCCGGGCAGAAGACGCTCCCCTGCACGCCCGGGCCAGCCAGAGCCCACGTCGTCACAGGTCTGAACAGGCAAGAGGCGGCGAACAATGCCGCTCAGTGCTCCCGTGAAGTCCGGCTGAGGCATTCGAGACCCCGACGCCAGGCAGCAACGCTTCAAGATCAACGGCTGCGGCCATCGCGCGGTTGCCTTCATCGCCGGGGTGCAGGTGATCGCCGGAGTCATAGCGCGCGGCGATCCGGGCCGGATGCGTGGGGTCCCGCAGCGCGGCATCGAAGTCGATGACGGCGTCGAATACGCCACTGTGGCGAATCCAGTCATTCGCCCGCTGGCGCAAGGCGTCCTTGTCGGGCCGATAGTAGTTGTCGAGCGGCGTGCCGGGCAAAGCGCCCTCGAACGGCGTCAGCGTGGCGCCGATCACACGCACTCCCCGCGCATGCGCCTGCTCGACCAGTTGACGATAGCCCGCCGTCAGGGCGTCCAGCGAAGGGCGCTGTGCATCCCGCGCGAATGCCGTACCGGGCCACGCGATATCGTTGATGCCCAGCATCACGATGACGCTGCGCACGCCCGGTTGCGCCAGCACGTCCCGATCCAGGCGGGCCAGTGCGTTGACGCCCATGCCGTCGGAGAGCAGGCGCGCGCCGGAAATGCCCGCGTTGACAACGGCAACGCCGCGCGGCGCCAGTCGGGCGGCCAGGAAGTCCGGCCAGCGGCTGTCCTTGTCGAGGCTGGCTGCCGCGCCGTCGGTGATGGAATCGCCGATTATCGCGACTGCCCGCGCGGCGTGTCCCGTTTCGACCTGAATGCCCGCCAGCAGCGGTCGGGCCGTCGTGCTCTGCGCGGCGCCGTCCGCCTTCGTCAATGTCAGGGCCGAACTCTGATCGCCAGGCACGATCCAGCCTGTCTGCCGGCCGTCCCAGTGGAACGTGCTTATCGCGGTGGCCTGCGGCAAATAAAGGCTTACCGCTACCTGCGCCCGTGCAGGCAGCGACAAGGCCACAGGGTCGCTGATCGCCGATGCGCCGGGCAGGATGCTCGTCGCCTCGCGGCCTCCGAATGTCACCGTGCGCAGGCTGCCGGCGACTACCTCGCCACGCTGCCCGGCTTGCGCGACGGTGGACTTCCCTATAACCAGCGGCTGGTTGCCGTAAGCGTTGGACAGCACGATGCGCAGGCGTCGGCCGCCGAGGCTGATGCGCGCGACCTGGCGCACCGTCTGGTCGTGCAATGCGGGCGGCACGTTGGTGGGAAACAGAAAGTCCGCGCCCCAGACAGGCTGTGGGCTCGCCTGCCACGTCGCCACCCAGGCCGGTTTGGCCGCCATTGCAGGCGCGGCAGTGATCGCGCTGCCGATCGCCAATGCCAGGCTCAGTACCGCCGAGGCGTGACAAAGTGATTGTGTGGGTTTTTTCATGTCAGTGAATTCATCGGTCGTCGATACGGCAATAATGAATTCAACGACCAAATTGGACTAGACTGACTTCAGGAACAGCATTTGTGAATTCAATTCATCCTGGAGAGCGTCGTGGCACGCCTGGAAGTCAACCGGTCAGGAGAACTGGAAGTATTCGTGCGCGTGATTGAACTCGGCGGTTTTTCCGCCGCGGCGCGCGCGTGCGGCATGACGCCCTCGGCGGTCAGCAAGCTGGTCACGCGCCTGGAGCAACGTCTGGGTACGCGCCTCGTGAACCGTTCCACGCGGCAGTTCCAGCTCACTCCCGAAGGTTGTGCATTCTACGAACGCGGCGTGCGCGTCCTGGCCGACCTGGAAGAAGCCGAACGCTGCGCAAGCCAGCACGCCGCGCCTCGCGGCCGCCTGCGCGTGAATGCCAACGTACCCTTCGGACACCACTTCTTGCTGCCTCTCGCGCCTGCATTCCTTGAGCGTCATCCCGACGTGACGCTCGACATCGTGTTGACCGATGAGGTTGTCGACATCCTGGAACAACGAACCGATGTGGCCGTGCGCGCCGGCCCGCTGAAAAGCTCCAGCCTGGTGGCACGCAAGCTGGGCGGCACGCGCATGGTGATCGTCGGCGCACCTGACTACCTCGCCCGCCGCGGCGCGCCCGCCAACCCGGGAGAACTGCTGGCGCACAATCGCCTCGGCGCGAATTACACGCGAGCACAGCCCGGTTGGCCGCTGCGATACCGGAACGAAGATGTCGTGCTTCCGGTAACGGGCAACGCGCAAGCCAGCGACGGCGAAGCGTTACGCCATTTGGCCCTGGCCGGCGTGGGGCTGGCGCGCCTCGCGGCCTTTCAGGTGCGGGACGACGTCGCCGCCGGGCGGCTATCGCCCGTACTCGAAGACTGCAATCCCGGCGATGTCGAGGAAGTCCACGCCGTCTATGTCGGTCAGGGAGGCTACCTTCCGCTGCGCGTGCGCGCATTTCTGGACTTTCTGGCGGAAAAGGTGGATATCGGCCGGATCTAAACTGCTACCAACCGCTCGTTGCCGGGACGTCGCTGCCAGTCCTGGACATCGTCGACTTTCACATGCAGTCGGGGCAACACCAGTGACTCTTTTCGCGAGTATCGCAATGACCATAGCGCTTCATTCGGCCAGCGCCTTTCAACACATGCACGCCGGGATCGAAGCGCCCGGCCCCGCCGGACCGCTAAGAGGCACCCTGCTCTCGCCGGGAGCCAGCAACGCCCCCGTGGTCCTGATCGTGCCAGGCTCCGGCCCGACCGACCGAAACGGCAACGGACCCATTGGGCTTAACGCGTCGACCTACCGTTTGCTCGCCGAAGGGCTGCTGAAGAAAGGGATTGCCTCGGTTCGAATCGACAAGCGCGGCATGTATGGCAGCGCGTCGGCGATACCCGATGCCGACGACGTCACCATCGACGACTACGCGACAGACGTTCGCGCGTGGGTGACTGCCATCCGGGCGCGGACCGGCGCTTCCTGCGTATGGGTATTGGGCCATAGCGAAGGCGGACTGGTGGCGTTGCTGGCTGCACAGCAAACCGCCGACATTTGCGGTCTGATCCTCGTATCGACAGCGGGCTATCCGCTTGAACAGGTATTGCGGCAACAACTGCAGTCAAACCCGGCCAACGCCCCGATTCTAGGCAATGCGATGTCCATAATCGAATCGCTCGGCGCGGGGAAAACGGTAGACGCGGCCAGCATCGATCCCGCATTGCTGCCGTTGTTCAGGCCGCAGGTTCAACGCTTTCTCATGAGCGAACTGACCATTGATCCCGCGGCCCTGCTGGCGCGTTATACGAAGCCTGCGCTCATCGTACAGGGCTCGCGGGATATCCAGGTCGGCGTTCAGGACGCGCAACGTTTGAAGCAGGCCAATCCGCGCGCAGAGCTGACAATCATTAGCCATGCCAATCATGTGCTTAAAACCGTGCACACGCCGTCCCGCAGCGAAAACGTCGCCGCTTATGCGGACCCCGCGCTGCCGCTCGCGGACGGCGTAGTGGAAGCCATTTCGGCGTTCGTATGGAAATCGAGCCCTTAATGAAGGGCGTTTCGCGGCCCCGTCAAATCCGTTCTGGTCACATCCGGAAAAGCATCCAGCGCCTGCGCCGTAAACGGAAACCGCGTCCACGCCTTGCCTGCGTAGGTGCGGGCGCCGGCCCGGTACCAAGGCGATGCGGGATCGTCGGATACGCCGGTAGTGAGCATCGTGTCCGCCTGCGGTCCGTCCGCGTCGAAACTCACAACCTGCATATAGCTGTTGCCGTGCGCATCGCGATCGAGCGGATAGCCTTTTCCGTCCAAAGGCTGAATCGCGCATGCAACCGTAAAATATCCTTCCCGGTCGCAGCCGCCATACATCGGTATTTTGCGGGCGCCGTCTCCGATATAGAGCATGTCGCCGCGCGTCGCATCGAGTGCGAAGCCGTTGCGTTCCAGCGCTAATGTCGCTTCGCGTAGCGCCCTCGCCAGCGCCTGCACCACGGCGGGATTGGCGGTGTCGAGACCATCGGGCGTCGTCAGCGGATGCGCCGGGTCGAACGGCTTCGTGTAGTGCCGCAACTCCGGCATGGCCGACGCGCGATTCCAGAACTCGTCCCACAGGTTCGCGCCGCGCGCATTGACGTTCGCGGTGCCGTCCCATTGGCGAAGCACGGCGCACGCAGGCCCGATATCCACGCTGGCGGCATCCGTATCGGGAGCCGAACTCGCCTTATCGCGAGTGCTCCCTTTCGAACATACGGCATCGACCACCGGTTTCAGGAATTCCTGTGCGGACATCGACGTGCTCGCCAGCACCGTGCGCTCCAGCGCATCGCGCGTGACGCCTCCGGGCGTGCTCATCAACTGCGCGGCGATCTGATGGCCCAGACGCGTACGCAAGGACTGTTCGACGCCCGTTTGCCCGACAACCTGGGCAAAACCGCTCAACGGCGCGTTCGGGTTGGTCAGCCAGTAGCTGCCGTTGAAGTTGCCCACATAGTCGGCACGCAGCAGGCTCGGCATCGCATCGACCGGCAGACGTCCCGCGCGAACCGCGCCCGGTAGCGCATGCTCAGTCCACGCACAGGCCGAACGCGAACCGTCGACGAACGGCACGCCCGGCATCCGCGCGTCGGCGGCGCGGCCAGCCGGCGTCGTGCAGTCGTTCGCGAGGGCATCGGTGACGCCGGGCACCGCGCCGATATCGGCAAACCACACGTTCGGATCGTTGCGGCCAATTGCGAACGTATTCACCCACGGCATCGCCGCGTACCGTTTCTGGATCGCGATAAAGTCGTCGAGCGAACGCGCCTGGTCCCAGTCCAGAAAATTCGAGAACGTCTGCGCGTTGTCCGCGTTCACATCGAACAACGCGAAGGCCTGCTTATCGTTCCATCCAAACGCCGGAGACAACGACGAAAGATCGACGACAGGCCCGAAGCGCGTGCGGTACATCGTGCGCGTGGCCGGCGTCAGGGCGCCCGTTTCCGGGTCGCGCACCTGGATCGTGATGGGCACCGCGCGCATCGCTTCGTCGTGTCCGTCGTAGCGGTAATGCGTCGGCGCGCCGGGTATCAGCGACAACTGGAAGATCCCGAAGCGTCGCGCGCTCGACACCGTGTGCGTCCACGCAACGTTGCGATTGAAGCCGATCATCACCATCGGCACGCCGAGAAACGACGCGCCCGCCACATCCAGTTGCCCCGGAATTCGCAACTGCGTCTGATACAGCCGGTCGGGGCCTTCCCAGAACCAGTGCGGATTGCCGAACAGCAGACTGCGGCCGTCCGCTGTCTTCGCAGCGCCGAACGCGAGCGCATTGCTGCCGATGCCGGCATGACCGCCCAGATCCAGCGTAGCGGCAACGGCGGGCGCACGCGCGTTGGTACCCGATAGCGTCGGCGTGTTGGCGCCTGGCGGGTGCGCAGTCGCGATGCCGCGCAGAAACGGCATCGTCCCGCCGGCAAGATTGGCCGCGATGAAACGGCGATACAAGTCGTCGGCAGAGATGTGCGCGACCCACGTTTCGCGCGCGCATGCTGCATGCGCGCCGGGAAAGCGCCCCGCTTTCAGTTCGTCGATATAGCGGTTGTAACCGTCCGCGTAGCCAGCCACGAGCGCGCGTTCGCGCGCCGGTTGCGCGTTGCGAAAACGCGCGAGCGCATCGTCGTCGATCACCGAGCGAAAGAAGAAGTCCGCGTCGAGATTACGCGGCTGGCCAAACGTCGACGGCGCTACCGGATGCTTCCCGGCGCCGAAAGTGGCCGATCGCTCGCCGCGCCAGGTAACGAAGCCATCCGCTAACGTGCATAACGCATCTTGCGCCTGCGCGTAACCGACGCCATAACCGAGACTGCCCCAATCGGCCGCGTCGATGTGCGGCACGCCGTCCTGCGTTCGCTGAATCGTCACGTGATAGGACTGCGCGCCCGCCGATACATCGGACGGCGTAACAGGCGTATGGCAAGCCGCAAGACCCAGCAGCGCGGAAACACCCAGCGCAGCCGCGAGTTTGCGGCCGCACGGCAAATCGAATAAACCAGACATGTCAGCCCGAAATCTTTTTAGGAGTGCTACCAGGACCATTCAGGCGGCCGCGTTGAGCGAGTGCTGATCGAGTTCGCGGCCATCGCCCGTCGCGACGATCTGGCCGTAATCGAGCTTGATGTAGCGGTCGGCCAGCGCGAAGTAGCGGTCGTCGTGCGTGATCACGAGCACGGTCTTGCCCTTCGCTTTCAGATCGGGCAGCAAGCGGCGATAGAACACTTCCTTGAAGGTCGGGTCCTGATCGGCCGCCCACTCGTCGAACACGTAGAACGGCCGGTCTTCCAGGTACGTCACCAGCAGCGCGAGACGTTTGCGCTGTCCTTGCGAAAGATCCGTGGTCGAGAATTTTCCGTCGCGGATCGTGACTTTATGCTCCAGGTGCAGCAGTTCGAGCAACTGTTGCGCCTGCGCGTCGAGCCCGTCGATATTGAGGCCGTGCAGTTCGTCGAACAGGAAGAAGTCGCTGAACACCACCGAGAAATGCTGGCGATACCGGTCGCGATCCGCTTCGTTCACCGCTTTGCCGTCAAGTTCGATCTCTCCGCTTTCCGGCGCGTACAGGCCAACGATCATCTTCGCGAGCGTTGTCTTGCCGCTACCGTTGCCGCCGATCAGATAAACGAGTTCGCCGGGCCGGAACTCGAAATTCACGGGCCCGAGCGTAAATACTTCGTTCTCCTTTTCACGGAAATAGCTGTGCGTGACGTTTTTCAACGCGATGGTGTCGAACGACGTCGCGGTGTCCGCCGGTTCGACGTTTTCGCGCGGCAAATCGCGGTTCACGCTGTCGATGCGTTCGAGCGCGACTTTAGCCGAACTGAGCGAGGGAATCGACGACAGCAGCCCTTCGATCGGCATGATCATGTACAGGAAAACCACGGCGTAACCCGACAACACATGCGCCTGCACCGGCTGAAAGCGTGTCAGCAGAAACAGCACGCAGCCGATGAACGCCAGCAGGATCATGCTGCCCCAACTGGCCGCAGCCGTATAAAGCACGTAACCATGGGTACGCTGCACGCGCACGGCTTCCACGTTGACGGCGATCGAGTCCTCGAACGCATTTTTACGGCGGCGATGCAGCTTGAGTTCTTTCGCGCCGTCGAACAGCGCGCGAAAGTCCTTGACGAGATCGTCTTCGCGATCGCGCGAACTGCGCAAATGAAACATCGCGCGAGTATTCGCGAGATGAAAACCGAGCGAGCCGAGCACGACTGTCACGACCGCAAACACCAGCACTTGCCACGACAGATAGCCGAGATAGGCGAGGCACCCGAGCACGATCGAGCCGTTCATTGCCAGCCCGGGCACGCTCAAAAAGAAAATTACGATCGTGTCGAGATCCTGCGTGAGCACCGTCAACGCTTTGGCCGCGCCCTGGCGTTCAATGCTCTGATACGAGGCGCCCGTCACGCTTCGTATGGTCCTCATGCGCAGCGCGGCTTTCGTGCTCTGACCCAGCCGCACGAAAACCGTTTGCGACAGCGTGCGCGTGGCCAGAACGGCAACGGCAAGCAGCAGAAATTGCCAGCCGAGCGCCGGCAGCCGTTCGGGCGCCGCGCTGAGCGCCTGGTTGATGATCGCGACGAGCCCCGCATTGGCGAAGCCGCCCACGATGCTGATGACGAGGGCGAACAGCATCGTCCAGCGGGAGTGTCGAATCAGGTTGAGTAGCAGGGACATGTGAATCCTTTCGTGTTGCCGGAAGTCGCCTGGCAGCGGCATGCCCGCCGGCTGGCGGGTAGACGGCCATCACGGTTTGTTATCGTAAAAGCGCTGTGTTCAATACGCAAATTCAACGTCATAACTGCGCAAGGATATCGCGCATGGCGTCCGCCATCGCGGCATCGTCAACGGCCGGACGCTGCAGCGATTCCAGCACGCTCGCCAGTTCGTGCAGCGGCTGGTTGCGCATCAGGTCGGCGAGCGGCGCCTCGATGCCGAGCCGCGAGCGGATTGCCGACTGCACCTGCATGGCCGCAAGCGAATGGCCGCCAAGCTCGAAAAACCGGTCGGTGCGCCGCACAGGCGTCCCGTCCAGCGTGCTGGACCAGATGCCCGCCAGCGCGGTCTCCATTTCGCTTCCCGGCAATTCGGCCGGATCGGCGGACACGGGCTCGACCGGTGCCGGCAGCGCGTGCCGGTCGATCTTGCCGTTCGGGTTGAGCGGCATCGCGTCGAGCACGATGACTGCCGACGGCACCATATAGTCCGGCAACGTCGCCGCCAGACTCGCCCGCAACGCCTGCGCATCGAGTTGCGCGCCGGCCGCCGGCGCGACATACGCAAGAATGCGCAGCCCGCCTGCCCCCGCGCGCGTGACTACAGCGGCTTCGCGGACCTGCGGTTGCTGCGCGAGGCACGCTTCGATCTCGCCGGGCTCGATGCGGAAGCCGCGCACTTTCACCTGATGGTCCGTGCGCCCCAGATACGCAAGCGTGCCGTCGCCGTTCCAGCGAACGATGTCGCCCGTGCGGTAGAGCCGCGCGCCCGCGCCGGCCGCGAACGGATCGGCGACGAAGCGCGACGCCGTGAGGCCCGGCCGTCGGCAATAGCCCCGCGCGAGCAGCGTACCACCAATGCACAATTCGCCTGCGGCCCCGATGGGCACGGCGTTCAGTTGCGCATCGAGCACGCGCAACGTGCGACCATCGAGCGGACCGCCTAGCGGAATCTGCGCGGGAACCGCGGTTTCTCCCAGCAGATACGGCGTGCAGTCGAATGCGGTCGCCGTCACGACGGCTTCGCTAGGGCCATACGTATTCGCCAGTTCGACGTGCGCGAGGCCTGCCGCGCGCCAGGCGCGCACGCCATCGGCCGGCATCGCCTCGCCGCCGGCATGCACGCGCCGCAGCGTGCGGCACGCGGTGCGCACGTCGAGTTCGCCGGCGCGCGCCGCGAAGTCCTGCGCGAGCGCGTTCCAGTATGCGGTCGTCAGATCGGCGACCGTGATGCGTTCGTTCGCCACTTCCGCCAGGAACCGGTCGCTGCTCCACAGTTCCGGCCCGCGCAACACCAGCGTCGCGCCAACGGCCAGCGTCGGGAAAACCTGCTCCACGAAGCCGTCGAAATTGAAGGTCGAGAACTGCAGAACGCGATCGGGCGCGGCCTGAGCGCCAAGGCCGAACATGCCGATCGCCACCTCCGTGTGCCGCGCGAGCCCATCATGGGTGATGCCGACGCCTTTCGGTCGTCCGGTCGAGCCCGACGTGTAGATCACATAGGCAAGCTGATCGGGCAATACATCGACATCCGCAGACGCCTGGTACTGCGTAGCATCTTCCTGCGTCAGCCGATGAACGTCGAGCGTCGTGACGCCGAGCCGCGCGAGCGCCTCCACGGGCACGCCTGACGTTTCGGAGGTCGGTGCCGTCAATGCGACCGCGATGCCGCTGTCCTCGATCATGAACGCGAGACGCTCGGCCGGATACGCCGGATCGAGCGGCACATAAGCGCCGCCAGCTTTGAGCACGCCGAGTATCGCCACGATCATTTCGAGCGAGCGTTCTATCGCCACGCCCACGCGCATCTCGCGGCCAACGCCTGCCGCGCGCAATCCATGCGCCACCCGACTGGCGCGATGGTCGAGCGTGCCGTAATCGATGGATTCGCCGTCGAGCATGAGCGCCTGCGCGCCGGGCTGGCGCGCGGCCTGCTGCGCAATGCGCAGATGCACAGGCGGCGTGGGGCGCACGTCGGGCGCTGCGCCCCAGCGGTCGAGTTGCGCACGTTCCGCTGCCGGCAATACGCCGATCGCGCCCAGCCGCGCGCCGGGATCGGCAATGAACGCATCGAGCAACGTCGAGAGTTGCGCGGCGAGCCGCTCGATCTGATCCGCGCCGAACATATCGCATGCGTAATCGAACTCGATGCGCAAGCTGTCCTCAGCGTGTTGCGTTCGTCCTTGCGTAACCGAGAGCGTCAACGGGAAGCTCGTGCGGTCTTCGTTGCGCAAGCCGGAGAATTGCAGTTCCCGCGTGCCGCCCGCGTGCAAGATGTCGTCGACCGGGTAGTTCTCGAATACCACGATGCTGTCGAACAGCGCCTGGCCGCCTTCGATATGCGCCCAGCGCTGGATATCGTAAAGCGCGACATGCTCGTGTTCGCGTGCGGCGACGCCCGCTTGCTGAACGCGTTCGAGCCACGCAGCCACGTCGATCGCCGGGTCCGGCGTACCGACCACGGGAATCGTGTTGATAAAGAGGCCGAGCGTGCGGTCGGCGCCCGCGAGCGATTCGGGCCGCCCCGCCACTGTCGCGCCGAACGTCACCGCGCGTTGCCCCGTGTAACGCTGCAACAGCACGAGCCACGCCGCCTGCACGACGGTGTTCGGCGTCACACGCTGGTTCCTCGCGAAGCGGCTGAGCGAGGCGGCACGCTGCGCGTCCCACGCGAGCGAGACCGTGCCGTACGAGGTCGCCCGCGCGGCATCGGCGCCTTGCGGCGCGGGCAGCGCCTGCGTCAGCAAACTGGGGCCGTCGAGCATTGCGAGTTGTTCGCGCCACCACGCTTCGCCTGCATCGTGCGAACGCTGGCCAAGCCATGCAATGAAGTCGCGATACCGGCCCGGCACGGCGGCAGGCGGCCGCCCCTCGTAGGCGGCCAGCACTTCGGCCAGCAACTGCGCCGCACTCCAGCCGTCGAGCAGCGCATGATGAAACGTCCAGACAAAGTGATGACGCGCAGGCCCGGTGCGCAACACGTCGATTCGCCATAACGGCGCGCGGGCGAGATCGAAACCTCGCGCGACGAGCGCCGCGGCGAACTGGTCGAGGCGTCGCTCCAGCGACGCCGGTTCGGCCTCGCCGGTATGCCAGTCTTCGAAAAAAAACGGCGTGGCGATGCGGCGCGCAACCCACTGGCGCGGCGCGTCGTCGAAGGACAGAAAGCCGGTGCGCAACGTATCGTGACGCGCGGCGGCCGCCGTCCACGCCGCCTCGAACCGCGTACAGTCCAGGCCGTCGATATCGACGCGCAACTGATTCACATACGCGCCGGGCTGCTGGCCCAGCAGGCTGTGAAACACGATGCCCGCCTGCATAGGCGAGAGCGGATACAGATCGGCGATATCGGCGGCTGGCACCGGCAGCGCATCGAGGCGCTTCTGGTCGATTGCCGCGAGCGGCACGTCCGAAGGCGTCAGCCCGCATGCGCCGCTTTCGCAGTGCGCGAGCGCCGCAAGCAACTCGCGGCGCAGCGCATCGGCGAGCGCGGCCAGCGTCGCGGCGTCGTAACGGTCGCCGCGCGTATGCAGCAACGCAATCGTTAGTTCTCCGTCCTGAACCCGCGCGGAGACTTCCAGCGCATGCGTGCTGTGATTTTGCTCGCTCGACGCCCGGCCGCTGTTTTCCCGCGCAAGCCGCCAACCGCGACCCGCGCCCGCATGGGCCGAATCGTCGAACTGGCCGAGATAGTTGAAAAGCACATCGGCATGACCGACGCCATCGAGCGCCGCGCGTTGCGCAGGCGAACCCAGATACTTCAGCATTCCGAACGACATGCCGCCGTGCGGCACCGAGCGGCGCGCTTCCTTCACGCATTTGAGCGCCGCGCCGGTCTCGCCCATCGGAGCGAGTTCGAATGGATAGATGTTCGTGAACCAGCCGACCGTTCGGCTCAGATCCGCCTCGCCGAAATGCGGGTCTCGCCCATGACCTTCCAGATCGATCCGCAAGCGGTCGCGACCGGCGAATTCGCACAGCGCGCGCCCGGTTGCGAGCAACAGCAGATCGAGGAGTTGCGTCCGGTAGGCGGCCGACGCGTCTTGCTGCAAGCGCCGCGTGGTCGGGCGATCGAATTGCAGGCTTGCGCTCACCGCCCGACCCGCGCCGCATGCTTCGCCCGCCGCAGGCAATGCTGCGGGCACGCTGGCCAATGACTGCCAGTACGCGCTGTCCCGGTCCATTTCAGACCCGCGCGCCGCCGCCTGCAACTGAAGGCCGAATGCCTGATACGAAGTGGTGGGCGCTGGCAGCGAAACCGGCTCGCCGGCAAGCTGCTGCGTATAAACGCGTTCGAGGTCTTCCAGCAGGATGCGCCACGAAACCGTATCGACGGCCAGATGGTGAATCGCAATGAAAAGACGCCAACCGCCATCGTCGATACCGAGCGCAAGCGCGCGGATCAGCGGTCCGTGCTGGATATCGAGGCTGCATTGCACGGCGTCGCAACGGGCTTCGATGTCGGCGGGCGACACGTCCGTCACGATTTGCAGCGGCGCGGACGGTTCGACCGGCGCATGGCATTGACGCCACGCTTCGCCGCTTTCCGGCTGCGCGGGATCGCACGGCGCAAAACGCAGACGCAATGCATCGTGATGCGCGATCACGGCCTGCAAGGCGCGTTCGAGCGCGCCGGTGTCGAGCGCCTGCCCGGCATCGAGCAGAACCGCCTGGTTCCAGTGATTGCGCGCGGGGAACGGCTCGGCGAAGAACCACGCCTGAATCGGCAGTAACGGCACCGGGGCATTCGCGTCGATGCCGGCAGCGGCCGCCGTAACGCCGCGCGCTTCGCCATCAACAGGAACGACGACAGCCGCCAGTTGCGCGATGGTCTGTTGCTCGAAGATCTGCCGCGCGCTCAGCATGAGCCCCGCGCGGCGCGCGCGCGCAACGATCTGCAAACCCATGATCGAATCGCCGCCAAGCTCGAAGAAGTTTTCGTGGCGGCCGATCCGCTCGCGCCGCAGCAATTGCGCCCAGATGGCGGCGAGTTCGCTTTCGACCTCGCCAAGCGGCGCTTCGAATTCCGGCGCAGCGTGCTCGTCCGGCGCGGGCAGCGCGCGACGATCGACCTTGCCGTTGGACGTCATGGGCAATGCGTCGAGCACGACGAGCGCGCCGGGCACCATGTAGTCGGGCAGCGTCGCAGCCAAACCGGCACGCAACGCGGCGGCCTCGATCCGCTGGCCCGCCATGGCCGTGACGTAGCCCACGAGTCGCGCGCCGCCAGGCCCGTCGAGCGACACGACAACGGCGTCGCCGACTCCCGGCTGCGCGCGCAGCCGCGCTTCGACTTCGCCGGGTTCGATGCGAAAGCCGCGCACTTTCACCTGCTGGTCGAGCCGGCCGAGGAATTCGAGTTGTCCATCCGCGCGCCAGCGCACGAGGTCGCCGGTGCAGTAGAGCCGCGCGCCGGGTTCGCCGGAAAACGGATCGGGGACGAAGCGCGATGCGGTCAGGCCCGGCCGGTCCAGGTAGCCGCGCGCCATCGCCTCGCCGCCCAGATGCAGTTCACCGGGCACGCCCGGCGGCACGGGATGCTTGCGCTCGTCGAGCACCCAGGCGGACCGCTTGCCAACGGGACGGCCGATCGGCGCGTAAGGGCCGTCGAATGCCGCGGCGGCCTCGGCGCGCCAGACTGTCGGGGTAATCACCGCTTCGGACGGACCGTAGGCATTGAACAGCCGTTGCGGCGCGAGATGCGCGCGCACGGCATCGAAGCCGGCTCTGGACCACGCTTCGCCGCCGACAATACAGGTCCGCACGCCAACCGCGCCCGCCGCCGTCTCGCGCGCGAACGCATCGATATAGGCCGGCGGCAAGTCGAGCGTGGTCACGCGATGCGCGCGAATCTCGTCGACGAGCCGCTGCGCGGACCACACGTCGTCGTCTCGCAGCAAGACCGATGCGCCCCGCGTGAGCGGCATCAGCAACTGTTCGGCGGCGGCGTCGAAGCTGATCGACGCGAAATGCAGACAGCAGTCCGAAGGATCGACGCCATAGCACGCACCAATCGCTTCGCAGTGCGAAGCCAGTGCGCCATGCGTGACGGCAACGCCCTTCGGCTGTCCGGTCGAGCCCGATGTGTAGACCACATACGCCAGATTGTGCGCGTGCAATGCGGGCGCCGGGTCGATGCAAGCTTCATCGCGAAGATCGATTGCCTCCACGCTCAGTACGCGCGCGGCACACGCCTCTCGCATGCGCGCTTGCGACGACGTATCGACCAGCATCAGTTCGATGCCGCTATCGTCCGCCATGCAGGCGAGCCGCGCGGCGGGATAGGCCGGGTCGAGCGGAACGTACGCGCCGCCCGCTTTCAGAATGGCGAGGAGCGCGACGGCCATGGCGGGCGAACGCGACATGGCAAGCCCGACGCGCACTTCCGGACCCACGCCCTCACGCACGAGCCGCGCAGCCAGCCGGTTTGCCTGCTCGTTCAGTTGCCGGTACGTGAGGCGCGAGCCGCCGCCGGTCACGGCTGCCGCTTCCGGCGTCGCGCGAGCCCACGCCGCGAAACGCCCATGAACAAACGCGTTCGCGAGGTCGGCGGAATCTTTCGGCGCTTCGCCCCATTCGCGCAGTTGCTTCCACTGGGCCGCGTCGAGCAGTTCGACGTCGCCGACGCGTTGCGACGGATCGTTCGCGATCGCTTGCAGCATGTGCCGGTAATGGCCGCCGATGCGCGCAATCGTCTCCGCGTCGAACAGTTCGTCCGCGTAGATCAGCTCGATGTTCATTGCGCCATCCGGGCTCTCGGCGATATCCAGCGTCAGTTCGAACAACGCGGACTGATCGGGCAACGCATAGCGCTCAACCGCGACGCCGGGCAACGAATCCGTCACGCGCCAGTCGCTGCGCTGATGGTTGAACATCACCTGGAACAGCGGCGTGTGGCTGAGGCTGCGCTCGGGGCGCAATGCATCCACCAGCACGTCGAACGGCAGGTCCTGATGCGCCTGCGCGCCGAGCGTCGCGTGACGCGTCTGGTCAAGCAGTCCGGCCAGCGTCGCATTGCCGTCGATCTGCGCGCGCAGCACCTGCGTGTTGACGAAAAAGCCGATCAGCGGCTCCGTCTCCACGCGATGACGGTTCGCCACCGGCACGCCCACGCGTATGTCCTGCTGACCCGTATAGCGATGCAGCAGCGCCTGGAACGCGGCGAGCAGCACCATGAACGGCGTCGCCGAACTGCCCTGCGCACGCGACTTCACCGCCTGCGAGAGTTCAGCGGGTAACGCCATCCGGTAACGCGCCGCGCGATAGGACGCGTGCGCGTGGCGCGGCGCATCGGCGGGCAGTGCGAGCACCGGCTGAGCCTCGCCCAGCGCCGCGCGCCAGTACGCAAGCTGCCTGTCCTTCTCGCCCGCTTCGAGCCATTCGCGCTGCCACGCCGCATAGTCCGCGTATTGCACGGGCAGTTCGGGCAGCGTAAGCGGTTCCTTCAGCACCGCCGCGCGGTAATGCGCAACCAGTTCTTCGAGCAGCACCTGCACCGACCAGCCGTCCGAGACGATGTGATGCATCGCCAGCACCAGCAGGCTGCGTTCGCCGCCGGCGCGATAAAGCGCGGCGCGCAGCAACGGGCCCTGCGCGAGATCGAACGGCTCGCTCGCGAGCGCGCGCGCGGCCTCATCGATCTGCGCATCGGACAGCGACGCTTCGCGCCAGTCGAGCCGCGCCTGCGCATCGATCCACTGTTCGACCTGGCCCGCCTCGTTCGCGACGAAGCGCGTGCGCAGCACCTCGTGGCGCGCGACGATCGCCTCGAAGCTCGCGCGGAGTGCCTCCGCATTCACGTTGCCGCTGAGCCACAAGCCGCCCGCCACGTGATACGCGCTGCTTTGCGGCGACAGTTGCCACATGAACCACTGACGCTGCTGCGCATACGAAGCCGCCACGCCCTGCCCGCCGCGACGCTCGCGCGCGAGAACCGGAAACTGCGCGGGGCTCATGCCCTGCTCGTTCATCTTTTGCCAGAACAGTTGGCGCTTATCGGGCGTCAACTCGCTGAAGCGTTCGGCAATGCGCCGCGCCGCGTCCTTTTCCATAGCAATGCTCAAAGCGTATCCATAAAGAGATCCAGGCTGCGCAGCGCATCGTCCGATGGCTGCGCATCGCGCGTCTGCATGACGAGGGCGGCCTGAGCCGCGAGCGTCGGCGCGTTGAAAAGCGCGGCAAGCGGCAGGCTCGCGCCCAGTTCCAGGCCGATGCGCGCGTTCAGCCGCACGGCGAGCAGCGAATGGCCGCCCAGATCGAAGAAGTCGTCATGACGCCCGATGCGCGCGACGCCCAGCAACACCGACCAGATCGCCGCGAGTTCCGTTTCGACGCCGGCTTGCGGCGCTTCCCACGGCGCGTCGTGCGCCGGATCGGCGGCGTCGGGCTGCGGCAGCGCGTGCCGGTCGACCTTGCCGTTGGCGTTCAGCGGCAACGCGGACAACGGCACGATGCGCCACGGCACCATGTAATCGGGCAACTGCTGAGCGAGGCTCGCGCGCAAAGCGGCGGTGTCGAGCGCGTCCCCCGTCACGTAAGCCACGAGCCGCGCGTCGCGCGCCGTGACCACCGCTTCACGCACGTTCGGCTGCGCCGCGAGCGCCGCCTCGATTTCGCCTGGTTCGATGCGCAAGCCGCGAATCTTGACCTGATGGTCGAGGCGCCCCAGATAGTCGAGCGCGCCGTCGTCGCGCCAGCGCACGAGGTCGCCCGTGCGATACAGGCGCGCACCCGGCGCGCTTGCGAACGGATCGGGCACGAAACGCTCGGCGGTGAGCGCCGCACGGCCCAGGTAGCCGCGCGCGAGTCCCGCGCCGCCCAGATACAGTTCGCCGGGCACGCCTTGCGGCACGGGCGCCATGCGCGCGTCGAGCACCCACGTCTGCGTGGCGGCGATAGGACGGCCGATCGGCACAATCGGCACAATCGGCACGGGCCGCCCCGGTTCGTCCACGCAGGTCCACGCGGTGACGTCGATGGCGGCTTCGGTCGGGCCGTAGAGGTTGTACAGCGCGACGCCCGGCATGGTTTCGGCCACGCGCTCGCGCAAGTCGCCGGGCAGCGCTTCGCCGCTGCACACGATGCGCGCGAGCGTGTTGCCGCACGCGGACGCCGCATCGCTCGCGACGAACGCCTGCAGCATCGAGGGCACGAAATGCAGCGTGCTCACCGCGTACCGGCGGATCGTCGCGGCCAGCAAGGCGGGATCGCGGTGCGCTTCGGGCGCGGCAATCGCGAGCCGCGCGCCGACCATCAGCGGCCAGAAAAACTCCCACACCGACACGTCGAAGCTGAACGGCGTCTTTTGCAGAACCGTTTCCCCGCGCCGCAAGCCGTATTCGCGCTGCATCCATTCGAGACGGTTCCATAGCGCGTCGTGCCGGTTGCCGACGCCTTTCGGCCGCCCCGTCGAGCCCGACGTGTAGATCACGTACGCGAGGTTCGCGCCGTCGATCGGCGCATCGAGATTGCTGGCGTCGTACGCGGTGGTGTCGATCGCATCGAGATCGAAACGCCGCACGCCTTCTATCGCCGGCAGCACGACATCGCGCTGGCACAGCAGTAAGTGCGGCTGGCTGTCGCCGATCATGTACGCGAGCCGTTCGGCCGGGTACGACGGATCGAGCGGCACATAAGCCGCGCCCGCCTTGACGATCGCATACAGCGCGACGACCAGTTCGAACGAGCGCAACGCCGCGATACCGACGCGCGACTCCACGCCCACGCCTTGCGCGCGCAACCAGCGCGCGAGGCGATTCGCGCGCGCGTTGAGTTCGCCGTAGCTCATCGCGGCGTCGCCGAACAGCAGGGCCTCGTCGTCGGGATGCAGCGCGGCGTGACGCTCGAACGCGCGGAATACCGGCGCGTAGCCTTCATAGCGCGTCGCGTTGACGCTCCAGTTCGACAACGCCGCTGCCTGCGCCTCGTCGATCAGCGCTATGGCGCCGATCGGCTGATCGAGCGAAGCGCCGGTCGTGAACGCGGCCAGCACGCGTCGATAGTGCTGCGCGAAACGCGCGATCGTCGCTTCGCCGAACAGTTCACGCGCGTAGGTGAATTCGATCGAGAGCGCGCCGCCGGCCTCCTCGCGCGTATCCAGCATCAGTTCGAACTGCGCCATGGGCGCGGGCAGCCGGTAAGGTTCGATCGACAGATCGGGGAGTCGATTCAGCACGCGCCAGTCGCTGCGCTGATGGTTGAACATCACCTGGAACAGCGGCGTGTGGCTGAGGCTGCGCCCGGGGCGCAATGCATCCACCAGCACGTCGAACGGCAGGTCCTGATGCGCCTGCGCGCCGAGCGTCGCGTGACGCGTCTCGTCGAGCAGTCCGGCCAGCGTCGCATTGCCGTCGATCTGCGCGCGCAGCACCTGCGTGTTGACGAAAAAGCCGATCAGCGGCTCCGTCTCCACACGATGACGGTTCGCCACCGGCACGCCCACGCGTATGTCCTGCTGCCCCGTATAGCGATGCAGCAGCGCCTGGAACGCGGCGAGCAGCACCATGAACGGCGTCGCCGAACTGCCCTGCGCACGCGACTTCACCGCCTGCGAGAGTTCAGCGGGTAACGCCATCCGGTAACGCGCCGCGCGATAGGACGCGTGCGCGTGGCGCGGCGCATCGGTGGGCAGTGCGAGCACCGGCTGAGCCTCGCCCAGCGCCGCGCGCCAGTACGCAAGCTGCCTGTCCTTCTCGCCCGCTTCGAGCCATTCGCGCTGCCACGCCGCATAGTCCGCGTATTGCACGGGCAACGCGGGCAGATTCAGCGGTTCCTTCAGCACCGCCGCGCGGTAATGCGCAACCAGTTCTTCGAGCAGCACCTGCACCGACCAGCCGTCCGAGACGATGTGAT
Organism: Paraburkholderia sp. J76; assembly: GCF_905220295.1. Lineage (NCBI taxonomy): Bacteria > Pseudomonadati > Pseudomonadota > Betaproteobacteria > Burkholderiales > Burkholderiaceae > Paraburkholderia > Paraburkholderia sp. J76. Next base: position 593,719 of record NZ_CAJMZJ010000002.1, read on the forward strand.
GCATCGCCAGCACCAGCAGGCTGCGTTCGCCACCGGCGCGATAAAGCGCGGCGCGCAGCAGCGGGCCCTGCGCGAGATCGAACGGCTCGCTCGCGAGCGCGCGCGCGGCCTCATCGATCTGCGCATCGGACAGCGACGCCTCGCGCCAGTCGAACCGCGCCTGCGTATCGATCCACTGTTCGACCTGGCCCGCGTCATTCGCGACGAAGCGCGTGCGCAGCACCTCGTGGCGCGCGACGATCGCCTCGAAGCTCGCGCGGAGTGCGTCCGCATTCACGTTGCCGCTGAGCCACAAGCCGCCCGCCACGTGATACGCGCTGCTTTGCGGCGACAGTTGCCACATGAACCACTGACGCTGCTGCGCATACGAAGCCAGCGTGCGCGTACGCGCCGTATCGGGCAAACGTGCAACCGTATTCTGCGCGACTTGCTGTGGCCGACCCGCCGCGCTCGCGTGCTCGATTTGCGCGGCCAGTTCGGCGAGCGTGAGCCGCTGGAACAATTGCTTCGGTGTAAGCGAGAGCTTCGCTTTACGCGCCCGCGCGACGACCTTGAGCCCGAGGATCGAATCGCCGCCCGCTTCGAAGAAGTTCCAGTCGCGCTTGATCGATGGCGGCTCCAGACCCAGCACGTCGGCCCAGATTTGCGCCAGCGCGTTTTCCGTTGCGCCGCGCGGCGCGTCCGATTCGTTTACCGGGGGGTTTGCCGAACCGCCGAAGCCCGCTTCCAGGCCCAGAGTCGGGCTCAGCGTCGGACTCAGCAGCGCGCGCAGCGCAGCGCGGTCGAGCTTGCCGTTCGCATTGAGCGGAAGCTGGCCGATCGTCACGATATCGGCGGGAACCATGTAGTCGGGCAGCCATGCCGCGACGCGGCTCCTCACCGCGTCGGCATCGACGGCACCGGCCACGAACGCCGCCAGCCGCGTTCCCGACACGCCGTCATGCGCGAGCACGGCCGCATCGCGCACGCCTTCCACGCGTCGCAGCGCGCGCGCCACCTCGGCGGGCTCGACGCGGTAACCGCGCACCTTGACCTGATCGTCCGCGCGGCCGAGGTACTCCAGCAGCCCATCGGGGCCAACGCGCGCCCGGTCGCCCGTTCGATACAGACGCTCGCCCGAGGCGAACGGATCGGGCACAAACCGGTCCGCCGTCATCCCCGCGCGCCCGTGATAACCGCGCGCGACGCCCGGACCGCCCACGTACATCTCGCCGGCTGCGCCCTTCGCGACCGGCTCCATGGCAGCGTCGAGCAGATGGATTCGCGTGTTCGGCAATGCCGCGCCGAGCGGCAGATCGCGATTCTCGCCGGGCGCGCGGCGCAGTTCGTGCATCGCGACGCCCACGGTCGTTTCCGTCGGACCGTAGTGATTGAAAATCCGGCCCGACGGTTCGAGCGCATGCAGGCGGTCGAGCAACGCATGCGACGTCGGCTCTCCACCCACGATCAGCGCATGCGCGGGCAACACGTCGCGCGCACGCGACGCGCTCAGTAGTGCCGACAAGTGGCTCGGCACAATCTTCAGCACGCCGATCTCATGTTCCGCCATGTACTCGGCGAACTGGTCGGGGTTGAACGCGAGTTCGGACGACAGAAGGTGCAACGTGCGCGCGGAACACAGCGCGCCGAACAGAACCGTGTGGCCGAGGTCCGCCGCGGGCGTCGACACCATGGCAAACGACGCGGCGTCGCTAACGTTCAAGGTTTGCAGCATGCCCTGCACGTAGTTGGCAAGCGCGCGATGCGTGACGATCACGCCCTTGGGTTCGCCCGTCGAGCCCGACGTGTAGATCATGTACGCGGCCTGGTCCGGGTGAACAGCGCGCGTCGCCGGCGCGTGAGCCGCCGCAGCGGTTTCGCGCGTGAAATGCACGGCCATCGGCGCGGCAGCGCCCGCATCCAGGCCCGCAGGCAGCGGCGCCGCATGCAGCAAGACGCGTGCGCCGCAATCGCAAAGCTGCGCGCCGAGCCGTGCCACGGGCGCTTTCGGATCGAGCGGCACCCATGTCGCGCGCGCCTTTAGCGAGGCGAGCATCCCCAGCACGTGTTCGATCGAACGCTCGGCCAGCACGCCGACGCGCGCTTCGCGCGCCAGGTGATGCGCGGTTAGCTGAACGGTCAATCGCGCGGCCAGCGCGTCGGCCGCCGCATCGAGTTCCCCGAATGTCGCGCTGCGCTCGCCGTCGCGCACTGCGATCCGGTCAGGATGGCGGATAACACTCGCGCGCCAGAGATCGAGCACATCGGGCGACGGGCCCGCTTGCGTGGCGTCACGCTCAAGCTCGCGCAACTGACGTTCCAGCGGCCAATGAGGATTGGCTACGAGTTGTTCCGCAAGCGTCGCGAACAGACTCGTGAGGCGCGAGACGAATGCTTCGTCGAACACCGCATCGTCGTATGCGACGAGGAAATCGATGTGCTCGCCTGCATCGGTGAAATCGACCGCCAGATCGAAATGCGGCGCATCGTTCAGCAGCACGCGCAACGACGCATCGAGCGGCGCGAACAGATGCGCCGCAAACGGACGCTGTTCGGTCAGCTTCACCTGGAACAGAACGTCGCGCGCTTTGCCTCTATCAGGCAGCAACGCGCTGACGAGGCGGTCGAACGGCACATCCTGATTCTCGTTTGCTGCAAGCACCGTTTCGCGCACGGCGTCCAGAAGCGCGCCAAAATCGCGATGCGGCGCAATACGCGTGCGCAGCACCTGCACGTTGATGAAATAGCCGATCAGGTCCTGCGATTCGGCGCGCTTTCGCAGCGATACGGGTGCGCCCACGCGAATGTCGTTCTTGCCGCTCAATCGATGCAGCGCGACATTGAACACGGCCAGCACGGCCATGAACAGCGATGCGCGACGCTCGCCCGCAAAGCGCCGCAACTGAGCGGACACCGCCGGCGACAACGCGAACGACTCGCTGCGTTGACGGCCCGTGCGCGACGTATCCGCAGCGGGAAACAGCCGTGCCGCCGCAGCAGCGTCGCTGCCGGACGCCAGTTCGGTACGCCAGTAGTCGAGTTGACGCGCCACGCGGGCGGCATCAACGGTCTCGCGTTCCCATGCGGCATGGTCCGCGTACTGCAACCGGCGCGGCGCGTTTTGCACCTCGGCGCCGCTGCGGCATGCGGACCAGGATCTGGACAAGGCTTCGAGCAGCACGTTGACCGACCAGCCGTCCGCGATGATGTGATGGAGCGCGAGAAGCAAACGATGCTCGCGCTCGTTCACGCTGATCAGATGTGCGCGAATCAGCGGCCCGGCTTCGAGATCGAACGGATGGCGCGCCACACGTTCGACCAGCGCGTCGATAACCGCTTGATGCGCCGCTTCGGGAATCGCGTCGAGGCGCGTCTGTTCGAGCCGGATCGACAGGCTGTCGTCGATGACCTGCAACGGTTCGCCTTCGTCGTCGAGCGCGAAGCGCGCGCGCAGAATCTCATGCTGCTGCACGAGCGCGTCGAACCCGCGTTGCAACGCTGGCACGTCGAGTTCGCCATTCAGGCGCAATTCGCCGCTCATGTTGTACGCGGCGCTCGACGGGTCGTGATGCCACGTCAACCACAGGCTGCGTTGCGCATCCGATGCGCGCGAGTTCAAGCGCGCCTCATCGGGTAAGCGCGCGATTTCCGGCAACGCGTGTGTCGAACCCTTGTCGATTCGCTCGCGCACACACGCCGCCGCGTCGCGCAGCACAGGCGCGGAAAACACATCGCGCGGCGTGAAATCGATCGACCAGTGCGCACGCACGGCCGCCGCTAGCTGTACGGCCGCGAGCGAATTGCCGCCGTGCGTAAAGAAGTTGTCGTCGGCGCTTGCCACGGTTTGCGTGCGCAGCACATCGCGCCACAGCGATGCAAGCGCCTGCTCGATGGCGGTGAGCGGAGCGGCCGCATTCGGCGCTTGCACCATCGGCGTGTCTGCATCGACACGGCGACCACGCGAGAACATTGCGTACGCATCGAGCGAATGCTGCTGCCAGCCGCGCACGCACGCCGCGCGCTGCACCTTGCCGCTCGAAGTCTTCGGCAAGCCGCCCGGATTGAGCAGAACGATCGCGCTCGCCGGTTCGCCGCAGCTACGCGCGATCGCCTGCGTCAGAGCCTCCGCGATTTTTTCCGGCGCAGCCTGCCTGCGAACGGTGCGAGACACCTCCGCCGCAATGCCGATGCCTTCCTGGCCGTCGATCTCAACTGCAAACGCCGCGACACGGCCGCGCCGCACGAGTTCGACCTCGCGCTCGATCGCCAGCTCCAGGTCCTGCGGATACAGATTGCGGCCACGCACGATCAGCAGATCCTTGATGCGTCCGGCGACAAACAGTTCGCCGTCGTGCAGGAAGCCGAGGTCGCCGGTGCGCAGCCACGTCGCGCCGTCGCGCTGAACGAAGCTTGCCGCGCTCGCGTCCGGACGCCGCCAGTATCCGGCGGCCACGCTCGGCCCGCTGACGCAAATCTCGCCGATCTGTCCCGGCGCCAACCGCGCGCCAGTTTTGCCATCCACGATTTCGACCCGATGCGCGCTCGCCGGTTTGCCGCACGAGACTAGCGCCGTGGATGGCGCGCCGCCCGTATCGGCGCGTGCGCGCCCCGCTTCGAGGCCTGCATTCGAGAACGCCGGTGCGCGCGCGCCTGCGCCGCGCGCCACGCCCGTCACGTACAGCGTCGCTTCGGCCAGCCCGTAGCACGGGAACAACGCGTTCGCGTCGAAGCCCGCCGACGCGCAGCGTTCGACGAACGCGCCCAGTGTCGCCTGGCGCACGGGCTCCGAACCGGAGAACGCAACCCGCCAGCTCGACAGATCGAGCGCGGCGCGCTGATCGTCGCCGATGCGGTCCGCGCACAGCCGGTAGGCGAAATCGGGGGCGCCCGAAATCGTGCCGCGATGCCGCGTGATGGCGTCGAGCCAGCGCACGGGGCGCTCCAGAAAATACTGCGGCGACATCAGCACGAGCGGAATACCGCTGAACACGGGCTGCGACATGGTGCCGATCAAACCCATGTCGTGATAGAGCGGAAGCCAGCTCACAAAAACGTCGTTGCCGGTCACGCCGAGGCCTTCGCGAATCGCCGCTTCGTTCGCCCACAAACTGCCGTGCGTGACCATGACGCCCTTTGGCGCCGAGGTCGATCCTGAGGTGTACTGCAGAAATGCAATATCGGACGGCAACGCACGGCAGGGCTCGAACTTGAGCGCAGCGTTGGCGTCGAGGTCGAGCGTATCCATCGTCACGCGCGGGGCCCCGGGCGCAACTGCGTCGAACGCATCGCCGAGTTTGCCTGCGAGCGCGTGCGTGGTGACGACGAAACCAGCGTCGGCGTCGGTGGCGATGGCCTGCAGGCGCGCGAGATGCTGCGCGCGCAGCGACTCGGGCGGATAAGCGGGCACCGCAATCGCGCCCGCATACAGGCAGCCGAAAAACGCGGCCACGTAGTCGATGCCGCTATCCATCATCAGCAGCACGCGCGCGCCTACGGTCCAGCCGTTCGCGGCGCGAAGGTGCGAGGCCAGCGCGGCCGCGCGAGCGTCGAGCGCCGCGTAGTCGTAACGCGTGTCGCCGCTCGCGTCCACTGTCACCAGCGCGGTGTCCGATGCGCGCGACGCGGCCAGCGTGCGCAACTGCTCAATCATGTTTTCAGCCATTTCACCGTCTCATCTGCACCGCCGCGTGTTGCACGGCGTTGGGGTCATCTGCGTGCAGCGCCCGCCTGAATCGTCCGCCTGAATCGTGTTATGCGGCAAACGCCGCATTACTCTTCGTCGTACTCACGAAATGCGCTTTCGCCGTGCGGCGTAAAGCGCCGCTCGACCGCGTGCCGCACAGGAGGACGCGGCGTGAACGGCTTGTCGTCGGACGCAACGGTCACGGGACGCTGCTGCCACCACGTTTGATGCTGCGTGGCCGGCTTCACGGGTTCGTGGGCAACGGCATCCTGCTTCGCCGTGCGCTGCCGTTTGAGGAACGGGCAGCGATCTTCGGCGCGCACGTTCGCATCGTCGAGAAAGTACTGTTTCCATTCGAGATTACCCGGGTCGCCGAAAAAGCCGAGATCCGGGTGCGCCGGTATTTCGTCCCACGTTTCGAGGCGCTTGCGCACCTGATTGCGCGCTTCGCGGCCAATCACCTTGTTGGTGATGGTGTCGACGAAAACACTGCGCGGCTGGAACAGCAGCACCATGCCCGGGCCGAGATTGCGGCTGTGGCGCGCGCGAAACGACGGGCACGCGCACACCACGAACGTTTCGACCCCCGCGAACGAAAACTCCCAGTCTTCGCTCGACGGTTCGGGCTGCGCGTCCGCGTTCGGATCGGGATCGACGTCGTGCAGATGCTGAAGAATTTTCCAGAACAACGCGTGATACGCGTCGTGCGAAAGCGGTTCGGCGTCGGGCTCGAAAAATATCGCGATATTGTTCTTGCGATATTGCGGCAGCGAGACAAGCTGCGCGAACGTCTCCATGGTGGCGGCCAGTTCGCCGATGTCCTTGCCATTGACGTAGGAATAGAACATCTCGCCGCGCTTCTCGGCCATCGTGCCGAAAAAGCACGGATACGCGGGGTCCATCACCTGCGTGCGCAGCGTCTCGTAGGACGCATCGAGCCAGCCGGGCGCACGCACGTCCGCGCCCGTGGCACGGCCGGCGATGATGCGGCTCTTCCAGTCGCCCGCGTCGAACGCGGACGCATTGTCCAGATCGTTCGGAGAACTATGTTCGGTCTCTGCGGCACTCGCGCTCTTCTGTTCGTCCACCGTTCCCTCGTTGGTTCGCATCTTCGATATCCTCGTTCGTCTCACGTCTGCTCGCGTTTTGCGGGCGAACGCAGCGAGCCGCCAGACCAGCGGCTCGCAGGTGAAACCGTTTTTGCGTTTGGGGGAAACAGGGGCCCTGTGCCGGGCACTCTGAAATTGCTGCTCGCAGCGCGCATCCGTGCTTGACGTTCTAAACGCGCTGCAACGACGTTCAGGCCGCGGCCTTCGCGTCGAGTTCGGCCACCAGCGCCTGAACCCAGTCGTCGGGAATGATCGGCTGGTGATAGGTGCATTCGCCCGACACGACCGTCGAGCCATGCAGGCGGCCATCGGGGATCAGCACCATGTCGCCTTCGTGCATCTTCAACTGCATGCCCACGTTGCCCCAGAAGAGCATCTCGCCTTCCTGGATCGTCACAAGGCGATGGTCGTTGTGGACATGCGTCGTCGAGCACATTTCGTGCGGCTCGATGAAGGTTTCGCGATCGATGTCCGGGCATTCCGCGTCGATGCGCGTGCTGATGCGATGCGCAAACGCGACGTAATGGCGGATCGACGAAAGCCACAGCAACTGCTCGCCAAGATCCCAACGCGCGCGTTCGCAAAGGCGTTCGGCGGCCATCATGCCGCTCACGCTCTGCGCTTGCGCCGTGGCGCCGAATGTCGCGCCAATCGACTGCAACGCTTGCGCGAAGCGCTCCACCAGCGCCGCTTTGCGCTGCGCCGCGTCGCCCGCACCACGGCTCGCGGGCTTCAGATGCGCACACGCACGCTCCAGCGCCGCGCTGAACGCAAGCGACTCGGCCTCTGCGGCAAAGGCCGCGCCGACGAGACCGAATGCACGATCGGGACGGCGTGCAAGCGCATACAGCAAATTGCACTTCGCCATGCTCGTGGGCAGATAGAACTGCCAGTACGCATGCTGCTGACGCGTTACGCCGCACGACGCCGCGACGCGCTGATAAAGCTGCGCATCCGCCTGATCGGCGTCGAGCGCGGGGCGCAGTTCGCGGGCGACCATGTCGAAGAAGCCGCTCGCCGCCGCGCGCGCCAGTGCGCGCTGCTTCGACGGCGCAAGGGCCCAGCGCTGCACCATGACGAAACGCAGCCCCTCCTCCAGATAATCGTTGCGCATCAGGCGCGCAAACGTTTGATCCCAGAAAAGCGACTCGTCGTCGACGATGGCGGCAAGCCGTGCGGCTGCGTCGGCCACGCTCGACGGCGCGTCCTGTTGCTGCGTCAGGAACTCGAACGCATACGATTCGAGAAACGGTGCGATCTGCGCGCCCAGCACCTGCACGTCGTCGCGATAGAAGTCGGTGAAACGCGCCCACTCGGTCTGATCGGCCGTGCGCGGCAGACGCGCCGTACCCAGTTCGTAGATCGACAACAGCGTGCGGTTCGACGCGAGCGCCGGCAGGCGGCTCACGTTGTGCATACGAACCGGCTTCGCGAACTTCAGGAACTCGAAGTCTTCGGGACGCAGCGGACGGCGATGGTAGTCGTCGTCGAGCACCAGCTCGCTGACCTGCGCGCTGCGAAAAGGCTGCGCAGCCGCGAATCGTTTGATGAGGCCGACATAGTGTTCGCTCTGGCCGACGAACGGTGAAAAATCAAACAGCGACGTGGCTTGCGTCATGGCGATAGTTCCTGCTATTGACTCGATGGAGATCGGCGCGGGCTGTGCGGCTCTGGAAGCGGCAAACGTCGATGCGGACCGGGCGGCGTGGCGTTTCGAAGACAGATAATCAGGTGTGCTTGCAAACCGTTGTCACGAGCCCGTCACATCGCCGAAATACAAATGAGAATGATTGGTAATACGACAACTTAATGCGATGAATGCGTGCTTGTCAAGGGTTTGCGTGCAGCCGGAAGCGACGACACGGCCCGCAGCCTGCGGGCCGTATCGCGCAGATCATCAGAAGTCCGAACGAACCGTCAGCATCACGTTGCGCTTGTTGCCAAACGTGCTGAAGAAGGTGCCAGGCGGACGGATGTAGTAGTCGCGGTTAAAGATGTTGTTCAGGTTGAGCGATGCCTGAACGTGCTTGTTGAACTGGTAACCGATCTGCGCATTGAAGATCGCATACGCGCCCTGATCGACACCGCGCGTAATGCGCGTCTGCGCCAGCATGCCGCCGCCCACGGAGAGGCCGCGCAAGGCGCCTTGCGAGAACAGATAGTTCGTCCACAGCTTGAACAGATGCTTCGGGTCCGTGCCGTCCGTCAAATTGGGCGCGTCGTTTTCATAGTTGACGTTAAGGTACGTGTACCCGGCGTACACGTTCCAGTTCGGCAACGGCTGTCCCGTGATTTCGAACTCGAAACCTTCATCGGTCGATTTGCCGCCCGCAATCGAGCCCGTCGGGTTATTCGGGTCCGTGATCGCGCGATTGTTGTCGTTGATGCGGAACAGCGCCGCCGTAGTCGAGACCCTGTTGCCGAAGAAGCTGTTCTTCAGGCCGACTTCGTACTGCTCGCCGGTTCGCGGCGGAAGCAGCGCGCCCGTATATGTCGTCGCCGTTTGCGCGGTCAGAAAGCGCGAGTAGCTCGCGTAGGCCGTCATCGAGGGCGTGATGTCGTACACCAGCCCCACGCTCGGCAGGAAGCGGTGATTGATCTGCGCCTCCGTCGTCCAGTCTTCGACCGTTGGAATGATCGGCTGCGACTGTTCCTGGAGGAACGCTTCGCGCGCGCCGAGCACGAGGGTAAGCGGCGTCAGGAGCTTTATCCGCGCCTGCGCGTAGACCCCATACTGCTCGACACGATTGTTCGCGCCGTACGTGAACGGCACGTCTGTCTTCTCCACGGCGTTCGGGTCGAACAGGCTGAACGTCTCGCCGTCGAACGGACCGTTCAGCGCGACGAAGCCGGACTGGGCCGTGCTGTTCTGCAGCGAATAGTTGGCGCCGATGGTCAGCGTATGGGTCTGGCCGAACGCCCGGATCGGGCCTGTCACGTTCGTGTCCGCGCCCCACCAGTCGTAAGTACTCCGTTGCTTTTGCTCGCCGAAGAACGACAGGCCGTCGGCGGTGGCGCCCGGGCCCGAGTAGGCGTAGTCGGCCTTCGTCAGTTCGTGGCGGTAGAACACGGTCGTCTGCGACTTCCAGCCATTCTCGAATTTGTGCACGAGGTTGCCGTTGACTTCGTACAGCGACGTATAAGCGTAGTTCCAGCTCGGGCTGAAGTTGCGCGTAAACGAACTCGGCACGCGGCCGAGCAGGTTCCCGTCGGCGTCGGTCACGCCCGGCGCGCCGTAGTCGAGTGCGTTGATCGGGTTGACCTGATAGCCGCCGGACACCGACAACGTCGTGCGCGGGTCGAAGTCGTAATCGATCGCCCCGTACGCCATCACTTCCTTCTGACGCGTCGCATCGACCGACTGCAGCGCGTCACTGCCGACCACCACCGCGCGGCCGCGCAGCGAACCGTCCTTGTTCAGCGGGCCGGTTACGTCGATCATCTGGCGGAAGCTGCCGAACGAACCGACCTGCGTTTCCGTCGACACGTGGAAGGTGTCTTGCGGACGCTTGCGCACGAGGTTCACCGTGCCGCCCGGATCGGTCACGCCGTCTATCACGCCGGAAGGCCCGCGGAGCACTTCGATGCGGTCGTACATCGCGAGGTCGAACTGCTGCAGATATTGCAGGCCGCCGATAATCGGCACGCCGTCGAATTCGATGCTCAGGTAATTGCCGCGCGACTTGTAGTAAGCCGTGCCGTCGCCGTAATCGACCGACTGCACGCCCGTCACATACTTCAGCGCGTCCTGAATCGACGTCAGATTCTGGTCGTCCATGCGCTGACGCGTCAGCACCGAAACCGAGCCCGGGATTTCCTTGATCGACTGCTCCGTCTTGCCTGCGATTGTCGCCGTACGGCCCGCGTACGAGCCGCTGCCTTCCGTCGTCGCGTCGGGCGCCGCCGTGACCTCGACCGCCGGAAGCGTGCTGTTGGCCGGCGTGCCCGTGCTTTGCTGCGCGAACGCAGGGCTCGCCCAGATCGCAAGAAGCGCGAGCGTGACAGGGGTCAGCCCCGGCTGTCCCGCAATGGTTTGGTTTCGCCGCGAACGGCGGCGCAGGTCCCTGGTTTTATTCATCTTTATCGGCGCATTCCGCGTGAAGTCAAAAGCCCATCCCGTCCGCGCGAAAGGGACGTGATCAGGTGTACTAAGTTGATGTTCCGGACAGCCAACGAGAATCCCGCGAGCGTGCGAAGCGGGATACGCACGCCGCGCAGCGGAAAGACTTGCGCGAGGCGTTCGCATCTCAGAAAGCGATACTAGCTGATAATGATTCTTATTTGCAAGACATAATCGGCACAAAATGCATCGTGTGGCGCGCGCCCGACGTTCGCGCGCCGGGTTGCGGCGCGTTCATGTCGACGAAACGGATTTGCGCAGCGTGAGCGCGATCAGATAGGGGCCGCCGATCAGCGTCGCGACGAGTCCCGCCGGCATTTCCTCGGGAAACATCACCTGGCGGCCGAGCCAGTCGGCGAGTCCCATCAGCAGCGCGCCGAAGATCGCCGCAACCCATATCTGCACGCCTGGCCGCCGCGCGCCCGAATAGCGCGCGACATGCGGCGCGATCAGGCCGACGAACGACAGCGGCCCGACGATCAACGTCGACGCCGCGGTGAGCACCGCTGCCGCGACCAGAATGGCGAAGCGCGCGCGGACGACGGGTACGCCGAGTCCGTCGGCGATGGTGGTGCCGAGGCCCAGCGTTTCGAGCCAGCGCGACATCAGCGGCCCCAGCGCCAGCCCGACGAGCGCGATTGCCGCCGCCGTGTACGCGGCCGGCGCTTCGACGTAATACGTCGAGCCGATAATGAAGTTCATCAGCACGCCGCCGCGCGGATCGCCGCTCGCGAGCAGCGCGCCGACCACGGCCTGGAACAGCGCGCTGATCGCAACGCCGATCAGCAGCAGCCGCTCCGGTGCGAACGATGCACGCGCGCCCAGCCACAACAGCAGCGCAAGCGTCGCGATAGCGCCCGCCAGACATCCGGCGAAGAGCGCGCCCGGCGAGGGCGTGAGCCCCGCGAACAGCACGACGACGATGCCCAGCGCGCCGCCCGAGCTGACGCCCAGCAGGTCGGGGCTTGCCATCGGATTCGCGGTGACGCGCTGGATCAGCGTGCCGGCGATGGCGAGCAGCGCGCCAGCCGCGAGCGCGGCGACCGTATGCGGCAGACGCCAGAACATCAGCGCGTCCATTTCCGCGGGGTCGGCGACAAACCAACCGTGCAGCCCGCGCGACACGCAGAAGCACAGCACGAGGACCAGCGCGAGTCCGGCAATCGCAAACGGCAAGCGCCGCGTCAGATTCGCGGGCGGCACGTGCGCAACGGCATTGGTGTGCAGATCCGGTTGCACGCGCAACCGGGGCAGCAGCAGGAGCAGCAGAGGAACGCCCAGCAACGACGTCACCGTTCCCGTGGGCACGAGATGCGCGGAAAACAGCTCGCCCGCCGCGACCACGCGCACGATCTCGTCGGTGCACCACAGCAGCACCGCGCCGAGGCACGGCGCCCACACCAGCCGCTGTTTGAGCCGGCGCGCGCCGGCGAGCCTCGCGAGCGTGGGCGCCGCGAGCCCGACAAAGCCGATCACGCCGACAGCCGACACCACGCACGCAGTCAGCACGACGGCGATCAGCAGCGCGGCAAAGCGGGTGCGCTGCAACGCCACGCCGAGCGACTGCACCGTCGAGTCCCCTGCCTCGAAGACGCCGAGCGGGCGCACCATCAGCACGGTTGCGGCGAAGCACGCGAACACGCCCTGGAACAACTGGATGCTTTCGTGCCAGCCGGTTTGATCGAGCGCGCCGCCGCCCCATATCATCAGGCCGCGCATGAGGTCGAAGTGCGAGAGCGTGATGCCGAGCGCGATGGCGCCGCAATACAGATTCACGATCATGCCGGACAGGATCACCGCGAGCGACGACATGCGTTGCCGCCACGCCAGCCCGAACACGACGGTCATCGCGAGCGCGCCGCCCGCGAGCGCGACGGCCGTGCGTCCGCTGCCGAGCAGCGACGGCGCCCATAGCTCGGCGAGCATCAGCGCGAGATAGGCGCCGGGAAATATGCCGAGCGTCATCGGCTCGGCGAGCGGATTGCGCAACACCTGCTGCGCGAGCGTGCCCGCCAGCGCGAGGCCGCCGCCGCACAACAAGGTCATCGCGATACGCGGCAACATGCTGTCGCGCACCAGCACCTGATGCAGGTCGGTGCGATCGGGCGCCAGCACCGTCGACCAGAACGAAGCGCCGTTCAGTTCCGCGTGAATGCCGACAATCGACAGCACCAGCGCGACGAGCGCAAGCGCGCCCGTGAGCGCGAAGCGATAGTCGCGCGGGCCACGCGGTCCGGGTACTGCCGCGAGATCACGCAACACCGCCGCCTCCTGCCGCAATCAGATTGAGCGCGTCGTCGACAGCGTGCGCGAAACGTTGCATCGAGATCAGTCCTCCGTATGGCGCGATCACCGGGAGTTTCGCAACCCGCCTCGCGCGCACGGCAGGCAGCGCCTGCCAGATTTCGTTGCGTCCCAGTCCCGCCACGGTCTGCGCGTTGACGGGCCCCACCAGCAGCAAGCTGGCCTCGCGCACTTCGGCCAACCGCTGCAACGGCACGACCGCGGCGCCCGCCTGAGTTGCCCAGGCGCCGCGTCCCGACGGCGGATTCGCGGCATTGACCACGCCGAGTTTCGCCAGCATTTCGTCGAACAGACTGCCGCGCGCATAGACGCGCAAATGCCGGTCGTCGACGAGATCGGCAACGATCACCGGCGCGGCGGTCAGCGCGGGGCGCGTCGCAATCCGCTCGCGCACGGCGCGCGCGGTGGCGGCCGCCTGCGCGATCAGCGCGTCCGCGCGATCGGGGCGTTGCAGGCGCGCGGCCAGTTCCCTCGTTTCCGCGCATAACGCCTGAAGAGGCGTGGGACTCGACATGTACGCGCCAAGCGTGATCGTGGGCGCGAGCCGTTCGAGCGACGCTTTGGCCGGCGCGTGATCCGGCGTGATGACGAACAGGTCGGGGTCGAGCATGCGCAGTACGTCGAAATTCGGCTGATAAAGCAGGCCGATATCGGCAACGCCGGGCGGCAGCGGCGGCTCGACAATCGTGGTCCGGTACCAGTCGGGCAATGATGTGCCCACCGGCACGACGCCGAGCGCGAGCAGCGTTTCGGTCAACTCCCAGTTCATCGTGACGATGCGACGGGGAACGGCGTCGGCGGTATCCGCTGGCGTTGCCGCCGCCGCCCGCGCGGTCGTATCGAACAGACCTAGCGCCACCAACGCCCCGGCCAGCCCCGCCGCGCCGCTGCGCGCGAGCCATCGGCGGCGCGCCGGATCGACTGTCGCCCCAACCGTCGCCGTGGCGGCATACGGGCGCTTCATCGCGGGAATCCGATCAGGTGACCGCTCACGGCGTCGGTCATCACGCCCATCGGCACGCCGTAGATGGCTTCGAGCACTTCGGCGCGCATCGTCCCGGCCGGGTCCGTCTGCATCAGCAGCTTGCCGCCGCGCAGCGAAATCAGTTGCGTGCAGAAGCGCGTCGCCATGTTCACGTCGTGCAGCACGATGATCGCCGTCATGCCGCGTTCGTCGCACAGCTTGCGCACGAGGCCGAGCACTTCGAGCTGGTGGCTGATATCGAGCGCCGACGTCGGTTCGTCGAGCAGCACGCAGCGGCTGTTCTGCGCGATCAGCATCGCGAGCCACACGCGCTGACGCTCGCCGCCCGAGAGGCTGTCGACAGGACGGTTCGCGTAATAGGCGACATCGGTCCATGTCATCGCTTCGTCCACGCGCCGATGGTCGTCGTCGCCAAAGCGGCCGAGCGCGCCATGCCACGGATAACGGCCGAGCGACACCAGTTCGCGCACGAGCAGGCCGTCTGTCTGCGGCGTGTATTGCGGCAGATGCGCGACCTGCTGCGCAAACCGCCGATGCGGCCAGCTCGCCAGCGGCTCGCCGTCGAAGTGGATCGTGCCCCGCGTGGGCGGATGCAGGCGCGCGAGCAGCCGGATTAGCGAGGTCTTGCCCGATCCGTTATGGCCGATGAGCCCCACGACCTGACCGGCGCGGATATCGAGCGAAATATCGTGCAGCAACGGCTTGTCGCCAATGTCGAAATCGACGTTGCGCAATGTGTAAAGCGGATGATCACCGGATGCCTGCATGACGAAACATGTACCTTTTAATTGTGCTTTTAGCTGTGCTTTTGGCTGTGCTCACTGCCGTCGCGCGATGCCGAACACCGGTCCGCGAGCGCGCGCAAGCGCTGCGCCACGCTCGCGTGCAACAGCGGATGATGCACGATGGCGCTATGCGTTGCGTCGATTTCGATCTCTTCGACGCCGCCGCTCGTATAAGGGCGCCAGTCGCGCTCGCGTTGCGCCGAGGTGTCCCGCGCCGCGCGCCAGAACGTCACCGGAACATCCACACGCGGCAATTCGTGCGCGAGCCGCAACCGGTAGTGCAACGCGTCGAGCGAGGCCGCGCGATCGAACAGGACGCGCAGCCGCGCGCCGTCAGCCTGGCCATCGAGCCACGCGGACAACGCGTGGTCCGCGCCGGCGGCGTCGGGCATCTCGCTCGTGCGCGTCGCGGTGTCGAGCAGGCCCAGGAAATCGACGTCATGGCCGCGCCCGCGCAGCAACGCCGCGACCGCGACCGCGAGCCGTCCGCCGAACGACCAGCCGAGCAGACGGAACGGCCCGGCAGGCTGTGCATCGAGCACGCGTTCGACGCATGCTTGCGCCAGCGCCTCGAACGATTCGGATTGCATATCATTGCCGCTCGCATCGCCGACGAATCCGGGAGCGCGCAACGCGATCACGGAAGCCACGCCTTGCAGCGCGGCGGCAAGGAACCGGTACTCGCCCACCAGACCGAAGCCCGGATAAAAGCAGAATAGCGTCAAGGGCGCGCCGCTCGCGTTGAGCGGCTGAACGCGCGGGTCCGCAGCGGGGCACAGCATGCCTTCCGTGACGAAGCGCTGGCGCCACACGTCGAACGCGGCGTGTTCTTCGCTGCCGTCTTCCATCGGGGCCGTTGCCGTCTGCGCGAGGCCGTCGAACAGCCGCAGCGCAACGGGTTTCATCGCGGGCTCGGCTTCGACCGTGCCGGCGTCTACGGCCAGGCGGCGCACGTGCGCGTCGAACGTCGCGACGATGTTTTCAAGCTGCTTCGCATCGATTGCCGAAGCCGCCGCGCTCCAGTCCACCTTCAGACAACCATCGGCGATCAGCCCGTTCAGATCGAGTACGTGACGCGGCCCCGTCCCGACGCTGTCGCGCGTGCCGTGGCCGCTATGCTCCGGCGCGAACGCAAACCGCCCTTCGCTGAGCCGCTCTTCGAAACGGCCGAGATAGTTGAAGCCGATGGTCGTGCCCGGCAACGCGGCCAGCGTTGCGCGCGTGGACGCCGATCCTGCGTAGCGGAACAGGTTGTAGTGCAGACCATCGGCGGGCACCGCGCGCAGCGCGCTCGCAATGGCGCGCCGCGTGGCGCGGGGGTCCCGTTGCGCGGTCAGTCGCATGGGATATTGCGTCGTGAACCACCCAACCGTGCGGCTCAGATCGATTCCCGCGACGCGCTCCGTGCGCCCATGCCCTTCCATCTCCACGATCACCGGCACATCCGGCAGATGTTCGGCGCATGCGTGCGTGAGCGCCGCGAGCAGCACTTCGTCGATGCGCAAGCCCGAATCGGTGAGACGGCGCGTGGTGGGCGCGTCGAGCGTCCAGTCTTCGCTCCGCGTGGCGTTGCTGCCGTGCTGAGCGCTCGCAGGCCGCGCGCGCGCCCCGCCCTCGCCCAGTTGCGCCTGCCACCACGCAAGCTCGCCCAGATGTTCGGGAAGGCTCGCGTAGGCCCGCAGCGCGTGCGTCCATTGCGACCACGTCGTGCCGGGCGCCGCCAGCGTCACCGGCGTGTTCGCCGTGCGGGCCGCTTCATAGGCCGTCATCAGATCGTCGAGGAGGATGCGCCACGACACGCCGTCCACCACCAGGTGATGAACCACGATCAGCAGCCGCGACCCGTCGGGCGTCGCGAGGCAGGCGGCGCGCAATAGCGGGCCGTTCGCCAGATCGAGACTGTCGTGGATGCGTTCCGCGACGGCTTCGATGGCCGTTGCGGGATCGGCGGCCGCGCGAAGGTCTTCGGCGACCAGCGCGTGCGCGGCAAGCGACTGGGCGATCGACGCCGGCTCGATCGTTTGCGTCCAGTTGCCGCTGCGAGCGTCGAAACGGAAACGCGCGCGCAATGCGTCGTGCGCTTCGAGCAAAGCGCCGAGCGCACGGCGCAACGCATCGGCATCGAGCGTTTCGGCGCTGCGCAGCAGCACCGCCTGATTCCAGCGCGACGGCGCATGCGCGAAGCGCTCGAAGAACCAATGCTGCATCGGGGCGAGCGGCGCGTCCACGGGGCCGGTCGCGGCAACGGCCGCGGCTGTGTCCGGATCGGCCGGCTGCGCCACGCGTGCGAGCGCGCGCACGTTCGGATGCTCGAACACCTGACGCGCGGTCACGACCCAGCCCGCGGCGCGCGCCTGCGCGATCACACGCAGGCTCGAAATCGAATCGCCGCCGAGCGCGAAGAAGTTGTCCGTGACGCCGAAATCCTCGCGCCCGAGAACGGTTTGCCAGACCGCCAGCAACGCGGTTTCGACCGCGCCTTCAGGCGACGCCGATTCCACTTCGAGCCTGTCGTCGGGCTCGGGCAACGCGCGGCGGTCCAGCTTGCCGTTAGGCAGCGTCGGCAGCGCGTCGAGCGGCACGCATACGGAAGGCACATGCGAGGCGGGCAGCGTCGCCGTCAACGCATCGCGCACGGCGGCGGCCTCGGCGTCGCCGGTGAAATACGCAATCAACCGCTTGCGCTCGCCATCGCCACGCAACTCGACGACCGCTTCGCGCACGCCTTCTACGCGGCGCAGCGCGACTTCGATCTCGCCGGGTTCGATGCGGTGGCCGCGCAGTTTCACCTGCTGGTCGATCCGGCCCAGGAAATCGATCGTGCCGTCGGCACGCGCGCGGCACAGGTCGCCGCTGCGATAGACGCGCGCACCCGGCGCGCCGTACGGGTCGGGCACGAAGCGTTCGGCGGTCAGCGCGGCACGCGCGAGATAGCCTTGCGCCAGCGTCGCGCCGCCGATGCACAGTTCGCCGAGCGCGCCATCGGGCGCGCGGTTGCCGTCGAGGTCGGCGACATACGCATGGCGCGACGGATAACACTGGCCGATCGCGACAATCGCCTGCGCCGCATCGCCGCGCGTGACGCGATGATGAAGCGCCGCGACAGTGGTCTCCGTCGGGCCGTACAGATTGTCGATGGCGACATGCGCGAGCGGCCCTTCGTACCAGCGCGCTAACGCATCGCCGGGCAAGCCTTCGCCGCCCACGGTGATCTGGCGCAGCGCGATATCGGCGGCTGGCGGCAACGCAATGCGCCATTGCTGCCACAGCGCGGTGGGAATGCGCGCGAACGTGACGCGCTCGTCGATCAGCGTGCGGTTCAGCGTCTCCAGTTCCCACGCGCGCGGGCCGCGCATGACCACGCGCGCGCCTGCGATCAGCGCGGGGAGAAGTTCGTGCAGGGCCACGTCGAAATTGATCGTCGACGATTGCAGCACGATGTCGCTCTCGACAATGCGGTGATCGCGCAGGAAGTCTTCGAGGTGCAGCGCGAGCGAGCGATGCGAGATCGCGACGCCCTTCGGCGTGCCCGTCGAGCCCGAGGTGTAAATCACATACGCGAGCGCGTCGGGCAAGACGTTCCAGGCAGCTTGTGCGGCCGGTTGCTGAAGCGCCGCCGTCCGCGCGTCGGGTGCGGAGATCGTCCG
Source organism: Paraburkholderia sp. J76 (assembly GCF_905220295.1). NCBI lineage: Bacteria > Pseudomonadati > Pseudomonadota > Betaproteobacteria > Burkholderiales > Burkholderiaceae > Paraburkholderia > Paraburkholderia sp. J76. The sequence goes on from NZ_CAJMZJ010000002.1 coordinate 612,331, forward strand.
CAACGGCGCGAGCATGTCGCGGCACGATTCGCGGGTCGAGGCGTCGACCACGATGCGCGCGACCTGGGCGTCGTCGATCATCGCGCGCAGGCGCGCCTGCGGATACTCGGGATCGAGCGGCACGAATGCGCCACCCGCTTTGAGCACGCCGAGCAACGCGGCGGGCAACGCCAGCGACCGCTCCAGCAGCAAGCCGACGCGCTCGCCCGCTGCGAGCCCGTCGGCGCGCAGCGCGCTCGCGATGCGCTGCGCCCATGCGTCGAGTTCGGCATACGTCAGCGCTGCGCCCTCGCAGCGCAGCGCGACGCGCGCCGGGCACAGCCGCGCCCGTTCGGCCACGCGAATATGCGCGGGCGCGGGGCCGCTCAGCCCGGCGTCCACGGCATTCGCGAGCGCGCCGCGATGCGCGACGAGATCGCCGACGCGCCGTTGCGGTTGCGCCGCGATCTGTTCGAGCAGCGCGACGTAATCGGCAAGCATGCGTTGCGCGGTCGGCTCGACGAAGCGGTCTTTCGCGAACGTCAGCGCGAAATCGATCCCGCCGCCCGTGCCGCGATCGCGCGCGTTCAACGCGAGATCGAAGCGCGCAGTGGTGGCGACATCCACGATCGATTCGACGGCGAGCCCATGCGCGCGCTCGGGCAATTGCGCGCTGGGCGCGTCCACCGAAAGATCGAACATGACCTGAAATAGCGGCGAGCTGTCGAGATTGCGCTCCACCGCCAGCGCTTCGACCAGCCGCGCGAACGGCACGTCCTGATGCGCCTGCGCTTCCAGCACGCGATCATGCAAGGCGGCCAGCAGCGCGCCGAACGGCTGCGCGCCGTCGAGGTCGGCCCGCACGATCAGCGTATTGACGAAGAAGCCGACCAGGTCCTCCAGCTCCGTGCGCGCACGGCCCGCCGCCGGGACGCCGACGACGACCGTGCGCTGCCCCGAGTAGCGATACAGCAGCACGTCGAACGCGGCGAGCAGCACGGTAAAGAGCGTCGTGCGCCCGCTGCGGGCGATGCCGCGCGCGGCATCGGCGAGCGCCGCGGAAATCGATGCGCGCACGAGGCCGCCGTCGTGCGTGCGCGCCGCGCGCTGCGGCACGTCGCGCGGCAGCGTGAGCGCGGCGGGCGCGCCGGCGAGGCGCTCGCGCCAGTAGGCGATCTGCCGGTCGAGCCCGTCGTCGGCGCCCCACTCCCGTTGCCACGCCGCGAAATCGGTCATCTGCACGGGCAATGCGGGCAGATCGCGCTCGCCGTGATAGAGCGCGAGCAGGTCGCGGAACAGCACTTCCATCGACCACGCGTCCGCGACGATGTGATGGACGACGAACTGCAGCACGCGCTCGTCCGCGCCCGTCTCGAACAGCCCGACCCGGAACAGCGGCCCGTTGACGAGATCGAACGGTTCGCAGGCGAACGCGCGCAATGCGTCTGCGAGCGATGCGGGCTCGCCGGCGAGATTCGTCTGCGCGAAACCGAAGCTGGCGTCGTGGGCCGCGTACTGAACCGGCACGCCGCCGTTCGCGTCGAAGCGCAAACGCAGCGCTTCATGACGCTGCATCAGTTGCGCGAGCGCCCGCTGCAAGGCCGCGGCGTCGAACGCGCCGCGAAGCCGCAACGTATGCGCGATGTGATAGCCCGCGTGATGCGGATCGAGACACCACAGAAACCACAGCCGCTCCTGCGCGAACAACAGCGGAAACCGCGCGGGACGCGGCGACAGCGGCACGACCGGCAATGCGCCCGTGTCGAGCCCCTGCGCGCGGGCGCGGGCGCGAAACAGCGCGCGCTTGTCTTCGGGAAGCGCCGCGTACTGTTGCGCGAGCCGCAGCGCGTCGGGGCGACGCGCGGGAGCCGCCGCCCCGGCCGCAGCAGGGAGAGTTTGCTCGGAAGACTGTTGCATCACGTTTATCGTTTCCTGTTCTTCTGCATAGCGGGCCGCGCGGCTGCGCCCTGGCGCGAACAAAGCGCGCCCGTCATAGTGAATCCAGCAAGTCCTGCAACGCGTCGAGCGAGCCCGAGGCGGAACTGGCTTCGGGCATGGTGCGCTCCAGTTGTTCGGCGAGGCTCGCAAGCACGGGGTGTTCGAACAGCAACGTCAGCTCGATCTTCCTTCCGAGCGCTTCGCCCACGCGCGCGGCCACTCTGACCGCGAGCAGCGAATGGCCGCCGAGCACGAAGAAGTCGTCGTCGGCTCCCACGCGGTCCACGCCCAGCACGTCGGCCCAGATCTCGCACAACAGCACCTGCGTCGGGGTGACAGGCGGCCGGTAGCCGTCTGCCGCGCCCGATGCCAGCGCGGGCAGCGCCCTGCGGTTCAGCTTTCCGTTCGACGTCTGGGGCAATGCGTCGATACGCGCGATTTGCGCGGGCACCTGCTGAGCGGGCAGACGGTTCGCGAGCACCGCGCGCAGCGCGGCCGGGTCCGCGTCGCCCGTCACGAATGCCACGAGCCGCCGGGCCGTGCCTTCGCCCTGAACCTGGCAAGCGGCGTCGTCCACGCCGTCGATCGCGCGCAACGCCGCTTCTGTCTCGCCCAGTTCGATGCGAAAGCCGCGCAGTTTCACCTGCTGATCGGCGCGGCCCAGATATTCGAGCTGGCCGCCGCTGCGCACGCGGCACAGATCGCCCGTTCGATAAAGCCGCGCGCCGGGAACGCCGTGAGGATCGGGAACGAAGCGCTCGGCGCTCAGACCGGGCCGCCGCGTATAACCGCGCGCGAGATTGCCGCCGCCGATGCACAGTTCGCCGATGCCGTTCTCCGGCACGGCATTGCCGTGCGCGTCGAGCACCATCAGCGTGGTGTGTTCGAGCGGCGCGCCGAGCGTGACGGGCGCGCCCGGCGCGAGCAGCGCGGCGCTCGACCAGATCGTCGTTTCGGTTGGGCCGTACAGGTTCCACAACTGCACGCCGCATGCGTGCAGCGCGTCCCCCAGGTCGGGCGGCAACGCTTCGCCGCCGCACAAGGCGCGCAATGGCCTCGCCTTGGCGACGTTGCCTTGCCAGCCGCCGTCGAGGAGCACGCGCCAGCCCATCGGCGTGGCCTGCATCACGCTCGCGTTCGACGTTTCGACCAGCGCCGCGAGCCGCCGCCCATCGGCGACGGTCTCGCGCGTCGCCAGTTCGATCGTCGCGCCCGCGAGCAGCGGCAAGTACAGTTCGAGCGCGGCGATGTCGAACGACAGCGTGGTCACGGCAAGCCAGACGTCGCCAGCGGTCAACTGAAGGCGCGCCTGCATGCTGTCGAGAAAGCGTGACAGCGCACCGTGCGTAACGGCGACGCCCTTCGGCTTGCCCGTCGAGCCCGAGGTGTAGATCACATACGCAAGCTGATCGGCATGAAGCGGCGGCAGCGGCGGCATTGCGCCGTCGCGGTTTTCGTCGCCGATGGTTTCGTCATCGACGCACACATACGCATGGCCGAGCGCGAATTCCGCCAAGCGGTCGCGACCGGTCGCATCGACTACTGTGCACGCGAGCTTCGCGTCGTCCACCATTCCGGCGAGATGCGCGACGGGATACGCCGGGTCGAGCGGCACGTAGGCCGCGCCCGTTTTCATGACCGCGAGCACGGCAACCAGCATGTGCGGCGAACGCGCGACGCACACGCCCACTTGCGCCTGCGCCGTCACGCCGCTGCGCAACAGGCGTTGCGCGAGCCGGTTTGCGCGTTCGTCCAGTTGGCGATAGCTCAACGTCGCCCCGTCGCAGCGCACGGCGATCGCCTCAGGCGTACGGGCGGCCTGCGCGGCGACGCCCAGATGGACCGGCACGAAAGACGCGGCGGGATCGCTCGCCCCGCGCTGGGCGACTGCGCTCGCCTCCAGCGCGAAGTCACGCAGGCGCGGCGCGCCTGGTGCGTCCTGCTGCACGAGTTGCTTAAGCAGTCCGACGTAATCGCGCAACAGTCGCTCGACGGTCGCGCGCTCGAACAGGTCGGCGGCGTAGCTGAACGACAGATTCAGCCGCGCGGCCGCCGACACATTGAGCGTGAGGTCGAACTGCGCCGCCATGCGCTGGCCGCCGAGCGCCGACCAGCGCAAGCCCGTACCCGCATGCCGGTCGAGCGGCGCGGCGGGAACATCGAGGTTGAACATCGCCTGAAAGAGCGGCGTGTGGCTGGCCGCGCGCGCGGGCTGCAAGGCATCGACGATCTGTGCGAACGGCACGTCCTGGTTCGCCTGCGCTTCGAGCACGCGCTGCCGGACCTGCGCGAGCAATGCGTCGAACGGCTGCGCGCCGGCGAGATCGGCGCGGATCACCGCCGTGTTGACGAAGAAGCCGACCAGCGGCTCGATTTCCAGTTGCTCGCGCCCGCCAAGCGGAATGCCCACGCGAATGTCCTGCTGGCCGCCGTAGCGATGCAGCAGCGCGTGGAAGGCCGCGAGCAGCGTCATGAACAAGGTCGCGTCGCGGGCGCGCGAGAACGCCTGCAGCGCATCGGCGAGATGCGGGTCCAGCACGCCTTCGACCTCGCCGCCCCGCGCGCTTCGCTGCGCGGGACGCGGCCGGTCCGAGGGCAGTTCGAGCACCGGCTGCTCGTCGCCAAGACGGGACCGCCAGAAATCGAGCTGGCGCGCGAGTTCCCCGGTGTCGGCCGATTCGCGCTGCCACACCGCGAAATCGGTGTACTGAACGGGCAGCGGTGCGAACGCCGGCGCCACGCCGGTGCGATGCGCGGCATACGCCGCGAGCAATTCGTCGATCAGCAGATTCATCGACCAGCCGTCCGCGGCGATGTGATGCACGGTCAGCCCGAATACATGCGAGCCGTCGCCGAGCCGCGCGAGTTGCGCGCGCAGCACGGGGCCGCGCGCCAGGTCGAAGGCTCGCGTCGCCCCGTCTTGCAGCCAGGCGGCGAGCGCCGGATGCGCGTCGTCCCTCGCATCCGCGAATGCCGTTTCGGACCATTCGCAACGCAGCGCTTCGTCGACGATCAGCCAGGGCGCGCCGTCGCGCTCCTCGAAACGGCTATGCAGGATCTCGTGGCGCTCGACGACGCAATCGAGCGCCGAATGCAGCGCCCGCGCGTCGAGTTCGCCTTCCAGCTTCACGGCGAACGACAGATGGTAGGCCGCGTTGCCGGGCATCAATCGCCACAGGAACCATAGACGCTCCTGGCCATATGTCGGCCTGACTTCGCTTCGACGCAGGCGTTTGATGGTCTGCGTGGCGCGCGGCGTTCGATCGGCCGGCGCCTCCAGCGCGGCGGCAAGCGCATGCAGCACCGGATGATCGAACAACGTGCGCAACGCGATCTCGCGGCCAAGCGCGCGTTGCAGCCTCGCCGCCACTTGCAGCGCCAGCAGCGAATGGCCGCCGAGCGCGAAAAAGTCGTCGTGCGCGCCGACCCGCTCGATGCCGAGCACCGCTTGCCAGATGCCGGCGAGCGTCGTTTCGAGGTCCGTCGAGGGCGCGACGTAGCCGGCGCCGTTGCCATCGACGTCGCCATCGACATCGGGCAACGACTTGCGGTCGAGCTTGCCGTTGGGCAGTGTCGGCAGCGCGTCTAGCAATACGATCGCGGCGGGCACCATATACGCGGGCAGCGCGCGGGCAAGCGCCTCGCGCAACGCGGCGGCGGTCGTGTCCGGACCGGCGGCAACGGCGGCCTCCGGCACGACATAGCCCAGAAGGCGTCTCGCTTCCTGTTCGCCGCGCACGACGACGACGGCTTGCGCCACGCCCGGCTGCGCGCACAACGCGCGCTCGATCTCGCCGGGCTCGATCCGGTAGCCGCGCACCTTGACCTGTTCGTCGAGCCTGCCAAGAAACGCGACGCTGCCGTCGGGCAGCCAGCGACACAAGTCGCCCGTTCGATAGAGACGCGACCCGGGCAAGCCAGCGGGATCGGGCACGAAGCGCTCCGCCGTGAGCGCGGCGCGGCCCAGATAACCGCGCGCGAGCGTCGCGCCGCCGATGCACAGTTCGCCGAGGCCGCCTTCGGGCACCGGCTCGCCTTCGGCGTCGAGAATCCGGTAGTGCCGCGACGCCCACGGCAAACCGATCGGCACCGCGGCGCTCGCGGCATGCGCGGCGTCCACGCGTTGGCAGGACGTCGTCACGGTCGCCTCGGTCGGGCCGTAGGTATTCACCAGCGTCACATCGGCAAGCGGGCCTTCGAACCATTGCGCGACGGCCGCGCCCGGCAGCGCCTCGCCGCCTACGGTGACGCGGCGCAACGCGAAGCCGTCCGCATCGGCGGCGAGTTGCTGCGCCCATTGCTTCCAGTAGCCCGTGGGCAGGTCCGCGACGGTAATGCGCCGCTCGCGCAGCACGCGGCTGAATTCGCCGGCGCTCCACAGCGCGGGGCCCCGCACTTCCAGCGACGCGCCCACCACTAGCGTCGCAAAAATATGCTCGACGGCTCCGTCGAAATTGATGGTGGCGAACTGCAACGCGCGATCGCTGGCGCTCAGGCCGTTCTGCTCGATGAAGTCGTCCAGATGGAGACTGAGCGCCCCGTGGCTGATGGCGACGCCTTTCGGTTTTCCGGTCGAACCCGACGTGTAGATCACATACGCGAGTTGCGCCGGATGCCAGTCGCCCGCGAGACCGGATACGGGCTCGTCGTTCGCAGGGTCCGCACCGTCCACGCGGATTTCCGGGCAGGCCGCCGACGCGATCAATTCCGCGTGCATCGTATGCGTGGCCGCGTCGGTCAACAGCGCGGCGAGTTGCGCGTCGTCGATCATGTCGCGCAGCCGGTCGCGCGGATAACCCGCGTCGAGCGGCACATACGCGCCGCCCGCTTTCATCACGCCGATCAACGCCGCCACCATGCCGGGCGAACGCTCGACGCACACGCCCACGCGAGCTTCGCGCCCCACGCCCGCTGCCGCCAGCCGGTGCGCGATGCGATTGGCCCACTCGTTCAGTTCACGCCACGTCAGCGCCGCACCGTCGCAATGAACCGCCAGCGCGTCCGGGCGTTCGCGCACCTGCGCCTCGAAGCGCGCCACGAACGGACGATACGCGTGCGCCGCGCCGCCTGTCGCCGCGCCGCGCACCGCGTCGCGGCCCGGCACGCGCAGCATGCCGGGCGTCGCGGGCGACCTCGCGCCGCCAGCCAGTTGCGTGAGCAGGCTCACATACGCGTGCTGCACCATATCGAGCGTCGCGTCAGGCAGGCGCTGCGCATCCCAGCTCCATTCGAGCGCGATCGTTTCGCCGGGCACGATGCCGAGCGTGAGCGGGTAATGCGTGCGTTCGAACGATTCCGACGACGCCACGCGCAGTCCGAGCGAACCGTCGTTCAACGCTTCGTCGACGGGGAAATTCTCGAACACCAGCAGCGAGTCGAACAACGGGCCGAAGCCGTTGCCGGCCCAGCGCTGGATCGACGACAACGGCGTGTGTCCCGCCTGGCGCACTTCCACGTTGTACGTCTGCAGGTCGCGCAGCCAGTCGGCGACGGGCTGGTTGGCCGGCACATCGACCCACAACGGCAGGCTGTTGATGAAGAGGCCCTGGATGGCGTCGGCGCCGGGCAAATCCGCCGGGCGCCCCGCGACCGTCACGCCGAACGCGGCCTGAGGGCGGTTGCCGAAACGCGCGAGCACGAGCGCCCACGCGGCCTGGATCAGCGTATTGAGCGTCACGCCGTAGCGCTGCGCGGCTTCTGAGAGCGCGCCGCCGAGCGCGGCGTCGAGCGTCTGCTCGCGATGGCGGAACACCGCGTTCGACACGCCCTGTCCATCGACGGCAGCCGTGGACGGCACGCTGTCGAGCAGCAACGCGGGACGGTCCACGCGCGCGAGTTGCGTGTGCCACCACGCGAGCGTGTCGGGCTGCGCGCGCAGCCATTCGATATAGGAGCGGTACGGAACGACGGGGTCGAGCGCCGGCGCTTCGCCAGCGCTGGCCGCCCGGTACGCCCGGCCCAGTTCGCTCAGCAACTGCGCGCTGCTCCATCCATCGGCGAGTGCGTGGTGATTGATCCACGCGAGATCGTGCGCTCCATCAGGACGCCTGAACAATGCGACATGCAGCAACGGCGCAGCGTCGAGATCGATCAGCGTCGGCGCGTCGTGCTCGAACCATTGATCGAAGGCCGTTTCGTAGTCGGCGCGCGCGCGCCAGTCGTGCACCGCGAAAAACTCCGGCACGCTCGCATGCACGACCTGCAGCATGACGCCGCCATGGGCGCGCGTAAAGCGCGTGCGCAGCACCGCGTGCCGCGCGGCCACCGTGTGCCACGCGGCGCGCATGGCGTCGATGTCGAGCGCGCCGTGCAAGGTCAGCCGCTTGCGGTTCACGTACGCGTCCGGCTTCATCAGGCTGTGAAACACGAGACCTTGTTGAAGCGGCGTGGCCGGATAGACATCTTCGATGCCCGCGGGCGGCAAGTCGAGCGCATCGAACTCGTCCTGTGTCAGCGCGGCGAGCGGAAAATCGCTCGCGGTGGCGCGCGGCGTCGCGGCGGCGCAATGCGCGACCAGTTGCGCCACTTCGCGCCCGAACGCCTGCATCAGCGCCTCGACCCGCGCTTGCGGCAGGACGGCCGGATCGTAGCGCCAGCCGAGCGACAGACAGCCGCCCACGATCATGCCGTTCAGATCCAGCGGATAGACGAGCTTTTCGTGCTCCGGCTGCGGATGGCCGGCGTCTTCGGTCGCGAACCCGAACGCGCCATCGGCGGCGAGATTCTGGTCGAACTGGCCGAGATAGTTGAAGCTGATACGCGGCACGGGCAGCGCCGCGAGGGCGGCGCGCGCGGCATCCTCGCCGTACGCTTGCAGCCACCCCCACGACGCGCCGTGGTCGGGCAGCGTGCGCAGGCGCTCCTTGGCGGCGATCAGCGCGGCCGCTTCGTCGGCAATCGCGCGCAGCCAGACGGGATAACGCGTCGTGAACCATCCGACCGTGCGGCTCAGGTCGATGCCCTGATCGGCGCCGCTGTGACGGCCGTGGCCTTCCAGCGCGAGCAAGGCGCCGGCGCTGCCGAACGTTGCGGCGACGGCGCGCGTGAGCGCGGCCAGCAGCAGTTCGTCGATGCCGAGACGGTAGGCGCGCGGCGCGGCGTGGCGCAGCGCGTCGGTCGCTTTGGCGTCGAGCCGCCAGTCGAGCACCCGGCTCGTTGCTGTCGTGCCTTGCGCGCTGTCGAGCACCGGTTGCGCGTCTTGCAGTGCGCGTTGCCAGGCGGGCAGCGCGGCGTTCAGCTTCGCATCGGTGATCGCTTCGCGAAGCGCTGCGACCCACGCGCTCCAGGGCGTCGCGGCGTCGAGCGCGGGCGCGCGGCCGCTAGTCGCCGCCGCGCGGTTCGCCCCGCTGTTCGCCATGCTGTTCGCCGTGTAAGCCGCCTCGATGTCGCCGAGCAGAATGCGCCAGGACACGCCATCGACGGCGAGATGGTGAATCACGAGAAGCAGGCGGCCACGCGGTGCGCCGTGCGCATGCGCGGGCACGTTGAAATAGACAGCCTTCAACAAGCGCCCCGCCTGCGGGTCCAGTTGCTTTTGCGCGCGTTGCGCTTGCGCCGTCAGTTCCACGGTCCAGTCGCCCGCGCTTTCGCGCAGATCGCTGAGCGTCAGCAGATCGCGCGGCGCGTCGCGGCTCACCTGCTGCCGCCATCCGTGCGCGTGGCGCTCGAATTTCAGACGCAAGGCGTCATGACGCTCGACGACCGCTGCAAGCGCGCGCGTCAGTGCGTCCACGTCGAGTTCGCCGCGCACGTCGAGCAGCACCGACTGGTTCCAGTGCGGCTCGCCTTCCGGATAACGCGAGAAAAACCACGCCTGGATCGGCGTGAGCGGCAGCGCGTCATGCACTTCGGCAATCGCGCCGTTGTCGTCGAGCGGACGCATCACGGCCGCGAGCCGCGCGATGGTGGGCTGCTCGAACACCTGGCGCGGCGTGAGCAGCCAGCCCTGCGTGCGGGCGCGCGCGATCAGTTGCAGGCTGAGGATCGAATCGCCGCCCGCCGCGAAGAAGTCGTCGTCGACGCCCAGATCGTCGCGTCCGAGCACCGACGCCCACAGCGCGAGCACGATCCGCTCGGCGTCGTTGCGCGGCGCGACGCGTTCGGTGCCGGCCACAGCGCCGATGGCGGGGAGCGCCGCGCGATCGACCTTGCCGTTCTGCATCACGGGCAACGCGTCCAGCACGGCAATCGCCGAAGGCACCATATGCGCCGGCAATTCCTGAGCAAGTGCGCGTTGCAGCGTCGCGCCGTCGTTGTCTTTCGCGACGACATACGCGACCAGACGGGGCGCACCGAGGTCGTGGGCCACCACTACGACCGCGCTCGCGACACCAGGCTGACGACGCAACGCCGCTTCGATCTCGCCGGGCTCGATCCGGAAGCCGCGCAGCTTGATCTGCTGGTCCAGACGGCCGAGAAAGTCGATGGCGCCATCCGCGCGGCGGCGGCACAGGTCGCCGGTTCGGTACAAACGCGCGCCGGGTTCCGAGGGATCGGGCACGAAGCGATCGGCAGTCAGCGAAGGGCGGTCGAGATAGCCGCGCGCGAGCGTATGCCCGCCGATGCACAGTTCGCCGAGCGCGCCGACGGGCGCATCGTTGCCGTCGCGGTCGAGCACGCGCGCGGTGCGAGACGCGTACGGCACGCCGATCGACACGATGGATTGCGCGGTGTCTTCAGCGGTCGTCGCGCGGTACATGCACGCGACCGTGGTTTCCGTGGGACCGTACAGGTTCGCGAGGCCGATATGCCCCAGCGGGCCGTTGCGCCATTGTGCGAGCGCGTCGCCCGGCAAGCCTTCGCCGCCCACGGTGATCTGACGCAGCGCGGCGAGCGATTGCGCGGACGGCGGCGAGCGCAGCCATTGCTGCCAGTACGCGGTGGGCAAACGCGAAAACGTGACGCGCGCGTCGATCAGATGGCGGCTCGTCGTGTCGATGTCCCACGGTTCCGGACCGCGCATTTCGACTTTGCCGCCGCGCAGCAGCGCGGGAAGCAATTCATGCAGCGCGACGTCGAAGTTGATGGTCGACGATTGCAGCACGGTGTCGTCCGCGCCGATGCGATGGGCGTCGATGAAATCGTCGAGGTGCGATGCGAATGCGCCGTGGCTGACCGCAACGCCCTTGGGGCGCCCCGTCGAACCCGACGTGTAGATCACGTAGGCGAGTTGCCCGGGATGCGGCGCGGTCACGGAATGCCCCGCGACATCGGCATCGGCGTCGGCATCGCGCGTGCCGACGTCCAGCGCCGTGCGTCCTTCGAACAGCGCGCCGCATTGGGCGAGGGCCGCGGCGTCGGTCAGCACGACGCGCACGCCGGCGTCGTCCATCATCATCGCGAGACGTTCGGCGGGATACGCGGGATCGAGCGGCACGAACGCGCCCGGCGAGCGCAGCGTGCCGAGCAGCGCGGCCGCCATCGCAACCGAACGCGTCATGCAGATGCCCACGCGCTCGTCGCCGCGCACGCCGGCCCGTTCGAGTCGCCGGGCAATGCGCGCGGCCCACGCGTCGAGTTCGGCGTAAGTCGCGCGTTCGCCCTCGCAGTGGACGGCGAGCGCGTTCGGCTCGAGCGCCACGCCTTGCGCGAACCGCACGCAAACGGGCACGTAAGGCTTCTTCGGCGGCAGCGCGGGCGCCGAGCGCGTGAGTTCGAACGCGCCGAGCGGGCGCGCGGCATCGTCGGCGATCTGTTCCAGCAGAAGCACGTAGTGATCGAGCATCTGCGCGATCATCGCGCCGTCGAACAGATCTTCCGCGTAGACCAGGGCGACTTCGAGCCCCTGTGCGCGCTCGCGCGCTTCGAGAACGAGATCGAAGCGCGCCGTCTGCGTATCGACCTCGTGGTTCGAGACGTCGAGCCCCGGCAACTGCAAGGTCTTGCGATCCGCGCCCAGGTAGTTGAACATCGCCTGAAAGAGCGGCGTATGACCGAAGCTGCGCTGTGGCTGCAACGCTTCGACGAGCTTCGTGAACGGCAAATCTGCGTGGTTCTGTGCTTCGAGCACGCGCTCGCGCACGCGGCCGAGCAGTTCCGCGAAATTCGCGAGGCCCGCGAACTCGGTGCGGATCACGAGCGTATTCACGAAGAAGCCGATCGTGCGCGCGACTTCCGGGCGGTCGCGGCCCGCAACGGGTACGCCCACGCGGATATCGTTCTGGCCGCTATAGCGCGCGAGCAGCATGTCGTAGGCCGCGAGGAGCGTCATGAACGGCGTGGCGTTCGCGGCAAGCGAAACGCGGGCGAGCGCGCCGTGCAACGTTTGCGGCAGCACCCGCGCCATGCGCGCGCCCGCGCCGCTGCGCATGCCGGCGCGCGCGCGCGAATGCGGCAATTCGAGCACGGGGTGATCGTTGCCGAGACGGCCGCGCCAGTAGTCGAGCTGGCGCGCGAGCGTGTCGTCGTCGAACCATTCGCGTTGCCACTGCGCGTAATCGCCGTATTGCAGACCCTTTGCGCCGGACGCCGTCGCGGGTTGCGCCGTGGGCGCCGCGCTGGCCGTCGAGCGCACGCTGTCGCGATACGCGGCAGCGAGTTCCGCCACGAACACTTCGATGGAAAGGCCGTCCGCGACGATGTGATGCACGGCGATATGCAGAACCTGATCGTCCTGCGCAAGCGCGATCAGCGCGACGCGCAGCAGCGGACCGCCTTCGAGATCGAACGGCAACGCGGAGCGGGCGGCGAGCAGGGCGTCGAGATTGTCTTCGGCGCGAAGGTCGAACGTATCCCAGCCATACTGACGCGGCCCGGTGCGCTGAAACGGCACGCCGTCGACTTCCTCGAAACGCTGCCGCAGGCTTTCGTGCGCATCGACCACGCGATCGAGCGCCTGCCGCAACGCCGCCACGTCGAGTTTGCCGCGCAGGCGCACCGCGCCGGTGACGTTGTACGCCGCGCTCGACGGGTCGAGCCGCCACAGAAACCACAGACGCTCCTGCGCGTGTGACAACGCAAAGCGCCGCTCGCCGCCGGGAAACGGCACAACGGGCAAACGCGCCGCGTTGATGCCGTTCGCCTTCAGACGTCCGCGAAACGCTTCGCGCTTGTCGGGCGGAAGCGCGACGTATGCGGTCGAAATGGACAACAGCTCTTTCGACACCTGGCTGGCAGTTTCAGTCATCGTTATGGGAAATTCGAAAGGGTTCGCGGCACGCAGCGCGCTTCGCGCGCCGTTCAGGCGCTCATCGCGACCAGCACGCGGCGCTTGCCCGAAAACGGCGCGCGGCCATGCGACATCAGCACGTTGTCGAGCACGAGCGCGTCGGCGCTTTGCCAGGGAAATGACAGCATCGTGTCGCGGTAAACCGCGCGGATTTCGTCGAGCATCGCGGCGTCGATCGGCGTGCCGTCGCCAAAGAAGGTATTGCGCGGAAGACGATCTTCATCGACGACTTCCAGCAACGCCTCCTGCACCGTCGCGGGCAGATTCGACACGTGAAAGAGATGCGCCTGGTTGAACCAGACCGTTTCGCCCGTGAGCGGATGAATCAGTTCGGACTGGCAGACCTGGCGCGTGCGCAGCGCCTCGCCGTCGTCGAGCCATTCGTAGCCGATCCGGTTCGCGCGGCAGTACGCTTCGACTTCGGCGCGATCGTGCGTGCCGAACACCTGTTCCCACGGCAGGTCGAGACCGTTGCCGTAGTTGCGCACGTACATCACGCCGTGCTCTGCGAACCGCTTGCGCAACGCCGGATCGAGCCGCTGGTAGACGAGACGGCTGTCGGCAACCGGCGTCGCACCGCCCTGCTCCGCCGCGACGGCGCAGTAGAACCAGATGGAGCCGGGCCACTTCAGCGTGTACGACTGTTCGTTGTGCTGATCGATCCACTGATCCGCCGGATATTCGGTCGACGAGTACACGCCTTTTTCGATGCGGCTGCGCGGCGTCGAACCGAATTCATAGCTGAGCAAAGGCTGGCCGAAGCTCGTTGCGAAGGCGTTGAACTGCACGGCGTCGAGCGGCGCGAACCCGCGCAGCAACACGCCGCCGTACTGCTTTCTCGCGGGCTCGATCATGTCGCGCAGGCGCGAGAGATACGCGGACGGCGCGGCGGCCGCCTCCGTCTGCGCGGGGCTGATCACGAGCACCCGCGTGCCGTTGTGCTCCATCACGCGTTGCGTAAGCGCCGCGTCGGCCTGGCTGGTCATTGCATCCATGCTTCACCTTTCGGCAGATGTGCCGGCGCTACATGCGGCGACGGCGCAAGCGCATCCGCCACGGAACCGGCGAGGCGCGCCAGCATCGGGCCCGGCGCATCGTCGAGATAAAAGTGGCCGCCGTCGAAGCGGTGATGCGCGAACGGACCACGGGTTTCAGCGCGCCAGCGCTCGACATCGGCGGCGCATGCCGTGGCGGGATCGTCGCGGCCGGTGAACACGGCGAACGGGCAGTCGAGCGGCTCGCGTGCGGGAACGGCGGCGTCCGGACTCCGCTTGTCGAATTCGAGCGAATACGTTCCGCACAAATGAAAGTCGGCGCGCAGCGTGGGCATCAGAAAACCGATCAGATCGCGGTCGGCGAGAATGGCTTCGGGCGTGCCGCCGAGCGAGCGCAACTTGCGGATCATCTGTTCGACCGTGCTGTCGAGCCAGTGCGTTTCGCGCACCCGGCACGCGGGCGCAACCGATGCGGAAGCGCCGAACCATACGGCCGATCCCATGCCTTGCGCACGCAGCGCGTGCAGCAACTCGAAGCCGACCAGCGCACCCATGCTGTGTCCGAACACGGCGAACGGCATCGCCGGATCGCGCCGCGCACGCCAGTCGCGACACACATTGTCCACGAGCGCCGGCCACCGGGTATGGGCCGGCAGAGCCCGCCGCGTTCCATGCCCGGGCAATTCGAGCGGCACGACCTGCACGCTCTGAGGCAAGAGCTGCGACCAGCGCCGATACAGCGCCGTCGTGCCGCCCGCGTGAGCCAGACAGAACAACTGCAGCGGCGGCAGCGCGCGGCCGTTTGCGACAGCGCCCGTCATCCGTCAGGCCGCCGGATCGGCTTGACCCTGGGCCGCGCGGGCGGCGTCGGCGGCCATCGCCTTGCGCAGGCTCAGCGGACGCATGTCGGTCCAGACCTCGTCGATCCATGCGAGACACTCGGGCTTCTTGCCCGATTTGCCCGCCTCGCGCCAACCTGCCGGGATCGCCTTGTAGTCCGGCCAGATCGAGTACTGTTCCTCGTCGTTGATGACCACGTGGAAATGCGTGTCTTCGTCGCCCCAGCTCATTGAACGCTCCGATGGAACCGCGGCCGGGCGGCCGCTATGTGAATGACGCAAACGAGACTCATTCCTGTAGCGGGCGGCAATGGGGCGACTGAAACACCGTCGCTTCGACCATGCGCAAACCCATTCTCGCGACCGCCGTCAACGCGCCGTCGCGAGCTTGAAATGAGAATCATTGCTGTTTGGAGGTGCTACTCTGAGCGCTGCGCCGCGCTTTGTCAAGGGCCGCGCCGGGCGGGAAAAAGCCGCGGAAAACCGCTGCAATCCGCTTCAAATGGGCGTGTAGCGCGCTTTTCCCGTCGCTGTCACGTGGATGACATCTGGATGTCTCAAATGCGAATCATTTGCGTTCATGTACGATTTCCGCCATCATGCATCGCTCGATAGCCCACCCCGGAAAGAGATGAACTCGCCCATCCCGAACGCCGCTCTCACTGATCACGCGTCCAGCCGCGCGCAAATCGTCCTCGACTCGTTGCTCTCGCGCGAGTCGCACTGGCCGCTCGCCGAGCCGGGCCCGAACGACGCGGAACTCGCGCAGATCTTCGACGCCGCGTTGCGCGCGCCCGATCATGCGCGTTTGCGTCCGTGGCGATTCGTGCTGGTGCGCGGCGACGCGCGCGGGGCGCTCGGCGACGTGCTGGTCGATCTGGCGTGCGCGCGCGCGCCCGGCGAACCGCGCTCGGCGCATGCGCATCGACGCCAAAAGGCGTTTGCCACGCCCGTGGTCATCGCGCTGGGCGCGGCCGTCGATTCGACGTCGCACGTGCCGGAAATCGAGCAGTTGATGTCGATGGGCGCGGCGACCATGAACCTGTTGAACGCGATTCACGCACTCGGATACGGCGGCTTCTGGGCCACCGGCGACGACACCTACGAGCCCGCGATGCATGCCGCGCTCGGCTTCGGGCCGTCTGAACGCCTGCTGGGCTTCCTGTTCGTCGGTACGCCGCAACGCGCGCAGCGCCCCGCATCGCGCCCTGAGCGCGAAGCGTTCGTTCGGGAATGGAAGGCGCCCACCCGCGGCCAATGAGACGACCCTTCCATATTTCCCTGCGCACAGCCTGCTTCGCCGGTATCTCGTTACTGATCCTGTTCGCGCTGTGGGCCATGCTGTTCAGGACCGTCGAACACGTCGAAACCGTCGCCGTCACGCGCGGCGACGTCGAGTCCAGCGTGACCGCGCTCGGCACGCTGCAACCGCATAGCTATGTGGACATCGGCGCGCAGGCGTCCGGCGAGATTCGCAAGATCCACGTTCAGGCCGGCGACAAGGTGCGCAAAGGGCAACTGCTCGTCGAGATCGACCCGAGCGTGCAGCAGGCGAAGGTCGACGTCGATCGCTCGTCGCTCGATAGCTTGCGCGCGCAACTGACGGGCGCCGATGCGCAGCGCGACTTCGCCCGTCTACAGGCGCAACGCCAGCACCGCATGATGACGGACGGCGCCACGCGCGACCAGGACCTGCAATCGGCGGACGCCACGCTGCGCAGCGCCGAAGCCACGGTTACGAATCTGCGCGCGCAGATCGACGGCGCGCAATCGACGCTCAAGGGCGACGAAGCCCAGCTCGGCTATACGCGCATTTATGCGCCGATGTCCGGCACCGTCGTGACGCTCGACGCGCGCGCAGGGCAGACGCTCAACGCGACGTATCAGACGCCGATCATCATGCGCATCGCCGATCTCACGACGATGACGGTCTGGACGCAAGTTTCCGAAGCCGACGTGCTGCGCGTGAAAGCGGGCACGCCCGTCTACTTCACGACGCTCGGCAGCGAGGACCGGCGCTGGACGAGCCGGGTCGCGCAGATTCTGCCCGCACCGTCCAATCCCGCCCCTGCCGGCGACAACGCACAAGGGTCGGCGCAAGGCGCCGCGCCCACGGCAGGCAAGGTCGTGCTGTACACGGCGCTTTTCGACGTCGCGAACGCGGACGCGCAGTTAATGCCGCAAATGAGCGCTCAGGTGTTTTTCGTCATTGCACGCGCGCAGCACGTGCTCACCGCGCCGCTTGCGGCGATGACGCCCGTGCCCGGCGACGCGAACGTGTACGCGGCCCGCGTGCTGGTGGACGGCGCGGTTAGCGAGCGGCGCGTGCGGATCGGCGTTCACGACCGGTTGCGCGCGCAAGTGCTTTCGGGGCTGCGGCAGGGCGATCTGCTCGTCACCGCGATCAGGCGCAGCCGCGCCATCGACGGGCGCTTCGAATGGTAAGCGCGAACCCTTGCGCGAGCGCGCCGCTCATCGAACTACGGGGCATACGCCGGTCGTACGGCGGCACGTCGAAAGCCGACGACGGCACCGTGCCGCCCGTTGTCGACGTGCTGCGAGGCGTGTCCCTGAAGATCGAGGCAGGCGAATTCGTCGCGATCGTCGGGGCGTCCGGTTCCGGCAAATCGACGCTGATGCACATTCTCGGGTGTCTCGATCGTCCGTCGGCCGGTTCGTACTTTTTCGCCGGCAAGGACATTGCGCAATGCAACGCCGACGAGCTTGCGTGGCTGCGGCGCGAAGCGTTCGGCTTCGTGTTTCAGGGCTATCACCTGATTGCCACGGAAACCGCCCGCGAAAACGTCGAGGTGCCGGCGGTCTACTCGGGTACGCCGAGCCGCGAGCGCGCCGAACGCGCCGCCGCGTTGCTGGGCCGCCTCGGACTCGCGGGGCGGCTCGATCACAGGCCGTCGCAACTCTCGGGCGGCCAGCAGCAGCGCGTGTCGATTGCGCGGGCGCTCATGAACGGCGGCCACATCCTGCTTGCCGACGAACCCACCGGCGCGCTCGATTCGCGCAGCGGCGCGGAAGTGATGACGCTACTCGAAGAACTGGCGGCGGCAGGACACACCGTCATCCTCATCACCCACGATCGCGACGTCGCCGCGCGCGCGCACAGGATCATCGAGATTCGCGACGGCCAGATCGTCGGCGATTCGCCCACGGCGCACGCGGCGCGCGCCGAAGCCTCGCTGGACGGCCACGCATTCATGGCCGCGATGGCCGAAGGCGTTGCGCACACGGCGTCTTTCCTCGCCGACGCGAAAGAGGCCCTGCGCGCCGCGTGGCGAGTGTTGCGCATCAATCGCTTTCGTACCTTGCTCACGCTGCTGGGCGTGATTATCGGCGTGGCGTCCGTGATCGTGATGATGGCAATCGGCAAAGGTTCGGAGCACGAAGTGATTGCGAAGATGGCGAGTTTCGGCACGAACCGCATGTACGTCACGCCGGGCGGCGACAACGCGCGCGGGCCGGGCGGGACGCTGACGATGGCGGACGTCGAGCGCGTGCGCGGCGTGCCGAACGTCGCCGCCGCGATGCCTTTTTTGCAGGGCCAGGTGACGCTGCGCTACGGCAACGCCGACGTGCAAACGAGCATGTGGGCCGTCGGGCCGGAAGCGTCCCGGGTGCTCAACTGGAAACCCGTTCGCGGCGTGTTCTTCGATGCCGACGACGACCGCCGCCTCGCGGCCGTGGCGCTGGTCGGCAAGCGGGTGCGTGAAAAGCTCTTCGGCACGGCCGATCCCGTCGGCCGATACGTGCTCGTGAACAACGTCCCGCTGCTCGTTATCGGCGAACTGGAGGAAAAAGGCGCGACCTCGGGCGACAGCGACGACGACGACGTGATCCTCGTGCCCTTTTCCACCGGCAGCCATCGCGTGCTCGGCACAACTAACCTTTCGTGGATCTCGGTGCTGATCGACAGGCTCGATCTTGCCGACGAAACGGCTGGGCGCATCGGCGACGAACTCGAAGCGGCGCACCATGTGCGCGACTTTCAGGTCTACAACCGCGCGGCGTCGATCCGGACGCAAACCGAAACGCAGGACATGCTGACGCTGATGCTGGGTTTGATCGCCGCGATCTCGCTGGTGGTGGGCGGAATCGGCGTGATGAACATCATGCTGATGACGGTTCGCGAACGCACGCGCGAGATCGGCATTCGTATTGCGACGGGCGCACGCCAGCGCGACATCCTGCGCCAGTTCATGACGGAGGCGATATTGGTGTCGGGCATTGGCGGCGCGGCGGGCGTCGTCTGCGGGCTGCTTATCGGCGCGGTGCTGATCGCGGTGAATGCGCCGACCATCTTCTCGCTGCGCGCGATCGTTGCGGCCTTCGGCTGCGCGCTGCTGACGGGCCTCGTATTCGGGTTCATGCCGGCGCGCGCCGCCGCGCGGCTCGACCCTGTCGTCGCACTGGCGAACGAGTGACAGCGTGAAAAAGCCCCTCTCTTTCACGCTGATGCTCGGCCTCGCGGGTTGCATGAGCGCCCCGCCACCGCCCGACGCCGCCATTGCTTCGCCCGCCACGTACCGTTACGCAGCGAATGGCGCTGCGGGCGCCGACGACACAAGCGACTGGTGGCGCAGCTTCGGCAGCGACGAACTCGATAACCTGGTTGCGCGCGCATCGACCGGCAACTACGACGTCGCGGCCGCGCTCGCGCGTGTCCAGCAGGCGCGGGCGAATGCACGCATTGCGGGCGCAGCGCTTTATCCGAACGTCGAAGGATTCGCCGATGCGAGCCGCGAAGCGGGCTTCTCCATCAACGACACGCTGCCAAGCGGCAATGCCTTCGATCTCGGCGTCGCGGCGAGCTACGAACTCGACCTGTGGGGACGCAATCGCGCGCTGAGGGACGCGGCGCGCGCGAACGCACGCGCGTCCGGATTCGACCGCGCGACCGTGACGATCACGATTACCGCGGACGTCGCGAACACATGGCTGCAAAGTGTCGCATTGCGCGAGCGCGAACACATCGCCGAGGCGAATCTGCAGACCGCGCGGCGTCTGCTTGCCGTTGTCGAATCGCAGTGGCGCGCGGGCTTCGCGGGACCGCTCGACGTGGCGCAGCAACGCACCTTGCTGGCCGCGCAGCAACGCCAGCTTGCCCAGCTTCGACAGCAGTCGAACGACAGCGAAGCGGCGCTCGCGCTGCTATCGGGCGTGCCGGCGTCGGGCTTCGACATTGCCACGCGAACGCTTGCCGGCGTGCGCGCGCCCGCCATCGACGCTGGTCTGCCGTCCACGCTGCTCGCGCGGCGGCCCGATGTCGCCGCCAACGAGGCGCGGCTCGCGGCGGCGCACGCCGACGTGGCGGCCGCGCGCGCGGCGATGCTCCCTTCGCTGACGCTCACCGCCTACGCGGGGACGGGCAGCGACCGCGCCGTGCGCATTTTCGACAATCCCCTTTACAGCGTCGCCGCGGCGTTGACGGCGCCCATTTTCAACGCGGGCTCGCTCGCCGCGGGCCGCGATCTCGCGCTTGCGCAGCAGGAAGAAATGCTGGCGGCTTATCGCCAGTCGATTGTCGCCGCGTTCACCGATGTCGAGCGCGCGCTCAATGCGACGGCTGGCGTCGATGCGCAAAGCGCTGCTCAGGACAACGAACTGCGCGAAGCGCGCCGCACGCTGCACCTTGCCGAGAGCCGCTACGGCGCCGGCGCCGCAACTTCGCTAGACGTGCTCGATGCGCAACGCACGCTGTACGCGGCAGAAGACGAGCACGTCCAGTTGCATCTCGCGCGGCTGCAGGCGGCGGTGTCGCTTTATCGCGCGCTGGGCGGCGGCTGGCGCAATAGCGAGGTTTCCGCCGCGCGTGCCGGTCCTGACTCCTGAACGGATGACGAAGAAGTAAACGCAGGCCGGGCGTTGTCGTCTCCGAACGCCACACAGGCCGCGTGCCCTTCGACTTCGTCTATCCAGCGGTATTTAAGGGCGGCCGCCGCCGCGAATTCGCTGCCCGTCGCGACCGCGGGCCGCTGCGGGCTTCCCGCCGCCACATGAACGCTGATGCTGGCGAGATCGTCGCCAATGCCGAGACCGAGCGCCTTCACGAGCGCTTCCTTGGCTGTCCAGATTCGATAGAAATGCGCTCGCCGCTGATCGGCGCGGGCATCTTCGATGATGCGTTGCTCCTGTGCGGAACAGACGAGGTCCGCGATCGCGTGCCAATCGACCCCGGCGTTGACATGCTCGATGTCCACGCCGACGCTGCGCCGCGCCGAAACGGCGATGAGCCCGTGACCACCCGAGTGCGATGCATTGAACGACAGGCCGGGATGATCCTCCAAAAACGGCTTGCCGCGCGCGCCTTGCCGAAAACGAAGCGCCGCGGGCTCGCACCCGGTGTATCCCGCGAGCACGGTTCTCAATGCGTATCGCGTACAGACGAAGCGTTCACGATCCGCCTGCAAACGATATCGGCCTGCTCGCTGCCGCTCGGATGCATCCAGCGTTTCCTGCATGCGCGCGAGGTCGTCAGCGCTCGCGGACGCATCGATCAGGCGGACTTCGACATCCTCCGGCCAGCGACCGTGCCGCTCAAGCAAACGCCCTTCCGCGAGACGCATGGGTTTCGTCCTTTTCAAATGAGAATCATTTGCAATTATAGAGGAAATCGCTCATCATAGCCTTCGACGACACCTTTCCAAACCGAGGGTTCAATGAGTGTCCACACCCTGTCAGCGAGAGAGCTATTGCTCCTCGACGATGCACAAGCATGCGGAACATGCGAAGGATTACTAAGTGGTAACGGGAAACGCCAGCCCGTCATGCAGCCTCATCCGATACCGAAGTTCGTTGCGCACAGACTCAACTTCCGGCCCGGCGACGAACGCTCTCTCGTCGAGGACAACACGCTCTTCCTGTGGCGATTCCGGCCCGAATGGAGCCAGCTTTCGCGAGACTCCGGGTACGCGACGCTTTCAAGGGCCGAACTGGCGCGCATCAAGAACTATCCCAATCCTGCGCTGGGCAAGCGCTACGCCGTTGCGCGCGCATGCTTGCGCGAAATACTCGCGGGTTTGACGGGATTGCCCGCCAGCGACCTGCCCTTGTACGAAGACCGCGAGGGGCGTTTGCGCCTCGACCCTCTGCGCAGTCCGCTGTCCATCGCCACTGTCTACGCGGGCGCGTGGGTACTGGTCGCGGTCGCCAGAGCGAACGTTGGCCTTGCAATCAGCATGGTCACTCCGGCAGGTTCGTCGCTCGGCAGTTCATTCAACGACGCCGCAATCGCCGACGCGCAGCCGCTAGCGAGCCACACGCACCACACGCGCCAGCATGTCCGCCGCGCGAGTCTCGCCGACGCCGCCGACAAGCCGTTGTTCGACGTGACCGAAGGGCTCTTGCAGGACGACAGCCCGAGCGTCGTTCTCGACGCTCATAAGGATGGAGTCTGGCATCTCCTCGACTTGCCGATGCCCGGCACCATGCTCGCTTCGGTTGCGGTTGCTTGCCCTGTCGCTGCGGTGCATGGTTTTGGCTGGGTCAGCTACGAGGCTTCTGCGTTAAATGCCGCGAAAGCCCCGACGCGATTTCGTTTCGCAGTGCGATAGAAAGGCCGGCGCGCCTCGATGCGCGACGATCCAATCGGCAAATCACGCGTAAACCGCCTTCCCGGCAAGCGCGCTGCGAATCGCCCCGGCGAGATCGCCCGCGGCGAATTTCGCCACGTAACCGCTCGCGCCCGCATTCTTCACGTGCGCTTCATTCGCGGTGCCCGTGAGCGACGAATGGATCACCACGGGAATGTCCACGGTGCGCGGGTCCGCCTTGATCTTGCGCGTGAGCGTAAAGCCGTCCATCTCCGGCATTTCAAGGTCGGTCAGCACAAGCGCGATGCGATCCTTAGCGCGCACGCCGTCGCGCTCCGCGCTCGTCGCAATCGCGTCAAGCTGCTTCCATGCTTCGAGGCCGGTCTTCGCCATCGTGTATTCCACGCCGAGCGCCTGGAGGCTCTGCCCGATCAGTTCTCGCGCGAAACCCGAGTCGTCGGCGGCCAGCACTTTCGCGCCGGGCGGAATCATCGCGGGCTCGCCCACGTCCTCCGCCACCACCGCGCCGTGCTGCGCCGGGAAAACGTCGCGCAGCACCTGCTCCACGTCCACCACCTGCACGAGCTTCTTGCTCTCGGGGTCGTTCTCGAGCCGCGCGATGCTCGTCACGCGGTTGCCCATCGTGACGTCGGCGGTCAACACCTGGCTCCATTCGAGCCGCACGATTTCATCGACGCTTTCGAGCGCGAAGCCCTGCGTGGAGCGCGCGAACTCGGTCACGAGCAGGATGTTCAGGCCCGTGGCCGGCTCGCAGCCCATGAGCCGCGGCAGGTCGATCACGGGCATCACCTGCCCGCGGATGTTCGCCGCGCCCAGCACGTAGGGCGACGACGCCGCGATCGGCGTGATCGCCGGCATGCTCAGGATTTCCCGCACCTTGAACACGTTGATGCCGAAGGCTTCGCCAACCTCGCTGCCCGGCGCCGCGCCGAGTCGGAAGAGCAATAGCTCGAACTGGTTCGTGCTCGTCAGGCGGGTCCGTTCGTCGATTGCGAAGCCGCTGTCCATGATTCTCTCGTGTCCTTTTCCTTTGGCGCGATGCGTGCAGCATCCGCTTCCTGCCTTCGTCTACGGCCTGGCGCGGGAAATCTTGAGCCTGCCGCTTTGCGCCCGATTTTCCCGGTCCTCCGGCCCGGCCGTGCCGAAACAAGGCCCGTTCACGCGCCCTCGCGCACGCGCCGGGCGGCATGCTCGCGCAGCAGCGTCGCGCACGCCTGCGCGCTCACCGGCCTGCCGAACAGATAGCCCTGCTGCCGCTCGCAGCGCAGCGAGCGCAGAAACGACGACTGTTCGGGCGTTTCCACGCCTTCCGCCGTCACGCGCATGCCGAGCGAATGCGCCATCGCCACGACGGCCTGCGTGATCGCCACCGAGTCGCGGTTGTCGGGCAGGCCCGCCACGAACGTGCGATCGACCTTGAGATGGTGCAGCGGAAAGCGCTTCAGGTACGAAAGCGACGAATAGCCGGTGCCGAAGTCGTCCACAGAAATGCGCACGCCAATGTCGTTGAGCGCATGCAGCAGCGGCAGCACGCTCTGGCTGTCGCTCATGAGAATGCCTTCGGTGATCTCCACTTCGAGCGCATCGGGCGCGAGGCCCGTGCGCGCAAGGCAGCCCTTCACCTGCTCGACCAGGCCGTCCGCGATCTGGCGCGGCGAAAAATTGACCGCCATGACGAAGTCGGGCGCGAACAGCCGCCGCCACTGCACGGCCTGGCGGCACGCGTGTTCGAGCACCCACTGGCCGATCGGGATGATCATGCCGGTGTCCTCGGCCACGGGAATGAACTCCGCCGGCGAAACCTGGCCGAGTTCCTCGCTTTCCCAGCGCAGCAGCGCCTCCGCGCCGATCATGCGGCCGCTTTCGCCGTGCACGATCGGCTGGTAGGCGAGCCGCAGTTCGCCCGAAGCAAGCGCGCGGCGCAACCCGCGCTCGATCTGGAAGCGGCGCTGCAAGCGCTGGCGCAACTCGGTCGTGAAGAACTGGAACTGGTTGGTGCCGCGCTGCTTGGCCGCGTACATGGCCGAGTCGGCGTTGCGCATGAGGGCGGCGGCGCTGCGGCCATCGTCGGGATACAGGCTGATGCCGATCGACGCGCCCAGGTAATACTCGTTGCCCGCCACCGCGAACGGCGCGGCAATCGCGCCGAGCACGCGCTGCGCGAGCGCGACGAGTTCGTCCACGTCGTCGTAGCGGCGCACCGCGATCACGAATTCGTCGCCGCCCACGCGCGCAAGCGTGTCCGCCTCGCTCACGCAGCCGGTGAGGCGCCGCCCCACGTCGCGCAGCAGCGAGTCGCCGGCCTCGTGGCCGCCCGTGTCGTTGACTTTCTTGAAGCCGTCGAGATCGACGAAGAGGAGCGCCGGCCGCGCTGCGCCGCTCGCGCCTTCGAGCAGCGCATGCATGCGCTCGGCGAGAAACGTGCGGTTGTAGAGGCCCGTGAGCGCGTCGCGCGTGGCGAGGTAGCGCAACTGCTGTTGCGCTTCGCGCACGGGCCCGATGTCCGTGAACGAAACCACCACGGAAATCGGCTCGCTTTCGCCGGGCCGGAAAATCGGCAGCACGTTCTCGCTCACCCACACGATCTCACCATCCGCGAGTTCGAGGCCGACCGTCTCGCCGAGCACGGGCTTACCCGTTTCGAGCGCCTGCATGCTCGGGCGTTTCGAGGTGGGCCGCGGCTTGCCGCTTTCGTCGAGCACGCGCGGAATCACCTTCATGATGCTCTGGCCGATGGCGTCCTCGGGCAGGCGCAGGATACGGCGCGCGCTGCGGTTGCAGGCGAGCACGGTGTCGTCGCGGGCCTGCATCACGATGCCTTCGTTGAGGTGGTCCACCACGAGGCGATGGTGTTCCTCGCTCTGCGCGAGCCGCTCGGCGATGGTCTGCTGGTTGAGCATGGCCGCGACGCTGCGCGCGATATCGCACAGCAGCGCCTCCTCGGCCGCCGTCGGGCGCCAGGGGCGGTTCCGGTACACGGCGAGCACGCCGAGCACGCCGCCGCCGTCGCCGTCGAGGGGCGTTGTCCAGACCGCGCGCAAGCCGCTGTCGAGCGCGATGCGGCGGTACTCGCCCCACTCGTGCGCACGCTCGAAATCGTCGACGCACACCGCGCGCCGCGCGAAGATCGCCGTGCCGGACGGGCTCGTGCCGGAACCGACGGGCGTGCGGTCGAAAGCGGCGTGATACCGCGCCGGCAACGACGGCGCGCTGGCGATGCGCAGGCGCCGCCCGTCGCCGTCCAGTTGCAGGATCGCGCAGTGCGCGCCGGCGCCCAGCAGCCGCTCGGCGCGGCAGCACACCTCCGCCAGCAGTTCGGGCAGCGGCATGCTGCGCGACAACAGGCGCAATACGCTGCGCTCCTGTGCGAGCGCCGCATCCGTTCCGTTCGCCGCCTCGCTCGATTCCTTTGACACCTCCGGCTGACCGCCCCGTAATCCCGCTGCGTCGAACGCTCCCGCCGCCTGGGAATGGACCATACCTTCTTCCCCTCTTGTTGCCGCGGTGCATGTCGTGCACGTAGCGCCCGTGGTCGGCTCGATCTCGTTGTGTGGTGCGCGGCGTTCCGTCCGCCCTCAGGCGAGCGACTGCGCCGCCCCTGCATTAACGGCAACGGCGGCGGTATCTTGAAGTGGGAAGTAGCGAGGCGCGGGGATCGGCGGCGAGCAGGGAGAACTAAGCGCGGATGGAAAGCCGCGCCGGGCGGCGATGCAGAGGTCGCGCGGCGGCACGCGCGAGGGTAAACGCCTGGGGCGTGCCGGCGCGCGGCGAAAAATGCCTTACGCCTGGCTCTTTTCGCTGCTATCCGCGCTGCCGTCCTTGTGGAACACGCGCTTCGTCGCGCGTTTGGTGGCCTCGTAGCCTTCGCGCGACGCATGCGCGATGCCGTGGCCCACGGTCCTCGCCGCGTTCGCGGTGGCGTGGCCGAAGTCGCGCGCGGCGTGGCCGGTTTTCGCGGCGGCTTCCTTCGAATCGTGCTTGATGTCCTCTTTCACTTCGTGAACGTCGGCGTGCGCCATCGTGCTGGCCATGCCCAGCACGAGCGCGGCGAGTATGAACCGCCTGGATTTCATTGTCGGGCTCCCTTTTGTGTTGTCATCGAACGACCGCGGACGCGTCGAGCATGACCGCCGCGCGCCCCGTCAGCAGCACGCGGCCCTCGCCGCGCACCGTAAAATCATAGAGGACCGTGTTGCCGCCGCCGCTCACGCGTTCGGCTTCGATGACGAGCGGCGCCGCGATCGTGTCGAGGCGCTCGACATGCGCCTGCACGTTGCGCACGCTCGCAAGAAAACCCGCGCGCGGGCGGGCCGCCGCTGCGCCATCCATCGCGCCCAGCAACGCGCCATGCACCGCCATCGCCTGCGCCGCGTACTCCACGCCGCAGACCGCCGCGAGGCGTTCGCGCGAGCGCAGCGGGTTCTGCGGATCGCGATGACTTGCCGCCGTGCAGCGAATACGCGTTTCGTCCCACGCCTGCACGCCGTCGAGCAGGCACATCGCGCCGCTGTGCGGTATGCGGGCCGCGATCCATGCGCGGTCGATCGTTCCGATCGTCTCCATGAGCGAGCCCGGCACGACGGCTTGCATCGTCATGCGCCCTCTCCCAACGCGCCCGCGGGCGTCACGTCGATCTGCATGCGCAACTCCGGCAAATAGTCGATGACCACGCGTGCCGGTTTTGCGGGTTCTGCCGGTTTTGCCGGTTGGCCCGATTGGCTCGCTTGGCCCGCCTGGTTCATGCACGCGAGCGCTTCGAGCAACGGCAGCGCACGCGCGGCGGGATTATTCGTGCGCAGCGCTTCCAGTTCGGGCGAAGCGAGCGGTGTCGCGAACGCTTCAGTGAGCGTCACGTCGAGCCGCGCGAGCGTCGCCGCGCCCGCCTGCGGCGCGAGCACGAGCGCGACGCCGAATGCATCGGCCACGGGACGCAGCGTGTGCAGCGGCTCGGGATAATCGGCGTCGTAGGCGATCAGCAACGTGGGCACGCCATCCACGGCCACCTGGCACGCGCTTTCGAGCAAACCCGCCGCGAAGCTGCCGTCGTGCGCGCACAGCACGTTCGACGTCGCCTGGTCACGCGTGGCGATGCTCCAGTAACCTGCGGGCGCGTTATGCACCGAGTTGTGAAAACGCGTGGGCGATAGCAGGCGGTCGTCGCTGGCCAGGGCGTCGCAAATAATGTGGCAGTTCTGACCATCTCCGCCCGAGGCCGCGAACACGGCGGCCAGCGTCGCGGCGTCCCGCCCGCTTGCCGCAACGGCTTCGTGACCCACGGCGAGCGCGATCTTGACGACGGCTCCTGTGCGCCGCCGCTCCGCCGCCGGCAAGCCCTCGGGCGGCGGCAAAACGGTGCGCGCGCTCGCGTATGGCGCGCGCGCCGCAAGCACGTCCGCCGACTGCGGCCAGTTGGCGAGCCCCGGGCCAATCACGCCGACGCTTTCAATGAATGCGGAAAGTTTCATGACGCTCATCCGTGATGTGCGCGGTCCGCGCGGCCGAACAACAGGCTGCAGTTCGTGCCGCCGAAACCGAAGGAATTGCTGAGCGCGGCGCCGACTCGCGCCTCGCGGCTCTCCAGCACGTAGTCGAGGCCGAGCGCGGTGTCGGGCTCCTTGGTGTTGACTCCCGCGGGAATGAAGCGGTGGCGCAGCGCGAGCGCCGAGATCACCGCTTCGAGCGCGCCCGCCGCGCCGAGCGTGTGGCCCGTCGCGCCCTTGGTCGAACTGCACGGCGTGCGCTCGAACAAGGTGTTGATGGCGCGGCTTTCGGCGGCGTCGTTGCTCGGCGTGGCCGTGCCGTGCAGATTGATGTAGCCGACGTCGCCCGGCGACACGCCCCCGGTCGAAAGCGCCTGCGCCATCGCGGCGCGCGCGCCGAGCCCTTCGGGATGCGGCGACGACATATGATGCGCGTCGCTCGATTCGCCTACGCCGAGCAGCAGGATGGCGTCGTCGTCCAGCGTGTCGGGCGCGCGCTCCAGGAACGCGAACGCCGCGGCCTCGCCTATCGAGATGCCGTTGCGGTTTACGTCGAACGGGCGGCACGGATCGCGCGAAAGCAGTTCGAGCGAATTGAAGCCGTACAGCGTCGTTAAGCATAACGAATCAACGCCGCCCACCACCGCTGCGTCGATCAGCCCCGCCTCGATCATCCGGCGCGCCGAGCCGAACACCTTCGCGCCCGACGAACAGGCCGAGGAAATCGACGTGGCCGGACCGCGCAGGCCGAAGTACGCGCGCACGAACGAGGCCAGTGCGAACGGGTTGTGCGTTTGCGCGTAATGGAAGCCCGGCCTGAGCGCACCGCTTTCCAGATCGCGTTGACGGTAAGCGTTTTCGGTTTCCAGAATGCCCGAGGTGCTGGTGCCGGCGAACACGCCCACGCGGTTCGCGCCGTAACGCGCAATGGCGGCCCGAACGTGCTCGGCGAAGCCATCCTGCGTGAAGCCGATTTGCGCGAGACGGTGATTGCGGCACGTGTAGTCCGCGAGATCGGCGCGCAAGGTCTCGCTCTCCAGACCGGCCACCGCGCCGATCCACGTGTCGAGGTCCGCGCGCGGGAAGTCGCAGCGCGCGAGGCCGCCGCGTTTGCCGCGCAGGGCGTCTAGCGTCGCGTCGAGGCCGCGCCCGAGGCAACTGGTAGCGGTGAAGTGCGAAAGAATGAGTGGTTTCACGTCAGTCGTTCCGTTTGCGCTGCGGTGGAATCAGGGCGTCCGGTTTCGCCGTCGAGGCACGCGCGCAGCGTGGTCCACTGCAACCTGCGCCCGGCTGCGCAGCGCAGGAGCGGCGGCAGCACGTCGAGCACGAGCGGCTTGCCGCTCGCGTCGCGCGCTGCGTGACCGTCGTGCACGAGCAGGATGTCGCGGGCAGCGAGGCCGTCGAGCAGGCGGTGCGTGACCGTGGCGGCGTCTTGCGCGCGCGTGTCGAAGCCGCGCCGCGTCCAGCTTGCGAGGTGCAGGCCGAGGCCGCACAGCGCCGGCTCCAGGAACGGGTTGCGCAGGCCCGCCGGAGCGCGGAAAAAGCGTGGCGGCGTACCCGCGATGTCGGTGAGCGTGCGCTGCGCCGCCTCGATCTCGCGCTTCATCGCGTGCGGTCCCAGGAGAGAAAACGTATGCCGATGGCGCTGGCTATGGTTCTCGACGGCATGGCCGCGCGCCACCATCGCTTCGATCAGATGCGGGTAGCGTTGCGCCCGTTCGCCGATGCAGAAGAACGTTGCGCGCGCATCGAAACGATCGAGCCAGTCGAGCACGCGTGGCGTGACTTCGGGGTCCGGACCGTCGTCGATGGTGAGCGCGATGCGCTGCCCCGCGCGTTCGGGAAGGCGCGTCCAGTTCGGGCCGAGCAACGCGCTGCGCGGCCACAGGCCCGCGACGGTGAGCGCGATATGCGAGGCTGCCACGCTGCCCGCAGCCCACGGCCACGCGTGCGGCTGCGCGACCACAGCGGCCAGCGCACCCGCGTGCAACGCCGCCGCGCCGCACACGAACGGCGACGGCTTCCAGCGGCGCGCCTGGGCGGGTAAAGGCATCGCACGCGCGGGAGTCAGCGAAGCGGAGTTCATGCGCGGCCTCCGTGCGGGCCGCTCATATGCGCGCGTTCCGTGCGCGGGCGAGCGGCCTCGCGCGCTTCGGCGGTATCGGCGGCTACGTGCGCCTCCTCGCTGCTGCGCGCGAGCGGCGGCGCGAGAATCGCCGCGAACACGAGCGCGAGCATCGCGCCGGGGCCGACAGTCAGCCCGAACGTTTCGAGCAGCGGCACATGAGAGAGCGCGAGCAGACCGAAGCCCGCCACTGTCGCGAGATTGGCCACGAGCAGCGAGACGAGCGTGCGCGGCGTGACGCCCGCTTCGTCGTCGCGCTTGCAGAAGAACAACGCATAGTTCGAACCCACCGCGACGATGAGCAGCATGCCGACCAGGTGCAGGATGGTGAGCGACACGCCCGCCAGCGCGAATCCCGCCGCCACGACGAGCACTGCCGCGACGAGCGGCGCGAGCGCGCGCGCCGCGCGCGAAAACGAGCGCAGCGCGAGCGTGAGCAGCACGACGATGGCGACGAAGCCCGCGAGCGAAAGGCGGATGTCTTCGTGCACGTAGTCGACATACATGCGGTCGGCTTCGGCCTTCATGTCGACGAAGAGCGCGCCCGGCACGTTCGCATGCGCGACGGCGTCGCTCACGGAGCCTGCATTGAGGCTCGGCGCGTTCACGGCCTGCGTGGTCTGCGCGCCCTCCGGATGAGGCGGCGCGCGCAAGGCGAGCATGGCGTTCCACTGGCCGTCGCGCTGGGTCAGGAGCGCATCCACGGCGAGCGCCATCGACGTGCCCTTGAGGTCCGCGCGCGTGACGAGCGGCGCGTTGCGCGCCGCCTCGACGTCGGCGAGGAACGGGGCGAAGGCGTCGGGCCTCACGTCCACCGGCTGGTTTCTGATCGCTTCTTGCAGGCGCGCCGCGAGCACGTCCCTCGCGGGCAGGCTCGCGCGGCGCGCTCGCTGCGTGGCGTCGCTCGGCAGGTAACGCGCGGGGCTTTCGAAGCCGCCCAGCACGCCGCGATCGACGAGCGGCTGCAACTGCGCGCCGACCTTCTCCGCGCCTTCGAGCGCGGCCTGCTCGCTCGCGGCGGGAACCACCACGAGATAGCGCACGTCGGGGGCGCCCACGTCCGCGCGCAGGCGCGTGTCGAGCGCCTGGCTCGCGGCCGGCACGGGGCTCAACGCAGCAAGCTCGTGGCTCCAGAGATCGTCGCGATGCAGCCAGAGCGACGCCAGCGCAGCAAGCACCAGCGCCGCGAGAGGCCAGCGCAGACGCGGCGCCGCGTTAGCAAGCCGCGCGAGCCCCGCGCCGATGCGCGAAACGTCGCGAATCGCCACTGCGCCGCCGCAGAGTTGCGGCAGCACGAAGCGCGTGACGAGCGCGGCGCTCACGAGGCCCGCGATCGAATAGAGTCCGAGTTGCACGAGGCCCGGAAAGCCCGAAAACAACATCGTCGCGAAGCCGCATACGGAGGTGAGGACGCCCAGGCGAATGGTCGGCCAGTAGGCGGCGAGCCATGCGCGCATCGTGTCGCGGCCGTGCGCAACGCCACGTGGCGCGCCCTGCGACGACTGCACGAACAGATAGATCGAGTAATCCACGGCCTCGCCCATCAGCGTCGTACCGAAGCCGAGCGTCAGGCCGTGCACCGTGCCGAACACGAGCGAAACCGTGGCAATGCCCGCCGCCACGCCGGAGAGCACCGGAAGGAGTCCGAGCGCCAGCGTCCGCGGCGAGCGGTACAGCGTGAGCAGCAGCGCGACGATCAGCACGAGGCTCAAGGTGGAGAGACGTTCCACGTCGTGACGGATGGCGTCGCGCGTGGCGACCCCGAACACACCGGGGCCCGTCATCGATACCTGGTACGCCGAAGCATTGGGCAACGTGCGCGTGGCGGCAGCGAAGGCCGCTCGCACGGCGTCGATGGCGCGGGCCTGGGCGTCGGTGTCGGAGCCGGCGGCGGCGGTCTGCGCGACCAGCACGGCGCGCCGGCCGTCGCGCGACGCCCACACGCCGCCGCGGGTTTCGGGCTGCGCCGCGCTGTCGAGCTGGCCGAGCATCGCCGCGACCTCGCCCGTCGGGTCGCGCGGCAGCAGGTCCTTGGCGACCAGTCCCGCCGATGACGTAAGCAGATCCAGGCTTTCGCCCAGCGCTTCGTGCAGCCCGTGTTCCGTGAAGCGCTGCGGCGTGACGTCGGGGCTCAGCACGTAGCGATGCGCGAACATGAACTGCTCGTCGCGCGCGTCGCTCTCGCCCGAGCCGTTGTGGATGGCGGCGAATTGCGGGTCGGCGCGCAAGGTCGCCGCCACGCGGCGCGAGAGTTCGGCGCGCGTGCTTTCGTAGCCGCCGTCGATGCCAACGAGAATGAGCCGCGAAGCCAGGCCGTCGCGCAGTTGATCGACCAGCACCTGCTGCGTCGGGCTCGGCGAGCGCGGCAGGAACGCCGAGAGATCGGCGGTGAAATTCGCGCGGCCTATGGTTACCGCGCAGGCGATGAGGCACAGCAGCCACACGGCGACGGCGCGGCGCTGCACGAGCGCGAAAAACCACCGCGCACGCGCGAGAAGCGGATGTGCGCGCGCTCTCATCAGTTCGCGTCCGCGGAAAGGGCGTGCAGCCGCATCACCGAATGATCGCCGTCGGCCTGCTGGATCGCGACGCTGCGCATGGCGTCGCGCGTGCCGTCTATCGTGATCGTGCTCACCACCTTGCGCATGCGCGAGTCGAGCGGCGTGAGCGTGAGCGTCCAGTCGTCGCCCTGACCCGCGAGCGCGACCTTGTACACCTGCTCCAGCGCGAAGCGGTTGCCCGCGAGCGTGGCCCGGATGCTCTCGATGAACGCGCCCAGTTCCGGATAGCGCGCGAGCGCCAGCGTGTATTTGTGGCTCTCGCGCTGCACGGTCAGCATGTCGCCGTCCACCACGAGGTGCTCGGGCTTCGGGTTCTGCGTGATCTTTTCCAGATGATCGGGCGCGACGAACACCAGTTCTCCTGACGATTCCACGGGCTGCGCGGCAATCGAGAGGTATTTCGTCTCGGTGAAACTCGCGCGGCCGGACTTGCGCTGCGCGAGCGTGGACATCAGGCGGTCGAGCGTCCAGGCGGGTTGCGTGGATTCGGCGGCCTGCGCCTGCACGACCGTGACGCCAGGCAAGCCCGCCGTCACGATGAGCCCGGCAATGAAAGCGGCGCTCGCCAGCGCACGCAGGCGGCGCGCGCGCAACGTTGTGATACGGCGGATCGCGCTCATGCTTCGTTCACCTCGCGCACGGGTAGTTCGGCGTGCGGGCGCGTTTCGCGGCGGCGCGCCGGAGCGGGCGCGCGGGGCGCCGCGCTTGCAATCGGTGATGCCACCGGTGTTGCCACCGCCGTTGCCGCCGCCGTTGCCGTTACCTCGGCATTCGCGTCCTGCGCGCCGCCCTGCCAGAAGTCGTAGTAGTTGAACCAGTTGTACGGCGCCATGCGGCAATAGCGGTCGAGCAGCGTGACGTAGCGCGCGAGCGCCGCGTCGATGGCGCGCCGGCGTGCCTCGCGCGGTACGTCGGTGAAGTCCGCCAGCGTTTCGAAGTGGACATCGTAGCGATTGCCGCCGCGATAGAGGCCGGTCATGAAGAGCACGGGGCGCTTGAGCATTGCCGCCATGTAGAGCGGCCCGAGCGGGAACGCCGCCGGCTGTCCGAGAAACGCCATGCGCCGCATGGTGGCCGCGTCGTCGGCGAGCAGCGTGCGGTCCGCGAGCATGCCGACCATGCAGTTCTGGTCGAGACGGTCGTGCACCTTCATCATCGAGCCGACCTCACCGAGCCCGATCACTTCGGGCTTCGCCGCGGGATTCACGGCGGCGAGCGCCGCGTTGATCTTCTGCGCGTTTTGTTCGTACATCGTCACCACCACGCGCAGGTCGGGCCGCGTGCGGCCGAGCGCGCGCACGATCTCGAAGCTGCCGAGGTGCGCGCCCATCAGGAACACGCCGCGCCCCCTGGCGAGCGTTTCGTCCACGAGCTTATGGCCGTGCGGGCGGATGTCGAACATGTCGAACCGTCCGTTCGCCAGATAGATGCGGTCGTGGATCGTCGAAGCGAACGTGAACACGTGGCGGTAGACGTCGCGCCAGCGCGCCGGGCGCCCCAGCACGCGGCGCAGATAATCGCGCGAGGCCACGCACGCGCGCGGCGAAAACAGCACGAAATACAGCGCGATCAAACGCAGCAGCGCGCGGCCCGCGCGGCGGCCCATGCGCAGCGAGAGCCACGTCATGATGCGCAGGAGCAGCGTGTTGCTGCGCTCCTGCTGGCTCGCCCAGTCGGTGCGCTTCGTCATGGCCGCGCTCCGGTTGGCTTGCCGGCCATGCTGCCCGTTGCCTCGCTGAGCACGCCGCTCGCGACATCGCGCGCCCCCGAGCGCAGCGTGAAGCGGATCGCGCCGCTCGCCGCCGCGTCCCAGGCAAGATCGAGCGTTTCGCCGGGCGCGGCGGGGCTCAGGAATTTAGCGGTACTGAGCTTCCACGTAGCGAACGGCCGGTTCAGCGCGGCGCCGATCGCGTCGATCGCGTGATCGAGCAGCACGACGCCAGGCACGATCGGGTGGCCCGGAAAATGGCCCGGCAACGCGGGATGATCGGCGGGAATCGAGAACGAGAGCATGGACGCTTGCGCGCCCGTTTCCTTCATTGCCGCCGCCGCGCCGCCGCCGCGCACGTGTCGCGCGACGAATGCCGCAAGCACGTCGTGCGGCAGCTTGCCGGTGTCGTTGCGAGGCAGCGCATCGACGAACACGAGCGGACGCGGCAGGAATGCCCCGTCGATGCGCTCGCGCAACGCGCGCTGCAAATCGCCTGAACCAAGCGTAGGCGCCACCACGAGCGCGACGAGGCGCTGCACGACGTCGTGGCCCGTGTGCGCATCGTGTTCGAGATGCGCGGGCATGAAGAAGACGCCGTCCTCGACACCCGGAATCGCGTTGAGCTGATGATTGAGGTAAGCGAGCGAAGTCCGCTTGCCCGCGATGTTGACGAGGTCCGCCTTGCGCCCGTGCAGCAGGAAACGCTGCGCGTCGAGCCGTTCGATGGCGTCGCCCATCGGCACCGGCTCTTCCACGTGGCCGCCCGAAACCCACATCGTCGGGCCTTCGCCGTCCTGCGCCGCGCTCTCGCGCGCTTCGAAACGGACTTTCGGGAACAGTTGCCACGTCGCGCCCTTCGCGGTGCGGCGCGTCGCGATCTGGCCGGTTTCGGTGCTGCCGTAGATTTCGACGAGCGGCGCCTTCAGGCGCGCTTCTGCTTCGAGCGCGAGCTTTTCCGAAAGCGGCGCGGTGGCGGAGAGCACCAGTTCGGCCGGCGGCAGCGCGTGGCCCGTGGCGAGCAGCGCGCGCAGATGAATGGGCGAGGTCACGAGCACGCGCGGATGCGGCACCGCCTCGAGTTCGGCGCGGATATCGACGGGATAAAACGGCAGCCGGTTGCTGAACGCGAAACCGCCGATCAGCGCGAGCAGCACCGTCACCTCGAAACCGTACATGTGCTGCGGCGGCACGGTGCCGACAATCGTGCAGTCGTGCGCGTCGAGCAAACCGAGGCGCTCGGCCGATGCGCGCACGCCCGTCACCAGCATGCCCCACGTCTTGCCGTGCGGCACCGGCGCGCCGGTGGAGCCCGACGTGAACACATAGGCCATGATGCGCGAGGCATCGATCCGCGGGACGACGAACGGCGCGTCGGCGGGGGCTTTTTGCTGCGCTTCCGGATACGCGAAACGCGGCAGGTCGATCGCGCAGCCGGGCGCGTCGTGCAGGCAGAACGCGTCGGGCGCGAATGAGGCGAGCTGGCGCACCGTTTCCGGCGTCTGCGTGGAGGGCAGCAGGCTGATGCGGCCGGACACGAGCGCCGCGCACAGGCCGACGGTAAAACGGTAGCGGTCGCGGCACACGTTGAACACGTGGCCGCCCGCCGGCAGCGCCGCGGCCACGCGCGCGACATCGGCGAGGAAAGCGCGCACCGTGACGGGCGCGCCGTCGCGCCAGGCAATGACCTGGTCGGGCGACGTATGAAAAACGAGCGGATGAGTCTGCATAACTTCAGTCGATACGAATTCCTGTGTTTTTCCCTGCTTCGGCTCGGGCTGGCGGGCGGCTTCCATGATCAGGAATGCTCCGCGCGGGCGTGGGCCGTGTACTGCCTGGTTCGCGGCGCTGTTTGCCGCGCCGTGTGCCGCGTTGATTGCCGATAAGCGCGAATCGCGTCGAGCATGCCGGCCTGACGCTCGCCCGGCAGCACGAAGCGCCGGCACGCGTGCTCTGCGGCGAACATGACCGCCACGAGCGGCAACGCCAGATAGTTGGCGAACGTCGACCACGCGACGATCGGTGCAAACGCGAACATCAGCGTCGAAACGCAGGCAATCGCGATAAAAAAGAGCGTCCACGCGAGCGTGATCCGGCGCGTGTAGCGCGCGACGGCCGGCGCGAGCGTGCCGCCGTGGATCGTCGTCGCGAACTGCGTGCAAAGCGGCACGCGCCCCGCCGCGAGCGTGCGCCCGAACAGCAGCGCCATGGCGAGGTTGAAGCTCGCATGCTCCACGTACAGTCCCCATTCGAAGTGCAAAGCAAGCGGCGTGCGCATGCACCACAGCCCCAGCGCGACGAGCATCCAGAGCAGCAGCAGCCACGCGCGGCGCGGCGAGCGCGCGGCGGCGGCGAGCGCGATCACGAGCGGGGGCACCAGCGCCATGGCAAGGCCGAAGCCGTGTGCGCCCGGCGTCGCCACCGCGTAGTGCGCGCCGATTTGCCAGGCGGCCACCGTTGCCACGCCAGACGCCGCGCGTACCGCTGCGCCCAGCGCGCTCATCGGGCGCCTCCGCACGGGCGCGCGCCGCCCCGCCGTGCGCTCGGCGCGGGCGGGCGAAAGGCCCCGGTTCGATCCGGGACGTATGGGCTGAGCGGACAAGGCATCGGGCGAATAAAGCCGTAAGTCAATCGTAGGGTGTAGCAAGGTGCAGCAAGCGGCCCAGAATCTTCATAAGAATTGCAAGTATCGGGCCGGTTTTTTGCAACGCTGGTCTGGCACGCACATTTTAAGATTGGCGGGATGCTATCACCCGCCCTGCCAGGACCCCGTTTGTAACTGAATGTTCGGAATCGCGCCAGGCAAGGCTTTTGTCCGATAGAGAGAGCCCCGAAGCCGCGCAAGCGTCTCGCGCGTTCCGGTGGAGGAAATGCGCGCCGCCGCGCACCGACCCTCTGTAACCCTTTCGCCCCGGAGTCCCGTATACGCGCCGATACCCTTCCCTTAGAATCCTGGTAACTTTTACATCAAACGAACCTTAAAAACGGGCGGCCGACGCTACGGACCGCACGCCCGGAGAGCCCACGCATGATGAACGAACTGGAACAAGAACTCGCCACGCAGATCGTGAAAGAGCTGAATCTGGAAGATGTTTCGCTCGACGATGTGAGCGCGGACACCCCGCTCTACGGCGAAGGCTTCGGGCTCGACTCGATCGACATTCTTGAAATTGCGCTGCTGATCTCGAAGAAGTACGGCTTCGAGCTGCGTTCCGACAATCCGGAAAACGAAAAGATCTTCGCGACGCTCGGCACGCTGGCCGCCTACGTCGCGGCGCACCGCGTGCGGTAACGTCATTGCCGGCGCCAGCCAGGATCGATGGAGAAAAACGCATGCGCGCACTCGTGACCGGCGGCAGCGGCGCACTCGGGCAGGCCATCAGCGTTGCGCTCGCGCAGGCGGGCCACGAGGTCTGGGTGCACGCGAACCGGCGTCTGGTGGAGGCCGAGGCCGTCGCGCAGGGCATCGTCGCGGCAGGCGGCAACGCGCACGCCATCGCCTTCGACGTGACCGACGCCGACGCGACCGAAGCCGCGCTCGCCCGCCTAGTTGCAGACGAAGACGCGCCCGTGCAGATCCTGGTGAACAACGCGGGCATTCACGACGACGCGCCGCTGGCAGGCATGACGCGCGAGCAATGGCGCCGCGTGATCGACGTCTCGCTCAACGGCTTTTTCAACGTGACGCAGCCGCTGCTCATGCCGATGATCCGCACGCGCCGCGGGCGCATCGTCAACATCGCCTCGTTCGCGGGCGTGATGGGCAATCGCGGTCAGGCGAACTACGCGGCCGCGAAAGCCGGGCTGATCGGCGCGACGAAA
The DNA here is from genome assembly GCF_905220295.1 of Paraburkholderia sp. J76. Taxonomy (NCBI): domain Bacteria; kingdom Pseudomonadati; phylum Pseudomonadota; class Betaproteobacteria; order Burkholderiales; family Burkholderiaceae; genus Paraburkholderia; species Paraburkholderia sp. J76. Next base: position 650,510 of record NZ_CAJMZJ010000002.1, read on the forward strand.
TCGCTCGCGCTGGAACTGGCCTCGCGCGGCATCACCGTGAACGCCGTGGCGCCCGGCATCATCGCGTCGCCCATGGCGGAGCATGCGTTTCCCGCCGAGCGCATCAAGCAGCTCGTGCCCGCGCAGCGCGCCGGCCAGCCCGCCGAAGTCGCGGGCATGGTGGCGTATCTGGTGTCCGACGCGGCCGCCTACGTGACGGGGCAAGTGCTCTCGATCAACGGCGGCCTGGCCTGAACACGCGGCGCGTTTTGCGCTGCTGCATCCTCTGAGGAAATACGAGTGTCTGTGCAACCCTTCGACGCAAAGCGGCAGTCGCGCTCCGCCCCCGGCATTGGCGCGGGCGCCGAAGCATCCGGTTACGAAGTCCCCGCGCGCGAGACGCCCGACGGGCGTCACGGCGGTTATGCGCGCGCAGCGGCGCGGCCTGAAATTTTTTCCCGATCGCGCGCCGCGGAGGCGTCCGCTGCCATCTCCACGCCTTCTTCGACGCATCTCGTCCTGATCCCGAGCTACAACCCGGGCGCCAAGCTCGAAGAAACCGTGCGCGGCGCGCGTGCGCAGTGGAACCCAGTGTGGGTGGTGGTGGACGGCAGCACGGACGGTAGCGCCGCGCGCCTGCAGGCCATGGCCAACGACGACCCCGGCCTGCACGTCATCGTGTTGCCCGCCAACCGGGGCAAAGGCGGCGCGGTGCTTGCGGGGCTCGAAGCCGCCGCGGCGCGCGGCTTTACGCACGTGCTGACGATGGACTCCGACGGCCAGCATCCCGCCGCGCTGATCCCCGAATTCATGGCGGCCTCGCAGGCGGCGACCGACGCCATGGTGCTCGGCATGCCAAAGTTCGACGCGAGCGCGCCCCAACTGCGCGTGCAGGGACGGCGCCTCTCGAACCTTTTCGCCGACGTCGAAACGCTGTGGGCGGGCATCGGCGATTCGCTTTACGGCTTTCGCGTCTACCCGATCGCGCCGCTCAAGGCGATCATGCACCGCCAGCCATGGATGCGCCGCTTCGACTTCGATCCCGAAGCGGCCGTGCGCCTGTGCTGGGCCGGCGTGCGGCCGATCCAGATCGAAGCGCCGGTGCGCTACTTCGGCGCTCATGAGGGCGGCGTGTCGCACTTCAACTACGTGCGCGACAACCTGCTGCTCGCGAGCATGCATCTGCGGCTCGTGAGCGGGTTCGCGCTGCGCCTGCCGAGATTGATCGGCAAGCGCTTGTTGCCCTGAGCGCTTCTCAGGCCGCTTCTCGGGCCGCTTCTCGGGCCGCTTCTCAGCCCGCTTCTCAGGCCGTTGCGCGTTGCGCGGCGGGCGCGCGGTAGCTGGCCAGCAAGCGCTCCTTCTTTTTCTCCGTCGCGGCGAGATTGCGCGCCTTCACGTGGCCGAAGCCGCGAATCTCGTCGGGCAGCGCCGCAAGCTCCAGCGCGGCCGGCAGGCGTTGCGCGTCGAGGCTCGCGCAGAATTCGTCGACCAGCGCCACGTATTGCGCAATCGAGCGGCGCTCGTCGCGACGCTCTCCCGTCTTGCCGAACACGTCGAACGCCGTGCCGCGCAACCCCTTCATGCGGGCGAGCATGCGCATCATCGGCAGCACCCACGGACCGAAGCGGCGCTTCACGAGATGCCCGTGCTCGTCGCGCTTCGCGACGAGCGGCGGCGCGAGCCAGAAGTTCAGCGTGTAGTCGCGGCCCGGCTCGCCTTCGAACTGCTCGCGCAGCTTCTGCAGATACGCGGGGTCGGCATAAAGACGCGCGACCTCGTATTCGTCCTTGTACGCCATCAGCTTCGCGAGATTCACGGCAACGGCGCGCGTGAGCGGCAGCGTAGCGCCGCCGCCAAGTTCGGTCTCCTTCACGCGGATGCGATCGACCACGCGGCGATATTGCTGCGCATACGCGGCGTTCTGATACGCCGTGAGCAATGCCTCGCGCGCGGCGATCACCTTGTCGAGCGACTCGGGCATCTGCAGAACGATAGCCTGCGGCTGCGCCGGCGATTTCACGAGCGCGCGCACGGCGGCCTCGCCATGATGCGCGACGTAACGCCCCCAGTCGAACGCCTGCTGATTCTTCTCCACGGCCACCGCGTTGAGTTCGATCGCGCGCCGCAAATGCGCGAGTTCCAGCGGCAGCCAGCCCTTTTGCCACGCATAGCCCAGCAGCAGTGGATTGCTGTAGATCGTGTCGCCGAGCAAGGCGAGCGCGAGCGCATTGGCGTCGACGAATGCGCAGCCATCGCCGATGCTCGCGCGCAGTTCGGCCTCGGTTTGCGCGCCCGGGAACGTCCACTTAGGATTCTTGACGAATTCCGCCGTAGGCGTCGCGCCGCTGTTGATCGCCGCCATGGTGACGCCATGCTGCGTGCGCGAAAGCACGTCGCCCGAGGCGGAGACGATCGCATCGCAGCCGATCACAAGGCGCGCTTCGCCCGTGGCGATGCGCGTGGCGTGCAACGCAGCGGGAGACGCCGCCACCTGCACGTGGCTCAGCACCGCGCCGCCCTTTTGCGCGAGCCCGGCCATGTCGAGCACGGTCACGCCGTTGCCCGCCAGATGCGCGGCCATGCCGATCAGCCCGCCGATGGTCACGACACCCGTACCGCCCACTCCCGTCACGAGAATGCCATAAGGCTTCGCGAGCGCCGGGAGCATAGGCACGGGCAACGCGTTGAAATCGATCGATGCGGCGCTCGACGCATTCGCCGCGCGCGGCTTGCGCAACTGCGCGCCCTCGGCCGTCACGAAGCTCGGGCAAAAGCCCTTCACGCACGAGAAGTCCTTGTTGCACGACGACTGGTTGATCTTGCGCTTCGTGCCGAGCGGCGTGGCGAGCGGCTCGACGGAAAGGCAGTTCGACTGCACCGAGCAGTCGCCGCAGCCTTCGCACACGGCGTCGTTGATGAACGCGCGGCGCGCCGGGTCCGGGTATGCCCCGCGCTTGCGGCGGCGGCGCTTTTCGGTCGCGCAGGTCTGGTCGTAGATCAGCACGGTGGTGCCGGCGGTGTCGCGCAACGTGCGCTGCACGCTATCGAGCTGGTCGCGATGATGAACATCGACGCCTGCGGGCAACACGATATTGGCATCGTATTTTTCCGGCTCGTCTGTCACGATGACAATACGTTTCGCCCCTTCGGCATGGACCTGATGCGCGATCTGCGGCACGGTGAGCACGCCGTCCACGGGCTGGCCGCCCGTCATCGCCACGGCGTCGTTGTAGAGAATCTTGTACGTGATGCTGGCGTTCGATGCGATGGCCGCGCGAATCGCCAGCAGTCCTGAGTGAAAGTATGTGCCGTCGCCGAGATTCACGAATACGTGCTTGTCGCCCGAAAAATGCATCTGGCCGAGCCACGCCACGCCTTCGCCGCCCATCTGGCTGAACGTTTCGGTCTTGCGGTCCATCCACATCGACATGTAGTGGCAGCCAATGCCCGCTAGCGCGCGCGAGCCTTCGGGCACATTCGTCGACGTGTTGTGCGGACAGCCCGAGCAGAACCACGGCTTGCGCTCGACGCTCACGCGCGGCTTCGCCGCCTCGCGCTCCTTCGCCTCGATGGTCGCCACGCGCGCGAGCATGCGCGCGCGTACTTCCCCGGGCACGTCGGCGCGCGCGAGACGGCGCGCAATGGCCTTCGCGATCAGCGCGGGCGAAAGTTCGTAGTGCGCGGGCAGCAGCCAGTTGCCGCGCGGCACCGACCATTCGCCGCCCTCGTTGTCGCGCTCGTCGAATTTGCCGTAGATCTTCGGGCGCACGTCCTCGCGCCAGTTGTATAGCTCTTCCTTGAGCGCGTATTCGAGAATCTGGCGCTTCTCCTCCACCACGAGAATCTCTTCGAGTCCGGTGGCGAATGAACGCGCGTCCTGCGCGTCGAGCGGCCATACGCAGCCCACCTTGAGCACGCGCACGCCGATCCGCGCACAGGTTTCATCGTCGAGGCCGAGGTCGGTGAGCGCCTGGCGCACGTCGAGATACGCCTTGCCCGCGGTCATGATGCCAAAGCGCGCGCGCGGCGAATCGATCACCACGCGGTTCAGGCGATTCGCGCGCACGTAGGCGAGCGCGGCGTACCACTTCTCGTCGAGCAGACGCGCTTCCTGGGCAAGCGGCGTGTCGGGCCAGCGGATGTTGAGGCCGCCTTCTGGCATCGTGTAGTCGGCGGGCGTGACGATTTCCACGCGATCCGGGTCGAGGTCGATCGACGCCGTCGATTCGATCACGTCGGTCACGCATTTCATGGCGACCCACAGGCCCGAGTATCGGCTCATGGCCCAGCCGTGCAGTCCGTAGTCGAGATATTCCTGCACGTTCGCGGGATAGAGCACGGGAATGCCGGCTGCGATGAGCGCGTGCTCGGATTGGTGCGCCACCGAGGACGACTTCGCCGCGTGGTCGTCGCCCGCGAGCACGAGCACGCCGCCGCGCGCGTCGCTGCCGGCCGAATTAGCGTGCTTGAACACGTCGCCGGTGCGGTCGACGCCCGGGCCCTTGCCGTACCACATGCCGAACACGCCGTCGCGCTGCGCGCCGGGCCAGAGATTGATCTGCTGCGTGCCCCATACGGCCGTGGCGGCGAGATCTTCGTTCACGCCGGGCTGGAACACGATGTCATGCGCGTGAAGATGCTTCTTCGCTTTCCATAGCGACTGGTCGAGCGCGCCGAGCGGCGAACCGCGATAGCCGGAAACGAAGCCTGCGGTGTTCAAGCCGGCCTCGCGGTCGCGCGCCTTTTGCAGCATGGGCAGACGCACGAGCGCCTGCGTGCCGCTGATGTACACGCGGCCTTTTTCCAGCGTGTATTTGTCGTCGAGCGAAACGGATGCGGCTAGCGCTGCGGCTTCTACGGCGGCGTGGTCTGGGGCGTTCATGGGGGCTGTCTCCGCAATCGGTACTTCATGGGTACGTTTTCCGGGCGAGTATAGGAAGCCGAAATGCCATCGTAAAATCACAAATTGGAAAGGCTGGTATGCGGAAAACGGATAGCCTGGCGCGGATGAAACCGTACGTGGAACCGCGTTTCCCGAGCCGCTCTCTCAAGCCCTTTGGGCATTTGCCGTTAACACACGGGACCAACCACAACCCGCCCCGGAGTCCCGCTTGAACGCGAAACCACGCGCTCTGCCATCTGCATTTGTCCTGTTCGCAACCCTGGCCGGAACCGCGCTGATCAGCGGCTGCGTCAGCAGCGCGCGCGTTGCCACGGCACCCGCGCGCCCCACGGTCGTCGTCGCCGCACCACCGCCCCCGCCGCCTGTCGTCGTCGCGCAACCCGTTTATGTGCCGCAGCCGTACGACGCGTACGTTTCGGTCGTGCCCGACCGCGACGTGGTCTACGCCGGCGGCAGCACGTATATCTGGATCGTCGGACCGGACGGCCATCGCCAGCGCCGCTACTATGGCCGCGGCGACCTGCGCGGCGAAATCCTGCACCGCCGCGCGGAACTGCGCGTGGTGATGGCACACAACGAAGGCCATCTGCCGATGCAACACGCGCGCATGCCCGAGCCCCAGCGCGTGCGCGCGACGATGCCGCCGCGCGGCGCGCCGCAGCATGGTTACCGGCCGCAGCCGGGCGGCCGTCCGCCGGTTCATGCCGCTCAGCATCGGCCGCCGCCCGCGCCGAACCGTAACCAGAACGCGAACGCCAACGCTGGGCATCACCGTCACCCCGATGGCCACCCCAACGCCGCGCCTGCGCCGCGCTTTGCGGGCCAGCCGCCGCACGCGGGCTAATACCGGCTTCCGCTTCAGTTCCGCTTTTCAGTACGTACGCGAGCGCAATAAAAGCGCCGCCGCCCTTCATGGCGCGGCGGCGCTCCCATCTTTTGCCTCACCTTCCGCCCCCGCTGGGCGGCTGCCGTTACATCCCCAGATTTCCCGCCTTCACCGCATCCGCGCGGTACATCACCGCCGCGACCAAGTGTCGCGATATATATCACATTGCGATACAATCTCGTTTCTTCGGGCGGCGCGCAGCCGTCTGCGTTCGCAATCCGTTCCAGATCAGCAAACCGTTCCGAATCGTGTCGCGCTTCAAAGTCCTTCGCTGGCTCACCCGCTTCGCCCCGTCCCGGGTCACCATCACGTGGCGCGAACGTCTGCGTTCGGGCGGCGGCGCGCTGGTCGGCATCGCGCTCACGGGCGCGCTGGCGCACCGGCTGCCTGGCGGCGACCCGAGCATCCCGTACCTGATCGCGCCCATGGGCGCCTCCGCCGTGCTGCTCTTCGGCGTGCCCGCCAGCCCGCTCGCGCAGCCCTGGTCGATCATCGGCGGCAACCTCGTTTCCGCCACCGTGGGCGTGACGGCCGCGATGTGGATCGCCGACCCCGTGCCGGCCGCCGCCGTGGCCATTGCCGTGGCCGTCGTCGCGATGTTCACGCTGCGCTGCGTGCATCCGCCTTCGGGCGCGGTCGCGCTCACCGCAGTACTGGGCGGTCCGGCCGTGCATGCGCTCGGTTATGAGTTCGTGTTCGTGCCCGTCGCGCTGCAGTCGGTCCTGCTGCTCGGCGGCGCGCTCGTGTATCACGCCGCCACGGGGCATCGCTACCCGCACGCCGCGCGGCGCCCTAAGGCACCCGGCCCCGCGCCCGCGCAAGCCGGTTTCACCCGCGCCGACCTCGAAGCGGTGCTGCGCGATCGCGACGAAATGCTCGACATCGACACCGACGACCTCGAAGCCGTGCTCCTGGACGCCGAGATCCGCGCGTACGCACGCAGCTTCGGCGAGCTGACCTGCGCGGACGTCATGTCGGCCAACGTGGTGAGCATCACGCCCACGACGACCGTTGGCGAAGCGCGCTCGCTGCTCAAGCGACACGACGTGAAGGCGCTGCCCGTGGTCGACGCGCATTGCCGGGTGAAGGGCATCGTCACGCGCGCCGACCTCGCCGGCGACGGGCGCGAGCGGCACCCGCTGCGCCTCGTGCTTGATGCGATCGCGCGCCTGTTCCGGCCGCACGCCGAATCCGGCCAGAGCGTCGGCACGCTGATGACCACGCAGGTGCTGAGCGTCGCGAACACGACGCCGATCGTCGAACTCGTACGTATTTTCGCGGGCCGCGGGCACCATCACGTGCCGGTGGTCGATCACGAAAACCGGCTCGCCGGCATCATCACGCAGGCCGATCTGATCTCGGGGCTCTATCACCAGGCGAGGACGCCGCAGCAGGCTTCGGCCTGAGCGGGTTTGCGCTCGGCGTCGCGCCGGTACACCTGGGCGCGATGCTGATGTGACGGGCGTTTGCGAGGATAAATATCATGTCGTGATATATTAGGAGACTGAAACGTTCCATGGACTCCCAATGAAAAAAAGCACGCGCGATCTCGACAAGGCCGACTTCGAACAACTCTCCGAATTTCGCTATCAGATGCGCCGTTTCGAGCGTTTCTCGGAGCAGGCCGCGCAGGCCGAGGGCATTACGCCGCTGCAATACCTGCTGCTGCTGCATGTGAAGGGCTACCCGGGCCGCACGTGGGCGACCATTGGCGAGCTGGCCGAGCGTTTGCAGGCGCAGCATCACGGCGTGGTTGCGCTCGTCTCGCGCTGCGAGGCGATCGAACTCGTCGAACGCTGCGTGAGCGAGCGCGACCGCCGCCAGGTGGAAGTGCATCTGCTCCCCGCCGGCGAAAAGCTGCTCGCGCGCCTGGCCGAACTGCATCGCGCCGAGTTGAAGTCGCTCGACGGCGCATTCACCGTTCCGCATATCGATCTTTAAAGACCATGCATTCCGACGATTCCCACAAGCGCGACTTTTCGGCGAACGCACGCCTGCCCGGCATCAGCGCGCTGGCCGCCGTGATCGGCGCACTGGCCACGCTCGCGGCGTTCGTGCTGCTGAGCCTGATCCACTGGTTCACGAACCTGTTCTTCTTCGGCCAGTTCTCGTTCGCCGACCGCTCGCCCGCGCTCAACACGCTGGGGCCGTGGGTCATCGTCGTGCCCGTGATCGGCGGGCTGATCGTCGGAATGATGGCGCGCTTCGGCTCCGAGAAGATTCGCGGCCATGGCATTCCCGAAGCCATCGAAGCCATTCTGTTCGGCAAGAGCAGGATGTCGCCGAAAGTGGCCATCCTGAAGCCGCTTTCGTCGGGCATCGTGATCGGCAGCGGCGGACCGTTCGGCGCGGAAGGCCCGATCATCATGACGGGCGGCGCGCTCGGCTCGCTGCTGGCGCAGTGCGTGCGCGTGACCTCCGCCGAGCGCAAGACGCTGCTCGTGGCGGGCGCCGCCGCGGGCATGACGGCCGTGTTCGGCACGCCGGTCGCGGCCGTGCTGCTGGCTGTGGAACTGCTGCTGTTCGAATGGCGCCCGCGCAGCTTCCTGCCCGTCGCGCTTGCCTGCGCGGTGGCCGGCTTCGCGCGCTCCGTGTTCTTCGGCACGGCGCCGCTCTTCCCCATGCAGACGCTGCCGCCGCATGCCGTGGCGCTGTTCTCCTGCATCGTCGCCGGGTTGCTCGCGGGCGCGCTCGCGTCGGGGCTTTCGGCGGCGCTCTACAAGGTCGAGGACCTGTTCGGCCATCTGCCGCTGCACTGGTCGTGGTGGCCCGCGCTCGGCGGGCTCGTGGTGGGCATTGGCGGCTTTATCGAGCCGCGCGCGCTCGGCGTGGGCTACGACGTGATCGGCGATCTGCTGCATCAGCACATCGTTCTTCAGGCCGCCATTGCGATCCTCGTGGTGAAAGCCGTGATCTGGGTCGTGGCGCTCGGCTCCGGCACGTCGGGCGGCGTGCTCGCGCCGCTGCTCATGCTCGGCGCGGGGCTCGGCTCCGTACTGAGCCACGTGCTGCCCGGCAGCGACCCGGCGCTGTGGCCGCTCGTATGCATGGCGGCGACGCTTGGCGCCACGCTCGGCGCGCCGCTCACGGCCATCGTGTTCGCGTTCGGCCTCACGCACGACACCAATGCGCTGCTGCCGCTCCTCACGGCCACGCTGGTCGCGCATGGCTTCGCGACGGTCGTCATGAAGCGCTCGATCATGACCGAGAAGATCGCGCGCCGCGGCTATCACATCTATCGCGAATACGGCGTGGATCCGCTAGAGCGTCATTACGTAGATGAAGTGATGACGCGCCATGTCGATACGATCGACGCGAACGTCACCGTGCGCGAAGCGCTCGAGCACTACTTCGGCTCGACGCAGCAGCGCCGCGCATACCCGGTGCTGCGCGAGGGCGCGGTGCTCGGCGTGGTGGATCGCGCGATGCTCGACGCCGTGCGCGCGAGCGCCGCGACCGACGATCTCGACACGCCGCTCGCTTCGTTGCTCGCGCAACGTTCTCCCGACATGGCGCTGCCCGCCGAAACCTGCCGCCAGATCGCCACGCGTCTCGCGATTCACGGGCTCGAACGTCTGCCCGTGGTGGCCGATCGCGAATCGCGTCGGCTCGTGGGCATCGTTTCGCGCAGCGACCTCGTCAAGCTCTCGCTCTCGCACTTCGAGGAGGAGCACAAGAAGGAGCGCTTCCGCCGCATTCCCATGGGCAGCAGCAAGAATGGCAAGCGGCGCTTTCCGCCGGTGCGCAAGGCTGGGTGACGAAAACGGCGCGCGTTTACGGATGCAGCACCAAGCCCTTCACGGCTTTGTCCACGGCGTTCTTTGGCCCGTATAGCGCGACGCCGACCAGATCGGGATTTTCCGGGTCTTCGGCGCGAAACACCTCGCGGTTGGCTGCGTCGTGCCCCGTCGAAAACATCGCGCGCACGTACGGCACGATCGTCAGTTCGCGCGACACGCCGCGCCGCAGCGCGGCCTGCAGACCCTCGCCGTGCGCGCCGTAGATCATCATCGGCTGGCCCAGCATCCTGCCGTAGCGCTGCCCGCGCGCGTCTTCGTAAGGCTCGCCCAGCGCTTCGGGCGCCGCCGCCGCAATGCCCGTTGCGAGAAACGCGGTCACATTGAGCTTCTGCCAGACCGCCAGATCGTCCCGCACGACCAGCGCCACTTTCGTATCGAACATGCTTGTTGCCTCCTTTTTCGAGGCGCTCATGGTGCGCGAGACGAGCCTGCGTGTCTGGAACGTTTGTGCGCGGGGGTGCCGTGAGCATCTCCCAGAAAACCGTTCCGTTTAAAACTGGAAAATTCCGGCATGATGTTGACACCCTGACCTGGAGGTCATGCCGTGAAGAAGAGCAGATATACAGAGGAACAGATTGCTTACGCATTGAAGCAGGCCGAGCTGGGCACACCGGTCGCCTCGTATTACGCAGCGCGCAAACCCTTTAATGACTCTGCCACTACCTCACGCCGCGAGCGGTTTCCTCAACGCCTTGATCGGGTGCACCGTGTCTCCCTGCACATTGTTCACTGCATCCAACGGCGCGGGGTAAATGAACTGAATCATCAAACAAACAATGACCCCAAATATCTGGATGATTCGCGTGGTCGAAAAAAAAGCTCCGTTGGCGGGAATGAAATACCGAACTGCACCAATGCGCGGCACCATGCCAACTCCGAAGCTTGATGCTGACGCCGGCCCGCGTAGCGCAGCTGGCGTCCCCGCCACGAAAAGCGTAAACAACATCGAGCCCATCAATGCAGCTCCAATATGCAACTCAATGAGCCAATTGGGTTGAACTGGTGCAATAGACGCACCGTTGTGTGCGAGGTTGATGTACGCAGAAAAAGCTGTGCAGCCCGCACAGAAGCCCGCTGCGAAAAGCCAAGATTTCATGTTCGCCATTGTTTGTTTTCTATAACACGTCATGATATCGAGGGCATTGTGGCCGAAGCACCCGGCGGATTCAACCGGTCGATGCAACGATTTGGTTAAATCGCTCAGCCGGCGTATCGAATTTGGGTGTTTTTCGGGGACGTTCATTGAGCCGCCTGGCCGCACACCCCAGTGCTGCGTGTGAAAGTGCGTACAAGGGATCTGAAGTCGACAATAGCGGACTCGATCCGTCGAAGAGGTTGCCAATCCCGTTCGCTCCGACCGCCGTCGCATCCTGTGCGAGGTTATCAACCAGCGCGTTGCCGAAGCTGCCGCCCGCGATCGCGGTCTGCGCCGCCGCACCGATCACTGACTGCGCGCCAAGGTTGATCGCTGTGCTACCGATTTTGGCCAAGGGGCGCTGCCGGCCGGAGATCCGCGGAGCGGCAGAACCAGTCCCGCCCGTCGACAATCATCCGCCCGATCTCGAATGGAGCGATCTCGACGGCCGTGCCCGTCACCGTCCACACTTCCAGCGGGCCAAGCCCGTGGCGTGCAGCCAGTTCATGCGGTGGCTCGCCCTGCAGGTTCATGCGGTTTCGCTGCGACGGGCTGACGGAGGCCCACGCCAGCGAATGCATGGTCCGTGAATTGCCGTGAGGCGGAAAGCGCCGGGCGGCGCGCGCCGCAATTTCTCGATTGAACGCGAGGTAGATGCCGCGCCGCTGGCCGAAATGCTCGGCCACGAGCTGGAGCGTGGAGGTTTTGCCCGCGCCGAGCGCCATAAAGCACAAACCCGGCGCGTGGCCGGCTTCGTTTCACTGCTGCGATCGCTGATCCACGCCTATTTATTGAATTTTCGATCCAGCTCCCTGCCCGATGTAGTGTCTAGGAGAATCTGCATTCCACGCCATTCGCGTTCTGCCCCAGCGCGGCCGCAAGCCCCCCCGGCGAGCATCGCGATCGCTGTCGTGAACGCCGCCTGCCCAATAGTCGGCGGTGCGCCCGTCGGATCAAGCTGGCCAATCACGTACGGCGAAGCGATCACACTCGTGGCTCCACCAATTGCACCGCCGGCACATCCGTTTCCGTCGGCAGCAGAAAGCGCCCATCCTGGTGCGGCATGAGCCAACACGTATCCAGGGGGTTTTTCCGCCAGGATTGAGTTCTTGTCCGGCCAAATGTCGTCGTGTTGCTGGTATCGGTCTGGGTGGAACTCGCCGTCTGATTGAAAGCGATCGTATTGGCGGGAAAATCATTGGCGCCGCCGTCCGTCCCGGCAATCGTGACTGACGCTGCCGCGCCGACTACGCGATTTAGGCTAGTGGGGAAAGGGCTCTCTGAGTTTCAGATTCGGCCAACAGCAGACAATTGGTATGGCAGGCTCGTTGACAATCTTTGCCTCAGGAGGTTGCCTTGATGCGATACAACAAAGAGTTCTTCGACCTGCAAATCCGATTTGCTCAGACCGTCGCCGCTCTGATAGACATGCCTATCGAGAAGGCGCTCCTTGACTATACGAATATCTATGTTCGGTTCGGGCTCGGTCGGGCCTTTGACCAACATCATCCGATCTGGCGTTGCTACGCAGACGGCCTGAGCCAATCGGTCGACTTGTGCGATTGGACATATGGCTTCTACCTCGCGAGAGCTGAAGTTACCCAGACGCGGTCCACGGTCGCGACGTCGGGTTGCTTTTCATATGCCATACACAACGCGGAATGCGTGCGCATTCACTTCGAAAATGTAGAGCCAGCCACGGTTTCTCCGCTGAGTATCGACCGTCTACCTGTACGGCGTGAGGAACTTCGCTCGCTTTTCGATCACGTACGGCGCAACCAGCGAGAAGCGACGCGCGTTGCAGGAACTTCCTGGCTCTATAACCTACGCAGCTATCGACGGTGCTTTCCAGATGAATACAGTGCGAGCGTCAAGGTCGCGGAATCGCGGTTTCGAAACATGTCTCTGTGGGGGCAATTTCTGGATCGCCATGGCGCGGTCAGAGTTGGCGTCGCGGAAAATTTCACACGACGGCTATCGCACATAGCGAATTTAAAAGACCTGGTATGCAGCTTTCCGCTTCAGGCACTCGCGGTTGAAGCACCAATAGAGCAGTTTTACCGTTTCTATCGGGTCTAACAGGACTGCCGGATGTCCGCTATGTGAAAGCATGACCGCCCCTGGTGGGTCGGATATCGTCCGCCGGTGGTTGCCGCACACCGATTTTCCTTCCAACTAAAGGAGAATCGTCATGGAAACCATTGACGTCGGCGGCGCGCGGCGCGTGCCGTGGAACAAGGGAAAGCTGAGCGGCCAAAAGCTACCACTGAAACTCAGGGAGATCTGGGCGATTCGTATCCGTTTACAACACGCAGGTAGCACGCGGGACCTGGCAATGGTCAATCTGGCGATCGAGAGCAAGCTTCGGGCGTGCGATCTCACGAGGCTGCGAGTCTCAGACGTTTGCCACGCCTCGCACGTGGCGGCGCGAGCAACCGTCATGCAGCAGAAGACGCAGCGGCTGGTGCGATTCGAGATCACCGAGCAGACGCGCGCGAGCGTGAAGGCGTGGATCAAGGCCTCAGCTCTCGCGTCGGACGACTATCTGTTTCCGAGCCGGATCTACGGCTCGCCGCATATGTCGACACGTCGGTACGCCCGGCTGGTACATCGCCGGATCCGATCGATCGCACTGGGCGACTCTACTTACGGAACAAATACAATGCGCCGCACAAAGGCTTCAATGCTCTACCGCCGTACGAAGAACCTGCGGGCGGTGCAGTTGCTGCCTCGTCACTCAACGCTCGAGAGCACGGTTCGATACCTCGGTATCGAAGTCGACGACGCGCTTGAGATGGCGGAGCAAACCGACGTGTGAACCAGGAAGGCCGGACGGCTCGCAAACGCTGTCCGGTCATCAAGCGGGTGTTCAGTTCTTTGACGCCAGCCTGAACGGGTCAACGGCCCATATTTCGCCAGCGCGTAGTTGAGGCTCAGCCTGCACCAGCCATTCTTCAAGCGGCGTCAGACTGACGCCCGGTAAAACTGCACCGCCAAACGATTCGGAGACAAACGGCGCGCTATCCTCGGGCCGGCGCACGACCTGAACAACGTGGGTAATCCCGCGCCGACGCGGGTAATTGTTCGCCCACGATGGCTTTCCCAGTTTGAGCCCAATGGTGGCGCAGCGCGGAAGACTGTGGAACGTAATCTCCTCTCCTTCAAGGACAAATCCCGTTCGAACCTCGATCTCCTGAATGATTCGATCCGACCACGCTTGCAGGGCTTCCACATCACTTGGCGCAAACACCGGGTGCCCAGCAGCTTCGTTTTCCGCTTGCATCGCATTTGCGAGGAGCAACCGGGTCCACCCGGAGCAGTCGATGACCGGCGGGTCAGCCGATAGACCTTCCGATTTCACGCCGCGTTGATAGCCGACTCGGCCTGTATAAGTTTGCACGAGTTCCCACATCGTTCTCTCAGCCGTATCGAACTGCATGGCGCCCCCACGTTGCCGCTGCCCTTGCGCATTATCGCTTTATCCAGTTGCTGCTATAGGTACCGGTAGGTCCTTTCGGGCCGGTCATGCTGATTGCATGGAGTGGAAACCCGCCTCGATCCTCTTGTCGACCTGTGGAAGGCGATGCGGCCAGTTTGGGACATTCGACATAGCAACCCGAAACGCTGACAATCGGTGACGACAGCCCGCTGACGGGGCATTTGACCTATAACCCATGAAAACCATGTCAGAAGACGCTGATCTCGCCCACAAGCGTATTTATAAGCGCGGCCTATTCGGGGGGCGTTGGAATGGTGCTTTTCGCTCTCGCGATATCGATTCTCTACGGGGCTGGTTGGAAGCCGGTACTGGTGCTTATGCCGCTCTACCTAGAATTTTTTTGGAGGTATTACATAGCAGTTGGTAAAGGAACTGCACGCACTCAAATCCGGCCGCGGAAACGGTCGAGCTAGTTTTCTCATTCGACCTGGTGGTTGCCGCCTTTGTAAGCTACGTAGGCATACTGCCTTTCCGAATGAATGAAAATGGCCTTCGTACGTCCGCTTCTGAACAGTTCAGATTTCCGCTCCGGATCGAATTATGTCGCTTGCATCGTCCGGACGCTTCAAGATGATGTCGCCGCTATCGTCGGGCGCCTGTCGGTCAATTTGAGACCTTCGGCATCGATACCTGGATTGGCAACAATCCACAACGCGTAGCTTGAAAACCAGGGAGCGCGCTAACAATGAAGACAAGGATTGTTCATCAGCTCACTCGAAGCCTGTTGCCAGCTATCGCGGCGAGCATGATGGTGGCGTGCAGTTCTCCTGGCACGGCTAACTCTTCGATCACAAGTTCCCTCGACGACAGTAAAAGCGGCATCATAACGTTCGCGTCGATTACGCCCCGGAGTGCCGGAGACTATCTCTCGCATTACGCCACTGGTAAAAAGGCTTTCATTACCGGGGACTTGAGCATGCCTGAGAATGGGCCTCGCGTCGTGCCCGCCGTGATCATCCTGCATGGAAGTAGCGGCGTGAATCGAGGCGAACGGGTTTGGGCCCAGCGCATGAATGCGCTAGGTTATGCCAGCCTGGTGGTGGACAGTTTTACCGGGCGCGGCATCAGGAACACTGAAAGGGATCAGACGCAGCTTTCGATGACCGCCGATATCGCAGATGCCTACGCCGCGTTGCGCTTACTTGCGACAGATCCTCGTATCGACAGAGGCCGAATCGCAGTCATGGGTTTTTCGCGCGGTGGTGTCGCCGCGCTCTATTCATCGCTGGAGCCCTTCCGCACGGCTTCGATGGAAGGCAATCTGCGTTTTGCAGCCCACATCGCTTTCTATCCGTCCTGCGGCATCGCTTATGAGTCGGCACATCTAGACGGTTCTCCCATCCTGATGCTGATCGGCGGAAAAGACAACTATACGCCGGCGGCACCTTGTATTGCCTATGCAGACTCACTCCGCTCGAAAGGCGCGCGGGTAACGATAAAAGAATATCGGAATGCCTGGCATGGTTTCGACCGGCCGACACCGTTGCATTCAATACCGCTTGCGACTAGTGCACGGGAATGTCACGGCTTCTACGACCTCGATAGCAGAACCTTCACAATGGTTCGAGGGGGCCAGACGCTCTCCGGCGCTGCCGCCGTAGATGAGTCGAAGCGTTGCCTGACCATGGGCATCACCTTGGGCGGCGACCCGGAAGCACAGGCTCAATCGCCCGCTGAAGTCGCTGCATTTCTCAAAGCTGCATTCGAATAGGTGCAATACACGTGCGGTCGACCGCGTTGAGCGGCGTTCGGCCAGGAACTGACACCGGATCG
This sequence comes from Paraburkholderia sp. J76, assembly GCF_905220295.1. Classification (NCBI taxonomy): domain Bacteria; kingdom Pseudomonadati; phylum Pseudomonadota; class Betaproteobacteria; order Burkholderiales; family Burkholderiaceae; genus Paraburkholderia; species Paraburkholderia sp. J76. The sequence continues at coordinate 666,485 of NZ_CAJMZJ010000002.1, forward strand.
GAGGCGCCTGATTTGCCGCAACAGCCAATCTATATAACCAGCGGATGTCACCTTCAAGGATGAACCTCAGATCGGCGCCGGTCCCGCACGCCGCTGGTGGGATCTCAAGGCCAACCCGGGGACTGGTGCCCGACCCACGGCCCGGAGCGCCCACCCATCACGGTTGGTGGGGAGGCGATGGGGACCGGGCCTCTCTATTTCTGCACGGCTACGAGTCACAACGGCTGCAAAGCGTTTTGGGGGGAAATGCACGACTGAAAGCGATCAAGAACAGCTACGACCCCGAGGGATTCTTTTACGTCCATCACGGGTCGGCAGCGAAGACTGGAGTTCCGACGGCTTCACGCCAGCGCGGTCGTGAGCCTCGGAAGGTTTGTTGATTGACTTGCAGCGGTGGCTACGGGCCGTATGCAAAATGCGGAGCGTAAATCTCCGCACGTCCACCATTTAATTTCCAGACACGCTACGACGACTTCTTGACATCCTTCACCGGCTTGGCAGCAGGGGCAGGCTTGCTTTGAGCGGCGGCGTGCGCAACTGGCATAGCGCCGGGCATCGGATGGTTCTGTGCGACTGCGCCTGGATGGCTCGGGGCGCCAGGATGTTCGATCGGCCCGTGCGCGGCTATTGCGTGGTCGGGCAAGTGACCGCCATGATTCATTATGACCTTGTGAAGTTCGTCCCTGCGATGGAAGACGTCTTCCCGATGATCGCCATGGGCGTAGAAGCGCCGGTGCCGCACTCCGTCCGCGCCGACCACCCAGATATATGTATCGCCGCCGAGAAACACCACATCACGATCGACGACAGTCGAAATGTAGATGTCATTGGGCATCGGCTGATAGGCTTCTTCGACGACCACAGGCGGCGGGGCTGGCGGTGGACTCAGCGCGCCCGCCAATATTTCGTTTACCTTGTTCGGATCGACAACGAGCAGGCCCTGCTCATTGGTTGCACACCCCGCAAGGAACGTCGCGCAAGCGATTGACGCGATGGAAATTCGCAATGTTGTTTTCAATTATATTCCCCGGTACGGACATTTTTAAATGCTCGCTTATATAACGGTTGTTCAGTTACCGTCCTTGATGGTCCGGGCAGGGATTTTCATGCGATAAATATTACGCGCCGTTACGCGCTCGCCTATGTCCGTTACCTGAAAAATCGACTGGCTCTTGCCAGGTCGACTATTCCTGTTGCAGCGAGCACGATACGAGATGACTGTCTTGCTTGATGGTGGGACGCATTGCGGCCCATGAAGGGACATACGCTCGGACGATCGCAGCGACATCCATACGTCCGACGTATCAGATAAAGCGGCCATCCCGATGATGCTTTCGGCTAGGCGGATCCGACCACATTTCCTGGTTCACCGAACCATCGCGTCAAGGCCTCGGCACATTCCTCGACGCGAGGCGTGGCTTCACTCACCCAAGCGACGAATCCATCAGGACGCAGTAGTACAGCGCTCAACCCGAGCCGTTCCTTGGCATCGCTCGCGATATAGGTGACCTGCTTTCGCCAAACGCTTGCAAGCGCTTGAAGCGATGCATTTCGATCGAACTGCAGTAATAGACCCTTGCCATCGCGCAAAAGGCTACCGACTGTAGTTCCGTCGATGAGTTCAAAATCAGGCGCGCTGCGGCCGGCCAGCAAGTGATCGCCGCCAAGGTCGTAGCGCAGCGATACGCCCCACACACGCTCGGCGAAATAGGTTGCGCCATCCTGGGTCCCGATGAGATCACGGATGACTGCTGTAAGCGCGCGCGTGCTTTGCGTGGGGCGCATAAGCGCCACCTGCGCGCGCGACCAGTCGAGAACGTCTGCTCCCACCGGATGCCGCTCTCGCTGATAGCTGTCGAGGAGATCGGCCGGCGCGTCGCCGCGGATAGTCGATGCCAGCTTCCACCCGAGGTTCATCGCGTCGCCCAGTCCCAGATTCAGCCCTTGACCACCCAATGGAGAATGGATGTGCGCGGCGTCGCCTGCAAGTAATACGCGCCCTTTACGGTAGGTCGTCGCCTGGAAAGCGCGATCCGTCCAGGTGGTAGCAAGCTGAAGTTTAGTCAGGGTGATAGCAGCGCCGGACACGCGGCGCAACACCGCCTGCACATGCGCAAGCGTGATTGGGTGGGTTCGGTGAAACGCGCCACCATCAAATTCCACCATCGCGATGGTGCCGGGCGGCGCATAGGTGAACATACCGGTCGGCGTGTAGTGCCGCCCGGGTCGAAGTGCCTCGGGGTCAGCCATTTCGACTTCGACGGAATATCCGGTGAATTCGGGATCGGTGCCAACGAATTCGAACGCCGCTGCCTTGCGTATTGCGCTGCGTCCACCATCGCAACCGACAAGCCACTGTCCGGCAAAAGTTTGACCGCCCGCGTGAACGCTCACGTCGTCGTCTGAAGCATGAATTGTGTCGACGCCCAAGCCGCGCCGGATCTTGGCCCCCATCGCAATGGCGCGGTTGGCCAATACGGTTTCGAGCGTTTCGAGTGCGACGGCTACGCTGGTGCCGGCCGGGCCTGGCAGGCGATACGGCCACTTCGAAGTGTCAATATTGTCGTGATAGAACTGGATGCCAGCGAAATGGCCGGCTGGCCGGCGCTGCTGACCCATCCAATGCGGGGTGCCTGCTACCTTGCCTGCGGCATCGCTTTCACGCTGTACCGCGACTACCTCATCCAGCAGTCCACGGCGATACAGCGCGTCGAGCGTAGGCGCCGAGAGGCCGCGCATGCCGAATGGAAGGCGTTTTAAAGGGGAATGTGGGCTTTCGGCTTGCTCCAGCACCAGGACCGAGAGGTCAAAGAGGCGCAATTCGCATGCGAGAAAGAGGCCGACAGGACCGGCCCCGGCAATGACAACGTCGTAGAAATTCGAATGATGTGCGCGCATGAACTACTCCTGTGTCGATGTTCGACCGGAGCGTTTCTCGATGAGATCCACACGGACGAACGCTCAGACGCCTATACCGCGTCAAATGTTCGTCGTGGGGATCTCGTGCGCGAGGCCAAAGACCAGAGCTTTCGTTACCGAAAGGACTTGGGCTTACCAAACCAAGTCTGCCTTTTCCGACACCGCTTTATAGCATCGTGACGATGAGACGGCAACAGGGGGCGGCAGGCAAGTCGGTGTGATCGCGCTTATCAGCAGTTTGCGGATTATCCGGGTCGCCGCGCTTGGACCGCTGTCCGATGCGCGCAAACGCTCACATGTCGTTCAGCACGGCCACCGCGCGGGCTCTAGCCCTGCGTCATTCCATGCACGGAGTAGAATCGCCGATAATCGGACGGCCGCGCCAGGCGACCCTTACTCCGAGGGAGGGTCAAAACAGGAGGGAGTATGTCTGAGCGTAACGGTAAGCTCCATGGTTGCTGGCGGCTGATTTCCTTTGAAACGGAGCTTCAGGACTCAAAGGAACGCACCCAGCCTTGGGGCGCCGACCCCAATGGGCACCTCATTTTCGACCCACATGGTCGAATGATAGTACTGCTTACCGCAAGGACGCGGGAGCCCGGCGATACAGACGAGAAACTGGCGGCACTTTTTCGCACTATGGTGTCCTATACAGGACGGTATCGGATAGAGGGGGATAGGTTCATCACAAAGGTGGACTCATCCTGGAATGAAGCATGGAACGGCACGGAGCAGGAACGGTTCTATAAACTCGATGGAGACACACTCAACGTCACTACGGCCTGGATGCCGAATCCGTTAATACCAGGAAATCCGGTAGGAAGAGGTATCCTCAGTTTTAGACGCGAGTAATTTCCCCATGCTGAGTTCGCAACTAGCCGCTAGTTTGCCCGTCATCAACTCGGCAGTGAGTCTGGCGGACAGACAGCCGCCTTGAATGACCGCATTGTGGCGCGTCGATTGTTGACGGTCGGCGTCTTCGACAAATGCCAGATCTCATGTTTCCGACGGATGAGAGCTTACAGATGCAACCCACCTTCGAAACCCGACGCCTCCTCCTTCGTCCCCGCGCGTTGATGGACACCGACGAGTGTCTGGCCATGGATTGCGACCCAGAAGTAACGCGTTTCGTGGACGGCCCGTGGGGTGACGGCCAACGGCATCGGGAATTCATTGAGACCCGCACGCTCGCCTCTTACCCACCGGGAATGGGCTATTGGACAATCAGGAATCGAAGCGACGCGTCCGAGTTCCTTGGATGGATTCTTTTGACTCCAACGGATGCCCGTGACACGGAAGTCGAAATAGGGTGGCGTTTGCCTCGCAAAGCGTGGGGATCAGGTATCGCCACTGAGGCAGCACTTCCAGTCCTTCAGCACGCAAGCGCAACACTCGGTTTGGCTCCGGTGGTCGCAGAAATTGACATGTTGAATCTGGGATCGCTTCGAGTCGCCGAGAAGCTTGGTTTAATACGAAGGGAGGAAGTTTTTAACCATGGCAGACGAAGCGTTCGATATACGACGTAACAGGGCTAGGTGGCCGACGGTGCATGGCGAATTCTCGGTTCGGCCACGGGCCGCCGTTCAGATGCTTCGTTCTCGTACAGTAGACCGTAGCCGGTGCTCGTTCGCTTTATTCGCGCGAAGCCCAGTTCCCCCAAATGCATACCGGCGATCAACAGTCCCTCCGAACTAGCCAGATCGAGAAGCCGTGATCGTGTGGCGGCAGCTTGGGAAGCGTCTTGATCGAATGCAATCGATACCTCGGGTCGTTGAATCTGGATATGAGGAAAATGAACGATATCTCCCCATACGAGCACAGTCTGATCATGGGAGCCGAGAAGATATCCGGAGTGTCCGTCTGTCTGTCCCGGCAGCGGCATCGCTCTAATACCGGGAAGGACTTCTCCTTCATCGAAAGTGCGAAGCTTGTCGCGGTATCCGTCGAATACCTGGCGCGCTATCGCAAAGTTACCGCGTGCACGCTCGCTGGCACGACTCAGATTTCCGTCATCCTGCCAGAATGCGACCTCTCGCTGATGAGCAACAAGCTCCGCATTTGGAAAGGCAATTTGTCCAGCTATGTCCACCAGTCCTCCGACATGGTCAGGGTGGGCGTGTGTGAGCAGGATCGTGTCGATCTCGGCTGGTTCGACGCCGGCAAGCGATAAGTTGGTTTTCAGGCGCCCGCCCCATTGCTTGATGCCTCCGGCCCCGCTGTCGATAAGAATTGTGCGGCCCGCCCTGCGTACCAGGTAGCAGTTGATATGCACGGCTGAGGTCTGCTTCTGCGCTGCATCGCTTTGCATTCGGGCGGCCTCGGACGGATCGATGTTCGACAAGGATTCCAGCCTCGCGGTGAGATAGCCGTCGCTGATTGCGGTGATTGTGAAATCCCCGGCTCGCTGACTGGGAAAGGTAACGGTCGACACAATTCTTCTCCAGAAGCCTTCTAATTTCGGGCGTGAATATCCGACGCGGCATAACCAAAACAACGGATGCGCGCCGTGAGACCCGTGTGGCGCGCGATAGCGTCGTCAAGGGCTTCCATGAACTGGGTCATTACGGCCGGCGTGCGAAACGTTTCCTGGCGATATTGGATTTCCGCGAAAACCGGATGTCCATGCCCATGCCGAACCTCGACATAGATGCCATGAACGTTTTTGAGTGCCGCCTGAAGGCCACCTGTGCAGAGATCGACGCAATCGAGGGAAAGCCCGGCGAGCTTCTCATCAGAGGGCATTTTCCCCGTAGGGATGTGGAAAGTGACGTTGGGCATTGCGGATCTACTTTTCCTGTTCTGTCGGGGCGGTTCGGGAGCTTGTCAGTTGCTCCGTCATCGGCGAATAGAGGTACACGTCTTCGGACAGGCTCCCGACAAGCTGGGCAGATTGCCGGGGCAGTTTTGCAAGCCAACGGCGTGCCGGAAACTTCTCCAGGGCAACGGCTTGCATCGACAATGGCGTGAGGCCCATCTGGATCAGGGGTTCGGGGCCGCTTGCACAAAGCGCGAGGAGTTCGTCTGCGTTGACTGCTGGCGCAAGGCCGATATCGCTGTAGAGATTTCGGTGCCAGTCGGTGATGTGTTGCTGCCACCTTGCAAAATTGCCGCCGCCTTTCTGGCGATATTCGTCGCCCGTCAGGACATCGACATCGTCAATCGTATGGACGGCTAGATAGACCGGGCAGCCGCTGCTTATCGACTTGAAGCGCTGCGAGGTGTGAAAGCCGGTCACCGAAATGAGAGCGGGCAGTTTTTCAAGGCTGTAGAAGTCATTCCATTCGCCTTCGCTGTCGGGATCGGCGAAGCTGCATTCAACGGTGTAAATCATCAGATTGTCCTTCATGACGGCCGGGCAAATTGCTGCAAACGATCGCTGTTCATTGCATTAACGTAATGCTAATGTGGTACTTCCCGCATATATAGCGATATAAAATCAGCCTTCATTGACATTTGTTCAAGGTGGCGTCCAACGCCTAACCACCGGCAAAACTCCGATGCGACGTAAGATTCCAAGCAATTCCGCGCTGCTGGCCTTTGAGGCCGCGGCTCGACACGGCAGCTTCGCGCGCGCGGCTGAAGAGCTAGCGCTGACCGAGGGCGCCATCAGCCGTCAGATTGGGCGCCTGGAAGCGTTTTTGGGTGTCGCGCTGTTCGAGCGCGTTGGAAACCGGGTTCGGCTTGCGTCCAACGGCACGCGCTATGCCGTGCAGGTTCGCGAGATACTGGATCGGCTGGAACGGGACAGCCTTTATCTGATGGGGCAGCCGATCGAGGGCGCGAGCATCGATATCGCCGCCATTCCGACGTTTGCCACCCGCTGGCTTATCCCCCGCTTGAAACACTTTCAACACAAGCATCCGAACGTCACTGTGCATATCGCCGAGTGCATGGAACCGTTCATTCTTGCCGGTAGCGGCTTCGATGCAGCAATTCATTTCGAGCATCCGGCGTGGGCGGGTATGCATTCGCAGCGACTGCTGGAGGAGGTGCTGGTGCCAGTCTGTAGTCCGGCACTTCTCGCCGACGCCGGCGCGAACACATCGCTAGACGAGTTGCCACGCCTTCACAGACGACAAAATCCGGACGCGTGGCAGCTATATGCGCAGGAGGCCGGCATTGTGCTGACCAATTCGGCGGTTGGCGCACGTTACGACCTGCATTCGATGCTGATCGAGGCGGCGCTAGCTGGCCTCGGTGTCGCGTTGGTGCCGCGCCTTTACATCGGGGCCGAGCTTGAACAGGGCCGTCTGGTGGCGCCCTGGCCGGACGGCAAAGCGATTACCAAAAACTTCTGCCTGGTTCTTCCTGAGCCAATCGAGTTAAGTGAAGAGCCACTACAGGCATTTGCGAAATGGATTCTTCACGAAGCCCGGGGCCTGGACGTTTAACGCAGCGTCTCATGCTCACCACAAAACAGCCGCGTCTCCGCATTTTCCCTCGTCGCGCGGCCGCGTCGCTTCGAATTGGACATCGGCGAGCATAAACGAAGACTCCTATAATCAGTCCGCGAGCCGTTGCTTGCACACCAATATTCGATGTGAGCCAGATCCAACCCTGACATTCCTGAGAGGTTCCTTTGTGATCGACGAGACGGCTGTAATTCACCCCACCGCAGTTATTGAAGAAGGCGCCATCATCGGCGCTCGGGTCCGTATTGGTCCCTATTGCTGCATTGGTAGCGACGTCGCGATTGGCGAGGGCACGGTGTTCAAGTCTCACGTCGTCGTAAGCGGGCATACCCGTATTGGCCGGGACAACATAATTTATTCATTCGCGTCCATCGGAGAGGAAAACCAGGACCTCAAGTACGCCGGAGAGCCGACTCTCGTGGAGGTTGGCGACCGCAACAGAATCCGGGAGAGTGTCACGATCCATCGCGGCACGGTCCAAGGCGGCGGCATCACCAAGATTGGAAATGAAAACCTCTTGATGGTTAATGCTCATGTTGCTCACGATTGCGTTATTGGCAACCATTGCATTCTGGCAAACAACGCCACCTTGGGCGGTCACGTGATCGTGGACGACCACGTGATAATCGGCGGGATGTGCGCAGTCCATCAATTCTGCGTCATCGGAGCGCACGTGATGATAGGAGGCTGTTCTGGGGTCGCGCAGGACGTGCCGCCGTTTGTCATTGCCCAAGGCAATCACGCTTCGCCGGTCGGAGTGAATACCACTGGACTACAACGTCGTGGCTTCAGCAAGGAGGCAATGCAAGCCATTCGGAATGCGTACAAGCTGCTCTACCGCAGCGGGAAGACGCTTGACGAAGCGAAGCCTGCGATTGCTGAGATCGCCGCGGCTCACGCCGAGGTGAAGCCTTTTTACGAATTCCTTGATCGCTCGACTCGCGGTTTGATTCGGTAACGGCAGTTGGTTTACGCCGGCTGGATGAGCCGGCATACAACAAAGATCCCTCGAAGTGGACGGTTAGATGGAGGGACTGCCGAGATATACGCGTTGAGCGACGCGCTGGCGCAGCCAAGCGGATGATGAGCGGCGAAGCGCGCTTTCGCGTGGTGCTCAAGCCCGGCGCTTGAGCACCACGCACCTCCCTCGCACGACTGCCCCTTTCGCGGCCCGGCCTTGCCCTTCGCGAGGCGAGTCCCGGCGCGCGCACGGCTCCGGACTAGCCCGATGCGCCAACTGTGTGCGCTCCCTCAGTCATCGCACTGCCGCGGTGCACAACGCGCTGTCTCACGCGTTTCCTGACCTCGCACCCACAGCCCCGCCCGGCAACGCTCTCCGGGCTATCGACAAACTGGCACATACCTTGCTGACTTGTCTCGCGCGCCCAGCGATGGCGCGCAATGCACCGATCAACCGTCGAAGACGTCATGCCGACGACCACCGAACCCTCATGCTGCGCGTACTGCTCGTAACCGACACCGAAAAGCCCATCGGCGACCTGCGCGACGCGCTCGCGACGCTCGGCTACGACATGCTCGCCGAACCCGCCACGCCGCAGGCGCTGCATCGCACCGTCGAACGCGAGCGGCCCGACGTCATCATCATCGATACCGAATCGCCCTCGCGCGACACGCTCGAACAGCTCGCGGTGATGAACGCCACCGCGCCGCGTCCGGTGCTGATGTTCAGCCACGACGCCAACCAGCAATTGATCCGCTCGGCCGTGCATGCGGGAGTGACCGCGTATCTCGTGGAAGGGCTCGCGAGCGAGCGCCTCGCGCCGATTCTCGAAGTCGCGCTCGCGCGCTTTGCGCAGGAGGCGCAGTTGCGCGAGCGTCTCACGCAGGCCGAGAACGAACTGGCCGAGCGCAAGCTGATCGACCGCGCGAAACGCATGCTGATGGAGCAACAGAAGTTGACCGAACCCGCCGCCTACGCGGCGCTGCGCAAGCGCGCGATGAACCAGAGCGTGAAGCTCGCCGAGATTGCCCGCCAGGTCGTCGCGGCGGGCGACGTGCAGGACCGCCCATGAACGCCACCACACCGCTCGCCGCGCCCGAGAAAACCCATCTGAAGATCGGCTTCGTGCCGCTTGCCGACGCCGCGCCGCTCGTCGCCGCGAAGCTGCTCGAATTCGGCCACGCGCACGGCCTCACGCTTGAACTTTCGCGCCAGCCTTCGTGGGCCGCGCTGCGCGACAAGCTGCTTTGCGGCGAACTCGACGCCGCGCATTCGCTTTACGGTCTCGTGTATGGCGTGCAGCTCGGCCTGGGCGGCCCGCAAACCGACATGGCCGCGCTGATGGTGCTCAACCGCAACGGCCAGGCGATCTCGCTCTCGAACCGTCTCGCCGATGCGCTTGCCGAACACGGCTCGCTGCCGCGGGCGCTCGCAACGCTCGATCGCAAGCCCGTGTTCGCGCAGACCTTTCCCACAGGCACGCACGCCATGTGGCTGTACTACTGGCTCGCTTCGCAAGGCGTGCATCCGCTGCGCGACATCGAGAGCGTAGTGATTCCGCCGCCGCAAATGGTGGCCGCGCTGGCGGAAGATCGCCTCGACGGCTTTTGTGCAGGCGAGCCGTGGCCGGCGCTCGCGCAGCAGCGCGGCGTGGGACGCACGATCATCGCGAGCGGGACGATCTGGCAGGACCATCCCGAGAAGGTGCTCGCCTGCCGGCGCGATTTCGTGGCGCGCCATCCGAACACGGCGCGCGCACTCGTGCAAACTTTGCTCGAAGCGTGCCGCTGGCTCGACGGCGAAGGCAACCGGCGCGAGATTGCGCAATGGCTCGCGCACCCCGAGATGCTTGGCGTGGACGCCGCGCTAATCGCGGCGCGGCTCGAAACGGATGCGGCTTCGCGCGCGCCGGGCATGAAGTTTTTCGAGGAAGGCCGCGTGAATTATCCGCGCGAATCGGAGGGGGTATGGTTTATTACGCAGTTCGAACGATGGGGCATGCTCGCGCGCCGAAGTGACTATCGCGAGATCGCGCGCGACTTGAACCAGACGGCGCTGTACGGACAAGCGGCGGCGGCCATGGGAATCGCGGTGCCGGCCGCCGCGGCAACCGCGCCGTTCGTCGATGGCCACGTTTGGGACGGCGAGGACGCGGCGGGGTATGTGGAGGGGTTTGGTATCAAGGCGTAAGCGCGGCCTGGCCGCGCTCAGTCCGCTACTTCACCACGACCTCGGTATGCCCCACAACCGGCGGCTTTTCGAAGTACGGGCCGACAAGGCGCCGCCACTCCTGAAAATCCGCGGACTCGCGAAAGAGCACCATGTGGTCCTCAAGGGTATCCCACTGCACGACGAGCCCGTACTGGTTCGGCTCTTCCACGCCGCGTTGCAGTTCAACGGCGCGGCAGCCGCGCGCGCGGTGAAAGAGCGGCAGCGCTTGCGCCACGGCCGCCTCGAATTCGGCGTTCTTGCCTGCGCTCACCGTGATATGCGCCATTTCGTAGACCATCCTGTTCTCCTCGTGTTTTGCGTTGTGTCGCGTTGATTCAATACTGCAGTCAGTTGATGTTCAAGCGTTCGACCACTTCGTCCGCAATCGCGAGCGAAGCCGTCAGCCCCGGCGACTCGATGCCGTAGAGATTCACTAGCCCGCTCACGCCGTGTTCGCGCGCGTCCTGGATCACGAAGTCGCCGCTGTGTTTGCCCTGCGCCAGCTTCGGGCGAATGCCAGCATAACCCGGTTGCAGCGCGTCGTCAGGCAGCGCCGGCCAGTAAGTGCGAATCGCCTCGTAGAATTTTGCCGCGCGGCCCGGGTCCACGGTGTAGTCGATCGCATCGATCCACTCCACGTCGGGGCCAAAGCGCGCCTGGCGGCCAAGATCGATCGTGAGGTGTACGCCGAGGCCCCCTTCCTCCGGCACCGGATAGATAAGCCTTGAAAACGGCGCTGCGCCCGCGAGCGAATAATAATTGCCCTTCGCGTAGCGCCCCGGCGGGATGGATGGCGCCGGTATGCCTTCGATGCACGCCGCCACCTGCTGCGCGTAAAGGCCCGCGCTGTTCACCACGCGCGTGGCGAGCAGTTCCATCGGCTCGTCGCCGCCTACCTTCAGCAGCGTCGGCTGCCCCGGCCGTGCGAGGCCGCCCGTGACCGGCGAGCAGAACGCGAGCATGCCGCCCGCCGCCTCGAAGTCGCCCTGCAGCGCGAGCATCAAGCCGTGGCTGTCGACAATGCCCGTTGAGGGCGATTCGAGCGCCGCCACGCAATGGAGCGCGGGTTCCCGTGCGCGCGCCTCGTCGCGTTCGAGCCAGCGCAGGTCGTCCACGCCGTTGGCGGCCGCCGCCGCGCGAATCGCGCGCAGGGCGTCGAGTTGCCCTTCGTGCGTCGCGACAATGAACTTGCCGCAGCGGCTGTACTCCACGCCCTTTTCTTCGCAATACGCATAGAGCTTGTGCTTGCCTTGCACGCACAGCCGCGCCTTGAGCGAGCCCTGCGGATAGTAAATGCCCGCGTGTATCACTTCGCTGTTGCGCGAGCTGGTGCCCGTGCCGATGGCGTTCTCCGCCTCGACGAGGACGGTTTCCCAGCCCTGTTGCGCGCACGCGCGCGCAACAGCGAGACCGACCACGCCCGCGCCGATCACCACGCAATCCACGGTGTCCGTCATGAAACTTCCTTTCTCGTCACGCGAGTAATGTTTCGATTGACGTTATTTTGCCTAATTCGCGTGCATTGCGTGAAAGGACGCGCACCATGAAAAACGCCGCCCGATCATGTGACCGGACGGCGTCAACCCACCCCGTGCATTAGAAGTGCGTATGCAGGCCCACGCGCGCGACCGCCTGGCTCTGACCGCTCGAAGCGCCATCCGCGGAATTCATGCCGTTGATCTGCGCAAGACCGCCCGAACTGGCTCGCTGGTACACGCCCAGCGCGTACACGCTGGTGCGCTTGGAGAGCGCGTAATCGACGATCGCCGCGACCTGATGCGCGTGATTGTTGTCCACCACCTCGTTGCCCTTCATGTACATGTACGACGCGCCGGCGCTCAACGCAGGCGTGAAGTTGTAGTGCGCGCCCACCGATCCCTGGTACACCGAACCACCATTGGCCGAGTTATGCACCGTGGTAAAGAGTGCGTTCGTGATCCATCCGCCAAAGCGATAATGCGCGCCGATACCCCAGTTGCGCACGCTCACGTCGCCCTCGCCCGTCACGACGGTCTTGAGGTTCGTATAGGCCGCGTTCACGCCGAAGTCGTGCGCCGCGTAGTTCAACGCGAAGCTCGTGCCGTTGCCCGTGCCGATCGAGCCAGCCACGCCGCCGAAGCTGTACATCGCGCCCGCACTGAAACCGCCGAACCCGGGCGACAGATACTTCACGGAGTTGTTGACGGTTTCGCCCGCCATGCGGTCCCAGTCGAACGCGCCGGTCGGATTGTTCGGCAGTGCGAGCTTCTGGAACGGGCCCGCACGGAAATCGTAGAAGTGGCCCGAGAGTTCCGCCGGATCGTTGCCGCCGAAATACAACGAGTCCGTCATGAAATCGTACTGATTGCCGAGCGTCAGCTTGCCCAGCTTGTCGTTGCTCAGACCGAGAATCGACGTGCGGCTAAAGAGGCTTTTGTTCGGCATAAAGGCGCCGTTGTCCACCTGAAACTGGTTGACGAGCTGAAAGAAGGCCTTCGTGCCGCCGCCCAGTTCCTCCGTGCCGGTCATGCCCCAGAGGTTCGGGCCGTTCACGCCGTCGTCCATCTTGACGTTGTGCTTGCCGCCCTGGTTGCTCACGTAGGTAATACCGGAGTCCATCATGCCGTACAGCGTCACGCTGCTCTGCGCAAATGCCGGTGTCGCGCACGCCATCGCGCAGATGGTCCCGGCAATCGCCAATGCAATCTTTTTGTAGTCCTTATGATTCTGCATGCTCCAGGTCTCCTGTTTTAACAAATCTGTTTATTCGAGTATTGAAGGGTTAAAGGCTCAAACCGCGTCGGGCACCTTGCGCGTCTTCAGGAACGCATCAAGGGTTTCGCCGCGCATGCTCGCGTACATGCCGAGATTCGTGATCTTCACCACGCGCGCGAACTTCTCCAGCACGAAGAAGCACACGCCGTACTGAATGAGGCCGAGCCAGTCCGTTGTGTCGACGAGCGCGCGTTCCTCATCAGTGAGCGCGGCCTGGTCATAAGCGGCGTTGCGGTCGGTGAGCCACAGTTCGCGCGCGTGCGGCAGACGCATTTCCCAGAAGAAGCGATTCAGGCGCATGGCCTTCATGCTCTGGCGAATGTCGAACGCATAGGTGCCCGGCAGTTCCTCGATGCCAACCAGTTGCGGATTCATTGCCGGCCCTCTTCTTCGTACACCGTGACCGCCATCGCCGTGCTGGTCGCGAGATAGTAGCTGCGATGGACTTCGCGGATCTTGCCGCCCAGCGCTCCGCGCATGGCGAGCCACATGATCGTTTCCACGCTTTCCGCGCCGCCAAGGCGCACGTAGTCCACGTGCTTCATGCGTGCGAGGCGTTCGGGGTCGTTCACGATCAGATCGAGGAACTCCATGTCCCATTCGGTGTTGTTGTAGCCGCTGCGCTCGCCATGCACCTGGTGCGAGAGGCCGCCTGTCCCCACCACCACGACATCGAGGTCCTGTTCGAACGATTCGATCGCGCGACGCAGCGCCTGGCCGATGCGGTAGCAGCGATTGGCGGTCGGCAGTGGATACTGGAGCACGTTCACCTGGATCGGCACCAGTGCCGCGGGCCAGCCGCCTTCATGCGGCAGCATGAGCGAGAGCGGCGAGTTGCAGCCGTGATCGAGCGGCTTGTCCTGGAAGATCGTGAGGTCGAACTCGTCGTTCACGAGCTGCTCGGCAATATGGATCGCGAGATCGGGATGACCCGCGATGTCCGGCAGCGCCCGCTTGCCCGCGCCTTCGTCCGCGAACTCGTGATTCGCCGAAACGCCCAGCGCGAACGTCGGGTAGCAGTCGAAGAAGAAACTGTTGGCGTGATCGTTGTAGAACATCACGAGCGCATCGGGCTTGCGCCCGGCGAGCCACCGCGCGACCGGTTCGTACCCCTGGAAGAGCGGCGCCCACGCGGGTTCGTTCTGCTTGCCCTTGTCGTATGCCATGCCGATTGTCGGCACGTGCGATGTGCCGATGCCGCCCACGATTCTTGCCATGATCTTGCCCTCTGCTTCTGTTCATGCGGCGCACTCGCCGCGCGCTGGACCGGATACGCCGGCTAAACGCCTTCGCCCCTCGATTGGGATACGAAATTACAAAAACGGCGCCCCAACGGTAAGCAAGGGTTAACCACGAATTTTTTTGTTTTTCTCTTTAATTCAGGGTCTTTAAGCGCTGCCGCACGCTCGGCCACGCGCCCAAACCCACGCGGCGCAACGGTTTTTGGTATCCTGAAATTATGTTCTGGACGGGGTGGCAACGCCGCCCTGGGAACGCCCTCATAAACGAAACAGATATCAAAAGAACGAACTCGCAAGCGAAGGCGCGCGCGTCGAAGCGCTGATGAAAGAGCACACGCATATTTCGAAGGAGAGCCTCGATCTCCCGGTCGACCGGCTGCATCTGGGCGCGGGCGGCGAAGCCGCCGCAGTTCCCACGGTCGCCGCCGTCGTCACCGCATGAGACACGGCGCGTATCCCACCCAAAACGACACGATCGAGCCGTGAGCCAGCCCGAACTCCTGAACCTCGCGCATCTGCGCGCCTTTCGTCTCGTTGCCGACACCGGCAGCGCCACGCGCGCCGCTTCGGCCCTGTATCGCGCGCAATCGGCCGTCACGCGCTCGGTGCAGGAACTGGAGACGGCCCTCGGCGCGCCGCTCTTCGAGCGCAAGCCTTCGGGCATGTTGCCGACGGCCGTGGGCCGCGTGGTGCTCGAACGCTGCGCGCGCATTTTCGGCGAACTGGAAGAACTCGCGCAGTGGTGCGCGGCGCGCCAGGCGCGCCGGCGCGCGTTGAGCGAAGGCACGCTGCCCGCCTACCTGCTCAACACGCGACGGCTGCAGCTATTCGTCGCCCTCGCGCGTCACCGTCACATGCCGAGCACGGCGAATGCATTCGGCATCAGCCAGCCCGCCGTGAGCAGCGCCATGCGCGTGCTCGAAAGCGGCTCGGGCGTCACGCTCTTTCACCGCGGGCCGCGCGGCGTGCTGCTCACTGCCGAAGGCGAGACCGTTCTGCTGCACGTGCGGCGCGCGCTCAACGAACTGCGCCACGTACCCGACGACATCGCGGCGCTGCACGGCAATATCCAGGGCGCGGTGACGGTGGGCGCGCTGCCTTTGGGCCGCACGCTCATTCTGCCGGCCGCCATCGCCCGTCTTTCCGCGCAACATCCGGGCGTACGTGTCGTGACCGACGAAAGCGCGTATGAACTGCTCGTGGCGGGCCTGCGCGCAGGCGACGTGGACTTCGTGCTCGGCGCGCTGCGCGAGAACGACGCCGCAAGCGGCCTGGGCAATGAACGTTTGATGTCGGAAGACATGGTCGTGCTCGCGCGGCGCGACCATCCGCTCGCGAAAAGGCATGGCCTCACGCTGACCGACCTGCGCGACGCGCAATGGATTCTCTCGCGCACGCATTCGCCTTCGCGCGGGCTGCTCGAAGCGCAGTTCCGCCGCGTGAAGCTCAAACCGCCGCTGCCGACCGTCGAAACCGCCGATCTCGCGGTGATTCGCGGGCTGCTGCTCGGCACCGACATGATCACGGCGCTCTCGGCGCAGCAGTTGCACTACGA
This sequence comes from Paraburkholderia sp. J76, assembly GCF_905220295.1. Taxonomy (NCBI): domain Bacteria; kingdom Pseudomonadati; phylum Pseudomonadota; class Betaproteobacteria; order Burkholderiales; family Burkholderiaceae; genus Paraburkholderia; species Paraburkholderia sp. J76. The sequence continues at coordinate 682,538 of NZ_CAJMZJ010000002.1, forward strand.
AATCGAATCAAACCAACTGGTGATTCTCGACGTGCCGTTGCAGCACACGCGCCGCGATATCGGGCTCACGCTGCGCGCGCAAGGCTCGCCCTCGCCCGCGGCGCGCGCGCTGATCGACGCGATCCGGCTTGCGGTGATGGACGTTGCGCCTGCAACGCGCGTGGTGGAGGGACGGCGCACGGGTTGAGCGCGGCGTCGCGCAGCAAACCCGCAAGCCGCCGACGCTCTGCCGCATCGCACCATCGCCGCAGGCTGCCCAAAGCTTCGCCTTTCGCTAGAATCTATTTTTGTCGCGGCAAAAACTTATTTTTATTGGAGGCGAGCGTGCCAGGGTTACTTCCCAACGTCGACCGCGAGGGACTCCTCGAATATTCAGTGGTTTACACCGACCGCTCGATCAATCACATGTCGCAGCTCTTTCAAGGCGTCATGCGCGACATCTCCGCCTCGCTGAAAAGGGTCTACAACGCGAAGTCGGTCGTGGTAGTTCCGGGCAGCGGGACCTTCGGCATGGAAGCCGTTGCGCGCCAGTTCGCAACGAACAAGAAGTGCCTCGTCATTCGCAACGGCTGGTTCAGTTTCCGCTGGTCGCAGATTTTCGACATGGGCAACATTCCTTCGGAATCGATCGTGTTGAAGGCGCGCCCGGTCGAACCGGGAAGGCAGGCCGCTTACGCACCGCCGCCGATCGACGAGGTCGTCGCTGCGATCAAGGAACACAAGCCCGATCTGGTCTTCGCACCGCATGTCGAAACCGCTTCGGGGATGATGCTGCCCGAGGCCTATTTGCGCGCCGTGGCCGATGCCGTGCATGCGGCAGGCGGCATGTTCGTGCTGGACTGCATCGCTTCCGGCACGGTATGGGTCGATATGGCGGCGAGCGGCGTGGATATTCTGATCAGCGCGCCGCAAAAGGGGTGGAGCGCATCGCCGTGCTGCGGGCTCGTCATGCTCAGCCCGCTCGCGCGCGAGAGAATCGAAGCGACGACCAGCACCAGCTTTGCCTGCGATCTGCGCAAATGGCTGCAGATCATGGAAGCCTACGAGAACGGCGGGTTCGCCTATCACGCCACGATGCCCACGGACAGTCTCGCGACGCTGCGCGACGTCATCAAGGAAACCGAGGCCTACGGCTTCGACAAGGTGATGGCGGAGCAGCTCGAACTCGGCAAGCGCATTCGCTCGCTGCTGGCCAGCAAGGGTTTCCGAAGCGTGGCGGCCGAAGGGTTTCAGGCGCCGGGCGTCGTGGTCAGCTACTCGGACGACGACGGCATTCGTTCCGGCAAGAAGTTCGCCGACGCCGGCCTCCAGATCGCGGCTGGCGTTCCGCTTCAGTGCGACGAGCCCGAAGACTTCAAGACCTTCCGCATCGGATTATTCGGCCTCGAAAAACTGCATGACGTCGAAGGCGCGGTCGACAGGTTCGCCAAGGCACTAGACCGCGTTCTTTAATGCGCATTTCCTGAGGCCCACGGCCTCAGGTATACGCGAAGAAAAACGAGCGCCCTTGCGGCGCTCGTTTTCGTTGCGGACTCAAGCATCTGCCGGTGTCTCGACGTAGCGCAGTCCTTTTTCGGCCAGGCGCTCGCGCATTCCGTAATAGTCGAGGCCGAGCGTCCCGCCCGCGAGCACCATGCGCGTCTTTTCTTCCCTGGCAAGGCGCGCCTGGGTGGCTTCCACGACTTTCGCCACCGTGGCGAACGGCACCACGACCACGCCGTCGTCGTCGGCAACGATCACATCGCCCGGATGCACGATCTGCTGCGCGCACACCACCGGCACGTTCACCGAACCCAGCGTTTCCTTCACCGTGCCTTGCGCGGAAACGGCTTTCGACCACACCGGAAAGTCCATTGCCTTCAGTGCGCGCAGGTCGCGGCAACCCGCGTCGATGACGAGTCCGCGCACGCCGCGCGCCGCGAGCGAAGTGGCGAGCAGTTCGCCGAAGTAGCCGTCTTCGCAGGGCGAAGTGGGCGCGGCCACGAGCACGTCGCCTTCGCGGCATTGCTCCACGGCTACGTGCAGCATCCAGTTGTCCGAGGGCGGCATGAGCACGGTCACGGCCGAACCGGCAATCGCGGCGCCCGAATAAATGGGCCGCAAACAGGCGGCAAGCAGGCCGAGACGGCTTTGCGCTTCGTGCACGGTGGCCGTACCGGCTTCCTTGAGGATTTCGACATGGCGCGCGTCGGCGCGCGCAATACGGGTGACGACTACGCCGCGCTTCATGACAGGTCTCCCACGACGGCAGGCGTCAGACGCATATACCCTTCCGCGTATTGAATATCGCGCTTCGCCGTAATGCCGATATTGCGCTTGGCCTGCACGCCGCGTTGTTGCGCCACGCGCGTGTAGTACTCCCAAAGATGTTCCTGGCCCGCCATGCATTCAATCGCGCGGCGCTTCACGTCCCACACTTCGGTGATGTCGAGGAACGTGTCCGGAATCCACTCGCACTGTTCGGTCTGATGCGGTTCGAACGCGTAGACGGGCGGCGCACCGACGATCTTCTGCCCTGGCTGGTGGCCCTCGGCCTGCGCAATGATGCGCGCTTCCTGCGCCACGTGCATGGCGAGCGGATGATCGAAGTTGTACGGGTCTTTCGGCGAATGACTCAGCACGAACGCGGGCTGCACGTCGCGATAGATGTCCACGAGGCGCAAAAGCGCTTCGTCCGGAACGCGCAGCGGGTAATCGCCCAGATCGAAGAATTCGCATTGCGCGCCCAGAATCGCGGCGGCGGCGAGCGCTTCCTCGCGGCGCGCGGCCTTCACTGTCTCGATGGTCATGCCGGGATCTTTGCGCCAGAGCTTCGCCGACTCGCCGCGTTCGCCGAACGAGAGACACACCACCTTCACGCGATAGCCGTTCTTCTTGTGCAGGGCGATCGCGCCACCCGCGCGCCACACGAAATCCGCGCTGTGCGCGCTCACCACGAGCATCGATTTTTCAGTCATTTCCGGTTCACCAGACGTCGATCATCACGAAGTCCCATTGTAGGTTTGGGCGCGCATCGCGAACCAACGAAAGGACTGCCTGAAGGCATCGAATCTGCTTATCGGCTCCATGCGTCGGTTTGGTTGAGCGCGCAACGTTGAGCGAAGTCGCGCTCATGGCTTACGACCCCGAATTTTCGAATTCTTTCAGGGCTTCCCTCCCCTGAAATTGTTGCGTAAACGCTGAATACACCTATTGACAGCAACATTTAAATAACAAGCATTCTCATTTGCAATACAATCCGCATACTTTTCCGTCTGACCGGCAAAGCATAACCAGTCGCCCGGAGCCTGCGCGCAGCACAAGGCATCACGGGGCGCCAGCGCTACCTTCGCTACGAACCCTTTTTATGTCCGCATCCCGTTTGCATTCGCCTTTCAACTTGCCCTCGCGTCTCCCGACTTCCCGCGCTGCCATCCTCGCCGCCATCGCCGTCGCCTTCAGTCTGCCAGCCGCCGCATTCGCGCAAGCCGCCGCGCCCGCCGCAGCGAGCGGCGCCGCCGCAACCGGCGACGCAGGCAACGCCACTTTGCCCACCGTGAAAGTCCAAGCGGCCCAGGAAACGCTGCCGGGCGACCTGCAGCCGACTTTCGGCGGCGGCCACGTGGCGCGCGGCGGCGACTTCGGCGTGCTCGGCTCGCAGAAGAGCATCGACATGCCGTTCAGCATGACGACCTACACCGCGAAGCTGATCGAAGACCAGCAGGCGCGCACCATCGGCGACGTGCTCTCGAACGATCCGGCCGTGCGCACCGCCTACGGTTACGGCAACTTCCAGGAGGTGTACGTCATTCGCGGCTTCACGCTCGACAGCGACGACATCTCGCTCAACGGCCTGTACGGCATCACGCCGCGCCAGCTCGTCGAGACGGCGGCGCTCGAGCGCGTGGACATCTTCAAGGGCGCGAGCGCGTTCCTGAACGGCGCGTCGCCCAACGGCAGCGCCATTGGCGGCAGCGTGAACCTGCAACTCAAGCGCGCCGACGACAAGCCGCTCACGCGCGTGACGCTCGAAGGCAGCGCCTCGGGCGAGTTCGGCACGCATATCGACGTGGGCCGCCGCTTCGGCGACAACGACCAGTTCGGCATTCGCGTGAACCAGTCGAACCGCGACGGCGAAACGAGCATCGACAACGAGATGCGCCGTAACAACCAGACGGCCGTGGCGCTCGACTGGCGCGGCGACAAGCTGCGCCTCGAAGGCGACTTCATGTATCAGCGCCAGCACGTGTCGGACGGCCGCCCGGTCGTCTACGTGCTCGGCGACGAGATTCCCGCGGTGCCCTCGGCCACGCACAACTATGCGCAAAGCTGGTCGTATAGCGACGCCGAGGACACCGTCGGCATCCTGCGCGCCGAATACGACTTCCTGCCCGGCTGGACCGCGTATGTCACGGGCGGCGTGCGTCACACGAACGAGCACGGCGAATACTTCTCGCCGTACTACACCGATCCCGCGAACACGACCGGCTCGCGCCTGGGCGTCGTGCGCAAGGAAGGCGCGACCTCCGCGGAAGCGGGCGTGCGCGGCCGCTTCGACACGGGCCCGGTGAGCCACTTCGTGACCGCGGGCGCCTCAATCGTGCGTGTGGAAACGAGTTCGGGCTGGACCTACGGCGGCCCGTTCGACACCGATCTCTACAACACGCCGCAGGTGCCGTACCCCCCCACCACGATGCAGGCCGGCATGGACGGCAACCCGCCGATCACGGCGCTGAACCTGCTGCGCAGCATCTCCGCTTCGGACACGCTCGGCTTCTTCCACGACCGCGTGCTGTTCACCGTGGGCGTGCGTCACCAGGAGATTCTGTCGAACGGCTACTCGTCGTCGACGCTGCTGCAAACCTCGAACTACAACGACTCGATCACCACGCCGCTGTTCGGCCTCGTCGTCAAGCCGTGGGAAAACGTGTCGATCTACGCGAACCGCAGCGAGTCGCTTTCGGCGGGCGGCATTGCGCCTCAAGGCACGCTGAACTACGGCGAGCAGCTCGCGCCGGAGCGCACGAAGCAGTATGAAGTGGGCGCGAAGTACGACAACGGCAAGTACGGCGCGCAGCTCGCCCTCTTCCAGCTCGAAAAGCCGCAGACGTATACCAACGGCGCAGGCGTGTACGTGGCCAACGGCAACGAGCGCCATCGCGGCGTGGAAGCGTCGGTGTTCGGCGAGGTGTACAAGGGCGTGCGTTTGATTGCGGGCGCAACCTATATCAACGCCGTGCAGCTCGACACCGAAGGGGGCTCGACCGACGGCAAGGCGCCGGTGGGCGTGCCGAGCTTCCTTGTCAACCTGGGCGCCGAGTACGACGTGCCCTGGATTCAAGGCCTCACGCTTTCGGCGCGCTGGACGCACACGGGTCCGCAGTACTTCGATGCAGCCAACACCATGTCGATCAAGGCGTGGGACACGGTGGACCTGGGCGCGCGCTATGCGACGAACGTGTTCGGCCGGCCGACTACGTTCCGCGCCAACGTCTATAACCTCGCGAACAAGGCTTACTGGGCGTCGACCAACGGCGGTTATCTGACGATGGGTGCGCCGCGCACCGTGTTGTTCTCGATGACGACGGACTTCTGATTGGTAATTGTCCGGATGTAGCAGTATGAAGAGGGCCTGGCGTTGAACCGCCAGGCCCTTGTTTCTCATGCCTGATTAATTCGCTATCCTGATCAACCACGCGAATTTGAAAGCAAGCCACACGCGGTCCCCGACTTGGGAGCGCCCCCGTTGCGCATTTGCAACGCGCACGACCTTTTGTTGCGCGCTCAGGAATTGTCAATCAACCGGCCTCTTGTCCCTAACGGCGCGCGCAACTGTCAAATCGGCCGCCAGGCCGCGCCAGCCCGTGATCTACGCACGCCACGCAATGGGCATAAACATATGCATTCATAGGGCGCGATCCTCAGCTCTCCGCTACACTCCCCCCACATCGACGCCGTTTCGAGATAACGACTGACGGCACTACGCCGCCATTATCGTTGGTCGCTGTCTTTCCAGGATGAAGGCAGCCCCACGAAGAAAACCAAGGGCTGTTGTGATGCGACTATCCGTTCAAGTTGGGCTGGGCGCACTCGTCGCCGGATTGCTGCTGGGGGCGAGCCTTTTCGCGGTGGACCAATCGGCTATCGCGGCGACACAGACCACCAAAGCGACCACCCAGGCGGCAGCGGCCGGCGCAAGCGACGTTCCCGCATCCGCGCCGGCAGCGGCCTCCGCTGCGGCAAGCGGGCCCGTCGTCATCCAGACGGCTCCCGGCGCTGTGGTGCCCGAGGCGGCCGCGGCTGCGCCGCTCGGACCGCCGCGCTCGCGCACGTTCACGCTGCGTCAAATGGGCGTGTACGGGCCGATCGCGCTGCGCGGACTCGATCCCACCGCCGGCATGAGCGTCGATGTGCGCACCGACGAAGTGGTGACCGGCGCGAAGCTCAAGCTCGTCTACACCTACTCGCCCTCGCTGATCTGGTCGCTCTCGCATCTCAAGGTGTTCGTGAACGGCGAAATCGTCGCGACGATCCCGCTCGTGAAGGAGACGGCCGGCCAGCGCGTGACGAGCGAGATCGATCTCGATCCGCGCCTCTTCACGGACTACAACCGCATCACCGTGCAGATGATCGCCCACTACACGCTCGATCACTGCGAGGACCCCTATCACTCGAGCCTCTGGGCCGACGTGAGTCCCGACACGTCGCTCACGCTCAACACGGCGGGCATCGTCCTGCCCGATAGCCTCGGCCTTCTGCCTGCGCCGTTCTTCGATCGTCACGACAACCGCCTCGTGCGCGTGCCCTTCGTGCTCGCCGCCAATGCGGGCGTGCCCGTGCTGCGCGCGGCGGGCGTCGTCTCGTCGTGGCTCGGCGCGCTCGCAAGCTATCGCGGTTCGCGCTTCCCGGTCACGCGCACCGTGCCGTCCGACGCCAACGCCATCGCGCTCGCACTGCCCGGCCAGGTGCCCGAGGGGCTGAACCTGCCGGAGATCAAGGGCCCCACGATCACCGTCATGGCGAATCCGGCCGCCGATCCGCAGTCGGGCCGCAAGCTGCTCGTGCTCGCGGGCCGCACGCCCGAGGAACTCCAGAACGCCGCCTATGCGCTCGCGCTCGGCCAGGCCGGCATGGCGGGCAGCAGCGTGATGGTGAAGTCGATCGATCTCGGCCCGGCGCGCAAACCGTATGACGCGCCGAACTGGGTGCCCACCGATCGCCCCGTGCAGTTCCGCGAGCTGGTGACCGATCCGCAACAGCTTCAGGTGTCCGGCTACAACCCGCCCGCGATCCGCGTGAATCTGCGCGTGCCCGCCGACCTTTACGCGTGGGCGCGCGGCAACGTGCCGCTCGACATCCGCTATCGCTACACGGCGCCTTCCGCGTGGAACGATTCGGTGCTCAACGTGAACATCAACGATCAGCTCGTGCGCTCGCAGCGGCTGCGGCCGGTCACGCGCGCCTCCGACGAAGCGCGCATCAACGTGCCGCTGCTCTCGGGCTCGGACACGCGCTCCGCGACCAATCTGGAGATTCCCGCGTTTCGCGTGGGCAGCGACAACCAGTTCCAGTTCCAGTTTCATATCGATTCGCAGAAGACGGGCCTGTGCGCCTCCACGGCCGCCGACGTCGCGCGCGCGGCCGTCGATCCGGACTCGGTCATCGACTTCAGCGGCTTCGCGCACTACACGGCGCTGCCCAATCTCGCCTTCTTCGCGAACAGCGGCTATCCGTTCACGCGCATGGCCGACCTCTCCGACACGGCCATCGTGATCCCCGACGAACCCGACACGAAAGATCAGGAAGCCGTGCTCACGCTGCTCGGCCACATGGGTCAGTGGACTGGCCTGCCTTCGCTGCGCCTCACGATCGTGCCCGCAAGCCAGGTGGATACCGTGCGCGACAGCAACCTGCTCGTGATCGGCGTGGGCTCGGGCGCGCAGTTGCTCGAGAAGTGGGGCAAAGATCTGCCGCTTCTCATCGAACAAGGCAGGACCGCGGTGACCACGCGCGACCAGCGCTCGGGCTGGCCCGGCTGGCTTGGCGGCACCCAGGACGAGGACGCGGCGCCGTCGGGACGCTCCATCGTCACGCTCGGCGGACCGATGGCCGCGCTGATCGGCTTCGAGTCGCCGCTGAGGTCGGGCAGAAGCGTGGTGGCGCTCTCCACGACTTCGTCGGCGCAGCTCGGCGACGTGCTCGACGCGCTCGAGGACGGCGGCAAGATCTCGCAGATGCACGGCGACCTCACGCTCGTGCGCTATGGCCAGGTCGAGGGGCTGCGCGTGGGCGAGCGCTATTTCGTCGGCGATCTGCCGTGGTATGCGCGCGCCTGGGTGTTCATCTCGCGCTACCCGTCGCTGATGGCGCTCGCGGGCATTCTGGCCGGCCTGATCGTGGCGCTCACCGTATTCTGGGCGCTTGGCCGCATGGCCAGCCGCCGTTCCGGGACCTGACCATGCGCCCGGCTCTGGCTATGCGCGCGCCCGCCAAGGCGCCACGGCTTGCGCCCCGGCTCACGCGCTGGCTAGCGGCCGGCGCGCTTGCCTGCGCGCCGCTCGGCACATTCGGCACGCTGGCACTGCTGATGCCGGCCGCCACGGCGCACGCGGCTGCGCCGGCAGGCAATGGCAGCGCGGCCGACGCCGCAAAGCCCGCCAGCCCCGCCGCCTGCGCGTGGCCCGCATGGACCACCTTCCGCAGCACGCTGCTGAGCGCCGACGGCCGCGTCATCGACGCGAGCACGCCGCGCCAGGTGAGCGTTTCCGAAGGTCAGTCCTACGCGCTCTTCTTCGCGCTGGTCGCGAACGACCGCGCGAGCTTCGACAAGATCCTCACGTGGACCGAAAACAATCTCGCGCAGGGCGACCTCGCCGCGCATCTGCCCGCATGGATCTGGGGCCGGCGCGATATCGGCGATGACGGCAAACCCCTCGCCGCTTCAGGCGCTTCAGCCGCGCATGCCGGCGAGCCGCAGTGGGGCGTGATCGACAGCAACCCCGCCAGCGATGCCGACCTCTGGATCGCGTACACGCTGCTCGAAGCCGGGCGCCTCTGGAACGAGCGCCGCTACACCGCGCTCGGCACTGTAATGGCGCGCAACATCGTGCGCGAGGAAACCGCCGTGCTGCCGGGCCTTGGGCGCACGGTGCTGCCCGGACCGGTTGGCTTCACGATCGGCAAGGACGGCTGGCGCCTGAACCCGAGCTATGTGCCTCTCCAGGTCATGCGGCGCTTCATGCTCGCGCTGCCGCAGGCGGGCGAATGGAAGGCGCTGCTGGCCTCCTCGGCGAGACTCGTCAACGAGACCGCGCCCAAGGGCTACTCGCCCGACTGGGTGGAATTTCACGCGAAAGGCGGCTTCGCGCCCGACGCCCAAACGCACGCCGAGAGCGCCTACAACGCGATTCGCGTGTACCTGTGGGCGGGCATGCTCGCGAGCGACGACCCGCTGCGCGCCGGCACGCTCGCCACCTTCAAACCGCTCGCGGACTTCGTCGGCGCGCATGGCTTTCCGCCCGAGCGCGTCGACACCACGACGGGCACGCCGGGACCGAACGAAGGCAACGGCGGCTTTTCCGCCGCCGTTGCCCCGTATCTGGCTGCGCTCGGCCGCGGCGATCTCGCGAACGCCCAGGCCGAGCGCAGCCGCACGCTCGCGCAGAAGTCGGCGCCCGGCTACTACAGCAGCGTGCTGATGCTGTTCGGGCTCGGCTACCTCGACGGGCTTTATCATTTCGACGCGCAAGGCCGCGTCGCCCCAGCATGGACGAGTGCATGCCCCGCGCCGCGCTGACCGCCCTTGCGTCTGCCCGCCGCGCCGCCCGAGCGCGCAGCGCGCGCCGTGAGGCGCGGCGTCTGGCCGCGCACGCGTTGCCAGCCGTCGCCGGTCCCGGCGCGCCGCCCAACCGCTCGTTGCCCAAACTCGCGCCGCTTGTCGCGCTGTTCGTCGCGGCGTCGCCGTATCCGGCCCGGGCGCAAACGGCAACGCCGCAGCCAGCGGCCAACGCCGCCGCGCCGACGACCCAGGCTACGCAACTGCTCTCGGCCGCGCGCATGTGGGAGGGCAAGAACCGTCCCGACGTCGCGCGCGGGCTCGTGCAAAAAGCGCTGCTGTTCGACCCGCAGCAGCCCGACGCCCTCGCGCTCCTCGGCGAGATCGAACTGCGCGAAAACCGCCCGGCCGATACCGCGAAAATCCTCGCGCAACTCAAGAAGATCGCCCCGAACGCGAGCGCGACGAAACAACTCGACGACGCCTACCGCGTCGCCACGAGCGGCAAGATGGAGATGGCCCAGATCCGCCTGCTCTCGTCCGCGGGCAAGAGCGAGGAAGCCTCCGCGCGCCTGCTGAAGCTCTTTCCGAACGGCGCGCCCGCGGGCGATCTGGCGAGCGACTACTACCGCATCCTCGCCGGCACGACGGCGGGCCGCGCGCAGGCCATCGGCGAATTGCGGGCGCGCGTGAAGCAGAACCCGAACGATCCGCGCCTCGCGCTGATACTCGGCGACCTGCTCACCGACCGCGCGGACACGCGCCTCGAAGGCCTCAATCTGATCTACCGCGTGTATCAGCGTCAGGACAGCGACCGCGCACGCGCACTCGAACTGTGGCGGCGCGCGCTCGGCAGCGCCGGGCGCGACGATCCCGCCTATTACGTGTGGTATCTGCGATACCTGCAGGAAGTACCCGACGACACCGACGCGCAGCAAACCGTCGCCGACCTCGGCAAGAAGCTCGGCGCGAAGGACCAGGCGCAGGCGCAAGCCCTGGCGCGGAATCCTTCAGCCGTCGTCGCCGCGCAGCCGGGCACGCCCGCAGGCCGCGCACAGGCCTCCACCCAGGCGCGCGCGCGTCCCCGTCCGGGCCCAGGCGCCGCCGACCGCGCGCGCGGTCTCGCGCAACTGGACCGCGGCGATCTCAAGGACGCCGAAACGTCGCTGCAAAGCGCGCAGCGCGCAAACCCCAGCGACGGCGAAACCATCGGCGCGCTCGGCCTCGTGCGGCTGCGCGAAGGCCGTCACGACGAGGCGCGCGAGCTGTTCGCGCGCGCGATCACGCTCGACCCGGACAACGCGGGCAAATGGCGCAGCCTCGAAAAGACGGCCACCATCTGGGGCACCATTGCGAAGGCGCGCGACGCCAACTCGCGGGGCTTGCCGGAAGAAGCCGAAACGCTCGCGCGCGAGGCGCTCAGGCTCGATCCGGGCAACGCGACCGCCAGCGATATTCTCGGCAACGCGCTCATCGCGCAGAAGAAGTGGCCCGAGGCCGAAGCCGTGCTGCGCCCGCTCGTCAACGCGCCCAGGCCCGACATGGACGCGCTGCGCGGACTCGTGACCGTGTTGCGCGAAACGCATCGCGAGAACGAGATCGAGCCGCTCATCGCCGCCACGACGCCGCGCGTCAGCGGCTCGACTGCGGAACTCAAGCGCCTGCACGCCGAGCTGCTGTCCATCCAGGCCGACCAGTTGCTGGCCGACAACCGCAAGAGCCCGGCCATCGCGAAACTCGAAGAAGCGGTGCGCCTCACGCCCGACGACGCCTGGACGCGCTTCACGCTCGCCCGCCAGTACCGCGACCTCGGCCTGCCCGCGCTCGGCCGCCAGGTGATGGAAGACGGCCTGAAGGTCTCGCAGGCGCCCGACATGCGATACGCCACGGCGCTCTACCTGAATTCCGTCGACGACATCGCCGCGGCCGCCGCGCAACTCGCCGCCGTGCCTGAAGGCGAGCGCAGCCAGGGCATGCGCGAGCTGATGGGCAATCTCGCGGCGCAGAAGAAGATCGCGCAGGCGCGCCAGTTGATCGCCCAGGGCAACGAAGACGAAGCGCGCGCGCTGCTCGATTCCGCCGCCGCGGACGCCAACGCGGCCAACGATCCGCAGATGCTCGCCACGGTCGGGCGCGAGTGGATCGCCATCGGCGAGCCGGACCGGGGCCTGAAGCTCGTGCAGGACTGGCTCGCGGCGCATCCCGACGACCCGGCGGCCAACGGCGCGCGCGTGCGCTACGGCGAACTGCTGGCGGCGGCCAATCGCGACGACGCATGGGCGAACTGGATCGACGCGACGCGCGACCAGCCCGGCATCACGCAGGAGCAACTGGCCAGCCTCGACGACCAGGAACTGCGCCTCGCGGTGCGGGAGACCGACCGGCAGATCGAGGCGGGCGACCTCACGGGCGCGCGCCACACGCTCGACGCCGTGCCGGACCGCCTCAAGTCGAACCGCCGGTGGCTGCTCGAAGAGGTGGATCTGCTCGACGCGAAGGGCGACTACAAGGGCGCGATGGCTTCGGCGCAGAAAGTACTCGCCACGCAACCCGACGACGCCGATGCACGCCTTGCCGTTGCGCGTATGCTGGAGCGCATGGGCCGAAACCGGGAGGCCGCAGACATGGTGCGCGCAGTGCTGGCCGACACCGCGGAGAACGACATCGACACGCGCCTGGCCGTGGCGCGGCGCTTTACCGCGCTCGGGCTGAACGACGAGGCTTCCGCCGTGGTCGATCCGTTGCGCGAACAGTATCCGGACAACCCGTCCATCACGATCCAGGCGGGGCGCGTGGCGCAAGCGCGCGGCAACTACAACGAAGCCGCGAGCCTGTACCGCACCTCGCGCACGCAGGAACAAGCCGAAGGCACGCAACCCGACGCCGACGGCACGACGTCGGCCGGCCGCGCGCTGCAAAGCCTGGAAGACCGCAAGCAGGGGCAGGTCGCGACCGGCTGGTATCAGTCCAACCTTTCGGGCGACCCCGGCATTTCCGAGTTGCACGCCACCGAAGTGCCGCTGTACGTGCGCATTCCGGATGGCTACACGGGCCACTATTTCTTCCACGCCGATACGGTCTACCTGAACGCCGGCACGCTGCCCGGCGGCGATCTCGACACCGCGTACAAGTACGGCAAGATCGCGGCGCTCGGCAACGCCGGGCTCGGAAACATCAACGAGACCGCCACGGGCGTCGCGCTCGCGGCGGGCTACGAGTTCAACGGCGCGAACAATAGCTGGCGCGCCGACATCGGCAGCACGCCGTTGGGCTTCCCGATCGAGAGCGTGCTCGGCGGCATTCAGTATCGCCACGACTTCCTGAACGATGCGTCGCTCTCGCTCGACGTCTCGCGACGGCCCGTGACCGCCAGCCTCGTTTCGTACGCGGGCGGCATCGATCCGGTCACAGGCGAGAAGTGGGGCGGCGTGGTGCGCAACGGCTTCACCGTGCGCGGCGCGAAGGACTTCGGACCCGGCACGATCTTCACGAGCATCGGCTTCGGCCTTCTGACCGGCACCAACGTGGAGACCAACCAGGAGTTCAAGGTGCGCAGCGGCTACGACTGGTCCGTGTTCAAGCGGCCCGACCAGATCGTGTCGAGCGGGCTGATCCTTAACTACTGGAAGTACTCGAAGAACGAGCACAACTACACGTTCGGCAACGGCGGCTACTACAGCCCGCAGAGCTATTTTTCGATCGGCATTCCGCTCGACTGGACCGGCCGCTACAAGAAGCTTTCGTGGGAGATCGACGGATCGGTGGGTATGTCGTTCACCAACGAGAACGAGTCGCCGTTCTATCCCACGCGGCCGGGTCTGCAGGCTCAGGCGCTCGCGTTCATGAACGCCAACGACCTCGGCTCGCCGTACTTCGGCGGCGGCTCGGGCGGCGGCTTCAGCTACACGATCGAAGCGGCGCTCGAATACCGCGTGACGGAGCACTTCGTGGTGGGCGGCCGCTTTTCGATCGACCGCTCGCGCGACTACGCGCCGAACGTGGGCGTGCTTTACATGCGCTACTTCTTCTCGCCGCAGAAGGGCCCGGTGCCGTTCCCGCCGCGGCCGGTCGTGCCTTATTCGGCTTATTGACGTGGCCACGCAGCGAGCGCATGACGACGATGAAAACCGAGACACGAGCAACACGAGCGATGAGATGAACGATCCCGCCACCTTTCCCGCTGCGCCCGCCGCCAGCCGCGATACGCGCCGCTCGCTGTTCTCGCGCCTCGCGCGCCGCGAGCCGCTCGCGATCGACGGCCTGCCGGCCACGCTCGCCTCGCTCGGCGCGGGCCAGGTGCACGTGGTCTACGCGAGCACGTCGCCCGCGCGCGACGCGCTTTTCTGGCAAACCGCCGCCGCCGCGCTCGCCGGTCCCGCCACGGTGCTTTCGACGCGCGACGGCGCGAGCCTCGCGGCTACGTTGCGCGACCATGGCGTCGATATCGAAAAAGCCGGTTCGACGAGCGCGTGGGCAAACGTATGCGCGCTGCGGCCGATCCCCGAGCGCGACGGCGCGCAGGTGCTGATCGAAGCGCTCGGCGCGCTCGCCGCGCAATGCGCCGCGCCCGAAAGCCAGTTCTTCATCGAAGGTGCGGAGGCGTTCTTCAACTGGCAGGACCCCGCCGCGCTCGCGAGTCAGGGCGCGCAACTCGCGCTCTGGTGCGCGCAGCATCGTTACGGCGTGCTGATGGTGGCCGCGCCGCCTGGCCTCGGCGACGATCAGGAGCATCCCGAACTGGCCGCCTTCCAGGCGCGCTTCGCGGGCGCGGCGCAACTGCATCAGGTGCAGGGCCAGTATCACTGGGAAGTGGCGTTCTGGCGCGCCGGCGACGCCGTGCACGGCAGCCAGAGCGTGCCGCTGCGCTTTTCCGCCGCCGAGCACCGGCTGACCGTTTCTGGCGGCACCTTCGAAGCCGAGATCGGCGAGGCGGGCCTGCTCGCACCCGACGAGGGCCGCGTGATCGTTTCGCGCGACGCCATGTTGCACGAGCGCGTGCTGCCGCAGGCCTGGCAGATCGTCGATAACAACGAGGCCGCGGTGGCGGCCGCACACACCTCGGTCGCCGCCACGGTGATCCTCGATTTCAGCGTGAACCGCGATCTCGAAACGCTGGCGGAACAGGTGCACACGCTGCGCCGGCAATGCGGCGAAGCGCTCAAGATCATCGTGCGCGAGGATGCCGTGGCGATGCGCTACGAGTCGCTCATGCTCAACCTCGGCGCGAACCGCGTGATCGCGCGGCAAACGCCGCTTGCGCAGGTTGAGGCCATCGTCGAAAGCCTGCAGGGCCAGGTGTATTCGCGGCCCATGCCCGCCGATTACCGCGCGGCGCTTGCCGCCGTCGTGCACGGCGAGGAGAGCGGCTATGTGGGCGCGGCGCATTTCGTCGAACTGGTGCGCGCGGCGGTGGAACGCAGCCGCGTGATCCAGTTGCCGAGCGTGCTGATCCGCCTCGCGCTGATGCCGGAAATCGCGCACGTGGATGCGCTCAAGGCGTGCAATCTGCGGCGCGCGGGCGACATCGTGACGGCGAGCGGCGACAGCCTCTACGTGTTCTTCTTCGCCTGCCGCATGAGCGACGCCGACGCCGTGTGCCAGCGCGTGTTCCAGCGGCCGCTCGCCGAGCTGTTCCAGGGCGAGGAGCGCTACGGCGACGGCCGCGCGATCACCGAGGCGCTGGTCGCGTTCGCCGACGAAATCGACACCGCGCCGCCGCCCGACTATTCGGGCTGGCTCGCGATCAACGAGGGGCAGCCCGCCGCGCCCGCGGCCGTACCGGTGCAGGCGAACGGCCAGACCTTGCCGCCGGCGGCGGCCTCCGCCATCGCGCCGGCATCAGCAACGGCAGCGGCCGCCGCGGCTCCCACAAACGGCGACCTGTTGCCCGTGCTCGACCCCGCCGCGCGCACCGACAACGCGAAAACGCGAACCGCGCCGCAGCGCGCGCCGCTGCCGCTCAAAGCATAGGAGCGCGAATTGAACGTCTTCCTCGGTTACTTCGTCTGGGGCATGATCCTCGCCGTGCCGCTCTACTTCATCGCCTGGCGTCTGCGCCTTGCGCGCTTCGTGCCCATGTGGCTGCGGCCGGTGCGCTCGCGTCCGCTTCAGTTGCCGCCGCAGGTCGATGCGTTGCTGATTCGCGGCCAGCGCCGCTTCAGCCAGACGGGGCCGCGCCGATGAAAACCATCGCCATCGTCTCGAGCGTCGGCGGCGCGGGCCGCACCACGCTCACCGCGGCGCTCGCCGGGCTGCTGGCGGCGCGCGAACATGTTGCGCTCGCAGCGGAGTGCGACCCGCGCAACGTGCTCGCGCTGCATTTCGGGCTGCGCGAGAGCGCGCGCGAAGGCCTCGTCACGCATCTGGCGGGCGGTCCCGGCACGGACGAAGCCTGGTCGCGCGCCGCGCTGCAAAGCGACGACGGCGTGCTCGTGCTGCCGTGGGGCAGTCTCGCGAGCGGCGACGCAAACGGCCACGAACCGCTCGACGACGACGCCAGCGCCCTGCTCGACGCGCGCCCCGGCTGGCTGCGCGAACTGCTCGCGCGCGTGGATCTGCCGCCGCAAACGATCGCGCTCGTCGATGCGGGCACGTGGCCTTCGGCGCACGCGCGTCAGGCAATCGACGCCGCCGACCTCGTACTCGGCGTCCTCACGCCGTGCGCCACCGCCTGCGCCACGCTGCCGCGCCTGATCGCCGCCCTCGTGCGCGCCCGCAAACGCAGCGTGTTCGTCGCCAATGCCGTCGTGCCCGCGCGCCCGTTGCACATGGACATCGTTTCGCTGCTGCGCGCGCGCCTCGGCGCAGCCATGCTGCCGTATCTCGTGCATGCGGATACCGGCGTGCCCGCCGCGCTCGCCGCCGGCGAAAACTTCTGCCTGAGCGCGCCCAGTTCGCAGGCCGCTCACGATCTGAACGGCATTGCCTCGTGGCTCGCGCACTGGGGCAGCGGCGCGAGTCTCGACGCGCCCGACGAACTGCTCGCGCAACACATCGCGCGCGGGAGCACGCCATGATCCGCGAGCGATTCGTTGCGCTATGGAGCGCGTTCTGGGCATCGCTGCTGCGCCTGAGCGCGCCCGAATTCAATGTCGCGCCCGACGCTTCCGGCGGCCAGTGGCTGCTGCGCGCGTTCTTCCGTCCGCCGCGGCCCGGCGCGCGCGACGTGCCCGCGCTCGCCTTCGCGCGGCTCGGCAAGGACATGCGCCAGCGGCTGAACATCGGCCGCGACCACACCGCCAGCGCCTGGGTCCTGCGCCTCTTCCTGCGGCCGCGCCGCGCGCGTCAACGCCTCGCCGCCGACCTGCGCAAGCTGCACAAGGCGCCGCAAGGGCACCATCGCTTCGCGCTGCGCGCGTGGCTCGACAGTCGGCTCGAACCGCTCTATCGCCGCGCCTCGCGCGCGAGCGCGGCAGTCGGCGCGCACCTGCCGGACGTGCCGTGGGAAGGCATCGAACGGCGTCTGGAGAAGCTTTCGGCGGCGCTCGACAGCGTGCCCTTCCTGCGCCAGTGCCTGCTGTGGCTCGCGTTCATCGCGGCAGTCGCCGTGTGCACGACGCCGCTGCCGTTCGCGGGCCAGGTGCTGCTGTTCCTGCTCGTGTACGTCGTGGTGATGATCGCGCGCCGCCTGCCGGGGCGCCTCGCCACCATGCTCATGGTGATGCTCTCGATCCTCATGACGGGCCGCTACGTCTGGTGGCGCAGCACACAGACGCTGCACCTTTCGAGCCCCGCCGAAGCGATCGTCGGCTACATCCTCTATGCCGCCGAGCTTTACACGTGGATCGTGCTGATCTTCGGCTACGTGCAGACCGCGTGGCCGCTGCGCCGCAAGCCGCAGCCGCTGCCCGACGATCCCGCCGACTGGCCGACCGTCGACATCTATATTCCGACCTACAACGAGGCGCTTTCGGTGGTGCGGCCCACGGTGTTCGCGGCCAGCTCGATCGACTGGCCGCGCGACAAGCTGCGCGTCTACATTCTCGACGACGGCGACCGCGACGAATTCCGGGAGTTCGCGCGCGAGGCGGGCGTGGGCTATCTGCGCCGCGACGAGCACCGGCACGCGAAGGCCGGCAACATCAATCACGCGCTGCCGCTCACCGAGGGCGAGTACGTCGCGATCTTCGACTGCGATCACATTCCCACGCGCAGCTTCCTGCAAACGACCGTGGGTGTCTTTATCGCCGATAAAAAATGCGCGATGGTGCAGACGCCGCACCATTTCTTCTCGCCCGATCCGTTCGAGCGCAATTTCGACACGTTCCACCGCGTGCCCAACGAAGGCAGCCTCTTCTACGGTCTGATCCAGGACGGCAACGACTTCTGGGACGCCACGTTCTTCTGTGGCTCGTGCGCGGTCATCAAGCGCGCGGCGCTCGAACACATCGGCGGCATCGCGACCGAGACCGTGACCGAAGACGCCCACACCTCGCTGCGCCTGCATCGCCACGGCTACACCTCGGCCTACCTGCGCACCGTGCAGGCGGCGGGCCTCGCCACCGACAGCCTCGCCGACCACATCGGCCAGCGCATCCGCTGGGCGCGCGGCATGACGCAGATCTTCCGCATCGACAATCCGTGGGTCGGCAAGGGGCTCTCGTTCTTCCAGCGCATGTGCTACAGCAACGCCATGCTGCACTTCTTCTACGGCTTCCCGCGCCTCATCTTTCTCGTGATGCCGGGCGCGTACCTGTATTTCGGACTGCACGTGATCAACACGCCCGCGCCCGTGATCCTCGCCTACGTGCTGCCGTATCTGGTGATTGCCGCGATTGCCAACTCGCGCATCCAGGGACGCTACCGGCACTCGTTCTGGGCCGAGGCGTACGAGTCGGTGCTCGCGTGGTACATCGTGCTGCCCACCACCATGGCGTTCATCAACCCGAAGCTCGGCAAGTTCAACGTGACGTCGAAGGGCGGCCATATCGAGCACGAATATCTCGACTGGACGATCTCGAAGCCCTATCTCGTGCTGCTGGCGATCAATCTGTTCTCCGTGGTCGCCGGCATCGGCCGACTCACGATCTGGCAAACCGACGAGCCCGCCACGGTGTTCATGAACCTCTTCTGGGCCGCCGTGAATCTCACCATTCTCGGGCTCGCGCTCGGCGTGGCCAAAGAGGCGAAGCAGGTGCGCGTGGCGCACCGCATTCCGCTGCGCGTGCCCGCCATGCTCACGCTGCCCGACGGCCGCACGCTCGCGTGCCGGACCGAGAACTATTCGATGGGCGGCCTGGGCCTCATGCTGCCCGCCGACGCCGTCGCGAAGCTCGAACCCGGCGAGCGCATCAACGTGACGCTCTCGCGCGGCGTGCTGGAGCACGACTTCCCCGCCGTGGTCGCGCGTCTCGCCGACCGTCGCCTCGGCGTGCGTTTTAGCGACATGACGGTGGAGACGGAGCGCAAGCTCGTGGAATGCACGTTCGGTCGCGCCGACGCCTGGCTCGAATGGGAGGACGTGCCGCCGTCGGACGCGCCGCTGCATGGCCTCATCCAGTTGTTTGAACTGAGCTGGCAGGGCTACATGCGCCTCATCGACGCGTTCTTCGACGCGCTGGAAAACATCTTCACGCGACGCCGGGCCGGCCAGCCCTGACCGCCGCAGTTGAAAACCGCAGCCGCCACATAAGCCGCAACACCCTGGAACGCGAAACACTATGGGTCTCTGGAATCTCTACTTTCTCGCCAAGCTGTACCTCTACTCGGTCGGCACGCTCAAGCCCGAGTGGTGGATGAACTTCGCCTTCGTCGTTCTGCTGCTCGTGCCGCTGCACCGCCGCTGGCTGCGCATCGCGCGCAATGTGATCGCCGTGGTCGCGGGCATCGCCATTGCGTACCACGAGTCGAGCATGCCTGACATCGGCCGGGCGATCTCGCAGATTCCCGTGCTTTTCACGTTCACGCCTTCGTACATGCTCGAACTCACGCGGCGCGTGATTTCGCTTTCGATGGTGGTGACCGCGGTGATCGCCGTGCTGCTCTATTTCCTCATTAACCGCTGGGTGCGCGTGACGACGCTCGTGCTGATCGCGCTCGTCGTCATGCCGGTCTGGCAGGGCGTGGGCACGTTCGTCGCGAACGCCACCGCGAACGCCTCGCTCGCCAGCAACGGCGACGAGGACAGCGGCACGGGCAAGAAGCGTGACGAGCAGTCGGGCAGCTTCGACCAGCAGCTCGCAGCGTTCCGCGCGAACGAGGAAGGGCGGCACGTGAATTTCACGCCGCTCACGACCGACGCAAATGCGCAATTCGACATCATCGTGGTGCACATCTGCTCGCTCTCGTGGGACGACATGGACCTCGTGAAGATGCGCAACAACCCGCTCTTCTCGCGCTTCGACTACATCTTCCAGAACTTCAGTTCCGCCGCGAGCTATAGCGGGCCCGCTGCCATACGCGTGCTGCGCGCCACCTGCGGGCAGGAACCGCACAAGGCGCTCTACGACCCCGCGCCGCCCGAGTGCCACCTGTTCGCACAGCTTGCGCAGGCGGGTTTTACGCCGCAGGCGCTCCTGAACCACAACGGCCGTTTCGACAATTTCCGCGGCACGGTGATCAACGAAATAGGCGTGCCGGGCGTGACGATTCCCTCCAACGACGGCCTGCCGGAAGCGATGAAGGAGTTCGACGGCTCGACGCTCGTCGGCGACTACGACGTGCTCGCGCGCTGGTACAAGCAGCGCATTGCGGCGGGTGGCGGTCCGGTCGCGCTCTACTACAACACCGTCTCCATGCACGACGGCAACCGCCTGCCCGCACCGAACAACAATCTCACGAGCCTGCAGTCTTACCCGATCCGCCTGCAGAATCTGCTCGGCGACGTCGACAAGGTGATCAATCTCGTCGCGCAATCGGGCCGTCGCGCCGTGATCGTGTTCGTGCCCGAGCACGGCGCGGCGCTACGCGGCGAAGAGAACCAGATTGCCGGCATGCGCGAGATTCCCACGCCGAACATCATCCACGTGCCGGTGGGCGTGAAGGTGGTGGGGTTGCCTGCGGGCAGCGAGCACACCGGCGGCGTGACGACGATCGACACGCCCACGAGCTATCTCGCGCTCGCGCAACTGCTTTCGAATCTCGTGGCGCACAGCCCGTTCGCCACAGGTGCGCCGCCGCTCGCGCAGTATGCGAACAACCTGCCGCAAACGCGCATGGTCGGCGAAAACGAAGGCACGGTGACGATGACGACGCCGAACGGCTATGTGATCCATACGCCGGACGGCGTGTGGGTGGAGGGCAAGTAATGGCGATGCGCTTGTGGGGGGCCGGCCGGCGCGCGCGCAGCGGTCCTGCGCTGCCGAGCGATATCGATGCGCTCGCGCGCCTCGTCGAGGGCGTGGACCGCGACCGCTATCTCGACGTTCAGGCCGAGGACGCCTGGCAGGGGGCCGCGAAACGCTGGCCGCTCGTGGCGGCCGTGCTGGAGTTGCCGGTGGCGGACGCGGAAAAGCGCTGATTCGATTAAAGCGCGCCTTCGGTGGCGCTGCCTGCGTCGGCGCACCACGCTTGCCACATATGCCGGTAAGCGGCTTCCATGTTTCGCGCGAACCGCTCGCCGTCCATGAGCGGCGACGCTTCCATGCGCGCGCGCAGGCCCGCGCGCAGCGCGGCGAGGCGCGGCAGGTCGCGCGCCAGGGCCGTCACGGCGGCCACATACTCCGCGTCGCTCGACGCCGCCAGTTCCGGCAGACCCAGATTGGCCGCGAGGCAGAGCCCCGCGCGGCTCACCGCCGAACGCCCGTAGCGCGTGGGCACCGGCACGCCCATCCAGAAGGCGTCGAGACTCGTGGTGTGGCCGTTGGCCGGGAACGTGTCGAGCGCGATGTCGATCTGCTGATAGGTGCGCAGATAGTCGGCGCGCTCCTGGAAGCCGACGAAGCGCACGCGCGCCGCGTCGATGCCGTGGGCCGCGAACCGCGCGTTCAAGCGCTCGCGCGCGCTGCCGGGCGGCGCCATCGCGAGAAGCCGCGAATTGGGCAGCGCGGCGAACACGCCGGACCAGAGGGACAGCGTGGCGTCGGTGAGCTTGCAGGGATTGTTCAGGCATCCGAACGTAATGTACCCCGCCGTGAGCGCCGGCAACGCGTTCACATCCAGGCCCGTTGCAAGCGAGTCGTAGCACCAGAACGCATCGGGCAGGCGCAGCGAGCGCTCGGTATATTGGTCGTCGATGTGCGGCTCGCCCATCGGATCGAGCCATGGGTCGGTGAGACGCCAGCCGATCGACGGGCTGCCCGTCGTGCCGGGGTACGCGAGCCACGCCACCTGCACCGGCGCGGGGCGCCGCGCGAACAGCAGACGCCGCGCGCCGTCCATGTGCATCGTGAGATCCACGAGCACGTCGATGCGATCGTCGCGAATCTGCTGGGCGAGGCGCGCGTCGTCGAATTCGCGTACATCGCGCCAGACATCGGCGAAACCGCGTAGCCGCGCGGTCACCTCGTCGGTTTGCGGGCTCAGCGAGTAGCAGAAAATTTCCAGCGCCTCGTGATCGTGATGGCGCAACATCGGCGTCGTGAAAAGCGACTGGCAGTGGTTGCGAAAGTCCGGCGAGACATAGCCCACCCGCAACCGACGCGCGGGTTCAGGCGTGTTCGCATGGTGCGCCCCCGCGCTTGCGGCGAGCAACGTCGCTTCGTGCCGCGCCGAAAACTGCTCGGCTTCGGCGCGCACCGCGTGGCCGTCGTCCATCGCGAACATCAGCGACCACAACAAATTGCTGTTCGCGCCCGTGTGCGCGGGATCGCAGGCCATGGCGCGTCGATAGCAGGCAATGGCCGCATCGATGCTGCCGGACTTGCTGCATATGTTGCCGAGGTTGAGGTGCGCCGCGGCGAAATCCGGCTTCAGTTCGATGGCGCGCGTGAAGGCGGCGCGCGCCTCGTCAATGCGGCCGTGCTGCATCATCAGGTTGCCGAGGTTGTTCCACGCGGACACCCTGCCCGGATCGCGTTCGAGCGCGCGCGCGAGCGCGGCTTGCGCTTCGTCGGCACGGCCCGCGTCCAGCAGCACGCAACCGAGGTTCGTGAGCACGTCCACGGAGTCGGGCGCAAGCGTGCGCGCGTGTTCGAGCACGCCCAGCGCCTGGGTGTTGCGGTTCGTGGCGAGCATTACCTGCGCGAGATTGTTCCAGGCGCTCACGTGATTCGGCGCGAGTTCCAGCGTGCGCCGCAGCACCGCTTCCGCTCGCGCGAACTCGCCCGACTTGTACAGCATGGTGCCGTAGTTGAAATGGATGGCCGCATGAGCAGGCGTGAGCGAGAGCGCGCGCTCGAAATGGCGCGAGGCCTCGGCGCAATTGCCCGCTTCGCCGTAGAGATGGCCCAGGTTGTTCAGCGCGACGGGGAAGTCAGGCCGCAGATCGATCGCGCGATGGAGCGCGCGGATCGCGATGTCCCGGTCGGCCGCGCACTGGCAAGTCATGGCGAGGTTCACGAGAAAGACCGGGTCCTCCCGCTCGGCGAGCGCACGAACAATGAGCGCACGCGCCGCAAGCGGATCGCGCCCGTTTTCGATCAAACCGGCCAGGTTCAGCGCATCGGCGTCGCGGGGGTTCGCTGCGATCAGGCGCTCGCAAAGGGCGCGCGCGGTAGTGGTTTCGCCGCGCTGCCACGCGGACTCGGCGGCGGACAGGGTAGCTTGCGTGGCTTGCGCGCGCGGCGCGGCGGAGTGGGAAGCCGGGGGGATCGACATGATAGTGAACGCCTGCCATGGGTTTGGACAGCAAACGTCCGAAGATGGCGATGCGTGTAGACGCGTAACGGTCGATTATCACCGCGTCTCGAAACTGGCTGCGTGCCGTGGCTCCTCGGTGCTCCCTCAGTGCTCCTTACGCCCTCTGGTCTGATGCGCCCGGACTTCGATAACCGAATCGAACAACGCCTCGGCGCGCGCCAGTTCGTCCAACGCGTGGTCGAGCCGCAATTGCGCGGCGCCATAGGCAATCTGCACGGGAAGGTCGTCGTGGACCTCGGCACGCAGGGCGCGAAATGCGCGCTCGACGTTGCGGCTCGCCTCAAAAAAGCGTTGCGCGGCCTCGGCCTCTTGTGAACGAATGGGAATCGCCATGGAAAAGTTCCATCGTGAGCTGTGTCCAGTCTCCCGCACGGGAAACGTGGCGAGTTCTTGCGCCACCAAGCCGTGAAGATGCCGTGTGGTCGGCCGGAGGCAGGTCGAAAAGATCGCGCGTGACGCCGCGCGCCTGCTGCGCGCAGGCCTCGCTGCGCACACGTTTGGTAAGTGCCGCGTAGGTGTCGAAGTCGCCCATGCGCGACGCCTCGTGTATTGCCGACAGATCGCGCGCCTTGACGAGCGTGGGCTGCGTAAGCCGCACGAAGTACGGCGCCTCCAGCTCGGCGGTGAACACAAGTGGGTGGCTCTTGCCCGCTGTATCGACGGCGCGCTCCACGCGATCCACCACGACCGTGCCCTGCGAGGGACTTGGCGGCTTTGCCGTGCTCACGCTGCGCAGCTTCTCCGGGAACACTCGCAGCGAGCTTCCGACGCTGAGTTCGGCAGGCGAGACGCACACGAGCGCGTAGTAATGCTCGCGCGGCGCGCCCGAAGGCAGCGTGGCGCTGCTCGTGACGAACACGTGCTGCGGCAGTTGGCGCACCTGGCCGCTCGCGTCGACCCACGCATTCCAGACGACTACGCGAGGGCGCTGGCCGCGCCTGGCTTGCGCGACGCGAGGGCGGCTCGCCGCGGGCGAGAACAGGGCGAGGAGCGAGCCCGTGCGCAGCGCGGCGACCTGCGCGCTGTTGCCGAGCGACTGGCCGATACCCCACAGAAAGCGCCCACTGCCCTGCCGCCGCTCCCACTCCTTGCGCAGGATCAGCGTGGGGAGATCAACGCCAGCCTCCGGCCCGATACGGGACCAGCAAAACGTGGGCGGTAGGTGTTTCAGTGCCATCGACTTCCTCGGAATGCAGCCGCCCGCCGATTTCGGCAAGCAATTCAATAACCGTTACTGTATAGGTATAATGCATGACATGGAAGCCCCAGATACCTATTTTCCGGTGCAGGAACTGTTGCGGCGGTTATCGGACGATTCACGCTCGGCCAGCGAAATTGCGCGGCTCTCCGGGGTCAGTCAGCCTACGGTTTCGCGTCTTCGCACGTCGAATGGCCGGCGGGTGCGCCGGAGTGCGTCATTCACCAAGCTATGCAGTTTCTATGGCGTGAAGGCGCCGCCGTCCAGCCGGCACGCGCTCGCGTACAACGAATTGCTGCGTAACGCGATCGTCGAGGCGTGGGACGGCTCGGAGGAGCACGGCCGCGCGCTACTCGTCGTCATCAAGGGTTTGAAGGAACTGAGGGAGCGGCCCGCGTAGGAACAGTGCGGTTAGCGAAGGGCCGCAAAAGGTAACCGGGTATGGGAAATTCGCCCGGTATTTCGGGGCTATGAGGGCGCTCCGCAAGGCGCAGAGGCGATCGTTGGAAGATAAATCCCCATATGTGGTGACCTTGGCGTTTTCCTGCGCGGCGGATGACTCAAACGTATGATGTGGGCACGGAAACGGCAGCCGACCGTTCGCAATGTTTGACAACTTGCCACGAGAACACCGCCCGTTATGTCCGCCGACGCTGCCCCTACCTTTACAGACGCTCCCGCCACGCTGCGCGGCCAGTGCCTCTGCGGCGCGGTGCGCTATGCGGTGGCCAATACGTTCCGCTACGCATTCAATTGCCACTGCTCGCAGTGCCGCCGCGCCACGGGGTCCGCGTTCAAGCCGTTTGCGGGCATCGAAAGCGGGGCGCTGCGGCTTACCGAGGGCGAGGCGCAGACGCTCGTCTACGGCGATCCGCAGGCCGCCCTTGACGTCCATTGCGGCCGCTGCGGCTCGCTGCTCTATTCAGTTGTTCGTGAAGGGGCCTATGTGCACGTGACACTCGGCACGCTCACCGATACGCCGGACATCCGCCCTGCCGGCCATATTTTTGTGCGCTCGAAGGCGCCGTGGTTCGAAATCGCCGATTTACTGCCCCAGTACGACGAATTCCCGCCCTGATGTGCTGCGCGCGTCGCGCCCCCCTTGTCCGCACGTACTTGAAGCCCCATATGAACTCCAGGACGGAATGACGCTGCAAATGCGCCCGCCGAGTGGGAAATACGTGAACTATTCGTTTGAAAAATGGTCTAACACACTTATGTAGGAAGTATGTAAGGTAGAGCACCGCAAGCGGTACGACCCTGAAGGCGGACAATGTGCCGCAAACACGACGATTCGGGTTGCCTCGCATGCAGTAACGCACTACCATACGCGGTCTTTCTGCATTGCACGAAAATCCAGGCTGCCACGTCTTTCCAGACTTTGGCGCTCGCTTGGCGGGACCGGCATGCGCCCCCGCCCACTCCCCTGCAATTTCGTCATCGCCAGGACGCCACGCCGCTGGCGCGTGACCCATTTTTGCCCTTGTCGGGCTATCCCTTCGAGGAGAATGTATTGACAAGCCATGACCGGGACGACGCGCTGCCCTCGTCTGCCCGCCCCGCACGCCGTTCGTCGAAAGACAAATCCGGCGATACGACGCCCATGGACGCAGGCTCGCAACT
The DNA here is from genome assembly GCF_905220295.1 of Paraburkholderia sp. J76. Taxonomy (NCBI): domain Bacteria; kingdom Pseudomonadati; phylum Pseudomonadota; class Betaproteobacteria; order Burkholderiales; family Burkholderiaceae; genus Paraburkholderia; species Paraburkholderia sp. J76. Next base: position 708,850 of record NZ_CAJMZJ010000002.1, read on the forward strand.
CGAAAAGCGCCAGCATCAAATGCGGGCGCTCATCAAGCTCGGCCGTGAACGCGGCTATCTGACGCACGCGGACATCAACGACCATCTGCCCGACAACTTCGCGCAGACGGCCGCGCTGGAAACGATCGTCGCCACGTTCAACGACATGGGCGTGCAGGTGTACGAGCAGGCGCCCGACGCCGACACGCTGCTCCTGAACGAAGATTCCCGCGCCGACCAGCAGGCCGACGACGAAGCCGACGAAGAAGTCGAAGTCGCGCTCTCGACCGTCGATTCCGAATTCGGCCGCACCACGGACCCCGTTCGCATGTACATGCGCGAAATGGGTTCGAGCGAGCTGCTCACGCGCGCCGGCGAAATCGAAGTGGCCAAGCGCATCGAAGACGGCCTCCAGGAAATGATCCAGGCGATCGCGGCATGCCCGTCGATCGTCGCGACCATCCTCGCCGACGCCGACCGCATCGCCGCTGAAGAAATGCGCATCGACGAACTGGTCGATGGCATCGGCAGCGATGAAGCCGCGCAGGAACCGGCCATGGCCGACGCCGACAGCGGCGAAGAAGTGGACGCACAAGCTTCGGACGAAGAAGAATCGGACGATTCGAGCGACGACGAAGACGACGCGGACGCTGACAACAGCAAGGCAAACGAAGCCCTGCTCGCGCAGTTGAAGGCGGACAGCCTCGCGATCTTCGCGCGCGTTCGCACGCTGTTCGAGCAGATGGCCTGCACGTCGGACGCGAATGCGCGTGCGTCGGCTGCGGAAATGAAGATTTGCGCCGACATCCAGACGGAACTCGCGCCGATCCGCTTCACGGCCCGCACCATCGACCGCCTGTGCTCGCTGCTGCACGAGCAGGTCGCGCAGATTCGCGCGATCGAGCGCAATGTGCTGACCATCGTCGTCGATCGCTGCGGCATGCCGCGCGAAGGCTTCGTCGAGCAGTTCCCGGGCCACGAAACCGATCTGGAATGGGGCGTGCGCGCCGCGGCCGCATCGAACAAGTATGGCCCCGCTCTCGAGCGTAGCCTGCCGGCTATTCAGGCGGAGCAGCGCAAGCTCGCCGAGATCGAAGCGGGCGCATCGCTGTCGCTGCAGCAGATCAAGGCGATCAATCGCCGCATGACCGTCGCCGAATCGAAGATGCGTCAGGCGAAGGGCGAGATGGTCAAGGCGAACCTGCGTCTCGTGATCTCGATCGCGAAGAAGTACGTGAACCGTGGCATGCAGTTCCTCGACCTGATCCAGGAAGGCAACATCGGCCTGATGAAGGCGGTGGACAAGTTCGAATATCGCCGTGGCTGGAAATTCTCGACGTACGCCACATGGTGGGTGCGTCAGGCCGTGACGCGTGCGCTCGCCGACCAGGCGCGTACGATCCGCGTGCCGGTGCACATGATCGAAACGATCAACAAGCTCAACCGCATCTCGCGCGAAATCCTGCAGCAAACGGGTATGGAAGCGCATCCGGCGGACCTCGCCGCGCGCATGGGCATGACCGAAGAGAAGGTGCGTGGCATCCTCAAGATCGCCAAGCAACCGGTTTCGCTCGAAAGCCCGGTGGGTGACGACGGCGACGCGACGCTCGGCGACATGATCGAGGACGCAGGCTCGGCCTCGCCGGCCGACGCCGCGATCCACGCGAACATGCGCGCTGCCATCGACGAGGCGCTCAAGGCGCTCTCGCCGCGCGAAGCGAAGGTGCTGCGCATGCGCTACGGCATCGACACGACTTCGGACCACACGCTCGAAGAAGTGGGCAAGCAGTTCGACGTGACGCGTGAGCGTATCCGCCAGATCGAGAGCAAGGCGATGCGCAAGCTGATGCACCCGAGCCGCGCCGACAAGCTGCGGCCATTCCTGGAGCGTTAAGCGGTTTTATTGCCGCACTTTTGGAAGTTGAAATGAAAAAGCCCGTCACGAAAGTGACGGGCTTTTTGTTTTGCGTCTTGCTGCAGGGAATGTGGAGATTCGATATTCACGCAATGTCCGTGGGCTAACGGAGATGAATGGCTGATCAGGCTGGAATCAGAAGACGTGGCGCTTCAGGGTTCAACAAGCGCAATCGATTCTGAAAGGACGCGGATATATGGCGAGCAATCGGCTGAATCATTGCCGCGTGGCTGTCACGCTCCACCGATCCTCATTGACCTCGGGCTCACAGACACAGAGTTTGATGCGTTATTTTATTGGGCGAGTTGACGCACGAATGGGAATTT